>NZ_JBVTQX010000006.1:0-329045 GCF_055755235.1 Alteromonas sp. R7 | reverse complement strand
TTTTGAAAATTTATTTTCTGAAGCGTTTCTTCTAAACTCCCGTCTTTACTGGCCTATAAAGGTAGTAGAGACTTACTCCAAGAGGCTTGCTGTTTTGCTTTTCCCCCGAAGCGGATGCGCATTTTAGGGAAATGAGCGCTCACGTCAACACTTATTTTAAAAAAAGTGTCATATTCGTTTTGAACGCTCAAAATACCAACTATTTCCAGTATTTCAGCTTATTCCTTAACCTGAACTTGCGCCAAAGGTTAAGCGGCTTAGCTTTTATCTTACCTTTATAGTTACTATCAAAGTCATCGACTGCATCTAAAATACGTTCGCAATTATGTCCATCTCTATAGGCTTCATGATAATGGGCAAAGTCATTAACCTCTTTCATTAATGATGCTGGTCGCGTTAATGCAGTTTCAATGGCGTTTTCTACTTCGCTTACTTCTGTGACATTAAGTAAATGTTGTCCGGGGTTTGTATTGCGATAAGTGACAACAGGTTTGTTCATCATCATAAACTCTAAAATTATAGAGCTGCTGTCACACAACATGACATCTGATTGCTGAAAGTCTTCAAGACGCACATTATCGACAAACGTAACGTTACTATATTCATCTGCCAGCGCACGATATCTATCTAATAGTGCTTGATCGTTGAGTTTGGGATGGAATGTTAAACGCCAATTCCATTTCTTTTCTTTCACTAACCTACTAATTGTATCGACAAGTACAGGAGCAGAGGTAATGCCTTTAGAAAAAGTGGTGGCGTAGAGAATAGTGGGAACATCGTTTTCCTTCTTATATGAAGAAAAGTAGTCATCCACTTTAGCCCAACCTGTTTGATACACTTTAAAAAACTGATGCTTTGCTTCAAGCTGCTTAAAATACTCTGTGCTACTTGGCCCCTGAGTACAGTACATATCAAACCACCCGCGAATAGAGAAGTGATCATCTGTAGCGCTAGTCTTCTCCCCCCGCTTGCCAATCGGGTAACCGTGAAATACTGATACCTTTATACCTGGCAAAAAGTGATAGATGATATTTCCACACGCAAATATGGCTAAGGGGTTGTATTCAATAACATCATTAATAGTATGAAGGCGAATTTCATCAGGCTTCAATAGATCGGGACATTCTCCTTCCAAAAACCACGCTACTTCGTCACCTCTAGCCCTAATGGCCTCTTGTAGTGGTCTATAAATAGGATACGCATAGGAAAGGGCAGTGAAAAATACATAGCGCTTGGGCATTACAACGTCTCGATAAATTCTATTAGCAAGCTACATTATCATTTTTCTCCTTGTGATTTACTACCCTCCTCTTCGCGTGTTGCTACCCCAAGATAGTTACCTGTTGCTTAAAGCATTACAGGTAGGCTCTGTAACCACCCTACTAGTACCAACTCATCGGCATTGCTGTTAGAGTTTGCGTAATTCACTTTCTGCGCAATTTATATGAGTGTGTAATGCATAAATCGATTGATAGTTTTAAAGGTGTTTCTCCTACATTAGGAAAGAATGTCTATGTTGATGGCTCGGCAAGAATCGTCGGTGATGTAGTTTTAGAAGATGATGCGAGTATTTGGCCGCTGGTTGCAGCTCGTGGCGACGTGAACAAAATTCGTATTGGCGCCCGTTCTAATATTCAAGATGGCAGTGTTTTACACGTTACCCGTAAATCTGAGAAGAACCCCAACGGCTTCCCTCTTATCATTGGTGAGGACGTTACCGTTGGGCATAAGTGTATGCTGCACGGCTGTCAGTTGGGTAATCGAATTCTCGTTGGCATGGGCGCTATTGTAATGGATGGTGTTGTTGTTGAAGACGATGTGTTTATTGGTGCAGGTACATTAGTACCGCCGAACAAAAGGTTAGAAAGCGGATTTCTTTACGTTGGAAACCCCATGCAAAAGAAAAGGCCGCTCAACGACGCCGAAATGGCATTCCTGAAACAGTCTGCCGTTAACTATGTTGTATTGAAAGATGAGTACCTTGAAGAAGCGAACTAGTTTCGCTTCTCACCTTGCTCAACGATAGCCCTGACACGTTTTACAATATCTGAAGTATCGGGGCGCTTATGTGTCCATATGTAGAAAGCTTCAGCCGCTTGCTCAACCAGCATCCCTAACCCATCTATTTGTGTTTTAACACCAAGTTCGGCCGCCTCTCTCATAAAGCGCGTGGGTGAGTTTTTATAAACCATGTCGTACACCACTTCACAGTTTTGTAAAACACCATCATTTAAACGGCACGGCAATTCATTGCTTAAACTGGCGGCTGTTGAATTGATAATAATATGAGGCGCAACATCTGCGATATCTTCAAGCGCAGCCACCTGCACTTTAGCGTTTGAAGCGGCGCTTGCCACTTCCTCAGCTTTCGCTTTGGTTCTATTGGTGATGGTTAAAGAGGCGGCCCCTGCTTTTAATAACGGGGAGATTACGCCACGAGCAGCGCCGCCGGCACCAATAAGCAACACGAGCTTACCCTTAATTTCCACACCGCTGTTAAGCAAGTCGTTTACCAGCCCTACACCATCAGTGTTGAATCCCCATATTTCACCGCTGTCACCATTCATTAGCGTATTAACAGCTTGTGCATCTTTGGCTGCTTGGTCGTCTACCTTTGCCAAGTTGAATGCATCAAGCTTAAAAGGCATGGTGACGTTACAACCTACCGCGCCTTCCTGAGCTAAAAACGCGTTGGCGGCATCTACAAAACCGTCTACTGGCGCAAGTATCTTTTCATAAGAAATCTTTTCTCCCACTTGTTCAGCAAACATTTGATGGATAGTTGGTGATAAACTCTGTGCAATAGGATTTCCGAATACAGCGAATTTTTTCATGGGAATACGAGACTTATTTAATATAAAGAAGAAAAGCGATAATCGTGCTTCGCAGAGTACACCATATGAACGTATAGGTGGAGAGGAGAAAGTACGGGAATTAGCAAATACGTTTTACGACATAATGGAAACCGATCCACTCGCCAATGAACTGCTAGCTATTCACCCCCAGCCATTAGACAGAATTCGCCACGTGTTCTTTCTCTATTTAAGTTTATGGCTTGGTGGTCCTGATGATTATCAGCAGCAGTATGGCCACCCGCGTCTGCGTGCACGCCACCTACCTTATACCGTAACACCAGAGTTAAAAGCGCAGTGGATGTATTGCATGCGAAAAGCCATGTTTAAAACGGTTGAAGATATCGCCTTAGCTCAACAGTTGATAGACGCACTTGATCAACTCGCCAATCACATGGTGAATACAAAATAAAAAAGCGCGTTGAAAGGATTAACCTTTTAACGCGCAACTCCCCTGTTACTGTCTACGCTCTTTATGGCGCATAAAGTAGTGCAATTGTGAAAGCCTAATAGTTAATAAGGCGTAGAACTAATAATTAGAATGTGTAACCCACCGATAAGGTATACACCCAAGGATCTATTTCAATATCACTTACCTTTCCAGCAGCATCACCCACTTTAAAGGTGGCTTCGGTATCTATATCAATGAATCGAACCGATGCATTGACATGCCATTTGGTATCAATTTGGTAATCCATTCCCACCTGTGCTGACAAGCCAAATGAATTATCAAGCGAAAGGTCGCTTAAGCCAGCTGTTTCATTCGCACCTGTAAACTCTTCATCAAAGATAAAGGTATAGTTGATACCTGCACCAATGTACGGCTGAAACGCAGAGCTGGCATCATTAAAATAGTAGTTTGCGGTAAGCGTAGGTGGAAGGTGCGTGACTTCTCCAAGCTGGTTACCCGTCCCTAACGGGTCAGCAACAGAAAAATTCACATCGTGCTTAAAGGGCGTTGCGGCAAGCAGCTCAATATTAATATTGTCAGTAATAAAGTACGCTACGTTTAGACCTAGCTGAGTATCGTTATCGATATTAAGGGCCACGCCAAGATCAGTTCCACCCGCGACGATGTTAGAGGTAGATTCGTCAGGAGCAACGGTAGTAAGACCGCCACGAACAATCCAGTCGCCCTGCTGGTGAGCGCTAGCTAAAGGTGAGAGTGCAGCAAGAGTAAAGCAAAGTGCAGATGCAGATAAAAAGTGTTTGCGCATGATGTGTCTCTTTTGTGTTTAACTAAGATGGCGATACTTTACGCCTGTGGTTAAGAGAAACATTGATCCAGCGCAAGTTTGATAACTCACTGAAACACAGATGATATTCCACCTTGATGTAGATCAAAAAAACGCCGCATTAACATTAATACGGCGTTTTTTAGTCATTAAAGATGAAAGCTGCTATCGGCGGTCCGCGTAAGGATTTAAGCGCTGCCTTATTTAATAATTAATCACCAATCAGTAGGTTTTAACCAGTCTGTCAGCTTGGCTTCGGCGCTACCCGGTGCAGGTGTATAACAATACTCCCAGCGCGCGAGCGGCGGCATCGACATTAGAATTGATTCCGTACGCCCGCCGGTTTGCAGTCCAAATAAAGTGCCTCGGTCGAATACAAGGTTAAACTCAACGTAGCGGCCCCGGCGGTAAAGTTGGAAATCACGCTCTCTTTCGCCGAAATCGGTTTGCTTACGACGTTCAACAATAGGAACGTAAGCATCGATGAAGCCAATACCAACAGCCTGCATAAATGCAAATGACTGTTCAAAGCCCCATTCATTCAGGTCGTCGAAGAATAAACCGCCCACTCCGCGAGTTTCATTGCGATGCTTTAAGTAAAAGTAGTCGTCGCACCACTTTTTGTACTTAGGGTAGACGTCATTGCCAAATGGTTTGCACAACTTCTTTGCAGTGTCATGCCAATGCAAAACGTCATCTTTAAACGGATAAAATGGCGTCAAGTCGAAGCCGCCGCCAAACCACCAGATAGGTGCTTCGCCCTCTTTTTCTGCAATAAAAAAGCGAACATTAGCATGTGACGTTGGGATGTACGGGTTATGTGGATGAATAACGAGTGATACACCCATTGCTTGAAAGTTTCTTCCCGCAAGCTCAGGGCGATTAGCCGTTGCTGAAGCAGGCATTTGACTGCCAAACACATGAGAAAAGTTAACGCCGCCTTGTTCAATCACCGCACCATTTTTTAGTACTCGAGAACGGCCACCGCCACCTTCTTCTCGCTGCCAGCTGTCTTCAACAAACTGGCCCTTACCATCGGCAAGTTCAAGTGTTTGGCAAATGGTGTCTTGCAGCCCTAGTAAATAGCTTTTTACTTGTTCTATTACTTCAGCGGCATTTTTACCGTCCAGTAATTCTGCTGATGTCATGCTCTTATTACCTCTGCTGTGTCACCATCGCGAATGGTACTGGGTTTAGTTGCACCGCCTACTTCCCCTTCGACATAGAAGACGGAATCAGCGAATACGGCTTTTGCTTCTTCAGTGGTGATGGCTGGCGGTTGGCCGGTCAGGTTAGCGCTTGTAGAAACTAACGGTTTACCTAACTTGTTGCACAATTCCACTACTACAGGGTGATTAGTTACGCGCACCGCTATTTTACTATGCTTGCCGGTTAACCAAACTGGCGCAGATGACGACTTAGGTAATAGCCAAGTATTAGGGCCTGGCCAGCTCGAAAAAATATCGGTGCGTCTGTCAGGGCGAATGGCGTTATCGTTAACATAAGGCAGTAGCTGACTGTAGTTTGCAGCAATCAAGATCACGCCCTTTTCTACCGGTCGCTGTTTTATCTCTAACAGCGCATTTACAGCGGCTTCATTGTCGGGGTCACATCCGATGCCCATTACCGCTTCGGTTGGATAAACGATTAAACTGCCAGCTTGGAATGCGGCAACAACAGGGTCTACTTCAGGTGAGTTAGCCTCAACGGGGGTAAACGTGTTTACGTTCCCATTTTGGATATCAGACATGGTTTTAATCTCTACGTATAGTTCTTCGTATAGTTGTTCGTATAATTACTTTTTATAGCCGCAAGCCGGCTGAGGACACTGTAACTGCCCCTTTTTGTCTATCAATACTCCCCAACCGCAGTCTGGGCAGCTTTCATTAACCGGCGTGAAATTTAGCACATATCGACATTGTGGATAATGGTTGCACGCAAAAAACTGTTTGCCGTATTTGTTAGTACGCGAGATTAGATGCCCTTTCTTACACTTTGGACAATCCACCAAAGTATCTTCTTTTTCTTTAATGGGCTCTATGTGATGGCATGAAGGAAAATTGGTACAGCCGATAAACATGCCAAACCGCCCTTTCTTTATTGCTAAGTCGGATGCGCATTCAGGGCAGGCTACACCGTCTAAGGTTTTCAGTATGGTGGTTTGTTTATCGTGAAGTGGCTTACTAAAGCTACATTCCGGATAGCCCGTACACCCGATAAAAGGGCCGGATTTACTGTTCTTTATATGAAGAGGTTTACCGCACTCGGGGCAATCTCCGAAATTATCATCGAGAGCATGCTCGTGCGCTGAAAAGAGTGAATGGTCTATTTTAGACATGTATTGGACGTTAAGGCCTTAAACGCGCTGTAATTTCACAGCGCATTTTTAAGTAAAGATTCAAATACCAGTGACTACAACTGCATTAATGCAGAACACCATCTGGCTCTTCGAACAAAAGATCTTCCATTTGTGCGTAGGCTTTCTCTTTGCCAGGTACGTTGAATAGTACCATTAGCACCACCCACTTCAGGTCTTCCAAGCAAAATTCATTGGAATCAATTTCCATAACGCGATCTATAACCATTTCGCGTGTGGAGGCATCCAACACATTAACCTGTTCTAAGAACATAAGAAAACCGCGACATTCCACATCTAAACGCATTTGTTCTTCATGCGTGTAAATACGGCTTAAGCTAGTGCTAATACCTTTGCAAAAGTACGGTTTGATGTCCGTCTCTTGCAGTGCCGCTAACTTTTCTAACCATGCGAGGGCTTTATAAATCTCATCGTGATGAAATCCTGCGCGCACAAGCTCTTCCGTTAACTCGTCTTGGTCAACACGAATTTCCGTTTCACTGTGAATGAAGTTTTCAAACAGATACATGAGGATATCGAACATATTATTTTCCCCTCAATTTAACGTAACCACCAGGGACAGCGGCCACTAAACCACGCAACTCATATTCTAATAATGATGCCATTGCTTGCGATACAGATAAGGCATTGCGCTGGGCTATGACATCAATAGCGGTGATGTCATAATCCACACTAGCTAATAATTTATCGGTTGCCAAGCTATTCGCTGTACTTTTTTCGTTTTGCTCGTCAACATTCAAGCCTAGTTGTTCAGGCTGAACGCCAACTTCATCTAGAATATCGCTTATATTTGTTACTAATTTGGCGCCCTGTTGGATTAACCAGTGGCAACCTTCAGCGTAAGCGTTAGCGATATTGCCTGGCACAGCGAATACTTCTCGCCCCATATCTGCGGCCAAATTCGCAGTTATCAAGGTGCCACTCTTAATTTTTGCCTCTACCACTAAGGTTCCGAGGGATAACGCTGCGATAATTCGATTTCGCCTTGGAAAATGCCAAGGCTTAGGTCCCTGCCCCGGAAAAAACTCTGTAACGGTGACACCTCCGTCATTGTTGATAGCTTCATAGAGCTTACTATTTTTAGCCGGATATACCTTTTCAGGCCCCGTACCCATTACCGCAATGGTTCCGGTGCTACCAGACAGGGCGCCTTGGTGTGCGGCGCTATCAATGCCCATGGCAAGGCCGCTCGTCACTACAACTCCGCTACTAGATAACCCATAAGCAATGTCGGTTGCGGTACGCTTACCCTGAAGGCTGGCCCTTCTGCTTCCCACTATAGCAATCTGTGGTTTTTGAAATAGCGCTTTGTTTCCCGTGGCAAATAGCGCGAGGGGCGGACTATCCAATTGCTTAAGTAATTCTGGATAGTGAGGCGATGACAACGGCACGATGTGTCTATTGTCGCTCGCTTGCAGCCAGTTTATTGCTGCATCAATAAGAGGCGGTGAAATGTTGTTAGTGAGTTGTTTAACCTCGTTAGGCAGCGTAGACGCGTTGCTGCCTAAATCGACAGTAGAAAGTTGATATTTTTTGAGAGCCTGTAGCCATAGTTTAGGTGAAACACGCTGAGCGGAAGCCAGCGCAATCCATGCTAATGTTTCGCTGTCTAACTGAGAAGATTGTGGTGCCATTATCGCTCCTAATGCGAGCGACAATGAACCATGCAACGCTTAGGGCTTTGCGACAATAAAGCCGCGCTTTATCCCTTTGTTCGCTCGCGTTATTAATCCGTAACTTGCCGCATCAAATGTTTTAAACACAACAACTTCACCTACTTTAAGCGCGGGTTGCGATACTGTATCGATAAACCACTCACCACCAGTGTTAGCGCCGGGTTCATCTACATAGCGTGGACTTTCTTCGTCAATAATGGCTGGACCTTGTGAGTAAAGCCCTAGGACCGTACCTGGCGCTACTTCCATACTGCCTAAATCAAGAATGACAACGTCGTATTTGCCAAGTAAATCGTGATCATGCAAATCTCCAACTATTGCGCCTCGCTGCGAAGTAGCCGGAACAAGTTCAAAGCCTTCAGGATGTTCAAATCCACCCGCCATTAACTTATCACCGCGCTTAGCTTCTTGGTTCGCATCGTCGATGAAAAGCAACATCGTGTTGCTACCTTCATCTTTTTCCACTAGTGAAGCTGTTGAAACATGGGTAACTTGAATACCAAGGATTTCCCCATCAAGATTTCTAATCGTAGCGTGCTTTCTTACTACTCTGTACTGATCGTCGGTACTGAATTGTTGCTGGCTTAACACAAAATCATCAGACGCAAACCTTACGTTTCCATCCTGATTACCCAGCAATTTAGGTAGCGAAGCATAGCTTTCCTCGTCTAGCAGCATATGTTGTCTAATGAATGGAGAGATAGTTGTCCACGACAACACATCAACAGGCTTCGGTTTTACTCGCTTATCGGTAGCCGGAGAAAGCTTATAGGAAGGCTTGTCGCGCTTTACACTTAATACAGGCTGCCCATCAACATACCCAACGACGATAACATCGCCCGGGTAAATAAGGTGTGGATTGTCGATTTGGGTGTTGGTTCGCCATAATTCAGGCCAGAGCCAAGGCTCATTGAGAAAAACGTTAGCGATTGCCCATAGCGTGTCCCCACGCTTTACTGTGTAGGTTTCTGGCGCGCTCTCTTTTAGCTGCAGCGCAAAGGTAGGCAAAGAAAGCAGTACACCTAAGATAAACAATGCTGCACGACGCGCATAAATCAATCGCTTTTTCAAATTAACCACCTGCAAATTATTCACTGTCACTCATTGTTGATTTTTCAGACAATAGCACTATATCGGCATAACTAGGTATTCTAATAGAGTTTCGGTAAAAAACTGCACGAAACAGCCCGATATACGTTAGAATAGTAACTTAATAAGCACTGTAAAGTGTGCTGGCAATTAGATCGTATATGAATTTATACAGCGAAAAGGTGAAGTAAGCGAGAAATGGCAATTTTAGACGTATTAAGTTTTCCTGATGAACGTCTTCGCACGGTAGCTAAGCCGGTTGAAGAGGTTAACGACGAAATTAAACAATTGGTATCGGACATGTTCGAAACCATGAAAGACGAGAACGGTATTGGCCTTGCTGCAACGCAAGTTAACCGCCACGTTCAAGTTGTTGTAATGGACGTATCGGAAGATCAAAACGAGCCACGCGTATTTATTAACCCTGAAATCATTCGTAAAGATGGCTCCACGATTAGCGAAGAAGGCTGTTTATCAGTGCCGGGTAATTACGCGAAAGTTGAGCGCGCCGAATCAATTACCGTAAAAGCGCTAGATCAAAATGGCGAAAGCTTTGAGTTGGATGCAGAAGGTTTGTTAGCGATTTGTATTCAGCACGAGCTGGATCATCTAAAAGGCAAATTGTTTATTGATTACCTTTCACCGCTTAAGCGCCAACGTATTCGTAAAAAGCTTGAGAAAGAAGCGCGTCTTGCTGCAAAAGCCTAAGGAATAACGTGACAACTCCATTGAAAGTGATTTTTGCCGGTACTCCGGATTTTGCAGCTAAACATCTATCAGCGTTACTCGAGAGCGAGCACGAAGTCATTGCTGTTTACACTCAGCCTGATAGACCCGCAGGGCGAGGTAAAAAGCTTACCGCCAGTCCGGTTAAAGTATTAGCAGAAGAAAACGCCATTCCAGTTTACCAGCCTCAGTCGCTTAAAGCTCAAGACGCTCAGGAAGAATTAGCCTCGCTCAATGCCGATTTAATGGTAGTTGTCGCTTACGGACTGATACTGCCTACCGCGGTGTTAAATGCACCTAAGCTAGGGTGCATTAACGTGCACGGCTCTATTCTGCCTAAGTGGCGAGGCGCGGCACCAATACAGCGTTCAATCTGGGCGGGTGACGCTGAGACCGGCGTAACCATAATGCAAATGGACGAAGGTTTAGATACGGGTGACATGCTTCACATAGCAACATTACCTATTACCTCTGAAGATACCAGCGCCACCTTATATGAAAAGCTAGCAGAGCTAGGGCCACAAGCGTTGGTTGAGGTCGTTAATGAATTTGATCGTTACACGCCCACCAAACAAGACGACTCTCAAGCCACCTACGCGAAAAAGCTATCAAAAGAAGAAGCCCTTATCAATTGGGCAGATGATGCTGAGCAAATAGAGCGAAATATCCGCGCCTTCAATCCTTGGCCTGTAGCGTGGATGCAGGTCGAAGATCAGAATGTAAAGGTATGGTCTGCTAACGTTGTTCCGTTAAATAAAAATGTAACGCCAGGTACGGTAATCGGTGCCAATAAAGAAGGCATTACTATCGCTACAGGGCGCGATGCGCTTTGCATAACATCACTTCAAATTCCAGGTAAAAAGGCGCTTCCAGCGTCAGACGTTATCAATGCTCGCCAAACGTGGTTTGAAGTGGGCCGTTGTCTGACACAAGCGGACTAAACGTGAAACCATTACCCCTTCCCAAACAAAAGAACCTGCGCGCAGATTGCGCGTGGGTCATCTACCAAATTTTAGAACAAGGCAAGTCATCGCGTGAGTGCTTAGAGCGCGTTCAGCGCAGACACAACGCCAAAGATAACGCATGGATTCAAGAGATGTCACTAGGGGTAATGCGTCGCCTTCCCCTTTTACAGCACTGGCTGCGCTCTTTGTTGGATAGGCCTCTAAAAGGCAACAAAAAAGTCATAGAACATCTTATTCTTCTTGGTTTGTACCAGCTTAATTTTTCCCGTGTTAGCAACCACGCCGCCGTTGGCGAAACCGTCGCCGCAGCATCTTATTTAAATGCCGCAGGGTTAAAAGGGTTAGTTAATGCGGTACTGCGTAATTTTCAGCGAGAAAACCTTGCAGGCAAACCTGTAGACGACGCCATCATAAACAGCGGCTTACCAAAGTGGTTGTTTAAGGCAATAGAGAACGCCTATGGTGACGACGCCGAGCAGGTTCGTAACGAAACGAATGCCATGGCCCCCATTTGGCTTCGCGTAAATAAGTTGCAAACATCGTTGGTAGCATTTACTCAGGCGTTAGATAAAGCAGGGGTTGAATATACCCTTAGCGCAAACCATGCTGATGCCGTAATTCTGACTAAGCGAGAAGACATTACTGCCCTGCCTGGTTTTGAAAAAGGTCACTTTGCGGTACAAGATGGGGCAGCGCAATTAGCTGCGCATTACCTAAAGCCTCAAGCGAACGAACGCATTCTAGACTGTTGCGCCGCACCAGGCGGAAAAACAGGGCACATTGTTGAGTCTGCACCTGATACACAATACGTATTAGCGCTTGATGCTGATGCTACACGCCTAAAACGGGTAGAAGAAAACATGACTCGCCTTAAGCACACTGTCGATATCAAGCAAGGTGATGCAGCTAATCCTAATACCTGGTGGGACGGAAAGCCCTTCGACAGAATATTACTGGATGCCCCCTGCTCTGCTACCGGCGTGATTCGACGTCACCCAGATATTCGCTGGCTTCGAAAAGCCAATGACATCCACAACTTAGCACAGCTTCAACGCCGCATTTTAGATACGCTCTGGGGCTTGTTAAAACCAGGCGGCACGCTGCTTTATGCAACATGTTCTATTTTGCCAAAAGAGAACATGGCGCAAATACAGCAGTTCCTCGCCGACACTCCAGATGCCTCGTTATCGCCCATAGTGAAAACAGAAACCGTTGATAAACCAGGGCGCCAGATAACGCCTGGTGAGCAACAAATGGATGGTTTCTACTATGCGAGGCTGGTAAAGTCATCAGACTGAGTTCAATAGTTGTGCAACGTCACAAGTTTAAGACCTGCACGAATATGAAGGCAAAATAATAACGATGAAGATCATCATTTTAGGGGCCGGCCAAGTAGGCGGAACACTTGCTGAAAACCTAGTAGGTGAAAATAACGAAATAACGGTTATTGACTCTGACCCCACTATATTGCGCGCACTTCAAGACCGCCTTGATTTACAAGTAGTAACCGGCGTGGGTTCACACCCTGACGTGTTGCGTAAGGCCGGTGCGGAAGATGCAGATATGCTGATTGCCGTAACCAATAGTGATGAAAGCAATATGTTGGCCTGTCAGGTGGCCTACAGCCTATTTAAAACACCCACAAAAATCGCTCGCGTGCGCTCTGAACAGTACATCATTTACCAAGAGCAGCTATATAAGCAGCAAGACATTCCCGTTGACCACATTATCGCTCCTGAGCAGTTGGTAACTAAGGCCATCAAACGTCTTATTGACTACCCGGGTGCACTTCAGGTGGTTGAGTTTGCTGAAGGCAAGGCCAGCCTTGTTGCGGTTAAAGCCTATTACGGTGGCTTATTGGTAGGCCACGCGTTATCTGCGCTTAAAGACCACATGCCTAACGTTGAAACCCGGGTTGCTGCCATTTACCGACGCGGCCGCCCTATTCGCCCGTTAGGTACCACGGTTATTGAGGCCGATGATGAAGTGTTCTTTATTGCCGCTACCAAGCACATTCGCGCAGTAATGAGTGAGCTTCAAAAGCTCGAATCAAGCTACAAACGAATTATGATAGCCGGTGGTGGCTTGATTGGCGCAGGCCTTGCGAAAAAGTTAGAGCACAATCATAACGTTAAGCTTATTGAATACAGCCCAGAAAGGGCCAAATATTTATCTGCGAACTTAGATAAAACCATTGTATTTAGCGGTGACGCGTCTGACCCTGAATTGCTAAGTGAAGAAAATATCGAGCAAGTTGACGCTTTCATAGCCGTTACCAACGACGATGAAGCGAATATCATGTCGGCCATGCTGGCAAAGCGTATGGGTGCACAAAAAGCCATGGTGCTTATCCAGCGAAGTGCTTATGTGGACTTGGTGCAAGGCGGTGAGATAGATATCGCGTTTTCACCTCAACAAGCCACTATCTCGGCACTACTGACTCACGTACGTCGCGGTGACATTGTAAACGTGTACTCATTACGACGAGGTGCTGCCGAGGCTATTGAAGCGATAGCGCACGGTGATGAAAATACCTCTAAGGTGGTTGGCAAACAAATAGGCGATATTAAACTACCGCCAGGTACTACAATTGGGGCTATTGTTCGAGACGATCAGGTGATTATTGCTCACAGCGATACCAAGATTGAAGCAAACGACCATGTAATTTTGTTCTTGGTTGATAAGAAGTACATCAACGACGTGGAAAAGCTGTTCCAACCCAGCGCATTTTTCTTTGGCTAGCGCTTTTGCAAAGCGTCATAGGTGCCGCAAGATTAAAAGTTGAAGACATAAAATTAAAGGGCGATATTTATCGCCCTTTGTTTTTAGCTCGTATCAAAACTACCGGTTTATTTGTTAACTGCGCCAGAACGTTGGTGAGAACAAGACCAGCAATGAGAAGACCTCTAGTCGCCCAAATACCATGGCAATCACCAGTATCCATTTGCCTGCGTCAGTAACATCAGCATAGTTGGCCGCTACGCTGCCCAATCCCGGACCTAAGTTATTCAGCATGGCCGCAGTAGCGGTAAAGGCGCTTAGGTTATCTAAACCCGTGGCAATCAAGCCTATCATAATGATAACAAACACCACTGCATAAGCTGAAAAGAACCCCCATACGGCCTCTACTACTCTGTCAGGCATGGCACGGTCGCCAAACTTAACGCTGTATACTGCTTTCGGGTGAATTAGCCTATCAACCTCACGCTTGCCTTGTAGAAACAGTAGGCACACGCGTACTACTTTTAAGCCCCCACCCGTGGAACTTGCGCACCCGCCGATAAAGCTTGAAAAAATAAGCATAATAGGGAGGAATGCCGGCCAGACTGAAAAATCAGTGGTTGCAAACCCTGCTGTGGTACTAATAGATACCGCTTGGATCATAGCTTGATCTAAAGCCTGCTCTGCCGAGCTATAGTAGCCTGATAGTGTAAGTACTAAGAAACAAATCCCGATGAGTGAGGCTTGAATGATAAAGAACGCCTTAAACTCTGGATCGTTAAAATAGCCTTTAACCGAACGAGAGCTCACCGCCGCATAGTGTAATGAGAAGTTTAACGCAGCAATAAGCAAAAACACGGTACACACCACGTTTACCATAGGACTATTAAAATAGCCTAAGCTGGCGTCGTGGTTCGAAAAGCCACCAATAGCAACCGTTGAGAAAGAATGGCAAATCGCATCAAAAACATTCATTCCCGCAAGCCAGTATGCACCGGCACATGCAATGGTTATGGATAGGTAGATGTACCACAAATGCTTTGCCGTATCGGCAATACGCGGAGTCATTTTATTATCTTTAACTGGGCCAGGAGTTTCTGCCCGATAAAGCTGCATTCCCCCTACTCCAAGGATAGGTAAAATGGCAACTGCGAGTACGATGATACCCATGCCACCTAACCACTGAAGTTGTTGACGGTAAAACTGTACTGAGTGAGGAAGAAAATCTATCCCCTCAATAACCGTAGCTCCAGTGGTAGTCAGGCCAGAAAATGACTCAAAGAAAGCATCGGTTACCGTCATGCTTGGTTGCTCTAGCAAGATAAGTGGAATTGCCCCCACGCTTGCTAGTACTGACCAAAACAGCGCAACAATCAGAAACCCTTCTCGTGCTCTTAAGTCATTTTTCTGCTGACGGTTGGGATACCACAATGCCATACCGCCGATGACACAAAATATAAATGCGAGGATAAAAGGCAGGCCACTGCCATCTTGATAAATCAACGACACGATAGCGGGTGGGATCATGGTTACGCTAAAAAGCGCAATTAATAACCCAAGTATTCGTATGATGGCACGGTAGTGCATTGTTTGTTATGCCTTTATTTTTATAGTGCGCATAAGGACTACTGAGCCCTAGTTACAATGTGCTTTTTGATATGGTTTCAAAAAGCGAATCTATCTACGTGAAACAAGGTAGATGAAATCCTATACGTTACGCATAGGGTTTTGATTATAGGACTATAATGAACAAGGGGAAACCTTTGTCTCCCCACTACATTAGGCTAATTACACATAAAGGCACCTGATCTTTTCACTAGGAAAAAACCAACCACTTTTATTTTTTAGTTTCCTATTTCATAGCAAGCACGGTTTTAGCCATTTTAGTAATACTCGCATTGGCTTCACTAATGCTTTGCGCCAGCATATACGCAGGTGTAGTAACAAGCTTTGCGTCATTATCAACAACCACCTCATCAACTGGGCACTCTACATGCGTGGCTCCTAATGCATTCAACCCACCAGCCGTGGCTTCGTCATTGCCAATGGTCAGTTTAGTTTTGTTGCCATACACTTTTGCTGCTAGCGCAGGTGCAATACACGCGTACGCTGCGGGCTTTTTAGCTTGTGCAAAGGCTTTGCACACTGTCAGCACCTCTTCGTTAAAGGTACAATTTTCACCGTCTACAGCAAACGTACACAGGTTCTTCGCAGCGCCAAAGCCACCAGGTAAAATAAGTGTATCAAAAGCAGTTACGTCGCACTCAGTCACGGGTTTTATATCACCTCGGGCAATACGGGCCGATTCTACTAACACATTTCGTGCTTCACCTTCTGATACCTCACCGGTTAAGTGATTGACTACATGCAGTTGGTTTACATCTGGAGCAAAACACTGATAAGACGCGCCTTCTTGCTCAATGGCTAAAAGTGTCAATACCGCTTCGTGTAACTCAGCCCCGTCAAACACACCACTACCACTTAAAATAACGGCTACTTGTTTCATATTGTCCTCCTAGACGCTATGCCATCTACTTATTCAAAATTTGGCTATTAAACACACAACTGTTCAAAAAAAGTTCTTAATAATACGTGTATACATTGTTAATGGTTATGCTACATTACTTGACCAACTTGGTTAAACCAAAAATAAACGTACACCAAGTTATCCACATAAAATGGAATGGTAAGTAGCAGGTACGCTGTTTTCACACCTAAGTCTCATTCCCTTATTTTTCTTGATTTGAAAGGTGATCTTTAACTTGACAAAGATCATCCGGATCACTGTGCCCAAAATTTTAGATCACAAAGTTATCCACAGGCGAAATGCGATCCGCTATCGACCTTAATGTTCCTTCATGATATGGCGATCTGCCCTAGCCTGTGGCATCCTTGCGCTCATATTCTCTATTGGAAAATCGCCATCTATGCCTGATTCTAAAAAGCCTCCATTTATTCTTGTCGATGGATCGTCATATCTTTTTCGTGCCTTTCACGGTTTACCACCATTAACCAACTCAAAAGGCCAAGACACCGGTGCTATTTATGGTGTTGTGAACATGCTTAAAAGCTTGATCAAACAATACAACCCGACGCATATGGCGGTGATTTTTGATGCTAAAGGCAAGACCTTTCGCGATGACATCTATAAAGAGTACAAAGCGAACCGTCCTCCGATGCCGGATGAGCTAAGAAGCCAAATCGAACCGTTGCACGCCATCATTAAGGCAATGGGATTACCTGTTATTGTTGAATCGGGTGTAGAAGCTGATGACGTGATTGGCACGTTAGCCAAACACGCCACAGAAAAAGGTATTGATACCCTTATCAGCACCGGCGATAAAGACATGGCGCAACTAGTAAATGAACATGTCACCTTAATCAACACCATGACAAACCAACTGATGGATGTCGAAGGTGTAAATACGAAGTTTGGTATTCCACCGGAGCTTGTGATCGACTTCCTTGCGCTTAAGGGCGATAAAGTCGATAACATCCCAGGTGTACCTGGTGTAGGTGATAAAAGTGCTCAAGCCTTGTTAAACGGTATTGGCGGTATCGACGACATATATAAGAACCTGGATAAAATTGCAGATCTGTCGTTTAGAGGCAGTAAGTCGATGGCGGCTAAAATGCAGGAATACGAAGAGCAAGCTCGGCTTTCTTATACCCTAGCTACTATCAGCATCGATCTTGACCTTGACTATGATGTCGAAGCTCTTATGCCTTGCCAAGCCGATAACGAACAACTTCGCGATCTGTTTGCCGAATACGAGTTCAAACGCTGGCATGCAGAAGTAAGCGCGCTAATAGCCGGCGGAGATACCTCTGGTCCCAATGCAAACACCAACGAAGAAAAGAGCGATAGCGCAGAAGAGAGCGAACAAAGTGAATCGGTAGAGATAGATAAGTCGAAGTATGAGACAGTGCTTGAAGAGGAACGCTTTAATGCGTGGGTCGCGAAGCTAGAAAAAGCCGAGCTAATCGCTTTTGATACCGAGACAACCAGCCTTAACTACATGGATGCGGAATTAGTTGGTGTTTCATTTTGTATAGAGGAAGGTGAAGCAGCTTATGTGCCTGTTGCTCACGATTACCCAGATGCACCCGCCCAGCTATCACGAGAATTCGTATTAGACGCATTAAAACCTATTTTAGAATCGGACACCGTGATCAAAGTAGGTCAACACATAAAATACGACAAAAACGTATTAGCGAACTATGACATTACCTTAAACGGCATTGGCTTTGACACCATGCTTGAAAGCTATGTACTAAACAGTACTGCGCAGCGCCATGATATGGACTCACTTGCCCTAGCCTACCTTGGTCATAAAACTATTCATTTTGAAGAGATTGCAGGTAAAGGCGCAAAACAGCTTACGTTTAATCAAATCAGCCTTGAAGAAGCTGGGCCTTATGCCGCAGAAGATGCTGACATTACGCTTCGCTTACACAACGCCATTTGGACGAAGTTGAAAGAAATTCCTGAGCTTAAAAATCTATTGATAGATGTTGAGGTTCCCCTAGCCTGTGTACTTTCTCGTATGGAACAGGAAGGTGTATTGATAGACAGCCAAAGACTGCGTCAGCAAAGCCAGGATCTTGCCACCCGGATTGCCGAGCTTGAAAGTGAAGTACATGAGGAAGCTGGCGAGCCATTCAACTTAGGTTCTACTAAACAGCTTCAACATGTCTTGTTCGAAAAAATGTCGCTACCGATCATAAAGAAAACGCCTAAAGGGGCGCCGTCTACTTCTGAGGACGTACTGCAAGAACTTGCGCTTGAGTACCCGTTGCCGAAGAAGATCATGGAATACCGTGGCCTAACCAAGCTAAAGAATACCTACACGGATAAACTTCCTAAGATGATCAATCATCGTACGGGTCGAGTGCATACTTCTTATCACCAAGCAGTAACCGCCACGGGACGACTCTCTTCTACCGATCCTAACTTACAGAACATCCCTATCCGAAATGAGGAAGGTCGCCGCGTGCGTCAGGCATTTGTACCAAGAGAAGGAAATAAGTTCGTCGCTGCCGACTACTCGCAAATTGAATTGCGAATAATGGCTCACCTTTCGGGTGATAAGGGTCTATTAGACGCCTTTGCACATGGCAAAGATATTCATAAAGCTACAGCGTCTGAAGTGTTTGGTGTTCCACTAGATGAAGTAACCACTGAACAGCGTCGCAGTGCAAAAGCGATTAACTTTGGCTTAATTTACGGTATGAGTGCCTTTGGGTTGTCGAAGCAACTTAATATTCCACGTAATGAAGCACAAAAATATATGGATCTTTACTTCGAACGCTACCCAGGCGTGCTTGAGTATATGGACTCAACGCGTGAGAGCGCCAAGGATAAAGGTTATGTAGAGACCGTATTTGGTCGCAGACTTTATTTGCCAGACATTAAAGCTAGTAATGGAGCACGTCGAAAAGGTGCAGAGCGCGCGGCGATTAATGCGCCTATGCAAGGCACGGCTGCGGACATCATTAAGATGGCAATGATCAAAGTTGATGACTGGATCAGGAAAAATGCATCTGATGATGTGACCATGATGATGCAGGTGCACGATGAATTGGTTTTTGAGATAAAAGAAGACAAAGTGGAAACCTATGTCTCTACTATTACTGCTCTTATGGAAAGCGCAGCTACGCTAAATGTTCCGCTGGTTGTTGAGGCTGGTGTGGGCGAAAACTGGGATGAAGCGCACTAGTTTGGTAATTAGATTACAGTTTTTACATTAAAAGGCGCGTTATATTCATTAAATTTGGTAATTTAATTACATAACACCCTTGCCTTTTCTGTGCTTTGTTGTAATATTACACATGTAGGGTACAGAGGTGAGAAAGCTGTTTTCAAACCTTTGCTTTAACCCCGACAGTTTTGTCGGGGTTTTTTTATATCTGCGGAAAATAAATAATTCATAAATATCAATAACTTAAAAAATAAAGCGAATTTTATTTTAATTTTTCTGAACTTCTCTATTTATCACGACTCTATATCAACGGTTTTTATGTGTTTTCTCTCAGTTTACGCCTCGCTCTATGCGGGGCGTTCTTTTTTCTAACACCCCATCATACCTATCCATCGGGCACGTCAGATCAGCACAAACGGTAAGGGTGAATTGCGCTACTGTACTTCGCTATCAGAATCTTCTGTTTCGTCTTGTTTATCTAAGCCAAACCACGTATCCAAAATACGCTCTAATTCGGGTAACCCGTGCTTATTTAATGACGAGAAGGTTTGCACGGTAACATCGCCCATAAATGCCATCGCAGCTTCACGCGCCATTAACAGCTGTGCCTTTCGCTTACCGCTTTTAAGTTTGTCGGCTTTAGTGAGAAGTGCCAGTACTGGAATATTTGAGGCTACTGCCCAATGGATAAGATCTTGGTCTAAATCTTTGAAGGGGTGACGAATATCCATTAAAACGACTAATCCTTTAAGGGACTTGCGCTTTTGAAGATATTCACCAAGTGACGCCTGCCACTTCTTTTTCATGGCTACTGGCACTTTTGCAAAGCCATATCCTGGCAAATCAACCAAGCGTAAGTCTTCTTCTAATTCAAAGACGTTGATCAATTGGGTGCGACCCGGTGTTTTACTGGTTCTTGCCAAGTTCTTCTGACGAGTTAACGTGTTAAGTGCACTCGATTTACCCGCATTAGAGCGGCCCGCGAACGCTACTTCAATTCCGGTATCATTCTTTAAATGACGAATATCAGGTGCGCTCGTAAAGAATTTTGCTTTGGTGTAATACGACATCTAGACTTACCTCCACATGCGTCTCAACCTTCGGTTTACAGTTTTTTAATGAATAAACCAACTAAAAACCATAGTTTTATCATGGAATAGGTTTTTCTGACGCGTTAAATGTGTAAAATACGCATGATATCACGTATATCACGCGAGCCGTTGGATCCATTTAAGAGATTTATTATGAAAAAACTGTGTTTGTTGGTATGTATGTCTTTAGGTTTAAGCGCAACTGCTATGGCAGAAGGCGACGCCGAGGCAGGTAAAGCGAAATCTGCAGTATGTGCAGCCTGTCATGGCCCTGATGGCAACAGCATGATTGACATGAACCCAAAGATTGCTGGCCAGCATGAGAAGTACATTGTTAAGCAATTAACCGAATTTAAACTTGCCTCTCAAACAGGTGGCGAGGAAGGTCGTAATAATGCTGTGATGAACGGCATGGCTGCCCCACTTTCAGAGCAAGACATGAAAGACCTAGCCGCTTATTTCTCAAGCCAAGAGCCAAAGGCGGGTGAAACACCAGAGCAATACGTTGAAGCTGGCCGTGCATTGTACCAAGGTGGCGACGAGTCTCGAGGCGTAACTGCATGTATCGCGTGTCACGGTCCTAAGGGCAACGGCATGGGCTTAGCAGGTTTCCCTGATATCAGCGGTCAACATGCAACTTACACTGCAGCTCAATTGAAAGCATTCCGTTCAGGCCAACGTCACAATGACATGAATGGCATGATGCGTGATATTGCGATGAAATTAACCGACGAAGATATTGAGATTTTATCTAACTATATCGCGGGCTTACACTAAGCATTACCGTTTTTGCATATTGTTGTTAAAAATTTGTTACCGAAAAAGTTGTATTTTGAAATTATTCGTGTAATCTAACGGCGTAGTTTGTAGGTGCCTTTGAAAAGCTACAAGCTAAATAACAAGAATAATAATAAAAATGCAGCATGGAAGACGGGATAAAGAGCCACGAGGGCCAAAAACAACAATACAGCTCTGCTAACAATAAAAATAAGGGGAGCACGGCTAGGGAAGCAAAATACACATAGAAGTGTATAACGGGAGAGGTGTCATCTGACACTCATACAATGTAAGGTGATGGTGAGAACCATCACCTTTTTCTTTTTTAAGCCCCTTATTATTGTTCACTTTCCTATGTACTGTCCTTTATGCAAAAGCGCTAACGCGCCATCTCACTATCACTCAGATAAAAAGCGCGATTACCTCCAATGTAATCAATGCAAACTCGTTTATGTTTCTCCTGAATTCTTACCATCTAAAGAAGTAGAAAAGCAGGAGTATGACCTTCACGAGAATAGCTTTGAAGACGAAGGGTATCGAAAGTTTTTAGGAAAGGTTTTAACGCCACTTACACCTTTTATAAAAGACATGAAATTTGGTGAACTCCGAGGACTAGACTTTGGCTGTGGCCCTGCGCCTGTTTTAGCAAGTATGCTGGAAGAAGAAGGCGTTAGGATGAATATGTACGATCCCTTCTATGCACGCAACTTATCGGTACTTGAGCAAAGCTATGACATAGTGACATGTACAGAGGCTATAGAACACTTTCACGCCCCTCATGTGGAATGGGCGCTATTTAACAAACTTGTAGCTTCTGGTGGCGTTCTTGCCATCATGACCAAGCGCGTACTTGATAAAGCCAGGTTTGCAAATTGGCACTATAAAAACGACGTCACCCACGTTAGCTTTTTCAGCGAAGCAACCTTTCAATATTTGGCACAACGAGATGGCTATGATGTCACTTTTCCTGCCAGCGATGTCGTTCTATTGAGAAAGCACTGAAACAAATTCCCGTAATACTTTATGTTCCCCGTATTGATTTTGCACTGCATACCCAAAGATCAATACGTAGACACTAATTCGCGCTATAATAGCGCTGTTTTTTCACTCTCTTTGTTATTTGGAAATTATGGCACGTTCAAAGAAATCACGTAAAGTCGGCCTAATCGGCGTTCGTAAAGATCCTGACTTTAAACCAAGCGAAAACCGTAAATCAGACTCGCCTCGCCCTAAAAAGCATAAAGGTAAGCCCGCTGGTAATCGCCACAATGTTGAACAGAAAAAAGTGACGGGCAAAAAGAGTGCTGAGAATAAAGATCCGCGCCACGGCAGTAAAAAGCCTATTCAGCTTGTAAAAGCAGTGACGCCCACCCCTGCTCAAAAGAAAAAGTACGCCACACCAGCCCAAGAACTGGCAGCGCTTGAAGCAGATCAACGCTTGTCAGATTTACTCGACAAACTTGACGACGATAAACCGCTCACCCGTGAGCAACAAGCTTATGTCGACGAGAAGATGGCACGCCACCGCATTCTTTGTGACCTATTAGGAATAGTAGAAGAGGATGATGAAGACGACGATATGGATCCGTTTAATGATTTAGACGCTATTAATATCGACGACTTTAAGCACTAATAAAAAACGGGAAAGAGTCATGCTTTGGGCAGTACTTTCAGGCATCGCGCTACTAATTATTCTTGCGCTAGGTTTTTACGCAGGCAAACTGCTGTTTATGTTAAAACAACAAAAAGAGCGACAAGAAGCGGCAAGGCAGTCGCGCGTAGCCACTATAACCGACAGTATTATAGTAATAGCTAAGGCGATGGAGCAGCAGCAATGTGATTTGTCAGAAGGCGTAATTCGCATCGTGAACTTGCTTAACGCGCTTCCAATAAGTACTCCGCCTGATTTTAAAGCGCAGTATCCCAACATTCATGCACTATTCACAGAGGTAAGCGGTTTTGCAATTTTAGAAGCAAGGCAACAGCTACCTAAGAATGAGCGAAGAAAGCAAGATATCGCTCGCGAGCAGATTGAATCGGAATACGAATCTAAGGTGCTGGACGAATTACCACCGCTGAAGGCGTATTGTGAGACACTTATAGCCACTAAATAACGAGTAAGCGCGACGCTGATTTAAAAGATAAAAACTAATGCAATCAATATAGAAAATGGCCGAGTACAGTATGTAGTCGGCCATTTTTTTAACCCGGTTACCTTTGCCTATATCACTTTATCGCGAGCTCGCAAATACGCTCGTAGCAATGACACCCTACCTCGTGGTCATTGACCATACCTACAGCTTGCATAAAAGCATAGCAAATCGTTTCACCTACAAAATTAAATCCGTGCTTTTTAAGTGCTTTTGACATTGCTTTAGACGCATCGGTTGATGTGGGTGCTTGCCTGAAGTCTTCCCAAGCATTAATGACCGTACGTCCATCTGTAAATTGCCAAATAAAATCACTGAATGGCTGCGACGCTTCGATAGCTAAAAAACCCTTGGCATTTTTGATAACCGACTCTATCTTGAGCTTGTTTCTGATTATGCCGCTATCTTGCATAAGTCTATCGACATCAGCGGGGCCCATCTTCGAAATTTTCTCAGGGTCGAACTGATAGAATGCCTGTTCAAAATTCTGCTGTTTTTTCAAAATGGTCAGCCAAGATAAACCAGCCTGTTGTCCATCGAGGCATAACTTAGCAAACAACGCGCGACTATCTAGCTCGGGTATACCCCATTCGTTATCATGATACGCTAAATAAATAGGGTCGCTGCTTACCCAACCGCAGCGATGCAAAGGCATATTTTTTTCTATTTTTGTTTGATTGGGCATGGCTTAAGATTAAATCCTTGTTGTGAAGTGGCATATTGGCTTTATTCGTGACGTTTTTTCACCCTTTACACCTACATACTATGCCTCACAAATTGTATACTATCCCACCTTTATTTTAAGTCAGATAACTAATAAGCAGCGGATGTATGCAGAAATACGATATTAAGACCTTTCAAGGGTTGATCCTTGCGCTTCAAGATTATTGGGCGCGTCAGGGCTGCGTTATTATTCAGCCTCTGGATATGGAAGTGGGTGCCGGTACTTTTCACCCTATGACGTTCCTACGTTCTTTAGGTCCAGAGCCAATGAGTAGCGCCTATGTTCAACCGTGCCGTAGACCAACCGATGGTCGTTACGGTGAGAACCCAAACCGCTTACAACATTACTATCAGTTCCAAGTAATGCTTAAGCCTTCACCTGACAATATTCAGGAGTTGTACTTGGGCTCTTTGAAAGAGTTAGGTTTCGATCCGCTGGTTCATGACATTCGCTTCGTAGAAGACAACTGGGAATCACCCACGCTTGGTGCATGGGGTCTAGGTTGGGAAGTGTGGCTAAACGGCATGGAAGTAACTCAGTTTACGTACTTCCAGCAGGTAGGCGGTCTAGAGTGTAAGCCTGTTACCGGCGAAATTACCTACGGCTTAGAGCGACTCGCCATGTACGTTCAAGGTGTAGATAGTATCTACGACCTGGTTTGGACTGACGGCCCTATGGGCAAAGTGACCTATGGCGACGTGTTCCATCAAAACGAAGTAGAACAATCGACGTATAACTTCGAACACGCCAACGTTGAAGCCTTATTTAGAACCTTCGACGAATGTGAAGCAGAAAGCAAAAAGCTTATCGAAAACAACCTTCCACTTCCTGCCTATGAGCAGGTTATGAAGGCGTCACACGCATTTAACTTGCTTGATGCTCGTCATGCTATCTCAGTGACTGAACGCCAGCGCTATATTCTTCGCGTTCGAACGCTAGCCAAAGCGTGTGCAGAAAGCTATTACCAAGCACGTGAAGCACTTGGCTTCCCACTATGTAACAAGGAGGCATAAGCGTGCGTACAGAAAATTGTTTAGTTGAATTAGGTACTGAAGAACTCCCACCAAAAGCGCTTAAGTCTTTAGGTGAAGCCTTCGCCACGCAGTTTGAAGCTGCGCTTACGCAAGCTGACTTAAGCTTTGATTCAGTCAGCTGGTTTGCCGCCCCTCGCCGCTTAGCCGTTTATGTTTCAGGTCTTGCTGAAGGTCAGGCTGACAAAGTAGTAGAGAAACGCGGCCCAGCAGTATCAGCCGCGTTTGACGCCGACGGTAATCCCACTAAAGCAGCACAAGGTTGGGCTCGCGGTAACGGCATTGACGTTGCTGACGCAGAACGCCTTGTAACTGACAAAGGAGAGTGGTTACTTCATAAAGCCCACGTTCCAGGGCAATTAGTTGCAGAGCTTCTAGAAGGGCTGATAAACCAAGCGGTAAGCAAGCTACCTATTCCAAAGCCAATGCGTTGGGGTAATTACAACACTCAGTTTATACGCCCGGTTCACACCCTTTGCGTGCTTTACGGAAGCGAAGTGGTTAACGTTTCTGTATTGGGCCTAACAAGCGGCCGCGTTGTTCAGGGTCACCGATTCCACGGCGAAGGTCGCTTTGAACTGGATCATGCTGACAATTACGCCTCTGCCCTAGAGCAACAATATGTGCTGGCAGATTTTGAGGCGCGTAAAGATAAAGTGCGTCAGCAGCTTGAAGACGCAGCGCAAAGCTTGTCGCTTAAGCCAGACTATAATGAAGACTTACTAGAAGAAATCGCGTCACTTGTAGAGTGGCCGGTTGTACTTCAAGCTGGGTTTGATGAGGCTTTCTTGGCAGTACCGAAAGAAGCGCTTATCTATACCATGAAAGACGACCAAAAATATGTGCCGCTGCTAGATAGCGATGGTGCACTTTCAAACACTTTCTTATTTGTAACGAATATCGAAAGTCGCGATGCGTCTCAAGTTATTTCTGGCAATGAAAAGGTTATCCGCCCTCGTCTTGCAGACGCTGAGTTCTTCTTTAACAGCGATAAAAAGACGACATTAGAAAGCCGCCTTGAAAGTTTAGAAACCGTGTTGTTCCAAAAACAGCTTGGCACGCTAAAAGAAAAGTCTGAGCGTATATCTGCCCTATCGGCGTTTATTGCGTCGCAAGTAGATGCGAATGAAACACAAGCTGCACGAGCAGGTCTTCTAGCTAAAACCGACTTGATGTCGAACATGGTTATGGAGTTCCCTGACGTTCAAGGTGTTATGGGTAAATACTATGCGCTAAACGACGGTGAAGATGCGCCTGTTGCAGAAGCACTGTATGAACAATACATGCCGCGTTTTGCTGGTGACGCACTTCCTAGTTCAGGCGTTAGCGCGTCGGTCGCGCTTGCTGACAAACTAGATACTCTTGTGGGTATTTTTGGTATTGGCCAGTTACCTAAGGGTGATAAAGACCCATTTGCGCTTCGTCGTGCAGCTATCGGTGTACTACGTATTGTCACTGAGCTGTCACTGCCGCTAGATCTTGAAACGCTAGTAAGCAAAGCTATCGATGTGTATGGCGATAAGTTAACAAATGCTGAAACACAAGCTCAGGTTGTTGATTTTGTATTGGGTCGATTTACTGCGCTCCTACAAGATCAAGCTATCGCCATTGACGTTATTCAGGCAGTTGCTGCTCGTCGCCCTACTAAGCCAGCTGACTACTTAGCCCGAGTTCATGCAGTAGATAAGTTCAGAGCATTGGAAGAAGCCGAAGCGCTAGCTGCCGCTAACAAGCGTGTTGCAAACATCCTTGCTAAGCAAAACGTTGAAGTAACAGACTCAGTGAATATTGATGAGTCACTGTTAGCCGAAGAAGCTGAAAAAGCGCTTTATGTTGAGCTGAAAGCCGCACAGAAAGAAGTTGATATTGCTGTTCCTTCACAGGACTATACGCGTATTCTTACTGCGCTTGCAACCTTACGTAATGTAATCGATAACTTCTTCGATAACGTAATGGTTATGGCTGATGACGAAGCGGTTAAGAATAACCGACTTGCTTTACTGTCGCTTTTAAGGCAACTTTTCCTTACTACCGCAGATATATCTATTCTCGCGAAGTCGTAGGCTAGTAAGAGTTAACGCGGTTTTATGCCGTGAAAAACAAAGAGCCCAGCCTTAACGTTGGGCTTTTTTATAAATGGAGACGCTGTGAAAAAGTTACTAACTATTGCTTCTATGTGCATAACACTTTCAGCATGCTCAAGCAGTGGAAGTTTTAAAATTCCAGAAATAGCACCGGACGTGCCTCGTATTCAATTCGAAAACATGTTTCTTAGAGGTGTATTTAACTGGTGGGAGGCTGACCCAAGTTACAAGTTTAAACGATCAAATTCAGGCTGGACAGTAGACGTTGAACTCATAGCCGACGGACAACCTTATGATTTTAGGTTGTCAGATGCAAAATGGACGCCCTCACAAAGCTGTGGCGGCAAATATAAAGGGCAGCCTGTAATGTTAGGCTCCACTGTTTATTTAGTCTGCGAACAGGGCTCAGAGAACTTGCAATTTACCCCCTCCTCAACTGGCACCTATCGCTTTACAGCAACAGCAGCAAGTGCGGGGGAAGTCGCCTTGGTCGTGTCTAAATTGTAGTTAGCTTAGGTTTAACTATTCACCTTCTGCGAGAAAGATCGCTTTTAGTCTTTTTCGCAGCAGGTATTTAAAAGAATTCTATTTCAAGTTCGGCTAGCATCATTGCCCCATCATCGTTTTCAACGAAATATAGATCGTACTTTGCATCATCTAGAAATACCTGCCAATAATCGTCATTACCCATTACTTCATCACCGTAAAGCGCCTTAACCTCAGTGCTAGGTTGTTCAAAATAGTGCTCTGCAAACTTCCAATCTTCTAGATTCTGTTTGTTTCTAAACACACTTTCGTAAACAGATAACTTACTTAGTTCTTGATAACTAAAGTTCAGTACAAGATGGTTGCCATATACTTGAATAACATCACCGTTATCCGCATAAGCATCAAAAATTGGACGAAACCCCTGCTCATCTAATTGCTCTATCGTTATGGTTTCACCCTGTTTACGCTTACTGTCAACAAAAGCGATAACTTCATTGTATTGATGTGCTTTCTCAGTTTCATTGCTTGAATCTTTTATATAAGCAGTATCCGTATATCCATACTCGAAGCCGTTAACTAGCCATTCCTTTTCACCGTTTATAATTTTCAAATCTATTATTACATCAAGATTTACATCAGCTTCCTTTTTCAGAGTAAATCGGTATTTGCCTCTTTCAATTTGATTCCCCTCAGGCAACTGTTTTAACAATTCCGCCTTTTTAGTCTCGTAGCCGACTTTCTCTTTTATTAGCCAATCGCTGTTAAACCGGTTATCAAAGGCAATAGAATTAGTAAGGGTTGTTGATACCCAGTGATTTTCTGTAGTCACTTTTTTTACTATTCCTTTGTGGGTCACCACCCAAAGGTTTCTCCCATAAGAATACAGCACGGTGTCTTCGTTAACGCTATACGTTGACGTAGGTGTACCGAGTACGCTCAGCATACTTGTTACACTTTCATTGATTGTTAAGCCAAATACACCACCTTTAAGGGAGATATTATTGTTCTGTAGCGGTGGCTGGGATTTATTGATACTTGGTGTTCGAGATATAGAAAACTTTACCTCGTCTTCAATGACTAGCACGGTTTCTTTTTCTGCTCCGTTTGTCACTGTTACCGATTTATCGGCATTATCTACAATCTTATAATTAGTTTGTGCTAATGCGCTTGGTACCGTGTGGAGCATTAGCAATCCCATGCATGCAATGACTGTTTTTTCCATAATATTTTCCATCCCTTTATGTCCATTATTTAACGTTTATTTGCTTATTGAGTATTTTTATATTGCTCACCTATCGCATTTATTTCATTTTTGTATTTCTTCGCGGTTTCAGGGTGCCTTAAGACGCTTGATAATCTTACCTCTACATTCGCAATCATTTTTCTCAACGGGTAATGCTCCAGCTCGTCTACTTGACTCAAAAATATGGCGATATCTTTCAAATCAGATATACAACATGATTTAATATCAACGCTGTATTGCTTAGCCAAAAATTTCACCATGCCATCACTTGTCGACGTACTATTACTGGTTAGTGGCTGTAGTGGCATATCTTCTATGTCTTTCTTGAAGCTTACCGTCATATCTACTGACTGGTGCAGCAGCTTTACTGCTGTTAGGCCTGCACTATTTACATAAGAACCAATTCGATTATCAAGGGCTGCTAAGCTTTCGCTCTTAAGGTTAATTTTGGCATCAATAAATACTTGCTTAGCACGAAGTGCTATTTCACTCGCATAAGAAATGTGGTTTAAATCTTCTAGAAAAATACCTTTAACTTTGGTATCTAGAATGATGTTCGCTTTTTCAATGAGAACAGCCTGGGCTTTCTTGGCCTCTGATAGTCGAATCTGAGACTCTGTAAGTCCAGCCTGTTTTGAACAGCCTATTATTAAAAACGCAACGAAGATGGAAATAATACACAAACGTCCTGTCATTTATATGTCCCTGTTTTAGTTGATAAGACCACTTATCAGCTTGTCACATAAATTTATACTAGAACAACTTTTACTCTTTTGTAAGGCTCTTCAATATTTCGTTAAGATACATTTTTGTACACAAAAAAAAACGACCCTACCTGGGTCGTTTTTAAAATATGCATCATTAAATAAATAATCTACACGTCTAAGTTTTCCACTTTAAGCGCATTAGCTTCGATAAACTCTCGACGAGGCTCAACTTGGTCACCCATCAATGTAGTGAACAGCTGGTCACAACCAATGGCATCCTCAATGGTAACTTGAAGCATACGGCGGCTTTCTGGGTCCATGGTGGTTTCCCATAGTTGCTCAGGGTTCATCTCACCTAGCCCTTTATAGCGCTGAATGTATTGGCCGCGTTTCGCTTCATTCATTAGCCACTCTAGGGCTTCTTTGAAAGACTCAACTGGCTGTCTACGCTCGCCACGCTGAATATAGGCGTCTTTGCCCATCATGTCGTTAATGGCAAGGTTAAGCTCTTTAAGGCGCTGATATTCAGACGACTCGATAAACTCATGATCGATAACGTACTCATAATCGATACCGTGCATACGCATAATGATTGTAATGTAGTACTCGCTAAGCTCAGCATCAGTGCGAATTTCATAACGGTATGTAGCACCATCGTTTTCGCGCTCTGTAAGCTGCTCTACGAAGTGTTTCGCCACATGCTCTAGTGCAGATTGATCTTTAAGGTCTTCAAGGTTTAGCGTAGGCGTGTAAAGCATTCTGTAGAGGATAGATGCAGGCATAAGACGTTTCATACGTGCAATCATCTTCTCTACCGATTGGTACTGCTTAACAAGGTTTTCAAGGCCTACACCACTAATACCTGGGTCTTCATCGCTGGTGTGCAAAGACGCACCGTCAATTGCGATTGATGTTAGGTAGTTAGTTAGCGCATCGTCATCTTTAAGATACTGCTCTTGTTTACCCTTCTTCACTTTGTATAGCGGTGGCTGTGCAATATATACATATCCACGCTCAATGATTTCAGGCATTTGACGATAGAAAAATGTGAGTAGAAGCGTACGAATGTGAGAACCATCTACGTCAGCATCGGTCATGATAATGATGCTGTGATAGCGTAATTTTTCAGGGTCATACTCGTCACGACCGATACCACAACCTAGTGCCGTGATAAGCGTCGCAACTTCCTGAGAAGAAAGCATCTTATCAAAACGCGCTTTCTCAACGTTTAGGATTTTACCTTTAAGCGGCAGAATAGCTTGGTTTTTACGGTTACGACCCTGCTTAGCTGAACCGCCCGCAGAGTCTCCCTCCACTATGTATAATTCACTAAGTGCAGGATCTTTTTCCTGACAGTCAGCTAGCTTACCCGGCAGACCAGCCAAGTCGAGCGCACCTTTACGGCGTGTCATTTCACGGGCCTTTCGTGCAGCTTCACGAGCACGAGCAGCATCAATAATCTTACCCGCAATAATTTTACTTTCTGCAGGGTTTTCTAATAAGAACTCTGCTAGCTTTTCATTCATTGCCGATTCAACAGCTGGACGAACTTCAGAAGATACAAGCTTATCTTTAGTCTGTGAGCTGAATTTTGGATCTGGTACTTTAACGGAAATAACCGCGGTTAGACCTTCACGCGCGTCGTCACCACTGGCATTCGTTTTAGCCTTTTTGTTCAGGCCTTCCTTTTCCATGTAGTTATTCAATGTACGCGTCAACGCTCCACGGAAGCCCGCCAAGTGAGTACCGCCGTCGCGCTGAGGAATGTTGTTGGTGAAACAGAACACGTTCTCTTGGAAACTATCGTTCCATTGCATCGCTACTTCTACTGCAATACCGTCTTCTTGTTCACTGCTGAAATGAAACACTTTCTGGTGAACAGGTGTTTTCTTTTCATTTAGGTACTCAACGAACGCTTTGATTCCACCTTCGTACATGAAGTGGTCTTCTTTTCCATCGCGTTCGTCTTTCAAGCGAATAGACACACCAGAGTTCAAAAATGATAGTTCACGAAGACGTTTAGCAAGAATATCGTAGTGGTAAAGCGTATCTGTGAAGGTGTCTGAACTTGGCCAGAAACGGATCATAGTTCCCGTTTTGTCAGTATCGCCTGTTACTGCTAGTGGCGCCTGTGGAACACCATGATGATATTCTTGTTCATGCGCTTTACCACCGCGACGAATACGAAGCTTCAGTCGGCTTGAAAGTGCGTTTACTACTGATACACCTACACCGTGCAAACCGCCCGACACTTTATAAGAGTTATCGTCGAACTTACCGCCGGCGTGAAGAACCGTCATAATAACTTCAGCTGCAGACACACCCTCTTCTGGGTGCAATTCAGTTGGTATACCACGTCCATCGTCAGACACAGATACTGAGCCATCGCTGTGAATGAGCACAGTAATCTCAGAACAATGTCCAGCAAGTGCTTCATCGATAGAGTTATCGACCACCTCGAAAACCATGTGGTGTAATCCGGTACCATCATCAGTATCACCGATATACATACCAGGACGCTTTCTTACGGCATCTAATCCTTTAAGTACTTTAATACTGGACGAGTCGTAGTTGTTCTCTGCTGACATACTAGCTTTTACTCCTCTTTCACGCTTCCATGTTCCACGTGAAACATTTTCTTTTCGTTGTATTTTTGTATAAAAGCGAGTTGCGTGGATTCTATTGCAGTAACGAAAACCTGCGTATCCATTTTGAGCAACCCATCAATAAATTGTTCTCTTTTATCGGCATCTAGTTCGGCACCAACATCATCAAGCAAAAAGATACTTTTACGCTGCGTTGCCTTATTAAATAGCTTAGTTTGTGACATTTGAAGCGCTGCCACAGCCATTCTAAGCTGTCCTCTCGATAAAAGCTCCTGGGCGTTTACCCCATTTACTTTAAGCCGTAAATCGGCTTTATGGGGCCCAGAAGAGGTATGTCCTATTTTACCATCATACTCACGTTTTTTAACTAGGCTTTCTGATAAACCGACATCTTTTTCCCACCCTTTATAGTAACTTAATTCCACATCGAAGTTAGGAAGAAATTCTTGCGCGTACTGCTTAAAAATAGGCGTAAGGGTATCCACATATTCCTGACGAGTAGCCGATAGAGCCTCACCTAGTTCTGAGAACTGAGACTCCCAATATTGATTTTGTGGTGCGCTTAAATTTGCCTGCTGTTTCAGTAAGGCATTTCTATGTTTTAAAAATTTACCATACTGATTAGCAAGTGATTGAAACTGATGTTTCACGTGAAACAATCCCCAATCACAAAAACGTCGACGCTCGGAAGGCGAACCAATTATAAGGTCAGTACTCTGCGGAGTAAAAAGTTGAAGTGGTACCAAACTAACTAAATCTGATAACTTATTTGAATGCTCACCGTTAATACTACAGGTGAATGTCTCGTTTCTACTTCGTTGAAAACCTAGCTTTAATTCATCCCCTTCTTCAGTTTTGCATGACGCGAAAACACTGAAGCTGTCCTTCTCATTTTGAATAACCGAACCGTGTTTATTTGTTCTAAAAGAACGTCCAAAGCCTAGGTAATAAAGTGCTTCGATTAACGAGGATTTCCCACTCCCATTCACGCCTTTAATGATAGTCAACGCTGGAGAAGGAGAAAGTGATACGGAAGTAAGATTACGAAACTGTGTAATCTGGACGCGGTCCAGTTTCATGAGGTCACACTGATGAAAGAAAAGAAGCGAGGAGTATCAACACTCATCGCTTCTTGAATTGATAATTTAAATAACAAAATAACGTGGGATATGCGAAACGCTGCAAACACTTAATGTAGTAGTGACTACAGTCGCATTGGCATAATAACGTATAACGCGGCGTCATCAGCATCATCTTCGATTAGCGCACTTGCGTTTGAGTCTGATAGGCTAACTTTAACACCATCAGATCCAAGCGCATTCAATACGTCAATTAAATAGGCAACGTTAAAGCCAATTTCTAAATCGTCACCTTGATATTGAACATCAACGATTTCTTCCGCTTCTTCTTGCTCTGGGTTATTAGCCGTTATCTTAAGCTCACCAGAAGACAAGTTTAATCGTACGCCTCTAAACTTTTCGTTAGATAGAATGGCCGCACGTGAAAATGCTTCTTTTAATACGGCTTTGCTCGCAATAATTTCCTTGTCGCCATTTTGAGGTAAAACACGGCGATAATCAGGAAATCTGCCATCAACTAATTTCGAAGTGAAAATGAAATCGTTTGAGAAAATTCGAAGATGGTTGGCGCCTATTTGCACCTTAAGAGATTTATCATCTTCGCTAATAAGACGAGAAATTTCTAACACGCCTTTACGTGGAATAATCACCTGACGAGATGGCAAAGCGGTCTCGTAGTTTAGGCGACAAAGAGCAAGACGGTGACCGTCTGTTGCAACGGTACGAATGATATTCTCTTCCGTTTCAAGGGACATACCATTTAAGTAATAACGTACGTCTTGCTGAGCCATTGAGAAGCTCGTTGCATCGATAAGACGTTTTAGATCACTGCACGATAATTCAAACTCAACTTCGCCTTCCCAGTCTTCTAGATTTGGGTAGTCGTTGGCAGATAAAGTAGAAAGCGTATAACGACCTCGACCGGCACGAATAAGTGCTTTGCTGCCGTCTAACGAGAAATGAATATCTGTTCCTTCAGAAATACCGCGAATTATATCAAACAGCTTTTTAGCAGGAACAGTAATTTCACCTTCCGTGAATTCACCTTCTAATTTCACGCTAGAAATTAGTTCTACCTCTAAATCTGTACCAGTAAGCCAAAGTGCGTCCTCACTTACTTTGATGAGAACATTGGAAAGAATTGGCAGTGTGTGTCTACGCTCTACAGCACCAGATACCAACTGTAGGGGTTGTAAAAATTGTTCGCGGCTTATAGTAAATTTCATCGCAGTGCTATCTCGCCTCTAAGGTCGTGGTGTTAGGAAGACAAAGTCCTAATGAGGTTCTTATAGTCCTCTTTTATATCATGACTTTCTTCTCTTAGCTGCTCTATTTTTCTACAAGCGTGTAAAACCGTAGTGTGGTCTCGTCCACCAAACGCGTTTCCTAGTTCAGGTAAACTGTGGTTGGTAAGTTCTTTGGCCAGCGCCATCGCGACTTGGCGAGGACGCGCCACACTACGACTACGTCGTTTAGACAAAATATCAGCTACTTTTATCTTATAATAATCTGCGACGGTTTTCTGAATATTATCCACGGTTACCAATTTTTCTTGAAGCGCGAGAAGGTCTCGAAGCGCTTCGCGAACGAAATCAATAGTGATAGGGCGACCGGTAAAGTTTGCGTTAGCAATAACACGGTTAAGTGCACCCTCGAGCTCACGTACGTTTGAACGCAATCGCTTAGCTATAAAGAACGCCACTTCATTAGGTAAGTGAATCCGGTTCTCTGCCGCTTTGCGCATTAAAATAGCCACTCGGGTTTCAAGCTCTGGTGGCTCTATAGCAATAGTTAAACCCCAACCGAAGCGCGATTTCAATCGATCCTCTACCCCATCAATCTCTTTAGGATATCTATCAGAAGTAAGGATGATTTGTTGGTTACCTTCAAGAAGCGCATTGAACGTGTGGAAGAACTCTTCTTGTGAACGCTCTTTATTAGCAAAGAATTGAATATCATCGATAAGTAACGCATCAACGCTGCGATAGAAGCGCTTAAAGTCCTCTATAGCGTTATTTTGTAGTGCCTTAACCATATCCTGCACGAAACGCTCTGAATGCATATACACAATTTTAGCGTCACCGTTATTAGCTACGATGCCATTACCCACTGCATGTAATAAGTGAGTTTTACCTAAGCCCGTACCACCGTAAATAAACAGTGGGTTGTAAGAACCGCCTGGGTTATTTGCGACTTGAGTTGCAGCCGCACGTGCTAGCTGGTTAGATTTACCTTCGACAAAGTTGTCGAATTGATAAGTCGGATTAATATTACTTTTATGCTTCATCGCCTCAGGGATCGGGATCACTTTCGGCGGTGTAGACGATCTTGGCGCTTGATCTGCGTATGCATTATATCCATTACGGTCGTGGTTTTGCGCACCGCGATCATTTAGATCCATACCCTGTGTGTATGAAGGTGATTTTGAAAACGCATTGTTTTGTCCTTGATCACCCGCTTGGCTTGCCGATGATGGCATACCGCTATTCGACATTGGTGAATAAGACGATGTGTGCTGCCCATTACTGCCGCTGTGAACAGGCTGATTACTAGTATTATAGTTCTGATACCCTTGACCGCCCGCAGGTGCACTAGGCTTACTTGGTTGATTATTAGGCGTATTTGGAGCAGGCGAAGATCCGCTGGTACTTACAGGCTGACTACGGCTTACGCTGTGGCGATTCATCACTTCTAAACGCAATTGTGGTGCGTCACTTCCGGCAAACTCTTTTAGTAGTGCGGTAATATTATTCAGGTACTTGTCTCTAACCCAATCAAGTACAAAACGATTGGGAGCATAGAGTGCAACCACGCCTTGTTGTTCTTCACAAACAAGCGGTCGTATCCACATACTAAACTGCTGCGTTGGTAATTCTTGACGCAATCTTTCAAGGCATTGGTTCCACAAGGACATGGTACGTAGTTAGCTCCCGTAACTCGCTAGAAAAACCAACTCCTGAAAAGCCAAGCATAAAGAAAGCAGGCACTAAAAAGCGCCATTAGAAGAAAATAGCGTTGGAAGTGTTGGGTAGCAGCGAGAAATTAAGTTATCGTTTTAATCGCTGTGGATTATCTTACTTTATCAACACAATGTAAATGGCGATCCCGATCGATCTTTTCGATCAAAACAACAAACAACTGATTAGCAAGATTTTTTCTTTTAGATCAAATCAAACTATAACGAGAAAAATTCATTCTAAATTTGTGCTAAAAAACCGTTAGATCACCTTGCTTTTTATATCTATCTCTGTGTTTTTCACAACGCACTGTGGATAACCTAACCAAATTTTACGCGTTATTCACAGACGATTTGTACGAAAACTGCGTTATCGATTAAGCTGTCGATTAGAAAATGCAAAAATTGTTCACTTATTCATCCGAAAAGCGAGAATATGCATTGACAGCACGCCCCGAGATCTCTAGAATTCAGCGTCCTTTTTCGATGGGCTTTTCTGGTGAAAACACCACATTGTTCTGGCAACAGCATAATGTGTTACCAAAAACGCCTATGTTTAACTAAATATAAGTGAGACTTTGGTCATGAAAAGAACATTTCAACCGAGCAATCTAAAGCGCAAGCGTTCTCACGGTTTTCGTGCTCGTATGGCGACTAAAAATGGTCGTAAAGTACTAGCAGCTCGCCGTGCAAAAGGCCGCGCTCGTCTTTCAGCTTAATTGAAAGACGCCAAAGTGGGCGAGAATAATTTTTCTAGGGAGTTACGTCTGTTAACTCCCACCCACTTTACCTATGTGTTTGATAACGCAACCCCAGCTGTATCTCCCTCTTTTACTGTTCTAGCCAGAAAAAACACACTTTCAACTCCTCGTTTAGGCATTACGCTCGCGAAAAAACGTATCCGTAAAGCTCACGATAGAAATCGTTTGAAGCGATTAGTCAGAGAAAGTTTTAGGCATAAGCAGCACAACTTACCCAATGTCGATATTATCGTTATTGGCAAGTCTGGCGCTGACAACCTTAGCAACCAAGAAGTTTTCGCTACATTGGACAAGCTATGGAAAAAATTAAACAAGCGTTGCGGCAACTCTTAATTGCAGTGCCTTTGGCATTGATAAAATTTTATCAATGGTTCATTTCCCCTATGTTAGGGCAACGATGTCGTTTCCATCCTTCTTGTTCTTGGTATGCTATAGACGCATTAAAAACGCACGGATTAGTAAAAGGCGGTTGGTTATCTATTAAACGCATATTAAAATGCCACCCTTTGCATGCCGGCGGATATGATCCAGTGCCGGAAAAACAACAAGATAAACACTCAAAATAAAGAGACCTCTATGGAATCGCAACGTAGTTTTCTGATAATTGGCCTTGCGCTAGTTAGCTTTTTGCTTTGGCAATCATGGCAAAAAGATTATGGGCCACAGCCAGTTGTGCCTGTTGAGCAACAACAAACGCAAGAGACATCACAAGGCGTACCGTCATTTAATGAAAATGGCAGCGAAGATGTACCTAGTAGTGATAGCGTTCCTGCTGCACAACCTATCGCAGCGGCGCAAAGCTCAAACCGCATTATTGAAGTAAAAACCGATACGCTTGATTTACGCATCGATTTGCTAGGCGGCGATGTAGTATCAGCAGACTTACTTAAGTTTCCGGTAGAGCAAGGTTCGGATATTCCTTACAGCCTACTTCGCTCTGGCAACGGTCTTTATGTAGCGCAAAGTGGCCTAATAGGTGCTCAAGGGCCTGATGCAAGCAGCAGTGGCCGCCCGGTGTATAATGCACAAAGTGACTATTATGAAATGACTGGCGACACCCTTGTTATTCCTCTTACATGGAAAAACAACCAAGGCTTGTCAGTTACTAAAACCTTCACTTTCACTAAAGGTCAGTACGACGTAAACGTAAGCTATAGCGTGGAAAATGGTACTGGCAGCGCAGCAACGGTTCAACCGTACGCACAGCTTAAGCAAGTGATGGAGTTTGAAGACGACGGTAACATGTTTATGCCAACGTACCGTGGTGCTGCATTTTCAACGGAAGATGACCGCTACCAGAAGTACTCGTTCGACGAGATTGAAGATGACAACCTACGCGAAACCACGAAAGCGGGTTGGGTTGGCATGCTTGAACATTACTTTGTATCAGCATGGGTACCTTCACAAGAGCAAACTAACACGCTTTATTCTCGTAATCTGAAAAATCAGTATGCGGTAATTGGTGTATTATCGCCGTCTGAGAGCGTAGCGCCTGGTGAAACCAAAACCCTTGCGTCTACCCTTTACATGGGTCCTAAAGATCAAGAAAGCCTAGCGAAAATTGCGCGCGGATTAGACCTAACCGTTGATTACGGTATTCTTTTCTGGATTTCACAGCCGCTGTTCGCCCTTCTTACCTTCCTTCATAGCCTAGTTAATAACTGGGGTGTGGCAATTATCCTTATCACTATTGTAGTGAAAGGCGCGATGTACTGGCTAACTAAGAAGCAATACGAGTCAATGGCACGTATGCGCAACTTAGCACCTAAGATGCAGCAGCTAAAAGACCGTTTTGGCGACGACAGACAAAAAATGTCTCAAGCTATGATGGAGCTTTACCGCAAAGAGAAAGTAAACCCAATGGGCGGTTGCTTACCTCTTCTTCTGCAAATGCCTATCTTCCTTGCGCTTTACTGGGTACTGATGGAAAGTGTTGAACTACGCCATGCAGACTTTGTGCTTTGGATCACTGACCTTTCTACAAAAGACCCATACTTTGTGCTGCCAATTCTAACTGGCGCAAGTATGTACCTATTGCAAAAACTTCAGCCAACCACCATTACTGATCCAATGCAGCAGAAAATCATGCAATGGATGCCGGTAGCAATGAGTGTATTCTTCCTGTGGTTCCCTGCAGGTCTGGTACTATACTGGCTAGTCAGTAACGTGATTACCTTGGTTCAAGCCAAAATGATTTATGCTTCAATGGAGAAGCGGGGCATCAGCAGTAAATAACACGCTGATCAATGAATTATACAGCCCGCCTATGCGGGCTGTTTTGTCTTAAGAGGAATAACCTGTGCCATCATTTGATATTGTTTCTGAAATCAACATGGAAGAAGTACGCAACGCCACTGAAAACGCAAGCCGTGAGCTATCAACGCGTTTCGACTTTCGCGGTATTGACGCGAGCTTTGAGTACAAAGATAAAACCGTGGTCATGAAAGCTGAAGCTGAATTCCAACTTCAGCAAATGGAAAGCATGTTTAGAACGGCGATGTCTAAACGTAACGTCGACACTTCATCTATGGATGTTAAACCCTACGATGCACACGGTAGAACTTACCGTCAGACCATTACCTTTAAAGAAGGTATTGAACAGCCGATGGCGAAGAAGATTGTGAAGCTGGTGAAAGACGCCAAAATCAAAGTGCAAACGGCTATTCAAGGCGAAGAACTTCGCGTAACAGGTAAAAAGCGTGATGATTTGCAGCAAGTGATTTCGCTGGTTAAAGAGTCGAACTTAGGCCAACCTTTCCAATTTAAGAACTTCCGCGACTAATTATGGAATCACTCACCCTTTCTACCGACACTATTACCGCACAAGCGACAGCGCCCGGTCGTGGCGGCGTAGGTATTGTGCGTGTTTCAGGTCCTAAGGCTAAAGCTATCGCAGAGGCGTTAGTACCAAGCGCACTAACACCACGTCTTGCGACCTATACGCCGTTTGTTGATGCTAACAACAGCGTAATAGACCAGGGCATAGCACTGTTTTTTAAAGGGCCTAACTCATTTACCGGTGAAGATGTACTTGAACTGCAGGGCCATGGCGGTCAAGTTGTCATGGACATGCTGATTGATGCCGTGCTTGCAACGGGCGATGCCCGGCTTGCCAATCCAGGTGAATTCAGTGAACAAGCCTTTTTAAATGATAAATTAGACCTTGCGCAAGCAGAGGCGATTGCCGACTTGATTGATGCAAGTTCTAAACAGGCAGCCAAAAGTGCGCTGCGCTCGCTACAGGGTGAGTTTTCTACACAAATTCAAACGCTATCTGACCAAATCGTGCATCTTCGTATGTACGTAGAGGCGGCCATCGATTTTCCTGAAGAAGAAATTGATTTCTTATCTGATGGGAAAGTATCAGGTGACTTAAGCGCAATTATGCAAAGCTTAACCAAAGTGCGCGAACAGGCTAAACAAGGCACCTTGTTGCGCGAAGGTATGCAGGTGGTGATTGCGGGGCGACCTAACGCCGGTAAATCGAGCTTATTAAACGCCCTGGCGGGACGAGATAGCGCCATTGTTACCGATATCGCTGGTACCACGCGAGACGTGCTTAAAGAGCATATTCACATTGATGGTATGCCGGTGCACATTATCGACACAGCAGGACTTCGAGAAAGCCCAGATAAAGTGGAACAAATTGGTATTGAGCGCGCGTGGCAAGCTATCAATGAAGCTGACCACGTATTGTTCGTTGTAGACTCTACCGCAACTGCTGTTATCGACCCTTATGAAATATGGCCAGAATTTATGGCCCGATTGCCACAAGGCATCCCAGTTACCGTAGTTCGCAATAAGGCCGACCTTAGTACCTTAGATATTGGACAAAGCACGGTTGCCACCGAGCAAGGTGATATCTCAGTTATTAATCTATCAGCCAAAGAAGGTAGCGGTGTCGACACGCTAAAAGCACATCTAGCCAAAACCATGGGCTTCGATACTACAACGGAAGGTCAATTTATTGCGCGCAGACGACACATAGATGCACTCGACCAAGCCTACAGTTATGTAAGCACTGGCGAACAACAACTGCATGATGCTATGGCGGGTGAGTTGCTTGCTGAAGAATTGCGCTTGGCTCACCAGGCACTATGTGAGATAACCGGTGAATTCACGTCAGACGATCTACTTGGTAAGATTTTTTCATCGTTCTGTATTGGTAAGTAGCGCAACCAATAAAGTTACAAGTAAGATGGTGAATAACGTAACGGATAAGCCGTACTTACGTTAAGACGATAATCGTAAATAGAGAAGCAACCTAATAATGAGCAAGCATTTTGAAATCATCGTTGGCACCATGTTAGGCGCCGCAGAATACGTGGCAGATGCCATTGCGGAAAAACTTGATGCGAGCGGGCACACCCACACTATTCACGCTGAACCAAATTTAGATGAGATTAAAACAGAATCAACGTGGATCGTGTGTACATCAACCCACGGTGCTGGCGAATTACCTGACAATATCCAGCCGTTCGCAAAACAGCTAGAGGGCGCGGATTTAAGCGCAGTAAATGCCTACGTTATTGGGCTAGGTGACACAAGTTACGACACCTTTTGTTTCGGCGCAAAAGAAATGGAAAAGCATATTAAAAACGCAGGTGGCACGTTAATTACCGACGCGCTATACATCGATGTGCTAGAACACCCTATCCCTGAAGATGCCGCCGTAGAATGGTTTGACGAAAAGCTTGCCAATGCTTAACAAGCGTTTTTACGTGGAACCAATGCGATGAACAGCAACCTTACCCAAGCTGAACTGGCGGCGTTGCAATCTCCCCTTTCTAACGATTGCCGGGTACTATATTTACTTGGCCTTCGAACAGGTGCAAATGCGGCAACGACATCGTCTTCCCCTATTGATTATAAGCAATTATTGAACTTGCTAAACGGCGACAGCAAAGACGAGCCTTACCAACGCGGTCGTCAAATCAATAGCTTGGTGAAGCAGCTTGAACAAGTGGGTTTGGTTGCCCTGCCCCTTGAACTTGATCTTGAGCATACAATCAACGGGAAAACCCTACTTCTTCCGCTTCTAAGCGAGCCACAATCGGACTTCGACCAACTACATGCCCGTCATAGCGCCATGACCCCTAATTGGACGCCCAATAAAGCGTTGTTTGAAGAAATGGCCTCGCTACTGGGTATTATCGATAAAACATTTGATGACAACGAGGTGGGTGAATTCATTGCCTATTGGTTGGGAAGGCCAAGTTCGGTGTTTAGCGAATTCCAATGGACACAAAAGTTTGCCAACAATATCAAGCGCAAGCGTCTCGCTTCAGGCTACGCCCCAACAAAAGTAGTGGGAACGCAACAAGTGAAAGTTGCAGCCGGCATAGAAGCAGATGATAATGCTAGAAAGCTGGTGGAAAAGTATGCCGCAACTAAGAAGAGTTAATTCGTTATGGATCGTATAACCGACAAAATTGCTAATTTAGCGAGAGCGCTCAACAAAGACGTCGATCCCAATCGTGAATACATCGACTATAAAACGCTGCGTAAGCAGTACGAGGCGAAAGCGAACGAAGAAGTATCACAACTACAGCAGCGTAGTAAAAAAGCCCGTGTAGAGGCTATTCATGGCCGTTCTGATCTGAATCCTAAATGGACCTTCGCCAACTTAGTTGAAGACAGTGACGATGTGATTGAAGCCGTTTCGATAGCTCAGTCTTTTATTGCTGCCCATGACGACCCTGCATGGCGTCAAAGCGGCTCGCATATGATGCTGTTTTACGGCGATTACGGTCGTGGTAAATCACATATTGCCGGTGCCATTGCCCATCAACTTATAGAGCAGTACGAAATTTCAGTGCTTTATCGTCAACTGTCTACACTGCTTGAAATGCGCAATTTCTCGTTTGATTTTGGGGCTTCAGACAACGCAGGGCAGCGCTTTAGGGAGATCAATCAGGAACTGCTAGACGTTGATCTGCTTATTCTTGATGAGGTGTGTGTAAACGAAAGCGTGTTAAAGAAAAATGCGCAGAGTTGGTTTGGTAACCTGCTTAGACAGCGCTTAGTAAACAAGAAAAACTGTATTTTGATCACCAATCACAATTTAGCCGAACTTGAAAATGCCCTTGGCCCCTATTGTTTTGAGTCGATTAAAGAGTACGACACTTACAAGGTTAGGTTCCAAGGTCCAAGCCGCCGTGAAGGCTTAACCATTGAACAAGAAGACATGCAAGGCTCTGTTTCACAGCCACGCTATCAACCCAACCAGGTGCGCTAATAGCACCTGGTTTCCTCTCTCTCGAAACCTAGCCTTTACTCTGCTAGGTCTTTTCCTTCATTAAACCTTATTGCATGTTCCTGTTGTGCCAGGTAATAGCGAATCACTTAGCCTATTGATCACACTTTTACCAAAACAATACTGTTTTAATTCATAGATACACTCAACGAACTCCTTCAGTCAAACAAATAACCATTCTTACAGACTGACTTCTTCCTTGTAAAAGTGACTGTATTTTGGTCATCTTCTATGTTTTTCTCCTGAAAAATGGTCTGTTTTGAAAAAATAATCTTGTCGTCCATAAAAACGTGCACATTTTTTGAAGGTGTTGATAAATGCGATCGGGCGATCTAATCACAGCTTTTGGAAAAGATCTCCTCCACAATGTGATCACGCTATAACGCACGTATCTACACGATCTTTTGATCGCGATACATAAATAGCAAACATTTTATCCCCAGTTGGATCACATCTTGATCACCCCTGTGGATAGGATCCTACAAACCACTGTGCATAAGCTTTGATCGAAAAAAGAATAACTTTTCAAACGATTCGGGGTGTGGATAAAAAGGCCATTTATACACAAGTTTGAGGTAGGGTTATGGATCGGGGTTTCCCAATGTTATTGATCGCGTAACTTGATGATCTTTATGTGCTTTGATCGGTTACCCACAGATCTTGATGATCCTAATAAAAGTAAAAATAAACAGATCTAAAAGAGATCTTAAGATCTTATAATTCGATCACACCTTTTCAAAAACAGGTTTTGAGGAAAATTTAATCATTTTCTTTATCCAATAAGTCAGATAAAATACGCGCCCTTTTTTCAGCAGTCTCTGCGTAAGAAAAATTAGTTTTTAATCGGCTTATCGTAAGTTAATAGTGAGGTTTAACCATGTTTTATGCTGAAGCATTTGATGTCATCGTTGTAGGTGGTGGACATGCAGGTACAGAAGCGGCACTTGCAGCTGCTCGCATGGGTGCAAATACGCTGTTGCTCACTCACAATATTGAGACGATAGGCCAGATGTCGTGTAACCCTGCAATTGGTGGGATCGGTAAAGGCCATCTTGTAAAAGAGATCGATGCGTTAGGTGGTGCAATGGCACTGGCTATCGACAAAGGTGGTATTCAGTTTAGAACATTGAATTCTTCTAAAGGCCCAGCGGTTCGTGCAACGCGTGCGCAAGCGGACCGTACGCTTTACAAAAACGCTATTCGCGACATTGTTGAAAATCAAGAAAACCTAACCTTGTTTCAACAAAGTGTTGATGATCTGATTGTTGAAAACGATCAGGTATGCGGTGTTGTTACGCAAATGGGCTTGAAGTTTAAAGCTAAGTCAGTGGTACTGACAGTGGGTACTTTCCTTGGCGGAACCATACACATTGGCTTGGAAAACTATCGCGGCGGTCGTGCCGGCGATCCACCGTCTATCGCACTTGCAGATAGACTACGTGCCCTTCCGTTTCGTGTTGACCGTTTAAAAACTGGGACACCAGCAAGACTTGATGCTCGCTCGTTAGATTTTTCTGTAATGCAGCCTCAACCTGGTGACAATCCTACGCCGGTATTTTCGTTCATGGGTGATAGAACCATGCACCCTACACAGATCCCGTGCTATATCACCCACACTAACGAAAAAACCCACGATATCATTCGCGGGGGATTAGATCGCTCACCCATGTTTACTGGGGTTATCGAAGGTATCGGACCGCGCTATTGCCCAAGCATCGAAGATAAGATCACTCGTTTTGCAGACAAGACATCGCATCAAATTTTCGTTGAGCCTGAAGGTTTAAACAGCATTGAAGTTTATCCAAATGGTATTTCAACCAGTTTGCCATTTGACGTACAGATGAACCTTGTCCGCTCGATCAAAGGTTTTGAAAATGCGCACATTGTTCGCCCGGGTTATGCGATTGAATATGATTTCTTTGATCCACGCGATCTGAAACAAACACTGGAAACGAAGTTTATTCGAGGTTTGTTCTTTGCTGGCCAAATTAACGGTACCACTGGCTATGAAGAAGCGGGTGCGCAAGGGTTAGTAGCAGGCGCAAACGCAGCGCTACAAGTTCAAGAAAAAGACCCGATGATTTTACGCCGCGATCAAGCATACATGGGCGTACTTATCGACGACTTAGCTACCATGGGTACGAAAGAACCGTACCGCATGTTCACTAGCCGTGCAGAATACAGACTTCTGCTTCGTGAAGACAATGCCGATAGCCGCTTAACCGCGATGGGCCGAGAGATTGGTCTTGTTGATGATGCGCGCTGGGCGAAATTTAACGACAAGATGGAAGCGGTAGAAAGTGAGCTACAGCGTTTACGCGGTCAGTGGATCCACCCTGATCACGCGGCAACGCCGGAACTCAATACCATGCTGAAAAATCCTGTGAGTCGTGAACATTCTCTTGAAGAGCTGATCCGTCGACCTGAAATGACTTACGGTCAGTTAATGGAAATTGAAAGTGTTGGCCCAGGTCTTGAAGATCCGATTGCTGCAGAGCAAGTGGAAATTCAAATTAAGTACGCCGGCTACATTGCCCGTCAAATGGATGAAATCGCGAAAACGCAGCGACACGAAAACACCCTGTTGCCGGTTGATATGGACTTCAGCAAGATTTCCGGCTTGTCTAACGAGGTTGTTGCCAAGTTAACCGAAGCCAGACCGGAAACTATCGGTAAAGCATCGCGTATTTCGGGCATTACCCCGGCGGCCATCTCTTTACTGCTGGTTTACCTTAAAAAACACGGCATGTTGCGCAAGCAAGAGAAAATCAGTGCGTAAAACACGCGCTTAACTCAACACATTACTCGCAGCGCTTAGTTTTTCCTATTTATTGGCGTATTATGATAATCATAATTGCCTAAACTAGAAAAACTCGGCGCTTTTCACACTGTCCCATTGCACCAATTTACATTCGTTGTGCGGCTTTGATTAATTTATGTGCACTTCTTCAAGTGCAGTTGTATCGAGCATGAAGAGCTGCATTAAGAAACGGCTGTAAATGAGCGGCAAATTACGATTCGCCACGCGTGTTTATGGTATGGACTGTGTAGAGCAAAAAACATTAACGCGAACAGACAGATTTTTCGATGACGATACAGCAAGAATTGCACACCATTTTGGTGTCTGGACTCGATGCCCTTTCACTAGATTTAAGTGATAAGCAACAGCAGCAGTTAGTTGACTATGTGCTGCTTATGGACAAATGGAATAAGGCGTACAATCTGACTTCTGTGCGCGATCCTAAGCAAATGATGGTGAAACACATTCTAGATTCGCTGGCGATTGTGCCCTTTCTTGATGGTAACAATATCATTGATGTTGGAACGGGCCCTGGCCTTCCAGGTATGCCGTTGGCAATCGCGTTTCCAGATAAATCATTCACATTGCTTGACTCATTGGGCAAGCGTGTACGGTTTATGACCCAATGTGTGCACACGCTTGGATTAACTAACGTAACTCCTGTGCAAAGCCGCGTTGAAGAGCACAATGGCGATACGCCTTACGATATTGTGCTAAGCCGAGCTTTCGCTTCGCTAAAAGATATGTTGCACTGGTGTCAGCATCTGGTAGATTCAGAAGGTCAATTTTTGGCGCTTAAAGGTCAGTTTCCACAAGATGAGATAGACGAAGTGAGTGATCACTTCCATGTGAGCAAAACGGAAAACCTCACTGTGCCAAATTTGGTAGGCGAACGACATCTGGTTTGGCTAAAAAAGAAATAGCCGAAAAATAGAAATAGACGAGAACAGGATCTAACGTGGCTAAGGTAATCGCGATCGCGAATCAAAAAGGTGGTGTTGGAAAGACAACCACTGCAGTTAACGTGGCAGCGTCAATGGCAGCAACCAAGCGTAAGGTGTTGCTCATTGATCTCGATCCACAAGGTAATGCGACCATGGGAAGCGGCGTTGATAAATACGACGTTGAATCTACGGCATTTGAATTGTTGATTGAAGAAAAGCCAATAAACGATGTTATCGTTAAAGCGACAAGCGGCAAGTATGACCTCATCGCGGCGAACGGTGACGTAACCGCGGCAGAAATCAAGCTGATGGAAATGTTTGCCCGTGAAGTAAGGCTTCGCAACGCGCTGAAGCCCGTTATGGATTACTACGATTTTGTCTTTATCGACTGCCCGCCTTCGCTAAACCAGTTAACGGTGAACGCCTTGGCGGCTGCCGATTCGGTAATGGTGCCTATGCAGTGTGAATATTACGCACTAGAAGGCCTCACTGCCCTTATGGATACCATTCAAAAATTGGCATCCGTAGTGAATCCAGAATTGAAGATTGAAGGCGTATTGCGTACTATGTACGACCCGCGCAATCGCCTTGCTAACGACGTTTCAGAACAGTTGAAGCGCCATTTTGGTGAACAGGTTTATCGCACGGTTATTCCGCGCAATGTTCGTCTAGCTGAAGCACCAAGCTTCGGTACGCCAGCGATGTACTATGATAAATCATCGACAGGCGCTAAAGCCTACTTGGCACTGGCGGGTGAAATACTGCGTCGTAGGGACAAAACAACGCCTGCACAGGCAAAAGCAAGTTAAACGACAATAAGCTGAACACTATCAGCACATGCCATAGAGGACACTATGTCAGCACGTAAAAGAGGCCTTGGCCGCGGTTTAGATGCGCTACTCGCAACCAGCCAATCATCTGCTCAAAAAGAACAAGATGCCGCCGAGGTAAATTCAACCAACGGTGAGTTAAGCAAGCTCCCTATTGAATACTTAGTGCCGGGCAAGTATCAGCCTCGTAAAGACATGTCACCTGAGGCATTAGAAGAATTGGCATCGTCCATTCGTGCGCAAGGTATTATTCAGCCTATCGTAGTGAGAAAAGTCGACGAGCACCGCTATGAAATCATTGCCGGTGAACGTCGCTGGCGAGCTTCACAACTGGCACAGCTAGACGAAGTGCCTTGTTTGGTTAAGAACGTGCCTGATGAAGCGGCAGTGGCCATTGCGCTTATCGAAAATATCCAGCGTGAAGATTTAAATGCCATGGAAGAGGCGCAAGCCCTCGACCGTTTAATGAATGAGTTCGCGCTTACCCATCAAGAAGTTGCTGAAGCGGTGGGCAAATCACGCACCACAGTGACAAATTTGCTTCGTCTGAATAATTTGAACGACGACGTGAAACTGTTAGTCGAGCATGGCGATATTGAAATGGGTCATGCTAGAGCGCTGTTAGCACTAGAAGGTGATACCCAGTCGGAAACTGCGCAAGTAGTATCGGGCAAAGGCCTTACCGTGCGCGATACAGAAAAGCTTGTGAAAAAGCTTTTGGAGCCAGCTAAACCTAAGCCTGAGAAGAAAGTTGATCCTGATGTGCAAAACCTTATGACACGACTTTCAGAAAATTTAGGCACTCCTGTGAGTATTGACCACAATGCGAAAGGCAAAGGCAAGCTGACAATTAGCTTTAGCGACCTTGAACAATTAGATGGGATTATCTCTAAAATTCAATAGCTTAAAATAAAATTAGTAGAGAAACCCCCTTTGCCTACCCGCAATTGATACGCTGTTCGGTGCAAACGCCGGACACTCTCCTTTCCGGTTATAGCAATAGAAAATTTTCAGAATAACTTTCAAAAAGCGTTGTACTGTTGAAAATTGTCGGTAAAACAGTATACTTCTGACGCTTTTTGTAAGACGTGAACAAGCTGCGAGTAAAAGTGACGAACAAGTTAGCAAAACGCGGGTTAGACCTCGCCAAGAAAGGGCTACTTTTTCAGGCTGTCACGGCCCTAGTCGTTACCGCTTTCGCAGGCGCCGCAGGAGGAAGTCATTCCGCCATGTCGGCAGCGGCAGGCGCTTTAATCAGCATTCTGCCGAACAGTGTTTTTATGGCTTTCGCGTTTCGTTACGCAGGTGCCAGTAAAAACGACCTTGTTGCACGGAGTTTTAGCCAAGGCTCAAAATTGAAGCTGGCACTGACAATCATTTTATTTGTAATTGCTTTTAAAGGCTTAAACGCCGCGCCATTAGAGATTTTCATGGCATTTGTGATTACAACCGCTAGCCACGGGCTAGCCATGTTTCATTACGGTACGAAAGAATAAAGACAGCGCGAGGCGTTGCGATAACGAAAACAACGTATTCGACTGATTGAGACAAAAGAACCAGTCACCAAATTTTTACACTTTACAACTTGGGTTAAACAATGGCATCTGAATACACTACCTCAGAATACATCAAGCACCACTTGACCAATGCCACCATGTGCTCAACTGACAACGGAATTGCTTTTAACAAAGCGTGTTCTGACGCCGGTTTTTGGGCATGGCATGTTGATACACTGGCATGGTCTATCGGTCTTGGTCTTCTTTTCCTAATCATCTTTAGAAGCGTTGCTTCAAAAGCGACAACCGGCGTACCTGGCAAAATGCAGGCGTTTGTTGAGCTAGTTGTTGAGTTTGTTGACGACAACGTTAAAAGCACCTTCCACGGTAAGAGCGCACTTATCGCGCCATTAGCGCTAACTATCTTTGTATGGGTATTGCTAATGAACCTTATGGATTTGGTGCCAGTTGACCTAATTCCATGGGTGTCTGGTCTTATCGGCCAAGCGGCTTTTGGCATGGATCCACACGACGTTTACAATAAGGCAGTTCCAACCACTGACCTTAACTTGACGTTCGCACTGGCTTCAGGCGTGTTTATTCTTATTCTTTTCTACTCAATCAAGATGAAAGGCATCGGTGGTTTTGCGAAAGAACTTACTATGCAGCCTTTCGGTCACCCTATCTTTATTCCGGTGAACTTTATTCTTGAAACGGTTACTTTGCTTGCGCGTCCGCTTTCACTAGCACTGCGTTTGTTCGGTAACTTGTATGCCAGTGAGCTAATCTTCATTTTGATTGCTACAATTGGTTATTTCCAGCTTCCACTGCACTTCATGTGGGCTGTGTTCCATATTCTGGTACTTCCGCTTCAAGCGTTTATTTTCATGATGCTTACCATCGTGTACTTAAGCCTGGCGTGTGAAGACCACTAAGCATTAACGGGTGTCGGTTTTGATTTTTAATCGACACCGTTTTTACAGAGTTTGACTTTTAAACATTAACTTTAAATTTAACTTAAATCGGAGACGTAAATGTTATACATCGCTGTTGCACTACTGATTGGTCTTGGTGCCCTAGGTACCGCTATTGGTTTCGGTCTACTAGGTGGTAAATTCCTTGAATCTGCTGCTCGTCAACCTGAACTAGCACCTCAACTACAAGTTAAGATGTTCATCGTAGCGGGTCTTATCGACGCCATCGCGATGATCGGTGTTGGTATCGCTCTATACCTATTGTTCGCTGTTGGTGCCTAATTCTACTAAACACTTTTTTAGCGAACTTTAAGAGGAGGGGCGATTGTGAATTTTAACGCCACTTTTATTGGTCAATTAATCGCCTTCGCTGTGTTTGTGGTGTTCTGCATGAAATATGTATGGCCTCCACTAATGGCAGCGATTGAAGAACGTCAGAAGAAAATTGCCGATGGGCTTGAAGCTTCTGAGCGTGCAGAGAAAGACCTAGAGCTTGCTCAAGCGAAAGCTACTGAGCAATTGAAAGATGCGAAAGCGCAAGCAGCTGAAATTATCGAGCAGGCTAAAAAGCGTGCCAACCAATTGGTTGACGAAGAAACGCAAAAAGGCCATGCGGAACGCGAAAAGATTATCGCTTCTGGTTATGCCGAGATTGAAGCTGAACGCAATCGTGCCAAAGAAGATTTGCGCAAGCAGGTTTCTGCACTTGCAGTAGCTGGCGCACAGCAAATCTTACAACGTGAAATCGATGCAAACGCACAAAACGACATTGTTGAAAAACTTGTCGCTGAGCTTTAATAGGGAGATGAGCCATGTCTGAATTGACAACCGTTGCTCGTCCTTATGCTAAAGCTGCTTTCGATTTTGCTGTCGAGAAAGACGCCGTTGCAAAATGGCAAGAAATGCTCGCCTTTGCAGGCGCTGTAGCAGCGAACGATGACATGCACCAGCTTTTGTCTGGTGCGGTTGCCGCTGACACGCTTGCCGACATTTTTAACAATGTTTGTGGTGAGCAACTCGACGAACACGGCCAAAACCTGGTTAAGGTTTTGGCTGAGAATAAACGTTTAGCCGCGTTGCCTGAAATTTCTACTTTGTTTGATGCATTTAAAGCAGATTACGACAAAGAAATAGAAGTGGACGTAACCTCAGCATCTACGCTGACTGATGCGCAACAAAATGAGTTGGTTGCATCTTTGGAAAAACGTTTGGCACGTAAAGTGAAGCTTAATTGTAACGTGGACCCTGCCCTGATCGCTGGAATGGTAATTAATGCCGGCGATACAGTTATTGATGGTTCCGTAAAGTCGAAATTGAACCGTCTAGCAGACGCGTTGCAAGCATAACGGGGATAAGAGCATGCAACTTAATTCCACTGAAATTGCTGAACTGATCAAGAAAAGAATTGAACAGTTCAATGTAAGCAGTGAAGCACGTAATGAAGGTACTATCGTCGCAGTAACTGACGGTATTATCCGCATTCATGGCCTTGCAGATGTAATGCAAGGTGAAATGATCGAGCTTCCTGGAAGCCGTTACGCAATTGCACTAAACCTTGAGCGAGACTCTGTAGGTGCAGTTGTTATGGGTCCTTATGCGGACCTTAAAGAAGGCGATAAAGTACAATCTACTGGTCGTATTCTTGAAGTACCAGTAGGTAACGCACTACTAGGTCGTGTTGTAAACACACTAGGTGAGCCTATCGATGGTAAAGGCGCAATCGACGCTGCTGGTTTCGAACCAGTTGAAAAAATTGCACCTGGCGTAATCGAGCGTCAATCGGTAGACCAGCCAGTACAAACTGGTTATAAGTCAGTTGACGCCATGATCCCAGTAGGTCGTGGTCAGCGTGAGCTTATCATCGGTGACCGTCAGTGTGGTAAAACAGCAATGGCTGTTGACGCTATCATCAACCAAAAAGGTACAGGCATTAAGTGTGTGTACGTAGCGGTTGGTCAGAAAGCATCTACTATCGCTAACGTAGTACGTAAACTAGAAGAGCACGGTGCACTTGACCACACTATCGTGGTTGCAGCATCTGCATCTGAGTCTGCTGCGCTTCAATACCTAGCGCCTTACTCTGGTTGTACTATGGGTGAATTCTTCCGTGACCGCGGTGAAGACGCGCTAATCGTATATGATGATTTGTCTAAGCAAGCTGTTGCTTACCGTCAAATCTCACTACTACTTAAGCGTCCACCAGGCCGTGAAGCTTACCCAGGTGACGTATTCTACCTTCACTCACGTCTACTAGAACGTGCTGCACGTGTAAACGAACAATACGTTGAGCGTTACACAAACGGCGAAGTGAAAGGTAAGACAGGTTCATTGACTGCGCTTCCAATTATCGAAACGCAAGCTGGTGACGTATCTGCATTCGTACCAACTAACGTAATCTCAATTACCGACGGTCAGATCTTCCTAGAAACTGACTTGTTTAACGCAGGTATCCGTCCAGCGGTTAACGCTGGTATCTCGGTATCTCGTGTTGGTGGTGCTGCACAGACTAAAATCATCAAGAAGTTGGGTGGCGGTATCCGTCTAGCCCTAGCTCAGTATCGTGAACTTGCGGCGTTCTCGCAGTTTGCTTCTGACCTTGATGATGCAACTCGTGAGCAACTTGAGCACGGTGAGCGCGTAACTGAGCTAATGAAGCAGAAGCAGTACGCACCACTTTCAATTGCTGATATGGGTGTATCTCTGTTCGCGGTAGAAAAAGGTTTCCTTAAGGGTATCGAGCTTAACAAAATCCTAGATTTTGAAGCCGCTCTTCACTCTTACATGAACAGCGAACACGCTGACCTTATGAAGACTATCAACGAATCAGGTAACTACAACGACGAGATTGCCTCTAAGTTGAACGACGCTTTAACAAACTTTAAAGCGACACAAACTTGGTAATCAATGGTGCTGGTGTTTAACCACCAGCGCAATTCGTTGAGTAATCGGAGAGATAGTCATGGCCAGCGGTAAAGAAATAAAAGGTAAGATTGGGAGTATCAAAAATACTCAGAAGATTACCAGTGCGATGGAAATGGTTGCTGCGTCTAAAATGAAAAAGGCGCAGGAACGCATGGCTTCTGGCCGTCCATATGCACAAAATATGCTTAAAGTGATTGGTCACATTGCAAACGGTAACCTTGAATATCGCCATCCTTATTTGGAAGAGCGTGAAGTCAAGCGCGTCGGTTACATTGTGATTTCCACTGACCGAGGCTTATGTGGTGGCTTGAACACCAATGAATTTAAGCTCGTCACTCAAGACGTCAAAAAATGGCGTGAACAGGGTGTAGAAGTGGATTTCGCTGCATTAGGTTCTAAGGCGTGCAGTTTCTTCAACCGCTTTGGTGGCAAGTTGCTTGCTGCTGAATCTGGTTTAGGTGACAAGCCGTCTGTGAGCGATGTAGTGGGTGTTGTACGCGTTATGCTTAAAGCGTACGACGAAGGACAAATTGACCGAGTATTCTTGGTATTCAATGACTTCGTTAACACCATGACACAGAAACCTGTGATCAATCAGTTATTGCCTTTGCCAAAGTCAGAAGACGAAGAATATCAACATCGTTGGGACTACATCTACGAGCCAGATCCAAAAGAAATTTTGGAAGCACTAATGGTTCGTTACATTGAGTCTCAGGTGTATCAGGGTGTTGTAGAAAACGCGGCGTCAGAACAAGCTGCGCGAATGGTTGCCATGAAGGCAGCAACCGACAACGCCGGTAACCTCATTGATGAGTTACAACTGGTATATAACAAAGCGCGTCAGGCTGCAATCACACAAGAAATCAGTGAGATTGTGAGCGGTGCCGCAGCGGTGTAGGCAAAGGTTTAAAAGAGATAACGAGGACAAATTATGAGTCAAGGTAAGGTCGTCCAAATCATTGGCGCCGTTGTGGATATTGAATTTCCACAAGATGCGGTACCAAGAGTTTATGACGCACTACGAGTTACCGAAGGTGACTTGTCAGGTCTAACCCTGGAAGTGCAACAGCAATTAGGTGGTGGTGTTGTTCGTGGCATCGCACTAGGTACTACTGACGGACTAAAACGTGGTCTTGCAGTAGAAAATACCGGTAACCCAATCATGGTTCCAGTTGGTACGAAGACACTTGGTCGTATCATGGACGTATTGGGTAACCCAATCGACGAAGCAGGTCCAATTGGTGAAGAAGAGCGTATGTCTATTCACCGTGAAGCGCCTAGCTACGAAGATCAGTCTAGCTCGGTAGAACTACTAGAAACTGGTATCAAAGTAATCGACTTGGTTTGCCCATTCGCTAAGGGTGGTAAAGTTGGTCTATTCGGTGGTGCGGGTGTAGGTAAAACCGTAAACATGATGGAACTTATCCGTAACATCGCAATCGAGCACAGCGGTTTCTCAGTATTCGCGGGTGTTGGTGAGCGTACGCGTGAGGGTAACGACTTCTATCACGAAATGAACGAATCAAACGTACTTGATAAAGTATCGCTTGTATACGGTCAGATGAACGAGCCACCGGGTAACCGTCTACGTGTTGCACTTACCGGTCTAACAATGGCTGAGAAGTTCCGTGACGAAGGCCGTGACGTTCTATTCTTCGTAGATAACATCTATCGTTATACCCTAGCAGGTACTGAAGTATCAGCACTTCTAGGTCGTATGCCATCTGCGGTAGGTTACCAGCCTACTCTTGCAGAAGAGATGGGTGTACTTCAGGAACGTATTACGTCAACGAAGACAGGTTCAATCACTTCAATCCAAGCGGTATACGTACCTGCGGATGACTTGACTGACCCATCTCCAGCGACAACCTTTGCTCACTTGGATGCAACGGTAGTACTTTCTCGTGATATCGCGTCTCTTGGTATCTACCCTGCGGTAGACCCACTAGATTCAACGTCTCGTCAGCTAGACCCGCTAGTAATTGGTCAAGAGCACTATGACGTAGCACGTGGCGTACAGACTGTTCTTCAGCGCTATAAAGAGCTGAAAGACATCATCGCGATCCTAGGTATGGACGAACTATCTGAAGAAGACAAGCAAGTGGTATCACGTGCTCGTAAGATTCAGCGTTTCCTATCTCAGCCGTTCTTCGTAGCAGAAGTATTTACTGGTGCACCTGGTAAATATGTATCGCTAAAAGACACAATCAGTGGCTTTAAAGGCATCCTAGACGGTGAGTACGATCACCTTCCAGAGCAAGCCTTCTACATGGTTGGTTCTATCGAAGAAGCGCTAGAGAAAGCCAAGAAAGCATAATGACAGGGCTAGCAGTTGCTAGCCTAGCATCATGCTAACGTACCTAATCAGGAGGTTCACATGGCAATGACAGTACATTTGGACGTAGTAAGCGCGGAGAAAGCGATTTTCTCAGGTCGCGTTGAAGCGATTCAGGTGACAGGTAGCGAAGGTGAGCTGGGTATTCACCCAGGGCACGCGCCACTTATCTCTGCTATTAAACCTGGTATGGTGCGTTTGGTTAAACAGCACGGTGAAGAAGAAGTAATCTATGTTGCTGGTGGTGTACTAGAAGTACAACCTGGCAATGTTACCGTACTGGCTGATACCGCGGTTCGAGCTGAAGATCTTGACGAGCAGGCAGCAGAAGAAGCCAAACGACGTGCAGAAGAGCACATCGCCAACCCAGGCGCTGACTTTAACTACGCTGAAGCAGCTCACGAGCTTGCAGAAGCTATTGCTCAACTTCGTCTTATTCAGAAGTTACGCAAATAAAAAGCACAGCTTTGAAAAAACCCGCCAAATGGCGGGTTTTTTATTGCCGAACGAAAAGTGGTCGTTCACATTCTCTTACGTTTATTTTTATTGCTATCGCACTACACAAAGCTTATCGTTAGAGCGTTTTAACCGATTTAAATTAAAACGTAATCGGCGCTAATTCTAGTGCCACCTTTGCCTGTAACGAATTATAGAAATGAAGCTTAACCCGTATTCCAACATGCACAAAGGTGCCTCTATTGGATTTTTTCCTCTGCTAACAACACTGATTTTACTTTCAGTGCATTATTTTACGGGTGCGTTAGATTGGCCTGAAGTGGGAAATGTACGTGCACAGCGGGATTTCAACTCTGCTATTGGTATGTCGCTTATTACAGGATACTTTTGGTTTGCGCTTCGTTTAATGCATCAAAACGTGGCTAGCACCCTTATTTCTTTGCTTGTAAAAACAAATCAGCTTAGTCAGTTTTCGGCGCATAGGCGAGAACTCGCCATTGAATTTAGACACCATATTTTCAATGCAATCATCATTTCTATTATGATCACGATTGTGTACTGCATATTCGAAGGATTGATCACGGTAAAACAAGAAATACACGTTTTATTCTTAACGGCCACAGCCGTCCCCTTTTGGTTCTTGGCCATTTTATTTTTGTTTCAGATCTCCTCCAACATTAAGTACCTAACTTCTAAAGTTTTGCCCCAAGCCGGTGGAAATATTGACCGACTTAAGTCCATCATGACGATTTTAAAATTAGGAACAACCAACAGCATATTTGCGATGGGGGCACTGGCCATTTTTCCTATCTTTTGGTTGAAAAAAGACATTCCTTCCATTGATGTACTAGTAGTCACGTTCTTCACGGGGATAGTGAGCGTTTATCTATTTTGGCCGGTAATAAAGCTTAAAAGTATGCTTGAGAAAGAGCAGAAAGCTGCTGTACTGCACCTAGAGGAAAACATAGAAGACGGTATTAAACGATGTGCAAAGCACGAAGAATTCTCTACAGCTGCGTCAATTGAGCAACTAGAAAGCGAAAAAGAACGAGTCTTAAAAATGGGGGCGCGGGTTTTTGCCCCAAGAGATAAGGCTAGAGTGGCTGCGTGTATTGCGTTAATACCGATTTCTTGGGTTCTGTTGTTCATTGTTGAATGGTTAATTCAACTCCCTCGCTATCATTAGTCTATTCGGGTCTGTTGTTCTTAGCCTTATCTTTTCGCAGCGGTCTATGTGGTATCTAGACAAGGCTCGCTTAATCCCTTCTCGCACCCTAACAGCTATTAATAATTGTCGTATTCACATTGCGTTGGTATGGTAAATCTTCTTAGGTCATAGAGATATCATTGTGCGAATATACGGCGACACGCGTTCAGGAAACTGTTACAAACTCCAACTGCTTCTTTCTTTGTTAGGTAAAACCTGCGAATGGATTGATGTGGACATTATGAAAGGAGAAACACGCGCTCCTTCTTTCCTAGAAAAGACCCCAAATGGGAAAATTCCGTTGCTTGAATTAGACGACGGCAGGGTGTTGTCAGAATCCAATGCCATCATGCACTATCTAGCATCTAACACTCCTTTAATCCCCTCTTCTCCCTATAGTTTTTCGCAACTTTTACAGTGGCAGTTTTTCGAACAATACAGTCACGAGCCTTATATCGCCGTTGCTCGTTACATCAATGTTTATTTAGGGCTACCCGAGGACAGGAAAGCGGAGTACGAATCTAAACAAGCGGGTGGATATCGCGCACTAGCTGTCATGGAGCATCAACTTAAAACTACGCCGTTTTTGCTAGGTGACATGTTAACTCTTGCGGATATTTCATTGTTTGCGTATACCCACGTTGCCCACGAGGGCGGGTTTGACCTTTCCGCCTATCCTGCCATTCGAAATTGGATAAGTTTAGTCAAAGATCAAAAGGGCTTCATTCCCATGAACGCGTAATGTGCGCTAAACGAAGTTCTACGCTACAAATGCCTTCTATGTGACATAGGGCCTTGCCACTTATCTTGTAAGGCTGTCTGTGCTCTGTAAAGCCCATAAACGTCGATTTGATCTAAGCACTGTAGTGCATAAGCTGTTGCTTCTAGCGTAGAAAGTGCATTGCTTAATGTCGTATGACGAATAGCATAGTTAGAAGTGGGTGCAGAAATGAAGTGAAACGCTGGTAACTTTGTTAACCATGGGTTCTGTTTAACTAGACCAAATGCTTGTTTCCAACTTCCATCTATTAGAATTAGCGTTGTGATCTCAGAACGTGCAACGGCATCGACATTTTCTATCGGTGTACTGCATTCACTTGGGTAAACAAGCACTGAATGTCGACGTGAGCAGTGTTCGGATAGGGATTGCATAGCGACGACATCATTAGCAAGTATGATTCGCGTCGAAGGAATACACAATGAAACTAAGCGCGCCGTATTCTTGGCGTGAAGTGCTTCTTTTTCGTGTTGAATTATCACAATCTCTAACGATGTATCTACTGTGTTAATGTGAGAGCAAATACAGGTTTTTTGAGGATATCCACAGTGTTCACAATAAAGGCGCATAACTGAATTTCTTTATTCTCTTTTGAACGTTTATCGCACTTATTAACTAAGTAACTTAATAGATAGGATAATATACAACATGCCGAATGAAGCAGTACAATCTCGAGTAGAGAAAACGCTTTCTTTAGTGCCTGAGGGGCAGGTAATAAGTTACGCCTTGCTCGCTGACCTGTGTGGATTACCCGGCAGAGCTAGAATGATGGGAAAGTGTTTAAGAGAGATAAATGCTGACTGCCACTGGCATCGCGTACTACGTGCTGACGGTAAAATTGCTTTTCCTGCTGGCTCTGATAAAGCGGATGAGCAGCGAGAGCGATTAGCAGAGGAAGGTGTGGTCGTTAAAAACTACCGAGTGAATATGACGAAGTTTGGTTGGAAGCCAGATTTACACACTATACTAGTAGAGTTAGAGTACTGAGCTTTCACTTTTTATACGAAAGCAGTTAGCAAATATATGGCGATTAATATAGTGCAGTGCATATAAGATGATAAAAAAGATTACTATTGATCAGTTAGTGCCAGGCATGTTTGTTCATCAAATTTTAGAGCAAAAAGGTGCGTTGAGGGTTACGAGCCAAGGCCGCGTTACGTCTGATGACGTGGTTAAAACACTTAGAAAGCGAGGTGTGAAAACCCTCGCCATTGATACAGATAAGGCGTTTAACGTTGAGCAACCTAGTTCATCGGCTACTGTGGAAAAGCACCAAAACTCGTCTTCTAATCAACCGGTAAAATCAAAAAAGATATCACTCGAAAATGAGCTGGTAAGAGCCGCAAAGCTTCACGAGCAAGGAAAGGCAATTCAAAAGTTGTTACTTGCCAATGTACAAAAAGAGACGCCTTTTGATGCGAGTATTCCCAAAGCATTTTCAAACAAGTTGGTAGAGTCGGTAGATAGAAACCCCGATGCGTTACTTTGTCTGACTAAAATTCGAGAAAAAGACGACTATTTACTAGAGCATTCTCTGAACGTTGCTATTTTACTCGCCAATTTTGGCAAGTATTTAGGGATGTCTGAAGAAGAGGTGCAAGACCTTTCCTATGCTGGCTTTCTACACGACTTGGGCAAAATCAAAATTCCAGATGAAATTCTTCATAAGCCAGGCCGCCTTACGGACAGCGAAATGGAGATCATGAAAGGTCATGTAAAGCACGGGGTCGACTATTTAAAAAGTACGGAAATTGCGCAGCCACTGATTCAAGCGATTAGTGAGCATCATGAGCGATTGGACGGGTTAGGCTACCCTGCTGGGACCAAAGGTGAGGATATTAGTCAAGCAGGCCGAATGCTTGCCATTGCCGATATGTACGATGCACTCACCGCGGACCGGGTGTATAAGGCCGGTATGTCTAGCCAAAAGGCATTCTCTATTTTGATGAGTGATGCGCCAACGCGTCTTGACCAGTCGCTCGTTCAACAGTTTATAAAGTGTCTGGGCGTATACCCCGTAGGGAGCCTAGTTCTATTATCAAATGATAAATTAGCGATGGTGCTTGAACAGAGAGACTCCCCGCTTACGCCACTCGTAAAGGTTTTTTATTCGGTTCGCAGTAACCACTATCTAACGCCGAAAGATGTTGACCTATCATCGGATAAAACAATCAGTATCAACAAAGCCGTCATAGCGTCTGACTATAAGATTGATGTGAACGCATTTTTTGAGCGTTCAGTTTCAATAGGCTAAAACGTTACTTTTTAGCAACACAGTGTAGTATTTACACTGTGTACCAACGCATTTTTTCTTCTTTATTCCAACGTTCATTTAGCTAACGTTCAGGTTTGATGTCCTACAATCCTCTAAACATGAAGTGCTGTAGTGCCTTTGAGTGCTGATTTTTAGAAAAAGTTAAGCAGGAAGCGAACTCGTGGCGCTCAGATACTCGTTGTTGCTTATATACAGAATATTTGCCAGTGGAACGCTTATTGCTATCACTGTAGTTGTTTAATGCAAAACTAACACTGAGCTTATTGAGAGTGGCAATGGATAAATGCAACTCATCAATATTGAGCTTTTAATTGAAATAAGAGGAAGTTATGAAAAAGACTCTTGCTGTAAGTTTGATTGCTGCGTCACTAACGGTAGCAGGTTGCGCAACTGATCCGAATAATACGCAAAAAGGTGCCGCTATTGGTGCGGTAGTAGGCGCATTGCTGGGTAAAGCGACAGGTGATAACGACAAAAGTCGTTATGCGTGGGGCGCTGCGGTAGGTGCAATCGCAGGTGGTGCGATAGGTAACTACATGGACAAACAGGAAGAAGAGCTTCGAAATGAGCTTTCTGATACTGGCGTTCAAGTTGTGCGAGAAGGCGATAATCTGCGATTGATCATGCCGGGCGACATTACCTTTGCTACTGACAGTTCTAGCATCAGCCCTAACTTCAATCCGGTTCTTCAAGACGTTGCCAAAGTCGTAAACAATTACGAAAAAACCGTTCTTATGATCAAAGGTCATACGGATGACACTGGCTCTGAGCAGTACAACCAGTCTTTATCTGAGCGTCGCGCAGGAGCGGTTAAGAATTTACTTATTAACTATTCCGTTAACCCGACGCGTATCACGACGGTAGGTATGGGCGAATACGCACCTAAAGTACCTAACAATAGTGCAGCAAACCGCTCGATGAACCGTCGAGTAGAGATGGAAATTCAACCACTCACACAGTCTAATACCTAAAGGTAGTTAAGACCCAAAGAGAAACAAAGGCCACGTTACGTCGGGGCTTTTTTTATTGCATGGTTTTAATTTGATTAGCAACGCTATCTGCAAGCGCGTTGGGGATAGGGATCGTTAAATGGTATTGGGTGACTTTCCACTTTGCTCCCTCTTTTATTAAGACACCCGTGCCTCGTGTTTCTCCCAGGCTTTCATTATCGAGCAGTTCATCGAACCAGGCTACATCGTGATTAGGGGAAAAATAGATATGCCTGTCTCGCGGGTGGTATGTCCATCCTCTGCCCTTGTCAAAGTGAGGTTTGGCATACGCCTTAAACGCTTCTTTGGTCCATACCTCAGATGCGTCGGTGCCAATAAAGATCGCGCTGTCGTGATACAAACCAAAATACTGCTCAAAGTCTGCAATAGACGCATTGTGATGTAGAGCATTAAGTGTCTGATTCACTGCGTCGCGGTCGTTGTTCGCAACGGCCGTCGTCGCAACAGCAAGCATGACCAGACCTAACAATAGATATTTCATAGTGACTCCGTTTTTCTTCTAGTATTTCTTATTATGCTGTTGAACGCATCATTAGTATATTCGAAGCAAATAATTGCCACTGTTTACTGCAATGTTATAGCATTGGGTTAATCGTTTAACTATCGATGCTGTGAGTGGCTAAAACTACCGCTAAATTCTGAACGAAGTTGTGTTGATAGCAAATATTTCCTCCTTGATGTAATGGCTAAAATGTCTTCTAGTATTCAACGAAACCGTATTCGAAGCATCGATATGATGCGTGGCTTGGTCATGCTCATTATGCTTATCGATCACGTGCGAGAGCGCTTTTTTCTGCATTTGCAGGTATCTGATCCTATGGATATCGATACTACGTCACCTTCTCTATTTTTCACACGGTTAGCCGCCCATTACTGCGCACCCACATTCGTGTTTTTAACGGGGCTGTCTGCATGGCTCTATGCCAATCCAATGGACTCAGCGAATAAGGCTAAACCGACACGTAATGTCAGAGAGTTCTTAATTAAGCGTGGATTGTTTATTTTGTTCTTAGAGGTCACATTTATTACGTTTAGCTGGGGGGCGAGTTTCCAAACGCTTTATCTTCAGGTGATGTGGGCCATAGGTATCAGCATGATTGCTCTGGCTGTATTGAGTTATCTTCCAAGAACTCTGTTGCTCATTTTAGGCCTCTTAATTGTCTTTGGACATAATGCACTAACGCCAATTAGCTATGTTCCACATGAAACAGGCTATACGCTTTGGACAATGCTGCACGATAGAGGATATATACTTCAGTCAGCCGCCCTAAACATTAAAGTGAGTTATCCCGTGCTTCCTTGGATAGGGGTAATACTGCTCGGTTATGCATGTGGGCCTCTTTACAGTCAACAGCTTGATAAAGCGCGACGCGGTCGGTGGTTGCTTGGTTTATTTGCAGTGTCGCTCAGCCTATTTTTCCTACTTCGCGGTTTAAATATTTATGGTGAGACCTTGCCTTGGGAGCTACAACAAAGTGCCATCACTACGTTGATGTCATTACTTAATTTGACTAAGTACCCCCCGTCTTTAGCATTTTTGCTCTTTACGCTGGCCGGCATGTTTCTATTGTTGTTTGCTTTCGAGCGCGTTAAGGATAAGCAGTTTGCGTTTCTCGACACCTTTGGCTCGGTCCCGATGTTTTTCTACATCCTGCATTTGTACGTATTGCTGGTGATGTACGGTATTGCATTCTTTATTTGGGGGGCGAATAAAGGAAAATACGTGGGCGTAGACCATATTTATCAAATATGGTTAATAGCTGCTGGCCTTAGTTTAGTGCTTTATTTCCCTGTTAAATGGTTTAGCGCCTATAAATCAAAGCACCACGCCCCTTGGCTTAAATACTTGTAAGACAGGCCTTCGCGTCTATTGTGGGTCGTATCATCATTAAGGTGGATAGCAAAGTGCGCTATTGGGAGCGAAAGGCGCTTAATTGAAAGTTTTAATTAAGAGTTTAGATGAAAGTCGGTTTTCGACTTACCAGCTTGGCTTCATCCTTCATGTTTTACCGTAGATTCCCGAACAACCAAGGAAGGTTCGAAATACAGCTGAACGTTATTAGCCTGACCATATACTTTATTAAGAATGTACTTGGCTGACATTTCAGCCATTTCCGCAATTGGGTTACTGACCGTGGTAAGACGAGGAAAAACATGGTGGGCAAATACCACGTCATCGAAACCAACCACAGACAAGTCGTGGGGAAGGCTCATGCCTAAATCTCTCGCGCAGCTTATCGCACCCGATGCCATCCAATCGTTGGCGCACACTAAAGCCGTGAAAGGAACATCGCGCGCCATGAGCTCTAACAAGCCAATCTTCCCGTCTTCTTCAGAATAGTCGCCGTTAAATATCAACTGTGGGTTTATGGGCAACCCTGCTTCCGACAAGGCGCGTTTATGTCCTTCCAAGCGCAAGCTCGCGTCACACTTGTCAGTCGGTCCAGAAATATATGCAATGTCTTTATGGCCTAGCTCGAGTAAGTGGCGGGTAGCCAGATATCCGCCCTTTTCATTATCGAGGCTAGTGCATGCCTCAGGTAGCCCCTCCACTTGTCTGTTAACCAAAGCAACGGGAAGTTTCGACTGGTTTAACTCCAATAAATACTCATCGGATAATGCTTCTGCATGCATGATGAGTGCATCGCAGTTACGGCTAATAAGAAACTCTACCGCATCTTTCTCTGTTTCTAGGCAATTCCGTCCTACCGAAATAATGACATGTTTATCTGCGGCGCGCAGCGTTGACTCTACAGCTTGCATCAGATCGCCAAAAAACGGGGCGTTGAGTTCAGGTACAAGTACCCCGACGCTGTCAGTGCGGTTATTTGCCAATGAACGAGCGACAGAGTTTGGACGGTAATTTAGCTCTTTAACCGCTTTCTCTACGCGTTCTTTCAGTACTTTGTTTACCGAAGCCTTACCATTTAATACGCGGGATACCGTAGATAAAGAAACACCTGCACGCTCGGCAACTTGATAAATGGTGGGCACGTGATAAGACCTCGTTCTCTAAAACAATCACTCTAACTGACTGTATTATGCCGATATCGGCGGTTGTTCGCTACGTCGAGAGAGTAAAGCTTGTGTAACTTCTTTTTGTTTTTCGTCATTTAATGGGTACAGACAGATTAACGCTGCGCCAGCAAAGCCAAATAGCGCCGGTATCCAACTCATTAAAGACTTCATACCTGGAAGCGTTTGATCAATTGTATTGATATCAAGACCGTTATAGCCATAGCTTCCCAATACTAGCAAGACGAGCGCCCCTGCAAAGCCTCCCCCTGTTTTTTGAACAAAAGAGCCTGCAGAGTAGACGAGTCCGGTGGCTCTTCGACCTGTCTTATATTCGCTGTAGTCTGCCGAGTCTCCTAGCATAGAGAAAAATAAGGTAGGCAATATGGCGGCAAAAAACTCTGCACTGCAACCTAGAATGAATATGGCGCTCACGCTTTTCTGAGGAACAAAATAAATGCCAGAGGTCAATACGCTACTTGCTAACAGCGCGATAATAAAGAGCTTCTTGCGACCAAACATAGCGGCTAATTTGGACGTTGCTAATGCGCCGAAAATCGACACTACCAGCAGTGAAATGAAAAAGTAGCCTGTGAGTAGCTCATTGCCCATGTAATATTTGAAATAGTAGGCAATAACGCCATATTTGATGCCATTAAACATCATGGTTAGAAAACCCATTCCTAACAGAATTAGCCAGGGTTTATTGGAAAGCAGGTCGATAATATCCTGCTGAGAACGGGTGTTTTCGGCATCCGGTCGGCGAGTTAACCGTTTAATTGCAATAGTAGTAAGCGCTATAACAGTAATGAAGATTGCCCCAGTTACAACGTCTCGATAATAAAAGAAGGCGGTTATTGCTGAAAGAGGAACTAGAATTAACGGTAGTTGCTTTCCCAAGTCGATGAGTTCAGATGTTAGTGAACGAGGAGCGGGCGCTACTTGGGTACCTGTCTCTGTTTTTGGAGAGTCCAGTTTAGTGTCTTGAGGCTTTGAAACCTGCTGCAACGTAACGCGCTCTTTCGTGGTAAAAACTGTTACACACATTAATATGACAAGCAACGTGGCAAACAACCACATGGTATATTGATACCCTACAGCAGTGTTCCCTTGGCCTAGCAAGTCCACCAGCATAGGCAAACAACCCATAACAAGCAGTCCACCAAAGAATGCCCCAGCAAAACGAAAGCCAGACAAACTTGTACGCTCTCTATCATCACTGGTCATCACGCCCATTAGCGCTGAGTACGGTACATTATTAACCGTATACGCTAAGGTTAGTCCGATGTAGGTCAGGTAAGCGTAAATGAGTTTGCCTGAATACGAGAGATCAGGTGTGGTAAAGCAAAGGACCATGAAAAGGCCAAGAAAAGGAGTGGAGCCTAATATCCAAGGGCGAAACTTTCCCATCTTAGTCTGGGTTCTGTCAGCAATCATTCCCATGATAATATCGGTCACACCGTCAGAAAGACGAACGACAAGAAATAGCATCGCAGCTGCAGCGGCTGTAATACCGAACGTATCGGTATAAAATACCGCCAAATATGCTAGTGCGCCCCGCCAAACTAAATTGGCCGCAGCGTCGCCCATGCCATAACCCACTTTTTCTTTTAATGTCAGCTTATGGTTCATTGCTATTTCCACTGTTGTTATGTTCGACTTGCTATGAGCGCTTTATAAGCATTGGCGCTAAGTTTAAGCGTACGCTTTTGCGTTTCAAAATCCACATAAACTAGCCCAAATCGCTTTTCATATCCTTCCGCCCACTCGAAGTTATCAAGGAGGCTCCATGCGAAGTAACCACTCACTTCCACTCCATCAATCACTGCGTTGTGTACCATGTTTAAATGGGCATTGTAGTAATTAACCCGATCCACATCATTAACAAGACCATCTTTGAGTTCGTCTGCCATTGCTGCACCATTTTCAGTTATAAAAATGGGAGGGAGCGTATATCGTTCGTTTAATGAAGTAAGTAAATCATAAAGCGCTTTTGGATAGATTTCCCAACCAATATCGGTCAATGGACCTTGATGAGGATGCTCGAAATACAATGCGCCTTTCTCTTTGGGCGCAGAATAGTGTAATCGCGTGTAGAAATTTACCCCTAAGAAATCGATGGGCTGACAGATTGTCTCCATATCACCAGCTTCAACTGGTGGTCTATCCGCTTCGTCTATATCAAATAACACTTCGGGGTAGCTTCCCTCCATTACAGGCTGCATATACCATTGGTTGATATAGTCATCTGCTTTGCGGGTGGCTAAGAGGTCTTCTTTCTTTTGTGTGGCGGGGTAGCATGGCGTAAAATTCAATACTATACCGGCTTCGCTATTTGGAACATTTTTTCTAAGCACCTTCATCCCAAGGCCGTGTGCTAGCAAAATGTGATGAGCCGCAGTTCTTCCGTATTTTCTACCCGTTCTGCCCGGGGCGTGTACGCCTATTTCATACCCTAAATAAGCACTGCAAAAAGGTTCATTGAACGTTGCATACGAAAAAACGGACTCGCCTAACGCCTGCGTTATTTTGTCAACATAGTCTTCAAATGCAAAAGCAGTTTGTCGGTAAAGCCACCCACCTTTATCTTCCAGGTGCTGCGGGAGATCCCAGTGATAAAGGGTAACAAATGGCTTAATGCCTTTTTCATTTAACGCATCAACTAGCGTTTTATAAAAGGCAACGCCTTTTGGATTTAGCTCACCTTCTTGAGTGATAACGCGCGGCCAAGAAATAGAGAAACGGTAAGCGTCTACGTTTAAGTCTAACAAAATGTCGAAATCTTCTCTCCAGCGAGCAATATGATCACAGGCGACATCGCCATTGGAGTGATCAGCGATGGCTGAAGGCCGTTCACAAAATCTATCCCAAATACATTCGAGACGGTTGTCGACATCCCCTTCTATCTGAAAACTTGACGTGGCAGTTCCATAAAGAAACGAATTTTTGAGTAAGGGACTGCCTGCGGGAAGCGAAATGCTGTTCATATGTCGATAACCTTTTTCTTACTGCACAAATTCTAAACGGATGCTGGCAGTACAATGAATCTGAAATAACAAAGCGGTTTATAGCACAAATAAAAAACAATTAGAAAGCGCTTTCTCATATTTATGTCATTTTTACGTTAATGGAATTAAGTGACTGATAATATTTATATGACTAATACCGGAATCTAATAGAGCTTTGGTTTTCTTGTAAACTATTGAATGTGTTGGTTTTATATTTTTTTATGAGGAGTTTGGTGTTCTCCTATATAGTTGTTACCTGTGAATTAATTGTAAAAAATGTGTTGATCTTAAACTTTTGTTGAATTAATGTTCGGAAAGCGCTTTCTTATGTCTGGGTGTTCTAGTTTCTCTTTGGGAAAGCCCTTTCTGGAGGCGCGTAAGGTTCACAACACACATAAAAGCCACTATTAAAGAGAGATAGACCGTGACACAAACAACACCAAATAAAAGCAAGATCGCAGCAAGTTTGTCATTGATACTCGGGACCGCTTTGAGTAGCGGCGTGATGTCATCTGCGACGGCGCAAGAAACAGAAAAAGACATAGAAGTTATTCAGGTATCAGGTATACGAAGTAGTGTTCAAGAGTCGATGGGTATCAAGCGTGACTCTGCTGGTGTTGTTGATGCCATCTCAGCAGAAGATATTGGTAAATTTCCTGATACTAACTTAGCAGAGTCACTACAGCGTATTACTGGTATTTCGATTAGTCGGAATAATGGTGAAGGAAGCCAAGTCACAGCGCGTGGTTTTGGACCTGACTTTAATATGGTAACGCTGAATGGACGTACGATGCCTGGTTCTGCGTTACCTGGTGGTGGCGGAGCAGCAAATTCTCGCGCCTTCGATTTTTCTGACCTTGCTTCTGAAAGTGTTAGAGCGGTTGAAGTGTACAAAACAGGTAGAGCGAGTATTGCAACTGGGGGGATTGGGGCTACGGTAAATATACGAACAGCACGTCCATTTCAAGCATCTGACAATGGCATTACCGCAAGTGTAGGCGCAAAAGCACTGCATGATACGACTAACCGTGTAGGTGATGATGTTACGCCTGAAGTATCTGGCTTCATCAATTACCTCAATGATGACAATACCTTTGGCGTTACGTTTACCGGTTCATTCCAACAGCGTGACAGTGCTGCACAAGGTGCGTTTGTGAACGAGTGGCGCGTAAATCCATTTGATGGCACGGTGCCCCAATCACCTGATCCAGCGAACCCAGATAGCGGTGACCCAATTGTGCTGAACAACGCACCAGCCATGGGACAGCTTTTCGCCATTCCCTCAGATTTACGTTATTACATGGCAGACCGAGAGCGTGAAAGAACGAATGCACAGCTAACGTTCCAGTTTGCTCCTTCAGAAAAAATGACGGCCACGCTTGATTACACCTATTCAAAGCAAGACTTATACGAAGCTCGAGCCGAGCAATCGATATGGATGGATGATAGGTACTTCACCGAACTAACCTTTGATGATGAAACGGTAAAAACGCCGGTATTAATCACTCAAGAACGCCGAGATTTGCTACCTCGTGATCTAGGTTTGGCACTTCAAGAACTAAACCAAGTCAACGAAAACAAGTCAATCGGTTTAAATCTTGAGTACTTCGTAAATGACGAGCTAACTCTAGTCTTCGACCTTCATAATTCGACGGCAGAAGGACGCCCAGATGCGCCCTATGGAACGTGGACAAATCTTGGTTTAGGCGCAAACGTAGTTAAAGGGCAAGGTGTCGATTTCAGAGGCGACTTCCCTATTATGTTCGTCGATTTTGACGATGAAGCTCGTGATAATCTTAACGGTAATGGCGTGCTTGACCAAGATGATGTAGGTACATCGATATTGGACATGAATTTCTCGTCGCAAGACACCGAGATTACTCAAGCTCGTCTTGATGGCTCTTACGTTATGGATACCGGAAGTATTAACTTTGGTATTGAGTCACGCTCAATGGAGAGCACATCGCTCCAATCTCTAACCCGCCACACCATGGGCAACTGGGGAATTGAGAACCCGGGTGAGCTTCCTGCTGGTTCTTTAACACCGCTGGATTTGGCGAGTGAGTTTAGCGATTTCAATACTGAGGGGATGTTCTCTCAGGGCTTTACCGGTAGTGTTGCGCAAATTGGTGCATTCGCTGCTCAAGAATACGGTTTTGATTTTCTTGCCAACAACCCGTTTGCAACTAACCGTACTATTGAAGAAGACATAACTGCGGTTTATTTCGAATTGGATTTATCTGGCGAGTTAAACGGCATGGAGTACAACCTGTTGGCAGGTGTACGCTACGAAAATACCGATGTAACTTCAATTGCAAATATAAGTTTACCTAGCGGCATTGCGTGGGAAGGTAATAATGACTTCAACGTCCGTTTTGGAAGCGATATGGAAGATGTTGAAGTTGAATCAAGTTACGACCATGTACTTCCTGCATTAGATTTCGATATCGAAGTTGTTGAAAACATGATTGCGCGATTCTCTTACAGTAAGACAATAGCGCGACCCACGTACAACAACTTGAGCGCCGCTGCGACAGTATCGCCTCAAAGCGGACCGACAATTCTTACTGACAGCATTACCGCCACCGCGAGTTCAGGTAACCCATCGCTGATACCATTAGAATCAGACAACCTTGATCTTTCATTCGAATATTATTTCGATGAGACAAGCTATGTGTCGGTTGGTTTTTACGATAAGCGTGTTAAGAACTTTATCGGTAATGAACAAGTTGAAGAAAATATCTTTGGGTTGAGAGACGTTACCAATGGACCGCGTGCAGAGGCGGCTCGCGCTGAATTAGAGGCGCGTGGTATTCCAATTAATGACACGTCATTGTTTAACATGGTTGCTGCGATGGAAAACGGTATCGAGTATGACTCGTTGACTGACGAGCAGTTTGAGCAGCAATTCGATGTGCTGCCCAATAGCGAAGATCCGTTGATTACCTTCATTAACTCTAAACCTGTTAACAATAAAGCGGCGAATATTTACGGTTTCGAACTTGCTGCGCAACACTTCTTTGGTGATAGCGGCTTCGGGGTACTGGCTAACTACACCACAGTGCAAGGTGATATTGGTTTTGATAATGACGCAAATCCATCGATAACTCAGTTTGCCCTTGTGGGACTAAGTGACACAGCAAACCTCATCTTGATGTATGAGAAAGATGCTTTGCAAGCGCGTATTGCCTACAACTGGCGTGATAAGTTCCTTGATACAACCTCTCAGTACATTAATGAGCCGGGCTATACCGAAGACTATTCACAAATAGACTTCAATATTTCTTACGACATCACTGAAGATCTTACGGTGTCATTTGAAGGGATAAACATCACAGATGAAAATATCCGTAGACACGGCAGAACAAGTGCTATGTTGTGGAAATTAGATGAGCTTGGCGCTCGCTATGCACTGGGAGTTCGCTACAAGTTTTAACGATTGGGGTGTGTTTACCCGCTAAAGTGCTTAGGGTTGCGCTTTAGCGGGTTTTTTTGTCATAGTGCTGTTTGAATAGTAACCAGAAAAACGACTGAACATGTTTGTAGAAGTGCAGTGGGGCATATCGTGGTTCTTAACGTATGAGTGATAACGAAAGTCATAGCAGTATGCATCGGGTCGTCATTGTCGGTGGTGGTACGGCTGGGTGGCTTGCAGCAGGGATACTTGCCGCAAAACTAAGCGCGAATCACACCGTTACCTTGATAGAGTCACCCAACATCCCTTCTTTAGGTGTGGGCGAAGGCTCTTGGCCGTCACTGCGCGACACCCTTCTTGATATTGGTATTAGTGAAACGGAATTCTTAACGGTGTGTCATGGTGCTTTCAAGCAAGGCTCCAGCTTTGTTAATTGGCGTAAAGGCGGGCACTGCTATTATCATCCATTTACCGTTCCAACAGGCTACAACGAGCTCGATATTTATACATGTTGGAAATCAATCGCACCAAACACATCGTACGAAGATGTGTTTTCGTTACAAGCCGCCATGTGTGCCGCAGGCAAGGCGCCAAAGCAAATTGCTACGCCGGACTACGCCCATGTGCTCAATTACGGTTACCATTTCGACGCCACAAAGCTTGCTGAGCTGTTAAAAAATCATTGCGTAGACAAGTTAAATGTCGCTCACGTCGTTGGTCATGTTGACAGTGTTCACTCTCATCAAAACGGAGATATTGAAAGCGTATCAACAAAGGACGGGAAAAAAATAGTTGGCGATCTATTTATTGACTGTTCAGGCCACAGCGGCCTGCTCATCAATAAACACTTTACTATTCCCTGGATACCCGTTAAGCGCACAATGCTCAATGATCGCGCCGTTGCGCTTCAAGTGCCTTATTCAAACGAAGATGCTGAAATAAAAAGTACCACAGTGGCCACTGCACAAACCTGTGGGTGGACGTGGGATATTGCGTTGCAGCACCGCCGAGGTGTAGGCCTAGTTTACTCTTCTCAATTCACAGATGAAGATCAAGCAAAGCAGGTGCTGATTGACTACGTTCGTGAACGTTACCCTAGTGCACAAGATGCAGAGCTTTCTTTTCGTACACTCTCCTTTGAGCCTGGCTATAGATCACAGTTTTGGGTAAAAAACTGTTTGAGCTTAGGTATGTCTTCGGGGTTTGTTGAACCGCTTGAAGCATCAGCCATTGCTATGGTCGAGCTTGGCTTACGTATGCTCTGTGAGGCTTTTCCGCAAAACAAAGCACACATGGAAATAGTCAGTAAGCGCTACAACTCGCGCTTTGCATATCGCTGGCAGCGCGTTATCGACTTTCTAAAACTACATTATGCTTTAAGCGATAGAGAAGAGCCGTATTGGTTAGCGCAAAGAGAGAAGGCGTCCATACCCGATTCTCTCGCTGAATTGCTTGAACTGTGGAAGTATCAAAGCCCTTCACGCTTAGATCTTATCGAGAACGAAGAGATTTTCCCCTCTGCTAGCTATCAGTATGTACTATATGGAATGGGCTTTTCTTCTTCTACATCGCCTTTACGGCTAAATGAAGAGCATAAGCGTAAAGCAGTTCACATTCGCGAAACCTTACAACAAACTAAAAACGCTTATCTGCAGGGATTGCCGTCTAACAGAGTTTTGCTCAATGATATTGCAAAGCGCTACAGCAACGAAAAACAACACGTGCCCTCGCATGCTCAACGTGAAAAGAACGAGCACGCTTCAGCTTCGAGTTGTAATGACATAAAAAATACTTCAGATAAAAAGGACGCCTCTTATGACCGTATCGGGTTTAGATAGCAGTAAAAATCAAACGCCCGTTAAGAACGTAGTCATTGCGGGTGGCGGTACTGCGGGATGGATGGCGGCCACAGCGCTGTCACGGCTTTTGGGTAAGTCAATAAACGTTACGTTAGTCGAGTCGAAAGATATTGGTATTGTAGGTGTGGGCGAGGCGACTATTCCGCCTATCAGAACATTTCACAAGTTGCTTGGCATCGACGAAAAAGCATTTATGCGTGCCACACAAGCCACGTTCAAACTGGGTATTGAGTTTGAAAATTGGCGTGAACAAGGTCACAGCTATATTCATTCTTTTGGTATAACCGGAAGAGAGTGTTGGGCTGGCGAGTTTCACCATTTTTGGCTGAGGGCTAAAGAATACGGATTTGGTGGTGAATTTGGTGATTATTGCCCGGAACTTATTGCCGCTAAACAGAGCAAGTTCGCCACATCAGAAGCCATGCCGCTTAACTTTGCCTATCATTTTGATGCCGTTGCTTACGGTCGATTTTTAAAGTCTCTAGCGTGTGATGCTGGGGTAACTCACAAGGAAGGAGATATAGAAAAGGTCGTAGTATGCCCGCAATCAGGCAACATCCAGTCCCTTCGATTAGCAAGCGATGAAGTCATAGATGGCGACTTTTTCATAGACTGTACAGGCTTTAAAGGGCTGCTTATTGAACAAGCCCTTCACACCGGTTACGACGATTGGCAACACTATCTATTTTGCGATAGTGCGGTAGCCATGCAAACTGAGCTTACAGCGCCGCCTGTGCCATACACCAAAAGTGTGGCACATCAGGCCGGTTGGCGCTGGCAAATACCTCTTCAAGAACGAATGGGTAATGGATTGGTATTTTGTAGCCGATTTATGAGCGATGAAGACGCCATCAATACACTTAAATCGCAGGTGACAGGCGCGCCAATTAATGAACCTAGAGTCATTCGTTTTACGCCTGGTAAACGCAGGCGAGGCTGGAATAAAAACTGCGTGGCGCTAGGGCTATCCAGTGGCTTTATTGAGCCTTTAGAGTCGACCAGTATCCATCTAATCATGACTGGCCTTATACGCTTAATGCGCCTATTTCCTTTTGATGGCATCACCCAAAGCGCAATCGACGAATACAATAATAAGTTTGATAGCGAAATGTCGGCCATACTCGATTTTATTGTTATGCATTACAAGGTGACACAGCGCGAGGACAGCCCCTTTTGGCAGCAGTGTCAACGCATGGACATTCCGTCTTCTCTTAAACATAAATTGGATTTGTTTGCTGAATCTGGCCGTGTATTTTTAGATGACGGAGATATTTTCCGTGTTGATTCCTGGACCCAAGTATTAATGGGCCAGGGCATGACACCTAGCCAGTATCATCGTGTTGCCGATGAGATGAGTGAACAGTCACTTAAGCAGTTTATGGCAGGATTAAAGCAGCAAGTGGATAATCACGTGGCTAAACTCCCCTCGCATGAGGCCTTCTTAACACAATATCTGAAATGAGTTATTAGAAGCGTTAGATGTTGGCGGCAGGTAGCGCGTCAACAGTGACTCAAGCAGCTCGTAACCGACGATCTACCAAACGCTCTACAGAAGTATCAAACCCAGCTAGAAAGCTGGGGTTGGTGTTATTTATTGAATGAGTTTGAGTCTGCTTTTAATTACTCAATATTCTGAATTTGCTCGCGCATCTGCTCAATCAGGACTTTAAGTTCAACCGCCGATTGTGTGATGTCGGTGCTGATAGACTTTGAACCTAACGTGTTCGATTCGCGGTTAAACTCCTGCATCATGAAATCAAGACGGCGGCCTACTGCTCCACCCTTTTTAAGGATATTACGGGTTTCCTTAACGTGAGCATTCAGACGATCTAACTCTTCTGCTACGTCTACTTTTTGCGCCAGCATGATCATTTCTTGTTCAAAACGGCCTGCATCAAGTTCAACCTTTGCTTCTTCAAAGCGGGTTTGCACTTTTTCTCGCTGCCACACCATGATTTCAGGCATACGCGCGGCTACTTTTTCAGCTTCCACTTCTATAGCGTCAAGGCGCTGCGTAATCATACCTTTAAGGGCTTCACCTTCGGTAGCGCGGGCACTGATAAAATCGTTAAGAGCTTGGTCGAACGCGGCCATTACGTCAGCGTGGATGGCGTCCATATCGGCTTCTTCCGCTGCAATTACCCCAGGCCAGCGCAAAACGTCTAGTGGGTTAACCCCCGTGGATTGGCCATGGGATTGCACCCAGTCAGCGGCGTGAAGCACTTGCTTAGCCAACTCTTCATTTAAGCTTAGCTTAGTTACAGCAGCATCGTTGGCAGTAAAACGCAGCGCACATTCCACCTTACCTCGGGCTAGCTTTTTACGGAATCGTTCACGTAAAACCGGCTCCAATGAGCGAAACTGTTCCGGCAGGCGAAAGTAAGTTTCTAAAAAGCGTTGGTTGACCGAGCGTATTTCCCACACGGCTGAGCCCCACTCTTTTTTGGTTTCTACGCGTGCAAACGCTGTCATGCTGTAAATCATAAATATCCTTTAAATTTAACTGAAAGCCTGCAAAAACAACCCGAACGTCGTGTTGTATACGTGAATATCTACAGCAGGTTTTCTTGTATTTTGTATATTAGCGCACATTTACGTAATTCAATAAGCAAACATGTAAAGTTCGTTTTTAACGGCCGCGGGTATTGCGTTATACTTAGGCGCAATTTCGTAGCTACATCGAATTTATAGGTTTTGACCGCGAATTGGGCTTTCTATTCACATATCGCCAATAAAACCTGTAAAACGCTACCCTTTTTTAAGCACTTACGTTGTGGAGAACACTATGCGTCCAAGCGGCAGAACCGCCAGTCAAATTCGCCCTGTTACAATTACTCGCCAATACACTTGTCACGCAGAAGGCTCTGTTCTTGTAGAGTTTGGTAACACTAAGGTGTTGTGTAATGCGACGGTAGAAGAAGGTGTGCCACGCTTTATGAAGGGCCAAGGGAAAGGCTGGATTACAGCTGAGTACAGCATGCTTCCACGTGCTACTCATACGCGAAGCGGCCGTGAAGCGGCGCGCGGTAAACAAGGCGGCCGCACGTTAGAGATCCAGCGTCTAATTGCGCGTTCACTACGCGCAGCGGTAGATTTAAAACTTCTGGGCGAAAACACCATTACGTTAGACTGCGACGTTATTCAGGCCGACGGCGGTACGCGTACAGCGTCAATTACCGGTGCGTGTGTAGCTCTTGTTGATGCACTTACTTACATGCGTGCAAAAGGCATTATCAAAACTAACCCGCTTAAACATATGATTGCCGCTCTTTCAGTAGGTATTTACGAAGGTACGCCAATCGCTGACCTTGAGTACACCGAAGACTCTGAGGCAGAAACAGATATGAACATTGTAATGACCGAAACCGGCAAGCTGATTGAAGTTCAAGGTACTGCAGAGGGCGAACCGTTCTCGTTTGAAGAGCTTGACGAGATGCTGAAAATTGGTAAGCACGGTTTACGTGAATTGTTCGACATTCAAAAAGCGGCGCTAGCATAAGCGAGTCATCGACACGTAGTTAGAACCAACGCGTAAATTAGAAATTAAGAGGTCATCATGAAAGCGTTTCAGCGTGATTTTATTGAGTTTGCCATTGAACGTGGCGTACTGAAATTTGGCGAATTCACTTTAAAGTCAGGCCGCGTTAGCCCGTACTTTTTCAATGCCGGTTTGTTTAATCGCGGTGGCGATTTGGCTAAGTTGGGGCGTTTTTACGCTGATGCGTTAATGGACGCAGGCGTTGCGTTCGATGTACTTTTTGGTCCAGCCTATAAGGGCATTCCTATTGCGACAACAACAGCCGTTGCATTGGCCGATAGCCACAAGCTTGATGTCCCTTATTGCTTCAACCGCAAAGAAGCGAAAACCCACGGTGAAGGCGGCAATCTAGTTGGCAGCCCACTAGAAGGTAAGGTTATGCTGGTGGATGACGTGATCACTGCGGGTACGGCTATTCGCGAATCGATGACCTTAATCGAGCAGCAGCAGGCTAGCTTGTCTGGCGTGCTGATTGCGCTAGACAGACAAGAGCGCGGTAATGGCGAACTGTCAGCTATTCAAGAGGTCGAGCGCGATTTTGGCACTCAGGTTATCTCTATTGTATCGCTTGCCGATGTCGTGGCTTATCTGACCGAGAAAGGCGGGTTTGATAGCGAAATCAGCGCCATTAACACCTATCGTGAAAATTATGGCATCTGATTTTGACAGCGCATTTAGCGCGGCTAGTCAGCATTTAGATGCGCTAGGATTGCGTTGCCCAGAGCCAGTAATGATGGTGCGTCTGAATATTCGAAAGCTGGCCGATGGGGAAACTTTATCGGTCACGGCTGACGATCCCTCAACGGCCAGAGATATTCCTAGCTTTTGCCGCTTTATGGACCACACGCTGGTTGCGTCTCAAACCGAGACCATGCCTTACCAATACGTTATTAAGAAAGGGCGCGCTTGAGCGCCTTTTTTGTTACTGTTTCTATTCGCGGCCGCTAGCAGCCTGCAATAAAAGTTGCTTCAAAACCTGCTTGCTTCGCGAACAGGTACAGTGAATATCTGTCATGTGTAGCACTTCACCATTAAGCATTTTTTGAAGTACAGAAGCTCTAACGTTTAATGAGACAAAGCCGTCTTCGCTTGAAATTTGTTTCGACGCCATAACTATCTCCTTTTATCTAAAGTATTTAATGCACGGCCACAGAAGCGAGTCGTTTGCTTGCTTGGGGGACATAGGTTTGCTCAAGGGTATGCTGAATGGCCGCGATTAGCCTGCATATAGAAGGATTGGTGGCATGCAGGGGTAATATGGCAATAAGCTGTTGCTGACATTCTTGTAAAATAGCGTGAGATTCTCGCTTCCTATGTTCTTCGGCAAGCAGAGAAGATAAGTACATTCCCATAGTGGAAAAAGCGAGTACGTCTTCTTGAACTACACTGACCTTCTGCAAAGAGGTAGGCTGAAGCGCATTAAGGATAACCTTTGCGGCCTCAAAGGTTTGATAGCCTAACTCTCTCGCATAATCCAATCTGCCCTGTTGATGGGCTTGCTGCGTCTGCGCTTGCATAGCATAGCGATGCTGTCGCGCGTTTGAAGGGTTTAGCTGTAGCCACTTTTTGTAAACTGGGCATAGCCGCTGAACATTCATATAAGCACCTCCTGTTTTTTATTACATTAGTGCAAATAAGAATCATTATCAAATGTAAAGTTCAAAAAATCTATTGGGTTGATTTGATATTTACGTTGTCGTGAACCAACGGCATCGTTTGTCTCGCCTATTAAGTGCTTTGAGTCACTAGTACAGGCGAGCTTATTGGCTGATTAAATTTGAAAGCCACCATAAAAGAAGCACTGCAACTGTGATAGCAATAACCGCTTTCATTTTGTAGCGCTTAATGAGCTGCTCAGCTTTGTCTCCTGTGTAATAAACCACGGCTGCGAGTCCGAAATAGCGAATTGAACGCGCAATAACAGTAGCTAAAAGAAAAAGCGGAAGTGAGTATTGGGTTGCACCTGCTGCAAGCATCGCAACCTGAAAAGGAATAGGGGCAATACCTAAGGTCATTACGAACCAAAAACCTTGGTTTTGCATCTGCTGTTTTACATTGTCGAATTGCTCTTGGCTAAAAAAAGTATCTATAAGCCACTGACCAACCATATCGAAGAGGTAGTAACCGAGGGCATAGCCGAAGACTGCGCCAATCACACAGCCTATGGTGGCCATTAATGCAATTTTCCAAAGCGACTCCCGTCTTGCTTGCATTAGTGGCACCATTACGGCTTCTAGTGGTATGGGAACAATGGTTGATTCTAAAAATGAGGCAAGAGTGATGCCCTTTAACATATGCTTAGAATCGACAAGTTTTTTGGTTTTGTGCTTAACCTTTTTACCTAGTTCCATGTAATCCCTACCACTTTATTTTTTCTACTGCTTGTAAACGACTCCGTCTTTCATCACAAAAGACACGCTTTCCATAAGCGATATATCGTCAAGCGGGTTGCCTTGAACCGCAACAATATCAGCCAACTTACCCTCTTCCAGCGTGCCAAGAATATCGCTGATACCTAGTAAATTCGCGCTATTCACGGTGGCACTTAGCAGCGCGTCAGCAGGCTTCATACCCGCTTCAACCATTAATGAGAACTCTTGCGCATTGTCGCCGTGGGCTGATACACCACTGTCTGTACCAAAAGCAATTTTTACGCCTGCTTTATGTGCTTGTTCAAAGGTATTTTGGATAAGCGGGCCAATGGCTGCAGCTTTCGGGCGCACCAATTCCGGAAAGAAGCCATCAATTTTGGCTTTGTCTGCTACAAACTTTCCTGCCAGTATTGTTGGTACATAGTAGGTGCCTTGCTTCTTCATTAATTTGCGGATTTCGTCATCCATATAAGTGCCGTGTTCGATAGAATCTACACCGGCTTCAATAGCCCGCTTCATTCCCTCTTTCCCATGCGCGTGCACCGCCACTGTCATACCGTAGTCTTTTGCCGTTTCAACAATTGCTTCTAATTCATCGGTCATGAATTGTGGGTTTTGGCCGCTTTTAGCAACGCTCAATACGCCGCCGGTTGCGGTGATCTTGATTAAGTCCGCACCATCTTGGTAACGAGTCCTTACTGCCTCTCGCGCTTCAGCTTCGCCATTAACCACTCCTTGCTTGGGGCCTACATCCGGGCGAAGTAAATGAGATAAGCCGTTACTTGGGTCGGCATGTCCGCCTGTAGTAGCAATAGATTTAGCAACGGTATAAATACGCGGGCCTGTAGCATAGCCTTTACTAATAGCGTTCCTTAGCGCAACGGTTTCGTTGTAGCCATCCCCTAAGTTGCGAACCGTGGTGAAGCCCGAATCTAACGTAATCTTAGCGTAGTTCGCTGCCCGTAATGCATAGTCGGCTTCATTTAGTGAAAAGCGCTCCAGATACGTTTGAGGACCACCATGTTGAGAAGACAAATGAACATGCATGTCCATCAGACCTGGCATAACGGTTGACGTCTTCAAGTCGATGACAGTATCGCCTTCTTGGGCTTCAGCAAACCCCTTTTTTACCGCTTTGATCTTGTTGTCTTCAACAACAATAGTCACATTTTCCTGAAGAGAGTTTGATGTGCCAGTAAACACTTTTCCTGCATGAATCAGCGTGTCGGCTACAGTGGAAAAGGGCGATGAAAGTAAGGCACTGGCAACGGCCAGCGTAATCAGAGGCTTTTTCATGATATAGGTCTTCTTGTTGATTGTTTTATAGACTATATCGAATGTAATGCAGTCAGAGGTATAACGCAAAACAAAGCGCTGTTAACGGTGCTTTATTGAAGATGAATTACGTTTTGATATGTTCGAAGAGACAGAAGCAACAAAGTAGGCTAGTTGCTTACTTCACCTAAAATAAAGGTGATGCCGTTTGACTGAATACTAAATTGCGTGCCGGCTTCATCCGGTTTTTCATCAGCTTGTTCAAGCAGTTGATAATAGGCATTTTGATGTAGTCTTGCCCACAAGTTTCTGCGAACGCATAGGTAGGGAATGGGCGTTGCCTCTGGATCTTGTATGGCTTTAGGCGGAACGCGAAGTTCGAGCTGATCAGCACGCTCTAACCTTACAATGTCGCCTGTTTGTGTGGTAAACACATAGGTGTTATCACTCGCTGATTCACCCTCTTCCCTATGCCATTGAGTTACAAGAAAAGGTGTGTCTTCAACGGTAATGCCTACTTTCTCTACGGGAGTAACTAAGAAGTACTTGTCACCTTCCCGCTTTAACACCGAAGCAAAAAGCTGAACCAAGCTTGCGCGCCCAATAGGACTGCCTTCATAAAACCATCTTCCATCAAGCGCTATAGTTAGATTAATGTCACCGCAAAAATCGGGGTTCCATTGTTCAACAGGAGGTAAAGGGCGCGCTTTTGACGACGTGCCCTTAAGCTGCTGCTGAAATCTAGTTAGATCCACGCTCTTCAACCAATACTTTTAGTTCGCGTAGCTTTGCCTTTATGCGACGCATGTTATCTGGGCCAGTACGAAGAAGTTGTTTCTGTGGCTCGTTTAAACTCTCTAGACGATCATCAGCATACTTGTAGGCGACCGAGTCGGTGTAAACCTCTACAGGAACCGGCACTTCAGGTGTATCAAGAAGCTGATCAATCGCTTCAAGCAATACGCTGTTGAAGTCTTGGTCAGGGCTTCCAATTTCGGCGTACTTCGCCTGAATGTCGTCTTTATAAATACCGTATATGTTAAGCAGTGCTTCGTTATTGAATGACTCCAACATATCTACGTATGGTGTATAACGTTTATAGCTTGCTGCATCAATCCATTGCTTGCCTGCTTGAGAGTATACGCGGAAGTTCTGCTCAGGTGGCGTTAGTAACTGGTGATTAGGCGCCATTTCATCATTTGCTAGATTCGTAACCGACACCACAAAGCGTTGAATTAGACCTTCATCAACCAGCATGCGGTTAACTGTTTCTTCGCTCGCAGACGAACTCTCAATAAGTGAAGCTTTCACCGCAGGATCGCTGGTATCCAGAGGTTCCGGTTCTGGTTCAACTGGCTCTGGAAGCGGCTCAACCTCGTCTTTTTCTTCAAGCTCTACTGTTGGGGCTGGCTGAGTAGGCTCAAATACTTCAGGCTCTTCTGGCGTAGTCACTTCAGGTTCAGTCACTTCGGGCTCAGGCTTAACTACTGGCTCAGGCTCATCGTCGCTGGGCCAAAACACAACAGCCAGAATAACAACAAGAAGGATGCCTACAATGATAAAGTGTGGGCCTAACGATTTCTTTTCCGACGATTCGCTCATAATGACTCCGCTACAAAACTATCCTTTTGGTAATACTACCAGAGATAACACCCAAATTTAGAAAATCAATCAAGAGAAATGTTCCCTTAGATTGTAAATTCCTTATTTTGAACACTTTTTAACGTAAAAAAGTCACTTTCCGATTTCTTTTTATACAAATTTAGTGGAAAACCCTCATTTTTTCTTCTCATTCACATTCGATATTATGTAAATGCAAAAATAATTTTAAAACAAATGTTTAACAAATTGGGTTTGTGTACTAATGTGTTGATTAGTCATTGAAAAGCAAATGCTAGCTCGTTGTTATCTATAATAATTAGTGAATATTTCGAGCCTCACGACCCCGTTTCAACTTAAATGTGCCCTTATAGGATAATTAGCGTGAGTAAGTTTAGACAGTATCACCCTAAATTACACCGAGCAGTAAAACGCTACAGTGTTATGCAGCATCTAATCATGCTGGGAGTAATGCTTTATCTCCTTTTAAATATCAATAACTTGTCAACTAAGCATCAGATCATTGCTGTAGCGACTGTCATTGTTATGAGTATACAAAATGGCTTTATACTGTCTAAAGCGAAAGTCGCTTTAGCTGTTGAAGGCCCTAGGTTGCTGGTATTTCCATTACTATGGATTGCTTCTGGAATGGGAACGGCGGCGTTCCTATACAGTGCCTGCTCTCTTGCATCCTTGCTGGTGTTGGCAAATGCAGTACGGTTTAAAAACCACCGACCTCCGCTAGACCTATCTAATGAACCTGAGCACCTTGCTTAACGTATATATTCTGTTTTTTCGCCCTAACCTCCGTCATTAAATAAGAATATAGGGCGTGCAAGGTGCATACTTGGTTCATGAGGTAGAAAAATGCAGAAGTTCTATTTTCGAGATATTGAAGAGTCGCCTACCGCGATAGATTATCTGGAAGTTCAGTCGTATGAGATGAATGTTTACTTGGTTTATCTCACTATCGGCAGTCAAAGTGGCATGCTTTACGACAACAAAGATAAGCCCATGCGTTTTTTTAGTGCCGGCCACATTCGCGAAGCCTTCGCGCATTGTCATGTTCAGCAGGCGGTAATGAAGCACGATACGCCTTACGATGAAATGATTGGCAACCCGCCAAAAAGTAAAGAACAGATGGCGTTACCGTTCAGTATGGATTTGCCTTACTAGACTGTTGTGCGAGTGCTGTAGGCTTTTTGAAGTGGGTCCTATTTGAGTTCAGTAAGGTCGCAGCGCAACGTTTTCACAGTAAAACATGGCACAGCACCGCAAAACCGATTTAAACGATATATAAGCTGCGTAATAAGTAGTTTCTTACTCGCTTAACACACCAACGAAGTGCAGGTTATAGATTCAGCCATGTACCTGCAGCCTTTCGCATATCTACTTTAGCTTTCAATCGTTTAGCCAACAGAAATAAGCCACCTAGCTTCCTGTGTATAAACAGGGCATCTACTGGCGGCGTGTGCCAAAAATTGTGCTCCATAGTCAGCGCCATTCCCTTTTCGTGAAGCCTTGCAATAAGGTCGCTTTGTCCAAAGTCATAAGCGCCCTCGCAGCGAATCGCTTCACACGCCTCCATACCAATGTTTATGACGGCGTCGACTTGCGTTTGAGAGTGGCTTTCGTCAATTAATCCTATGCGAAACGCGGCTTGCTGCATCATCGCTCTATCGTTGGCTGCGGCGCTGTTGAGTAACGTTTGATACTGGGCTGAAATGGCGTCAGGCACATCCCGTGTAGCACCAAAATCTAACAGAACGATTTCTTTTGTATCGGGTTTAAACTGGTAGTTGGCTAAGTTAGGGTCGCTCTGCAGCAGCTTAAAATGAAAAATTTCATTAAAAAATAAAGTCATTAGCGCCGTCATCACGGCATCTCGGACGTCCTGAGGCTCGTTTAATAGCGCATCTAAGTCTTGCGCCTCTATGAAATCCATCGCTAACACGGTACCGGTGGTAAGGGGAGCAAAGGTTTGCGGAATGACAAACGCATTACTCCCCTTGTTTTGGATGTCGGTGCTTTCAACCAACGCGCGATAACGGTTGAGCATGTCAGCTTCTCGCACATAATCAGCTTCTTGGTGAAGCTGAGCTTTAGCTTCTTGTAAAAGCGGGTTGATATCTAATGATTTGGGTACCAAGCCAGTGAGTTTTATAAGTGTAGCTACGTTGTCTACATCGCTATCTATGCTTTTTTTCACACCAGGATACTGCACTTTTACTGCTAACATCCGACCGTTCATCGTAATGACTTTATGCACCTGACCAATAGAGGCCGCAGCTATAGGGGCAAAGGAAAAGTAAAGTAAGTCATCTTGCCATTTTTCGCCCCAAGACTGATTCAGCGTGGCAATTAACTGGTCTTTTGGCATCGGGTCAGCGTCGTCCCGTAATCGCCCTAGAATTACCGCAAGCTCTTCGGGGAGAAAATCTCCTGCATCCATTGAAATAAGCTGCCCGAGCTTCATAGCTGCACCACGCATACTGGCAAGCTGATCTGCAATGTTTGAAATGTTTTTGGGCGTTAAGAGCAGCGAAGACAACGCGGGCTTCTCGCCCTTTAACAGTTGTCCTGCACCTTGTGATACTACGTTACCTGCAATTCTACCTGCCAATGAGCCCAAGCGGCCTATGCGCGATAAACGCGACGACGGTACCGCTCTACTAGAACGGGTTGGTGATTCAGCGGATTTATTGGGCTTCTCTGCCATAGGCTCACTCAGTTTTATTAAGGGCGAAGGGTAACGTTTGGTTTGTTATTGGCTAAACATAACCTAAAAAAGTAACTGGAGTTTATAAATTATACTGTCGGACAAAACGTCTGGATCGGGTTTCCAGCCAAAAGTCATTGAGGACCTGTTGACCATTGCTGTACATCAAAGATCAACAGGACTTAATGTTTAGGAAGTGAGGTTGCTAACAGGGCAATCAACGGATAAGACAGCTGTTTAAACAGAAGTCTGATTTAAAAGCCGCGTTTAGATTGCCCATAATGTACTTAAAAGAAATGTGTACTTGCCGTTCCTAGTCGCTTAGCGCTTTCTTACTAGGAGAGTTGTACAAGGCAATTGTAAAAACACTGTGTGCTAGATTATCTGTGAAATAAATTGAATCACTAGTCCAACAACGCTTCCGTAAGCAAACCCAGCCCAGCCACTTGTCGCTCTATAACGCCAAAGTGCTGCACCAAAAAAGCCACACCAAAGCATGGCAGAATAGGTGGAAACAAGGCCGCCGCCCATCCCTGTATCTGGCAAAAACAGCATGACGACAAAGGTTAGCGCCATTGCGCCACTTAACAGCACCCACATGATATTTTTCTTATCAGCGAACGCATTGTTTTGTTTGACGTTCTTTGCATCGGCATCTTGCATTTGCTGCGCATCTTCTGCTTGAACAGCGCACTGAGCTGCTTTGGATGCACGTAGTTTTCGTGCACTACGCTCACTTCTTGATTGGGGTTTCTTGACCTGTGAAGGCAACGGTGATGCAGCGCTATGGGTCATGATGTACCTCATTAACTGAATTTAGTAACTGTTTATCCATAATTAAGGTAGAGCATGCATGCCAAGATGACTATACGACTTCGGTCTCACACGACAATTAGAAAACGTGTTTTAGGATTTTCCCTATTCGAATGCGGCGCTCGAATTAGAGGGGCAAAGGCTGAGGTAGGCATACATTATCTATAAGAACACCGTGAAGCACGTAAACAAAAAAGCCCACCCGCAATCACTGCCGTTTGACAAGGAATGCGGGTGGGCTTTCATAAACTTATACCGTTAGGTATTAGTGATGGTCGCTATTTTGGCTTTTGAAGCTTACTTCCAGCAAATTTACGCTATCAGCAAAGGTCAGGGTTTTGATATCACCCTTGCCTTCTACATTTAGCGTATTCACTTGTTTTGGCCACAAGTCACGCAATGCATCATGGCGAATTTTAATGCCTTCAAGTACAGGCGGCTCAGCAGTTTCCTGATAAACCCAAAAGTGCTTACCTTCAACTTCAAAACCAACATCAGCAAGCTTTAATGGCTCGCCTGCTGCATTTAAAATTGCAAAGTGGTGGGCGACGTAATCAGCGAATTGTTGCTGCGTTTCTATGTCGTCCATAATATCTGCGTGCTTGTCGAACAGTGCCTTAACCGCGTGTTCAGCATCGTGCAAATTAAAGCGGTGCATCACCTCAATATTTTCTGTTCTAGGATTGAACAGTACCGTGGTAATTGCTGCTTTTATTTGATGCGCTTGGGCTGCAGTGCTGTACGACATTGCGCTAACTAATAGCGCAGCCGTAATTGCGAATGCACTTACGCTTGCAAGCAGAGCATGAGCGCTCTGCTGCAAGCGAGCCAAAGACAACTTATTCGTCATCTTTGTCCTCGTCGTCGGTTTTCAGTTCGGTCTTTGAGTCGTGCATAAGGTCGCGGTACTCGTAAGTGTTACGCGGCTTATTCTTATACGCTTCAATACGCGAAGGAATGATACGACGCGGGTAGTGGTTATTTTCCACATCTACGTCTGCGGTTTCCCAGTGCGGATCAACGGTTACGCTTACCAGCTCTTTGTCTTTGTCGGTAACAATAAGCTTGCTTACGGCTTTAGGTGTACGACGCCAGATTTCCGCAGGAATACGCATTTCTTCTTTCGTGCCGTCTTCAAACGTTAGTTCAAGAATGATTGGCATTACCAACCCACCCTTGTTGCTGAAATCTAGCACGTAGTAGTTTTTGTCTTCTTTCACCGCACGCTCAAACGCTTTACGCTCCCAAGGCTCAAGATCTTTCAAGAATTTCTTGTACTTGTTACGCTCTTTGTTAGTTACGGTGTAACGATCGTTTTCGTCGTAGAAGTCACTGATATCTTCAAAGCGATCTACCCAAAGCTTTTTGCCTTCTTCTTTATTACGAAGGTCGGTAAGTGACTTCGGTTTTTCCATTTCTGCTTCGCGTTCGCGAGCAAAATCGATATCTGGATCTTCAGTGTCTAAACGAAGCTTGTATACGCTGTCTAGGCTAATATCTACATGGTCTGTGGTGTAAAACCAACCACGCCAGAACCAGTCTAGGTCAACGCCTGACGCTTCTTCCATAGTACGGAAGAAATCTGATGGTGTAGGACGTTTAAACATCCAACGCTGCGCGTACTCTTTAAACGCGAAATCAAACAGCTCACGGCCAAGAATAGTTTCGCGAAGAATGTTAAGTGCTACTGCAGGCTTGGTATAGGCATTTGGGCCAAGGCGAAGAACTGAGTCAGACTGGGTCATAATTGGCACCTGTGTCTGAGACTTCATGTAGCCTGTGATATCACGTGGCTCTACGCCCCACGGGATCGTAGGATCCCACTCACGACCGGCAACGCCGTCTAGGAAGCTGTTAAGACCTTCATCCATCCACGTCCACTGACGCTCGTCAGAGTTAACTGTCATAGGGAAATAGATATGACCTACTTCGTGAATAACCACACCAATAAGGAAACGTTTCTCAGCAAGCGAGTACGTGCGTGAACCATCGTCACGAAGCTCTGTACGCGGGCCGTTGAAGGTGATCATGGGGTATTCCATGCCGCCAACTGGACCATTTACTGATTGGGCTACTGGGTATGGGTAATCGAAGCTAAAGCGGCTATAAACATCCATGGTGTGGATGATTGATTCTGTAGAATACTTCTGCCATAGCTCGCCACCTTCTTTCGGGTAGAAAGACATGGCCATTACCAATGGTTGAGTGTCACCGCCTTGCTGATAACCACGCGCATCCCACGCAAATTTACGCGAAGAGGCCCATGCAAAGTCACGTACGTTTTCTGCCTTAAAGGTCCAGGTTTTAAGCTTAGTCGTGCCTTCTTTTTCGTTCTCAATTGCTTCTTCTGGTGAAACGATGAAGACGATACGGTCAGCTTTTTCTGCCTTTTTCAGACGGTCGCGCTGTGTTTTAGTTAACACGTCTTTCGGGTTTTGAAGCACACCCGTTGACGATACGATGTGGTCAGCAGGAACCGTAATATCTACTTCGTAGTTACCGAATTCTAGCGTGAACTCGCCACGGCCAATAAATTCTTTATTAGTCCATGCTTCGTAGTCGGTGTATGCAGCTAGGCGTGGGAACCACTGTGCTAGCAAGAAGATGTCGTTACCACCTTCACGTTCGTCATCTGGGAAATGCTCGTAACCTGCACGTGCTGAAACAGCGTCTTCTTCAACAATGTTAAACGCAAAATCGATATCGAACGTAACTTTGCTGCCTGGCTTCAACGGTTGAGCCAAGTCAACACGCATTAAGGTGCCAACTACTGTGTGACGTAAGTCATTGCCCGCTTTGTCTTCAACTCGAGAAATGGTATAGCCCAGCTCGTTGTCGTCAACAAACTGCTGACGGCGCAATGCACCCATGCTTAGCTTAGCTGGCGCATCGCCGCTAGCAGCTTGCGTACCCGGCCCGCGGTTACCGATACCGCCAAACGTGGTAGTAAGCGCAGACATTGAATCGTCGCGGAATTTGTTTTGGTCAAGCTGGATCCACAAGTACTTAAGCGTATCTGGCGCGTTGTTGTGGTAAGTAATGGTTTCGCTTGCTTCAATGCGGCGTTTGTCTTCAAGTAGCTTTACGTCAATATCGTAATCTACTTGTTGTTGCCAATATTGGTGGCCTGGCTCACCAGCGGCGTTACGGTATACGTTTGGAGTAGGGAGAACTTCGTCCAGCTGACGGAATTTATCTTCGAAATCGCCTTTAGTTTGTTTAATAGCGGCGGTACTAGGAAGAGAAATCAGCATAGACAACACTGGCGCTAGCCAGAAAAAGTGTCGTTTTGCGGTGCTCATGCAGGTTCCTTGCAACTTGTAAGTTAGAATTGTTATAAGATAACACCGCCTAGTATATAAGTATGCCTGTCACAATCCAATTTTTTGACCGTAAACTAACCATGTTTTAACAAAAAAAAACTGTAACAGATCGTTTTGTTTCGCGCTTTAACTGTCGTATTCTTAAGCTCTTGTTTTCTTTTTTCTTCCCCCTATGAACCGTTTTAATTGGCAACGTGCCGTTATAAAAGTTGGCAGTGCGCTTATTGCTCCTGAAGGCAATGAGTGTAGTGGGCGTTATTTACTGTCTCTTGCTCGATTTATTACTGCTAGTCGCGAAGCTGGCAAAGAAATTATTCTTGTCTCTTCTGGCAGTGTTGCCGCGGGCCGCAGCAAAGTGAAGGTTCGTCACAACGCATCTATTGCAGAAAAACAAGCCATGGCTGCGATTGGCCAGAATTTAATGATGGCCAACTGGCAGCGCTTTTTCGACTTTCCCTGTGCACAAGTATTGTTAACGGCGGATGATCTACGCGATAGAACCCGCTACGTAAATATTAAAAATACCTTGCGCGAAATTTTGAATCACAATGCGTTACCTATTGTGAATGAAAACGACACCGTAGCTGTCAACGAACTCAAAGTGGGTGATAACGATAACTTGGGTGCTTACACCGCCCTGGTCGCCCAAGCAGACACCCTCATTATCTGCTCAGATATCGACGGCTTATTTACCGCAGACCCAAGAAAAGACGCCAGCGCCACACTCATTCCACAGGTAGATAAAATAGACAGCACTATTTACGGCCTTGCCGGCGGCGCTGGAACTGCGGTAGGAACTGGCGGCATGCGCACAAAAATTGAAGCGGCAGACAAGTGCACCAGTAGCGGTATTCAAACTCTTATTGTAAACGGGCGAAAAGGCGAAACCTTCGATGCGTTACTTGAAGGTAAAGTGCCGGGAACCCTATTCAATGCTAGTAGCACTCCCGCTAGCGCGCGCAGACTGTGGCTTACCCATACGCTTAAAACCGCTGGCAGAATAGACGTTGATAGCGGTGCGAAAGAGGCGTTAGTGCGAAAAGGCGCGTCATTACTGCCATCGGGTATTGTTGATGTCGTCGGTTTGTTTGAACAAGGCGATGCTGTTGAAGTGGTGTGCCAAGGCGAAGTTATTGCCAAGGGGCTTTGCCTTTATAACGCAAAAGACTTAACGCTTATAAAAGGGAAAAAGTCGAAAGAAATTGCCAGTGTGTTAGGTTATGAAACAACGGATGTTGCCATTCACCGTGACGATATGGTGCTTTACTCATAGCGCTACTCAAAAGAATCGCTGCAATAGACTACCGCACATTAAACATTAATTGGCGTTAGTCGTTCATCGATTTCCATTATTTGCGCCAACAACAAAGCGATACATTTATTCACTAAGGGACGATCATGACTGATATCACACCTACACTTGCCGACTACCCTTACAAAGTCACTATCGCCACGCGTTGGCAAGACAATGATGCGTACGGACATATCAACAATGTTGTGTACTATGGTTTCTTTGATACCGCGGTAAACCGTTTTTTAATTGAAGAAGGTGGGCTAGATATACACAACGGGCAATCCGTGGCGTATGTGGTAAGCAGTCAGTGTCAGTACATTGCTCCGGCAGCCTACCCTGAAGACATTTTTGTAGGCTTGCGCGTTATCAAAATTGGTAGAAGTTCAGTGACTTATGGTCTATCGGTTTATGCCGGAGAGAATAAGCGACGCGTGGCTCATGGCCAATTTGTGCATGTGTTTGTAGATAGAAAGGCCGACAAGGCCATTCCTATTCCTGTTAATGTGAAAACAGCGTTAGAGTCGATTGTGGAAGTAATGTAGAGCATGGCAAAAATGACGAAACACAATGCATCACAAGCGATGAGCAACGGCAATCAAAAGCAGGTTGTCTTTCTAGACGCCGAAACCATGGATTTGCCCAGCCTTGATACCTCGTCACTAGATGACTTACAAACTAATTTCGGCGCAGGTATTACGCTTCATCAACAAACTCAAGCCGAAGATGTGGCCGAGCGCATTAAAAATGCCGATGCTGTGCTGGTTAACAAAGTCGTGCTACAAGCCAAAGATTTACAGCAGGCCAGTCAGCTTCGCTATATTGGTGTAACTGCGACCGGCATGAACAATATCGACCGTGATTACTGCGAACAGGCTGGTATTACCGTTCAAAATGTAGAGGGCTACGGCACTGATAGCGTTGCTCAACATACGTTGACCTTGGCGTTAAATTTGGCCACCAATTTTGTGACGTATCAGCGCGATATGCGCAACCAAGCATGGTCTGCATCTTCTCATTTCTGCTTACTCAATCATCCCGTGGTGGAATTGGCGGGTAAGCATGCGGTAATTGTTGGGCATGGCGAGCTTGGCAAGCGTGTAGAGGCATTGTTTAAGGCTATGGGTATGCAGGTGAGTATCGCTGCTCGCCCAGGTAAACAAGGCGACCCTCGTCCAAGTCTTGCATCGCTTTTACCAAATGCCGATGTGGTAAGTCTTCATTGCCCGCTTACTGAAGCCACCGATAAGCTGATTAATGCCGAGACGTTGTCGCTGATGAAGCCAACCGCTTTTCTCATTAATACGGCTCGCGGCGGTTTGATTGATGAGGAGGCACTCTATCATGCGCTTAAAAACAACCAAATTGGTGGCGCGGGATTAGATGTACTAAGTGTCGAGCCTCCGCCTTTTGATCATATATTGCTTAAAGAGGCACTACCTAACTTGCTGGTAACGCCGCATAATGCGTGGATTGGTAATGGCGCTAGGCAAAAACTGCTAGATAGTGCTATCGACCATTTATCTGCCCACTTATCTTCTTGTTTATCAGCTTCCCAGGGCTAGAACACCGCTATGAATAACGCAACCTTATTTGCTCTGTGCTGCCTGATTTGGGGCTCAACCTGGATAGCCATCACTTACCAAATAGGGCATACCTCTGAAACGTTTGCCATTGCGCTGCGTTATTTATTGGCGTCGGCCTGTTTAGGGATTTACTGTGTTATTAGGCGTTTGCCGCTTAAGCTACCGGTACATGTTCATGTGAAAATGGCCGCAGTCGGTCTCTTTTTATACAGCTTAAATTACACGCTGCTGTATATGGCGCAAGCGCACATAATTAGCGCGCTGTTAGCCCTTATGAGTTCTTGTATTATCTACATTAATGTTGTGCTTCGGCGATGGTGGCTTAAAGAGCCTATAAGAAAAGAAGTGGTTATAGGTGCTACATTTGGCTTGCTGGGCATTGTGTGTTTGTTTGTGCCGGAGTTTTCCAAAGTCTCCATGGATGCGGCGCTTGCTACCGGCCTCGCTATAGCGTTTGTCAGCTTTTTCTGCGCCTCAACAGGTAACGTTATCTCCGAGCGTATTTTGACCTCGGGTACGCCTGTTATCCAAATGAACTTCTATGCCATGAGCTATGCCATGGTGCTGCTTTTCATCACCTCACTGGCAATGCCGGGTAAGTTGGTCATTCCTACCCAACCCGAGTTCTATCTGTCGCTGCTTTATCTGGCTATCTTTGGCTCTGTGTTTGCGTTTGGCGCGTACATGAAACTGTTAAAGCAAATGGGCGCTGACAAGGCTGCATATGTGGTCTTGGTATACCCCATGGTTGCACTGGTTATTTCCACCTTTTTCGAAGGCTATACCTGGAGCGTTTTATCTGTGGTTGGGGTGGTCATTGTGCTGGTAGGCAACGCCATTGCAATGGGAAAAATTCCCCGCTTTAGCCGTCGCCCACCGGTGTCGAGCTAGGAGCTGGTAAAACCGTTTATTTGAGCGCGTTGATTTTCTTATTCAGTTCGTAAGCAGGCTCGGTAACAATGGTTTCAAGGGTTTCGATTCGCGCCATCAAAGCTTCAATCTGCGCATCTTTTTCCTCTAAACGCTGCTGCTGTTTGTCGGTCACGCTTTTAACGAACGGGTTGCTGCACTCGCCGTTCATCCAGTCGTTTAGTCGCCACTGAAATTTTGCGTCTAAGTAGCTTGCCAAAAGCACAAGCGACGTCAGGCTGCCAATTAACAAAACTATACTTAACGTAGACATAATTTTTTCCTAATCCAAATTTCAAGGTTGAAGGCTTTTAGGGAAAATGCCCTAAACGCACGTTACTGCACTTACTGTTTTAACTAGTCGTTTGTTGCTTAAAAAAATTACAGCATTGACGAAAAAAGTTTGTAATAAAAATTCGTGGGGGCAGACTGATAGAAGTAACACAATAAAATAACAACAGTTTTTGTGATTAGGGATGTGACGTTGGGGCAGGGTTTTGAAGATGTTTTTGCGCAATACGGGGCAATACTGAGCCGTGTAGCCAACAGCTATGAAGCAAACGAAGCGATGCAGCAAGAATTATTGCAAGAAATTGCTATTGCCGTCTGGCAGGGTCTGTCTCGCTTTAAGGGCGATAGCAGCGTGAAAGCCTATATTTTGAAGATAGCTCATAACCGCGCAGTTACTCACGTAGCAAATCAAGTGAAGCGTCTCGATACCCATCAATATGACCACGATGATTTGGGCTCTGACGGGTTCGAGAGTACTACCCATTCACCAGAGGAAATGTCTAGTCAACACCAGTCATTAGAACGCCTACTTCGCGCGGTACGGGCACTTCCATTGCAGTCAAGACAAGTGCTAACGCTTTCTCTTGAAGGCTTAAGTTACGATGAAATTGCAGACGTCTGTGGTCTGACTAAAAATCATGTTGGTGTGATATTAAAGCGCGCCAAGCAAAGTATCATGCAGGAGCAACCGCATGCGTAATTCAGATAATGAGAATCAAACGAACCCGCCCGTATCAGTAGACGATGCGCAAAATGATGGCCTTTCTGCGCTATGGCAAGCTCAGCCAGTTACGACTATCAACCTCTCTGAAGTAAAAGCCAGTTTAAGCAGCGAGCGAACCAAGCAACGCTGGTATATGTTGGTTGACTCCTTAGCGTTTATCCCAGCGATCTACTTGCTAGTTGTTACTTGGGAAAAGTTCACTTTTGTCGCCCACGCGATGTTTGTTTTTATGCTGGTCACGGCTCTTCCCCTGCTTGTTTATCAGCTGTGGTTAAGAAGAGTGGCCGCATTTTCAAAAGACACTCAAACCGCTGACCACCTAACGCAGCTAATAAAGCAAATTAAGAATAACGTTAAGATTGCTGTAATCACTAAACACTCGACATGGACTGCAGTGTTATTTGGATGTGCCTTTCTGGTGGAGCGCTATTTTTATGGGGAGCTTACCCCAGAGAAAGTTATGAAGATGGCTATAGTTATGACGTCCATGAGCGTTGTGATGATAGTGTGGTATGTGTGGGCGAGCAAAAGACAAAAGCGTTTTGAGCGTCAACTCGAAACGCTTGAGAAGATGGCACAGCAGCGTTAAGGGCGCATGAGTGCAAAAGTACGATGTTTTGACTTTGAGCGCTTAATTGTTATTACTTGTGCTCGGAGTGCTCACATTATCTTTCAGATCTTGCTCTGCGCTTTCATTGGACTCGTCAGCTTCACTGTCGTCTTCATCACTATCTCTACGGGTTCTGTTATCACCCAAGAAAAACTCATAATAAAGGTCTAACGCGAACTCAGATTGGTCTTCCAGTGTGGTTTGAATGGCTTCTAAATATAAACTAGGTAGAAGCTGATATTTTACCGCCAAGTCAGGCGGTAGTTGTCTGCGTCGTAGCGTGCTATTGGCGTCGTTGTTACTTAGACCAACGTCTACATTGTATTCCACAGATAATCGCTTGTTAATCTGCCCTCTTACCGACAGTAAATCTTCGTTAGTGCTTAAACTAAAATCATCAATACCTAGCGCGCTTCCTACTTGTCCTGTCAGGGTTTTGGTGTTGGATAAACCAAAGCCTACCAGCAGCGCAGCGTAGTTAGGATCTTGTGTGCCCGAGTTCGGTCCAGAACCTGTAAGTAGATATGACAATACGCCCTGTTGATCCATCGCAGGCTCAGAGAACAGGTTAATACTCGGCGAGTCAGCCGCGCCATCAATTCGGATACCTGCAATTACGTCGTCATCGGTTTTAGCCGGGTCGCGGATGGCTTCGACCAGCAACAAAGGTTGGTCAATTGGGCCGTTAAATTGTACTTCACCGGTTTGAATAATTAACTGTTGTCCGTAAGCGTTGTATCGACCATTTAAAATTTGAAGGTCACCATAGCCCACAAGTGCAGGTTGAGTGTTTACGCGAATGCCACCATATAAACTTGCAGTAAGGCCAAACGCTTCGAGTTTTACTTCTTCGGTTTTGTTTTTGTCGATGTTGACCAATACCGAAGCGTGGACGATATCTAGCGGTTCCTCTCTATCCGGTTCGCCACGCAGGTGCACGTCTTTTGATGGTGAAACAGCACTCTCAGGTAGCGACTCTATTTCAATTCTCGCCCAAGGAATATTTACCTCGCCACTCACGTCCACTTTTTCTTTTGTGGCGGCGATATCGATATTCGGTGATACCTTGAGTCGAATGTTTGGCTGACGAATTTCGAAACCGTTTCCCTTTAAATTAAATGTCGCACTGGGGTTGGATGACCAGTCTAACTCGCCTTTTAACGCCCCTTTTCCTCCGCCTAGTAAGAAGGTGCCGTCTAGAGCAGCGGTTTGACCATTAAGCGATACTTTTTGATTCCAATCGGCCAGTGTCACAGGTGTATCTTGTATATCGATAGCGCCATTTGAAACCGTCAATTCACCGTTAAGCGTAGGGTCGTCAATGTAACCACTCAACGATACGTTCCCATTTAACTTTCCTGTAAGGGTTCTGATAGCAGGGGAAAGGGGTTTGAATGGTGCAACATTAAGCCCTTGCATCTCTAGTTTACCATCGAGTGGTATACGCGATTCGAAAGGGCGGGTATTCAAGGTTAGTGTTGCATCCCCGACATCTTGGCTTGAGATCACAGATGTTGATGCTAACTGCCCCTGCTTTATCTCTCCTTTAGTTTCTATGGAGTTAATAGTGAGCGTTAGCGGGCGCGTTTCACCAAGTTGCCATGGCGCAGAATTCATAGACGCAGTAAATGTGGCATCGATGGGATCGTTAGCCGAGTAGCTGCCTTTGGTTTTTACGGTAAGTGTTGCCTGTGAGGGACTTGAAACAACAGTAGGCGCTAACTCGTTCGCCCATAACCCGATGGGCAGCGCCGTCGCGCTGATATCCCAACTGGCTTTGTTTTGTTGATAATTCACGTTTGAAATACACAGCTCACCTTCTTTTCGAGAGGTCCAACAGTGCTGACCTATTTTAGCCGTTATAGGTGAGGTGCCTATATCTACACTGAACGGGCTTGATAGCGTCCACTGCATATTAGCGAGCTTCAATGCGGTATCACTAATTTCCCCCACCCAGTGATTGTTCGTCCATGCACCTTTTAAAGACAGCCCGATATTATTGTTGGGCACAGCTAGGTCAATATCTGCGGTGTGGTCGCGATAGGTACCGTTAACTTTGATTTCGCCGTTCAATGGTCCTTGCTGCGCGGCAGAGGCATTTAAATTGGGTGACACAGCAATATTAGATAGGGCGAGTGTGCCGTTAGCACTTGGGTTTTGCCAAGGACCGGCGGCTGTGATATTGCCACTTATCGCACCTGTCACTTCTGGGTATAGGCTTGAAATAGCGTTAACGTTTATCGCAATATTTGCATTTAAATGCCGCTTATTCAGTACTTGAGCAATGGCGCGTATCGTGTTTCGCTCTTGCTCGTGTTCTTGAATGATATTGACGTTAGTAACGAATAAGTCGCTGGGGCCAGCATAAACCGCATTCCCCTTCACCTGAAGCGGTTTGCCCTGAAGTACGCCCGAGACAGTCATATCTCTTAGGCTCATGTGTAATCCGCCGCGCTCAGAGTATTGCAATATACTGTCTATTTCTCCGCTAATTTTTTCGGGCGCATAAGTGCTGAATTGCCGCCCTGATACATTCTTAAGCGTTGTCTTACCTTCCCACGCGATACTCTCATTTAGATAAAGGGTACCTGTGTTGGTTAAGCTCCCTTCCAAAGCGTTTATATTGGCTTGATTAACAAAAATATTGTTCTTTTTCAGCACCACATCAAGTGATACCGGTACATTGCCAATGTCAGGCAATGTAGCTGCGCCAGCTCCTTTAAGTACGTAATCACCCATGGTGCCGGAAAGCGTTAACTGTCCTTCTTTGAGCGTAGTGTTTTCCACTGTCGGTATGGCTTGTTCTTGCCAGTTCGCTGTGAATTCTATGGGAAGGTTGCTGTCTAGAATGTTGGCCATTAGGTTAGCGTTTGCGGTTACCGCGCCTTTGGCTACAACTGACAGCGTTAAGTCGTCCAACGCACCCGCGGCCGCTACACTCAGTTCTTGTGGTGTGTCGCCAAGCTTCGTTTTCGCGTTAATAGCCACATTTAATGGGAAATTTCCGTCAAGTGTTGCGCTCGCTTTTCCTTTCACCTCACCTTGTTCATGTACAACGGTCATTTCTTCAATAGCGACATCGCTGCCCTTAAAGTGAGCCTCTAACAGCGAGATGAGTGAAATGTGTTGTTTGCTCTCCCCTTGAATTATGTGTAGATCTTCTACTAAAAAAGTACCAAGAGACAAAGGAATAGGCGTAGCTATATTCGGTAGTTCGGGGACGTCGTAGCTTAGTGAGTATGACGTAGGCAAAGCGCTATCAGCACTTGGAGCCTGTTCTTTTTTGGGAGCAGGTTTTTGAGCAGGCTGCTCACTATTAGTTTCCGATGCATTGGTCATGGCTGCCGGTGAAGAGCTGGCAGCTTCATCTTGGTTTAGCAGAGCAATGCGAACACCTTTCGCGGCTATGCTGTCAAGTATGAGGTCGCTATTTCCTTCAAAATCGGTTAGCTCTAGTTCATCAATTTCTACTGTTGTCGTAAGTAGAGCAAGTTTGATATTCGTTAGCGCTAAATACCCAACATCAATAGGCAGCGGTAATTCAATCTGGCCACCTGCAGGTGCATCATCGGAAGAGTCAGGCGCGTTTGAGCGCTGTGTAAGCGTAGCGTTTTCCAGCGTGACTTCATTGACACATACTCTAGGCTCAAACAAACAACGCCAGGTAATATCAATGTAGGCATATTGTGCAGACACCTTCCATTGCGGGTTTTCCCACTCCACATTATGCACTTCTAGTGTGTCAGCAAACCCACCGTCAATGGCATCGATGGAAAGGTTTTCAACAAACGTGTTGGCCAGTAACTTAACGGTAGGGCCGCCTAGAGGACTTATCAAAACGGCATACAACGCGACCAGTATAAGAACCGGTGAAAGTAAAATGGCCGAAAGCGTACGTTTTCTCATAGCTCAGGCCCCAACAAAATATGTAACTGCCATGTATTCTCGTCTGGCGCAAAGCCTCTTGCCACGTAAAGTCTGACTGGACCAATTGGTGAAAGCCAATGTACACCAGGTCCAACGCTATATGTCAGCGTTGTGCTGGTGTCGTTTGTTGCTGTACCTGCATCAACAAACGCTGCCACTCTCCAATTATCTGCCACTTGATAGGCATACTCTACACTCGATGTAGCAAGGTACTTCCCTCCAATAGAGTCAACAATGAGTTCTCCTGTTTCTGGATCAATGACTTCAGCTGTCGGAGAAATTTCGCGATAGTCGAAGCCGCGAACACTTTTATCGCCCCCTGCATAGAAACGCAACGACGTTGGCACTTCATCAAAACTATTGGTTTTAATAACCCCCGCTTCACCGCGTATGGTTATTCTGTGCACATTGTTAAAGGTACGGATAAGCGTGGCTTCAACTACTGCCTTGGCAAAGTCGATATCAGAACCATAACCTTCTCTGCCTATTTGAGTGAGCATTTGAAGGTAGGTACCATTATTAATGTTGAGCTCACTGTCTTTATCGCGATAGGTTAACGAGTACCCGGGTAATACTAGGGACGTGGTGTTTGTGCTCAATTCCCCTTGATCATAAGTTTCACGTAGGTAGGTCACCGAGCCATCGTGTTGCCATGGTGAATTGTCATGTTGCCAGTAACGGTGTGCAGACAAAGATAGGGTTTCACTCTCAAAGGAAGTGTTGCTGTACTCTATAAATTGGTAACCCGCCTCTATACTCGCGTAATCCCGCGTTATGTTTCTCATCGGTATACGGTAGTCGGCAGTCACTGATTGTTCTGGCGCTGAAATGAAAATATCAGATGAAACAGAGTGCCCTTTACTATTCACCCAAGGACGCTCCCATCCTAAGCGAACCCGTGGGCCCGTGTCAGTGGCTGCGCCAACAGAAACGTTAAATGCGTCTGTGGGTCTGTGAAGTAACGATACCTCAACCGGTACCAGCAAACCATCAGCCTCACTTACAACCGGGCGAGCAATAACGCGGGTAAAATACCCAGATTGATTAAGGCTTCTGTTGAAATCGGCAAGTGTTGATGAAGAGTACGCATCGCCTGTTTTAAACGGCTTTAGCCGCTCAATGATGGCTTTCGCCTTGTCATCGCCAATAAATTTTAGCTCTCCAAATTGGTACTGGGGCCCGCTTTGCGCAATCAAAAGTACGTTTGCTTGTTTTTCGTCACGCACTAGGTCGAGACGCGTCGCCTGCCAAAAATAATCAAAATAGCCATTAGATAAGGCGTAGTTAAACATGGACGACTTAAACGACTCGTAAATGGTTTGGTTTAACACGTCGCCTTCTTTAAGCTTTAGTGAATTAAAACGTTCTCTGAAAGCCTTATCTTCACGTCCTGCACCTATTATTTCGCGAGTAACCTTATTTATGGTAAGCGGCGCATTCAAAGCAACATTCACTGTAACCTTGTCGCCCTCTTCAATACTTACCTTGGTCTCGCTGTTGTAATAACCATAGGGTTGAACCGCTGTCGCTACTGTTTCGCCCACTTCATCTTGCCAGTAAGGGTCAGTAAGCAACGATTTTTCCACGTCGAGACTGTTTAAATGCAGGCGGATATTATTACGCAGTTTGTCGTCTTCTACGCCCTGAATGTTATAGGAAATAGGGTCTTGGGCATGTGAAAAAGTAAAGAGAGCACACACTAGCGTGCACAATGTACTGCCCACCAAAACTCGGACTGCTTTGGTGATTCTAAACATAAATTGTCGGAAAAGATGGTCTTGCAAACTGGCAAGCCCGCTCCAAATCGAAGGCATGAAAAGGCTAAGTCCTTAAGGTAACGCTGGGCTGTGAAGCTTACCGCTTGATGGTAAAATCCATATTATGTCTGTGGTTAATGATACCACATTTGCAATTTGTATCCGCAAACTACGACGAGAGATCAAATAATTGCGCTGACGTCGGTAAATAATACCAATCCGCATGATAATTGCCCACTCAGAAGGCGCTGGCAAGTTTCCTAGCAAAGCGTGGGAATGCAGGAATGGCTGTTCCCTTTCAAATTCCCAGAATGAAGCTAGGAAGCTTGCCAGACCTTCCCGAAGGGCGAGTTTAAAATGTCCGTACTCTTTGTTGTGTCACCTTGATGTAGAACCACTATACCTGCGGTAACACGCCGCGATTACGAACATTTTAACTCTCGCTGAGTGGGTAATGATCTATGCGGATTGGTATAGAATGCACTCAACGTATTTTCCTCACTAGAATGCTCTTCTTCAGAACATATCTGGCACATCCACTCACTGAACATAGAGCCTAGCATTGCTTTGTTTTTGTACATCTGGGCATGAGTGAGTATACTCTGTGTAACTTAACTTCGAGTTTTTTGCCTAAGCTAAGTTCCACTAACAATAAAAAACAACAAGGGAATGTTATGTCTTCTAATAAGGCTCTCCTACCTACGACACTAGTTACTTTGCTACTGTTGGTTTGCTCTTTCTCCACACTGGGCGCAGATCAAACTAAGGCAGAACCCGAGTACGAAAAATTCAGTTCTTTGCCAACTTATTGGACTCCGTCGCTGTCACCCGATGGCTCAAAAATCGCTTTTGTTCAAAACGTTGAGCAAGAAGAAGCGTTTGCCATGCTTGCCACTTACGACTTAAAAAAGGGTGAAAAGCACTACCTACTGCGATCGGACAATGAACGCGTAAAAATTAACTGGTACAACTGGGTGAACAATGAACGGCTGGTGGTTAGCGCTCGTTACGAAACCCGACGTGGCACCACGAAAGTTCACGACACACGGTTGTTAAGCATTAAGTTTGACGGTGAAGGCGGTGCATTCAACTTGGTTGAATGGGAGAGAATAAAGCGTCGAGCAGGTAACCCGAACCACATTCCTCAATTTCACGATGACGTTATCGACTGGCTGCCTGACGATCCAGAACATATTCTAATTGCCTTAGACGCTGAGGTGTTGGGGCTGCCGTCGGTTTACAAAATCAATGTTAATGATGGTGGCGTAAGTCGCATTATTCGCGGGAAAAAACGCATTAGAGATTGGATGACGGACCAACAAAATAACGTTCGTATAGGTGTTTCGCTTGATTACGATACAGGGGAGCGAGAAGTCTTTCTAAAAGAAGGAGACGATTGGCGCACCTTATTTGCTTACAACGCTATGTCTGACAAGGGTGAATACCCAGTTGGCTTTGCAAAAGACCCAAATATTCTTTATTTCAAAGGTTATAAAGGAGACTTCCGTGCATTGTACACCTTGAACCTTACTACTAATGAGCGAACAGAGGTGTATGCTGATGAAGGGTACGATGTTAATGGTAGCCTTATCTATTCACCGGTTACCCGAGATGCAATAGGAGTACGCCATGACGGTCGACATTATTGGGATGAACGTTACGTCGCTCTTCAAAATGGTATCGATGCTGGTCTTCCTGATTACGACAATACCTTAGTCAGCTTTAGCGACGACGAACAAACATATGTTGTTTATTCAGAGTCAGACACCTTACCAGGAGTTTATTTGTTGGGTGACCGTAAAGAAGGCACGTTAGTGATGCTTTTTGAGCAGTATGCTCAAATAGATCCGGCAAAATTATCTGAGCATACGTTAATTGAATATGAAGCCAGAGACGGCATCAAAATCGAAGCGTATTTGACTTTACCAAAAGGCGAAGGCCCGTTTCCTACCATTATTCATCCCCACGGCGGCCCCGGAGCAAGAGATTTCAGTGGTTTCGACTATTGGACAGCGTATTTTACGTCGAAAGGTTATGCAGTACTAAGGCCTAACTTTAGAGGTTCTAGAGGGTATGGGTACAGCTTTGCGCAAAGCCAAATGAAAGGTTGGGGCTTGGCTATGCAAGATGATATCACCGATGCGGCAAACTGGATGGTAGAGCAGGGGCACGCTGAGCAAGACAACATGTGTATTGTGGGCGCTAGCTATGGCGGTTACGCCGCCCTGATGGCAACTGTCAAAACCCCGGATCTGTTTAAGTGTGCGGTGAGCTTTGCTGGCGTAAGTTCACTTAAACACGTCATTATTCATTCTCGCCGTTTCCTGAACAACGAATTTGTGAAAAACCAAATTGGGGATGATTATGATGACCTTGAAGCGCGCTCGCCTTACTACAATGCGAAAGGGATAAAGACGCCAATTTTGCTGGTACATGGAGATGAAGATAGAGTTGTCCCTCCACTTCATAGTCGCTACATGGCTGACGAGTTAGATGATTACGACAAGGTCTACAAATATGTAGAGCTTGAAAGTGGCGACCACAATTTGTCTATTCAGCGAAATCGTCATATTTTCTTTAAGGAAATGGATGCATTTTTAGACCAACACCTTAGGCCAGCGAGTAAAGCGAGTGCTGCAACGGCAAACGTTTCAGCTTCCGAGTAACACCCGTTAAATGCACCAGTATTTACGACAAGATTTTGCTTGGCTGGCGGCTTTTTAACCAAGTTTCAGGTATACTCAACAAGGCGCGTTAATTTCGCGCCTTTTTAATTTCCCCCACTTTATTTCATATTCGAGACTTTATGCCCCAGACTTCTAATGGCGTATCTGAGGATACTGCAGTTGTGCAAAAGCCAGCGCTTGGCCTTGTTGAATTTGTTGCGCTAATGGCTACGATGACATCCCTTGTCGCGTTGAGCATTGACGCTATGCTGCCTGCGTTGATTCAAATTGGCGAGTCACTACAGGTCGCCGAGGCGCATCAAACCCACTTAATCGTTACCGTGTTCTTTTTAGGCATGGCACTGGGTCAAATGTTCTTTGGGCCTTTTTCCGATAGCCGCGGCCGTCGCCTAACTATATTAGTGGGCCTGTGTATTTTCGCCTTAGGTACATTTGTTTGCATGATGGCCACCAATTTGGAGACCATGCTGGTAGGTCGCGTTATTCAAGCATTTGGGGTGTCTGGGCCACGAATAGCCTCTATGGCAATTATTCGCGACCTTTACGTTGGCGATGCGATGGCAAAAGTCATGTCGTTTATCATGATGGTGTTTATATTAGTGCCTATGTTGGCGCCTATTATTGGGCAAACGGTGATGGAGTTGACCTCATGGTTCCATATTTTCACTATGTTTCTCATTGTGGCTACCATGGCCGGCATTTGGTTTTTTTCTCGTCAAGGGGAAACCCTGCCAAGAGCAAGGCGTAAAAAGTTTTCATGGGCGCAGTTTTTCGCATCTTCAAAGTTCATTCTCACTAACCCAGCAGTGATGGGTTACACCTTTGCCATGGGCTGTATTTTTGGGGCATTCTTGGCGTATTTAAGTGCTTCGCAAACCATATTTACTGTGTTTTACAACGTAGGTGAATGGTTTCCCTACATCTTTGCAACGCTTGCTTTTTCAATTGGTCTCGCCTCTTACTTTAACGGCAAAATGGTAATGCGTTTTGGGATGCGCAAGCTTTGTCGTTTTGCACTTAAAGGAGTTAACGGGTTTGCTGTTGTGTATTTAGCGTTGCTGTTGGCGTACGACGGCTTGCCGCCTTTAATTCCTACGGTTACGGTTATGTTTGTAGGCTTTTTCTTTGTGGGCATACTGTTTGGTAACTTAAACGCCATGGCGATGCAGCCGCTTGGCGATATGGCAGGTTTAGGCGCGGCCATAATTGGCTCATTTTCTAGCCTTTTCTCGGTGCCTGTTGCACTGTTCGTCGACAGTTTCTTAAATGGAAATTTAATGCCTATCGGCTGGGGATTTCTCGTCTTTTTTGCTTTGTCTTACGTATCCGTACGCTATGCTGAGCGCGTTCGTGAAGGTTCTATTTAGAAGGTGTATCGGCGTGTCGCAGAGGTCAGTTGCGTAAGAAAGATACTTATTAGCAGGCTTACGGACATAAAAAAGCCCGACCAAAATGGTCGGGCAAGAGGGCTTAGTTAAGCACCTAACGACAGAAACTGTCCTAACCTATGATGGCCTTCATGTCAGTCATGTAGCCACGTAAGGTCTTACCTACCGATTCCACACCGTGTGAGCGGATGGCTTCGTTAATTTCAACAAGGCGTTTGTTCTCTACCTGATTAGAAGTAGCGGCTAAACCCTTACCGATAACGCTGGTATCAATGGTAGGCATAAATTTCTCACGCAAAATTGGAATTGCTGCGTTAGCAAACAAATAGTTTCCGTATTCTGCTGTGTCTGAAATAACCACGTTCATTTCATACAAACGCTTACGTGCGATTGTATTAGAAATAAGCGGTGTTTCATGCAGTGATTCATAGTACGCAGACTCAGGTAAAATACCGGCTTCAACCATTACGTCGAACGCAACTTCAACACCACACTTGATCATGGCAACCAGTAAGATGCCGTGGTCAAAGAATTCTTGTTCACTGATTTCACCTTCATAAGCCGGTGCGTTTTCAAACGCGGTTTCACCGGTTTCTTCACGCCACTTAAGCAGGTTCGCATCGCCATTGGCCCAATCTTCCATCATGGTGCGAGAGAACTCACCGCTGATGATGTCGTCTTGGTGCTTTTCAAATAGCGGACGAAGTAAATCAGTTAACTGCTCAGAAAGCTCAAACGCTTTCACTTTCGCAGGGTTTGAAAGACGGTCCATCATGTTAGTCACACCGCCAATCTTAAGTGCTTCAGTAATAGCTTCTAGGCCGTACTGAATAAGTGCACCTGCGTATCCTGGCTCGATACCGTCATCAACCATTTTTTCAAACGCAAGTACCGCTGCAACTTGTTGCATACCACACAAAATGGTCTGCTCGCCCATGAGGTCAGATTTAACTTCAGCCACAAATGATGACTCAAGTACACCTGCGCGGTCACCGCCCGTTGCACTTGCAAGTGCTTTGGCTTGATCCCAACCTTTACCTTCAGGGTCGTTTTCTGGGTGTACAGCAATCAGAGTTGGTACACCGAAGCCACGCTTATATTCTTCACGTACTTCAGAACCCGGGCTTTTCGGCGCACACATGATTACTGTGATATCGCTACGAATTTGCTGCCCTTCTTCAACGATATTGAAACCGTGAGAGTAACCTAGCGTTGCACCTTCTTTCATAAGCGGCATAACGGCTTCGACTACGCTAGCGTGCTGCTTATCAGGTGTTAAGTTATATACTACGTCTGCTTCTGGAATGAGCTGTTGGTAAGTTCCAACGGTAAATCCGTTACTGGTTGCGCGCTTATATGAGTCGCGTTGCTCATCAATGGCTGCTTGACGCAGCGCATAAGAAACATCTAACCCTGAGTCACGCATATTCAAGCCTTGGTTAAGGCCCTGCGCGCCGCAGCCTACAATGACAATTTTCTTGCCTTTTAAGAACTGACAACCGTCAGCGAATTCATCGCGTGCCATGAAACGGCAGCGGCCAAGCTGATCTAACTGCTGGCGAAGTGACAGGGTGTTGAAATAATTAGCCATAAAAATTTCCGAACAACATTCATTTTTGTCAATATCAAACACCGACCTTGGTGTTGACAGACCTCGTCTATGACGACTTGATATTGAGACTAAAAGATTTCTTTTGTTTTGGAAAATGATATATTTGCAAGATAATATTGCATAAAGTGAAATGTTTATGGATTTTCGCAGTCTACAGCTGTTCAATCACCTAGCTACCAGCCTACATTTTGGCATTACCGCCGAGGCCATGTATGTGTCGCCTTCTACATTAAGCCGGGTTATTCAACGCCTTGAGGACGAGCTAGGCTGCACGTTGTTTAAACGTGATAACCGCAAAGTGGCGCTAACCCACAGTGGGCACAAGCTGCTGTCTTTTTCAAAGCAAGCGCTGAAGGATTGGCAGCAGCTAAAGGTCGACTTAAAAGAAGATAACGACGCATTGCAGGGCGAGCTCAGCGTATTTTGCTCGGTTACCGCCAGTCAAAGCCATTTACCCGCTATGCTTAGACAGTTCAGGCAACAGCACCCGGGTGTTGATATACGCCTAATTACCGGCGATCCTGCCCTTGCGATAGAAAAAGTGAAAGGCAAACAGTGCGACTTATCTATTGCTATCTACACCCCTGATATGCCGACAGATTTACATTTCACCGCGCTTGATAATGTACCTTTGGTACTTATTGCCCCAAGAGAGTGGCGACTTACTCAACTAAGCCAGTTGGACTGGACCAAGCATCAGGTGATTATGCCCGAAACTGGCCCAACCCGTCGTACTGCCTATCACTGGTTTGCTGAGCATGGCATTCGTCCAAATGTGTATGCTTATGTCGGCGGTAACGAGGCCATCGTGAGCATGGTGGCACTTGAATGTGGCGTGGGATTTGTGCCTAAAGTGGTACTTGATCACTCCAGTATGGCCAATGCTGTAACCCAAATACCTGTTGAAGATATTGAGCCTTATGCTTTAGGTTTGTGCTGCTTGCAGGATAAGCAAAACGAGCCGCTTATTAACGCCTTTATGCAGCTTAATTTGCAAGCGCGAGGCTAAGTTTAAGGCATAGCTGATGATTAGCTAGTGCTCAACTGTTTAATAAGGTTATCGAGGGCGCGATAGCCCAATGCTTCTGCAATGTGCGCCCGCGATACGGCGTGCTCATCTTCAAGATCTGCAATGGTTCTTGCCACTTTTAACGTGCGATGAAACACCCGCATAGACAAATTAAGCTGTTTAGCAGCGGCTTGTAGAAACTGCAAATCAGCGTCATCTAGGAAGCATATATCGGCAAGCTCACCTGCGTGCAGCGCACCATTTGGCTTACCTTGCCGTAGCCCTTGTTTGTGACGCGCTGCAATGACTCGCTCTCGCGTTGCGTGTAACGAGTCGTCAGGTCTATTGGCACGCTCTGGCAGGTCGTAGTCAGGTAGGCGCGGCACTTCGACTTGTATATCAACTCTATCAAGCAGTGGTCCCGATAACCGGTTCAAGTAGTTGAGCTGTTGCTGCGGGGTTAGTCGGTTATCATCAATATCACCCGTCGGGCTTGGATTCATCGCAGCTACTAGTTGAAAGTTAGCGGGGTATGTGGCGCTTCCTGAAGCACGAGACAAATGCACGTCGCCGGTTTCAAGTGGCTCGCGCAATACATCCAGTGCCTTTCGCCCAAATTCAGGCAGTTCGTCTAGAAACAAAATACCATTATGAGCCAGCGATATTTCACCCGGTACAGGGTTTGAGCCACCGCCAGTAAGCGCCACCGCAGAGCTAGTATGATGGGGCGAGCGGAGGTGGCGAGTTAGAAAACGCTCTGCATGCAGTTTTTCGCCTTTCACAGAGTGAATGGCAGCCACTTCCAACGCTTCTTCCTCGCTCATATCGGGTAATAGCGATAGCATTCGGCTGGCGAGCAGGCTTTTACCTGTGCCAGGAGGGCCCACCATAAGTAAATTGTGTGCTCCACTTGCTGCGATAACAAGCGCTCGTTTGGCTTGCTCTTGGCCGATAATGTCATCCCACCCTGAAAGGGGACTGTTAAGTGCTCGCGAGGTAAACGGTTGGCCTTTAGCAAGTTTTTTGTTGCCGGCAAGGTGTTCATAAACAGACTGTAAATCGAAAGCAGGATAGCGTGTTGCGTGAGAAACCAATGCAGCCTCTACGTCATTATCACCCGGGTATACGAGCGCAATGTCTTCGTGTGCAGCTGCCATTACCACAGGAATAAGCCCGTTTACTGGCTTTATTTCGCCGTTTAATGCAAGCTCGCCCACAAAGGCAATGTTGAGCAGGCTAATGTCTGAGATGTAGCCCGACGCAGCTAAAATGCCTACGGCAATGGGAAGGTCGAACCGCCCGCCAAACTTGGGAATATCTGCTGGCGCTAAATTGACGGTTATTCGTTTTGCGGGAAACTCAAAACCACTGTTTATCAGGGCGCTGCGTACTCTTTCTCGCGCTTCTTTAACGCTGGTTTCTGCCATGCCGACCAGTTGAAAAGCAGGTAAACCATTAGCTAGGTGAATCTCTACACTTACCTCTGGCGCTGCCACGCCCTGCCCTGCAAAGGTTTTAACAACAGCCATTCCCATAATCTAAACAACCTCCTCTCGCTGAATACTTATGATTCGTGGTTATGAAACGCAAACGTGTCAGCGCGGTAAAAATGTAAGCCAACGCAGTCGGCGTAAACTTTAGAGAGAGTCGGGATAAGATGTAACTGTACTAACGATGGGATCTACTGAGAGTGCATAAAACGCTTGGCATGTAATGATCCTGCTCAGCAAACTTAGGCTAGTGCTAGTGGTGGTCGTTGTAGAAAACGGGTAGCTGCCAATGCCAGCGCATGGCGCCAAGCCTAAACAGTACGGTTGTGACAAGGGCCGCAATACCACACCACTGTGTGGCGAGTTCCATTTGCATGCCTATTCCATAAACCACGCCCCCTGCAATACAGGTCATTGCATACAGTTCGCCGTTGAGTACCAGCGGTACCTCTCGGCAAATAACGTCCCGTAACAGACCGCCAAACACGCCGGTAATGGTGCCCATGGCAACCGCCACGGCCATGCCTGTGTCGTTGGCTAAGGCTTTCTCTATGCCAACTACGTTAAAAAGCGCGAGCCCGAAAGCATCGGCGATCAATAAATAGTGAAAAGGAAAGCGCGGACTAATACGCAGCCAGATAATGGGTATAAAGGCGGCTATCAGTGTGGTGTATAAATAATCGGTATCGGCAATCCAGAAGACCGGGACATCTAACATGACATCACGTAGTGTTCCGCCGCCAATGGCGGTAGCGCTGGCAAGCACGACCACGCCAAATCCATCCATACGCTTTTGATAGGCCATCAGGGTGCCGGAAATTGCGCACACTGCAACCCCCGCTAAGTTTAACCAATGAAACCAATCAAACATCTTCTTGTACCCTTTTACTACCCTTAAAAACTCGCCATTCCTACCGCAAAATACTTGATCAGGCCTTATGTTTCATGCTATTTCTTTGCCCAATATCGAAACGTACTGTTGAGATTACGGTTCGTGATATTGAGTGATGAGGTAAAGCCATAACCTCTAACGAACAACATTTCATAACTACAATGCCAATGGATATAGGTATTGTATGTCAAATATATCATATAAAACAAAGCGCTACTGATGTGTTAGCAGTTAGGCTTTGTTGCTCCTCGCTTTGAACGACCTTAGATGATGTGTTACATCATCAGTATGACATGCAATTTTGAGTAAAACAGCGCGTATTGGAAGTTGAGCCAAAGCATTACTGGTTTACCACTGTTTTTTAGTTTCACAAAAAGGTCTAGCGCCTAAACCTAGAACCTTAAATTAACGGGAAGGATTTATGCCCAAGTTACGTTCAGCAACTACCACCCAAGGTAGAAATATGGCGGGAGCTCGCGCGTTATGGCGAGCAACTGGAATGAAAGACTCTGATTTCGGCAAGCCTATTATTGCTATTGCGAACTCATTTACGCAGTTCGTACCTGGGCATGTTCACCTAAAAGATCTCGGCCAATTAGTGGCACGAAGCGTTGAAGAAGCGGGTGGTGTGGCGAAAGAATTCAACACTATCGCAGTGGATGACGGTATCGCCATGGGGCACAGCGGTATGCTGTATAGCTTACCATCTCGAGAAATCATTGCTGATGCAGTGGAATACATGGTGAACGCACATTGCGCCGATGCCATCGTTTGTATTTCTAACTGCGACAAGATTACCCCGGGAATGCTAATGGCGTCTATGCGCTTGAACGTACCGGTCATTTTTGTGTCTGGGGGCCCAATGGAAGCGGGTAAAACCAAGCTTTCAGACCAGCTTATTAAACTAGACTTGGTTGACGCCATGGTAGCGGCTGCTGACGACAAAGTTAGCGATGCTGATACCGACGAAATTGAGCGCTCAGCCTGCCCTACCTGCGGCTCATGTTCAGGGATGTTCACCGCGAACTCCATGAACTGTCTAACCGAAGCGTTAGGTTTATCTTTGCCGGGCAACGGCTCTATGCTGGCTACCCACGCCGACCGTGAAGGTTTATTTAAACAAGCGGGCAAACAAATTGTTGAGCTGTGCAAGCGTTACTACGGCGACGATGATGACAGTGTATTACCACGTAATATCGCTAACTTTAAGGCTTTTGAGAATGCCATGAGCTTGGATATTGCCATGGGTGGGTCGACCAATACCATTTTGCATCTGTTAGCAGCGGCAATGGAAGGCGAAGTGCCGTTTACTATGGCAGACATCGACAGATTGTCTCGCAAAGTGCCTCACCTATGCAAAGTGGCACCTTCAACACCCAAATACCACATGGAAGACGTACACCGAGCGGGTGGCGTTTTGGGTATTTTGAACGAGCTAAATAAGGCTGGCTTGCTGAACACCGATGTTAATCATGTTTTAGGAAAACCGCTTACCGACGTTATCAGCGAGTGGGACATCACTAACCCTGAAAACGAAGACGCTATTACCTTTTATCGCGCGGGTCCTGCGGGTATTCGCACGACAAAAGCATTTAGCCAAGATTGTCGCTGGGACGAAGCCGATGACGACCGCGAAAACGGCTGCATCCGCTCTATCGACCATGCGTTCAGTCAAGAAGGTGGCCTAGCCGTGCTTTACGGTAATGTGGCTGAAGATGGCTGTATTGTAAAAACGGCTGGCGTAGATGAGTCTATTCTTAAATTCAACGGAACTGCGAGAATCTACGAAAGCCAAGATGATGCGGTAGCAGGTATCTTGGGCGATGAAGTAAAAGCCGGTGATGTGGTCTTCATTCGCTACGAAGGTCCCCGCGGCGGCCCGGGTATGCAAGAAATGCTGTACCCAACGTCTTACTTGAAATCTAAAGGGTTAGGCAAGCACTGCGCTTTGGTAACAGACGGACGCTTTAGTGGCGGTACCAGTGGGTTGTCTATAGGTCACTGCTCACCTGAAGCCGCCAGTGGTGGTGGCATTGGCCTAGTGGAAGATGGCGATAAAATTGAAATAGATATACCCAATAGAAGTATCAATATTGCTATTAGCGATGAAGAACTAGCAGAACGCCGCGCGAAAATGGAAGCCAGTGATAAGCCTTGGAAGCCGAAAGATCGCGTTCGTGAAGTCTCCACATCACTTAAAACCTTTGCGGCGTTAGCAACCAGTGCCGATAAAGGTGCAGTGCGTGATGTGACTAAGCTGGAAAATCTATAATGGCAGCCGAACACGTTAGCGATCATGAATATTTGAAGAAGATCTTACTTGCCCCTGTTTACGATGTAGCAGTGGCAAGTGAACTTTCCTATATGTCTTTGCTTTCAGCCGAGCTTGGCAATGAAATTTTTCTGAAACGCGAAGATCAGCAGCCGGTAAAAAGCTTTAAGCTGCGCGGTGCCTATAACCGTATTTGCTCACTAAGCGACGAGCAATTGCAAGCTGGCGTAATTGGCGCCTCTGCGGGTAATCATGCGCAAGGCTTAGCGTACAGTGCAAAAATGAAAGGTATTCAGGCGACTATTGTCATGCCTGAAACCACGCCTGATATCAAGGTAGACGCAGTACGACGCTTCGGCGCTGAAAACGTGAATGTGGTATTGCATGGCACCAGCTTTGATCAAGCAAGTAGCCATGCAAAAGCATTATGTGAGACCCACGGTTATACCTTTGTTCCGCCCTTTGACGACCCCGATGTCATTGCAGGGCAAGGTACAGTCGCGCGAGAGTTGCTAGAGCAAAACCCACACCTCGATATCTTATTTATTGCTGTGGGCGGCGGTGGTTTAGCCGCTGGTATTGCGGTTTACTTAAAGCAACTAAAGCCAAGCATAAAAATCGTTGCGGTAGAGTCGGAAGAATCGGCCTGTTTCATTAAAGCAAAGGCGCAAGGCGCGCCTACCGAGCTTGAAAGCGTCGGCATTTTTGCTGATGGCGTTGCTGTTAAAGTGATGGGGCAGGAAACTTTCCGTCTGTGTAATCGTTTAATTGATGAAACCATTACGGTTACTAATGATGAAATATGCGGAGCAATTAAGGATATCTTTGATGATACCCGTGTTATTGCAGAGCCTGCGGGCGCATTGTCGGTGGCGGCAATTCGCAAGTACGCTAAGCAACACGACCTCAAAGGTAAGAAGTTAGGCGGCATTCTGTGTGGCGCAAACATCAACTTTCATACCCTTCGCTATGTGTCTGAACGCTGTGAATTAGGTGAGCAGAAAGAAGCGGTCTTTGCGGTCAAAATTCCTGAAAACAAAGGTGCGTTTAAACAGTTTTGCGAGTGCGTTGGGGCAAAAGCAATCACCGAATTTAACTATCGCTATGCCAGTGAGAGCGAAGCACATATTTTCGTGGGCGTTAAGCTTAAAGGCGGGCAGCAAGAGTTTGCTGCACTGCAAAGCGACCTTGAAAGCAAAGGGTATGACTGCGTTAACTTAACCGATAATGAGTTAGCGAAGCTCCATGTTCGTCACATGGTTGGTGGCCGTCCGCCAACTATTCTCAACGAGCAAGTCTTCAGCTTTGAATTTCCTGAGCGTCCGGGTGCGCTACTGAACTTCTTAAATACGTTAGGTGAACAGTGGAATATTACCCTATTTCACTATCGCAACCATGGCGCAGCAGAAGGTTTGGTATTGGCAGGCTTTGATATCGCACCAGAAAGTAGAGATGACTTTAACCAGCATGTTGCTGAGTTAGGCTATAAGGTTGAAGAAGTAACAGACAACCCCGCCTATCGTTTTTTCCTGTCGCAACCAGCGAAGGTCTAAATAGCGAAACAGGCGAAACGAGCCTATCTCCCGTTTTCGCTTTGTATTGCTTCGCGTTAAGCGCAGGTTTACCGGGGAGCGATACGAAGCGGCACTATCTAGCGTCTATCTATCAATGAAGTATGGGGATTTTCAATGCCTGCCAAGATAGATTGACGCGCAATAAAAAGCCCATGCAGTAGCATGGGCTTTCTCTTTTTACCTAAGCTCCGTAGTGCTGGCAAATTCAGCCAGCTAGCGTCGCCTTAATTCGAAGCGTTTAGTGTAACGTTCTCCAAATGCTGCATCATTTCTGGCCAAATCAGTGCCATTACGTCAGCACGTAAGGCTTCACACTCTTCTGAGTACTTCAAGCTGCCATCTTTTTCAGAGTCCAGCCAGTGGTTTTCTTTCAATGCACTGATAAAGCTAGACAACACATTCTTATCGTAAAACTCTGGTGAGCTTAGCCCGTAGAGAGCAGATAAGCGTTCAGCCACTTGCTTACTTTCGCGCTCAAGCGCACTTCGGCTAATCACTTTTTCTTTATCAAGAATGGTCAATACCACCGCGTAACGCTGAAGCGTTTCCTGCATACATCGGCTTAACAGCCATGCTGAGTGGAATTGTTTGCAGTGTGCATCTGGCGGCAACAGTTCATCGCCCTCCTGACGCAACAATCCTTTGTTTAGTAGCGCTGTTATAAGCGCATCAGTATGCGCAAGCGCCTCATCTTGGGTAAGGTGCAAGAATAGCTCTTTTTGCAGCAACGGATAAAGCGCCGCAATAAGCTGAAAAATACTGTTTTTCGTGGTGCCTTTCTTCGCGAAGATAGACGCCATAATAAGACCTGGGATCGCGAATAAATGCAAAATGTTGTTGCGATAATAAGTAAGGTATACCGCTGATTTTGGTTGAGGACTGATCAAACGCCCATAATCGTCTTCTTTTACGTCAAAGCGGCCTAATTTCAGCGTATCGCGCAGTAGCTCTTCCGCTGATGAATCCGGAATGGTGGCATCATCGCTGAACGGTACCGCTTTAAACAAGTCCATGAAATCGCCCATTGCTTGTTTTAACTCAGCTTCACTCATGGTCTGTCGTTTAGAAGACAGTAAGCATAACGACGCTAACGCCATACCATTTAATGCCGCTGCGCGGTTAATTCGCGTCATGACATTATTGGCCAGTTCGTTAACCGCAGGTGTCAGCCACGCTGGTTTTTTCTCTGGCTCGGCATCGCGACAATCTCGCCAGTTAGGCACATGATTTTCAAGAAACTGGTTAAGCGCAATGGGTTCGCCAAAATTCACGTATCCGTGACCATAATTCTTGAGTTTACGAATAGCTGAGAACACCTGAAGGTTAGATTCTTTTTTCTTCTTAGAGCCTTTGAGTTCGTTCAAGTAGCTCTTCACTTCCATCACGTTCTCATAGCCAATATAGACAGGCACGATACTAACGGGACGGTTAACGCCTTTGAGCATGGCTTGAATGGTCATGGCTAGCATGCCCGTTTTCGGTGGGATCAAACGGCCGGTTCGGCTGCGGCCACCTTCGGGATAGTATTTTACCGAATAGCCTTTGTTAAACAGCAGCTCTAGATATTCTCTGAATACAGCTGTGTAGAGCTTGTTACCTGCAAAACTGCGGCGTAAGAAAAAAGCACCGCCACGACGGAACATTTTTCCAACCGGCCAAAAGTTCAGATTGATACCTGCAGCGATATGTGGCGTAACCATACCTTCGTGATAAATCACGTAGGTCAATAATAGGTAATCCATGTGACTACGGTGGCACGGTACGTAGATGATTTCATGACCATTAGCCGCCAATTCACGAATGCGATCGGCATGACCTACACTAATACCGTTATAAATTTTGTTCCAGATACGGGTAAGTAGCCTGTCGCCAAAACGAATTAGCCCTTCGCGGTAGTCTGCCGCGATTTCTGTGATGTAGGTTTGGGCAGTCTCTTTCGCTTTTTCATGAGACACCTTCTTGCTTCTTGATTCCTCAGCAATAGCGCGACGCACTGCATCAGAGCCCAACACACTATTATTGAGTTCTTGGCGCTCTAACAGCGTAGGGCCAGTCATGCTTTGGCGCTTTCTTTGAAAGTGAGTGCTTGCTACGCGCACAAGCTTATGTGCAATACTTTGGTCACTACCATGTTGATTGGACATCGCGCGTGCAGAAACGGCTTTAGAGTAGTTAATAAAGTTGTCGCGGCCCAAAAACAGCACAATGAACAACTTACGAAGCCAACTTGGCGCCGCTTTATCAGCAATGAGATCGCTTAAGCCTGGCTTACCACGACCCGGGGCACGGCCCCACGTCACATAGACAGGAACAACTTGTAAATCTAGGTTTTCATGGTCTCTATGCAAATGAAAGAGGTCAGTAAAAACGTCTTCAATTCCCGTATCTTTAGCCGACGAACGGAAAAGAGGCTGGGTTTTGCGTAAAAATAAGGTCGACGAATACTCTCGCCCCGCTAATGTGAGGGTTTCTGTAGGACTAGGTAAACCTAGCGCTTTAGTCGACATTCTCAGTGCAAGTTGGTCTGTCACTGAGTTGGTGGGGAGTAGATAAACGATAGGTTTACTTTTATCTATTCCTAATTCGGTTTCAACGTTAACTGGAATGCTGTGGGCTTTAACCAGTAACTTAACAGGATAATGAAATACCGACAGAAGGGCTTTTCGCATCCACGACATGAATTATGTAATCCTATGAAATAAAAACGGGTGAAGTGTAACACAAACGCGTCACAATCTCGCGACAAGCCAATTTCATCGCTTCTCATGCTGTAATGACTATCCATAACATGGGAAGTTCAAAAGCGCCCTTCTCCTTTTCTTGTGAGTCACAGCCATTTCTATAATGGGTTCGAATACAGAGAACGTAACATTAGCTGTATTTAATTGCGGTACAGCCGGACTGTTACTACTTTTATAAGGGTAAATGAATATGAGCAAGCAGTAGTGGATGATCAAAGCCGGTTAAAGACAATTGATGACTTTATGCTCAATAGCGAAGTGCCGTTAGATCTTGATGATTTAATGATGGTGCTCGCAGAGGCATACAAGGTGCCGATCGCACTCATTGGCGTCGTCGGAGAGTTTGAAGAAACCTTTAAAGCACACTACGGAACCACTCTTTCTAAAGTCACTCGTGAACATGCGTTTTGTAGTCATGTTGTTGAAGAGCGCAAGCAGGTGGTTGTTAGCAACGCGCAAGAAGACCCACGGTTTATGCATAATCCTCTCGTCACCGGAGAGCCTCACATTTGTTTTTACGCAGGAACGCCGATCGAGATAAATGATCAGGTAATCGGTGCCGTATGTTTAATTGATACCGTGCCAAGAGAAATAGACGCAAAACACTTAGAAGTTTTAGAGAGAATAGGTGCTTTGGTTAGTCAGCATATTTCGCTTTCAAGAGAACACGAAGCGCTTAAACGCGAGCATGGGCTTATTGAGAAGTCTCCTATTGTGTTGGCAACGTGGCGCTATGATACGTCGTTGAGGCTGGTGTATATCTCGAAAAATAGTGAGCGTGTATTGGGAGTTTCACCCCAAGATTTGCTCACTGGAACGGTGGCATTGAGTGAGGTGCTGTCTGAGGAGGCGGAGGGTGATTTTACCTTTGCTATGCAGGCCCACATGGAAGGTGTTGAAACGCACACCTGCCGTCTTCAGATAAAGACGCCAACGCGTACTATTTGGGTGAGCATGATATCAACGGCAAATTTTCGCGAAGACGGCATGTTGTACTCGGTTCAAGCATTTTTGTTTGACACTAGTGACCAAAAGTATGTGGAAGATAAGCTCAACAAAACCAATCAGCGGATGCGTTTATTACTCGAGGCTTCAGAGTTAGGAACATGGGACTGGAACTTGGCCGCCGATGTTAATCAAGTCAACAAGCGCTGGTGCGACATTGTTGGTCTTGAGTATGAATACTATGACAGTGGCTCCCGCTTTTTTAGACAGCTCATTCATCCCGCGGATTACGTCAAAGTTGAAAAGCAGCTCAACATGCATCTAATTGGTAAGAGCAAAGTCTTTAACACCACATTTCGCATGAAACACACTGATGGCTCTTGGGTTTGGGTTGAAAGTTATGGGAAAACCGTTGAGACAGATGCCCAAGGTAAGCCGGTTCGTATAGCAGGTATTCATAGAGATATAACGCAACGAATGGAAAGCGAACTGCATGAGAGAAAGAAAACCCAGCTCCTTCAATTTATCAATAAAACCCGGGCATCATATCTCCAAAACAATGACTTGACGATGGCGTGTCAGTCCGTATTGGCCGAACTCATAGATATCTCAGATAGCCAGTTTGCCTTCGTCGGCCAAATGAAAGGAGACGGTAGCTCATCTAGACTTTTCATTCATGCGATTTCTGAAATTGTTTGGGATAACAGTAGCTTTTCTCAATATGCAGAATACAAAAAACGAAACCTCTACTTTAGTAACTTCGACAACCTTTTTGGAACCTCAATTTTAACGGGAGAAGTTACCATTAGTAATGCGCCAAACAGTCACCCTAATTCCAAAGGTGTTCCGCACGGTCATCCGCGCATTAGCCGATTTTTAGGCCTACCAATAAAAGTGAAAGATAAAGTAGTGGGAATGGTCGGTTTAGCGAATAAGTTTGATACCTACACTGACGAAGATGCTGAGTTTCTACAGCCCTTTTTAGATGCTTTGGCTGGCTTGTTCTACGCAGTAGAGCTTGAGGAAGCCCGAGCCGTTGCTGAAGAGAAGCTTAGGCATTTGGCGATGACTGATTCTTTAACGGGCCTTTATAACCGACGCGCGTTCCTTGACGAGTGCATCTCATTTTCAAAACAACATTGTCGAGGATGTGTTGCTATTGTCGATATTGATCACTTCAAAAAAGTAAACGATACCTACGGTCACGATGCTGGAGATCAGGCGCTTATTGCTGTTGCGAGAAAAATAGCTAAACATAATCAAGCGCCAAATGTCGTGGCTCGATTAGGAGGAGAAGAGTTTGCAATAGTCATGATAGGTGACAAGAAAGAAGAGATCCATAGGCAGCTAGAAGCACTGCGCATTGCTGTTGAAGAAGGAAGGGTGACCTACAAGACAGACACTATGAATTTATCGATCAGCATCGGCGCAACATTTATCAAAGACACCTTTGAGGCGGATTTCAGCGCCCTCTTATCGCTTGCTGACAAGGCGCTGTACAGAGCCAAGGAGCAGGGCAGAAACCAAGTCGTATGGGATGAATAATAATAGTACGTGGCTTCGCCTACATTAAATATAAGCGTATACGCTCAAGGCGCTGTTGCTAGATTGATAAAGTTAAGTTATAAAAAACGAATATTTTATTAAACTTAATAATTAGGCTTGTTTTGAGCTTTTAACTAAAAAGCCGACATGCCTTTTAAATCAGGGACGATGTATGAAAACTTCGCGCTTGGGTTTTTCTGGCCTTTTTTCTCTTTTAGCTCTAACTGCGTGTGGTGGTGGAGGTGGCTCTGATTCTTCTCCACCTACAAACCCACCACCTCCACCTGAGCCGACAGCACTAGAAATTTTATCAAATCCTTTAGATTACTCAGAGTCACGACTAAACTCGGCGGCAACCACCTATGCTGATGCGAACTACAGTGGAGAAACGAAAGTCTCTACTGTGGATATCAGCGCAGTACAAGAGGTTTACATCACGCTCTTTGGTGACAATACAAGTGGCTCACCCTATGTAGATCAATATGATATCTACACCTTCCTAGATGAGAACGGCAACGTTGAAGGTACGACCGAGTGCTATGAATCAGGATCAGTAACATACTCAGGTAAGCTTGATGAAGACACGGGTAAAGGAACGATTACTGTAGACTATGATCAGTGCATTCAATATTACGACTCCACTCGGTATGACGGACAATTTTCGCTAGTTATTACTGACGCAGGTGAAAACAGCTCCGAAGTAACGTCTTATTTCACTACTTTGTCTATGCTAGACGGTGGCGTGCGCACAACATTAAAAGGCTACTTAAGTGTTGATTTTCGCTACCGCCCACAAACAGGTACGTTTTATGAAGAGACGAGGCAGTATCTTACTGTCACGCACAATGGTGAAACTTACAAGGTCAGTGGCACATCAGCAGAAGGGGTGACAAACAACACCTTCGTGTCTGAACTTAATGGTTCAATCTACATTGCGTCTAAAGGCAAATTGGACTTTGCATATTCTTCTGATCAGGGCGACCTTCCCTATTCGTCATCTGGCTCGCTGGTCGTAAAAGGAGATAAAACGGCTGGAATTGACGTTATTGATGGCGCAGTTCGCTATGGCGAAGATAACAACGGCGATGATATTTACGATGTAGGTGTATACTTTAATAATCTAACAGCGTTTGCCAGCGGAAATCATACTGGCCTTGCGCTTTCAGATATCGATGCGATATCCGTACCTCCTGTAGTGAATCAGCCTTATTACTATGCCTATGAGACTGTCTATACCACAGATGAAGTCACCGTTGAGCCTGGCTACTATCATGATTCAGATACTCCCGACTCAGAGCTGGTGATTTCGTTTCGCTGGTATGTAAATGGTGTAGTCCTTGACGATGTTAATGGTACCACGCTGCCACCTTACAGCGCAGTCTTCGGTGATGAAGTTAAAGTTACCATGGTGGTGTCAGACGGTATTAACGTTGTTGAATCCCAGCCTACTTTCGTTGAGATCGGCAATTCTCCTATGACGCTCACTGCATCGAATATGCCTGAAGTAGTAACTGCGGGCGGATACGTAGAGTTTACCGTATCGATGAGTGACCCAGACAGAGTTGACGATGACGTCGCGGGACAGCTTATTTCAGCGCCTCCCGGTGCTTCGTTAAATGCGGAAGGTCTGATGACCTGGAATGTACCTGCGAATCAACTTTTCAACGCTCAAACTTATATGTTTAGTTTCGCTAGCTTAGACGGAACTGAATCCCAACAAACGCTCGAAATCACTTCTTATGCGGACAAGGCCCCGGCTTATGCTCGTACTACTGTGATGACACCAATTTATAATCACGGCTTTGCTATTGCTTCGACCAATGGTGTAAGTGAACTTATCACGGTAAATGCTCGCAACGTGGGCGCATTTTCGCTAGAAGGCAATACGCTTAAAAATACCTATGTGTATCCGTATAAACTGCCAACTAAAGGCGAAATTAGAAGCGTGCATACCCAAGATGTTGATGGTGACAATAATGATGAAATCTACCTTCTTACTCAACAGGGATTGTCTGTAATAAAAGACCGCGAAAGTAACGCAGAAGCGGTGTTTATTATTGAAGATAGTATTATTTCTGGCTTATTTTACGACATCAATGGTGACGGAGTTGATGAAGTTGCTTATTTATATGGGAGCGAATATTACAATGCGACTTCTATTGCCATTGTAGATGTTCGCACAGGTGAGCAGTTGCAACAGTACGATATTGACGGCGTCAATAACCTTGCTTTTGGTAACGTAGATGATGACGCATCGATAGAAATGGTAACGAACAATGGTTATGTATTTGATATCGAAAGCGGTGCCAACCAATGGCTATACGGTAGCGGGTTCAGCGACGCATTTGTTGTGCTGGGTGATATGAATAACGATGGTGTAGATGAAATCATCGGTGCCGATAGTTGGAATGATATCTCAATCTACTCAGCAGTATCGAAAAGCAGTTTGGCAACGGCGGAACATGGTGACATTTGTGATATCGCCTATAGTAAAGAAAGCCCAGCTACAGAAGGAATAGTGGTTGTCTCCGAGTGTCAGTGGGGACAAGTTAGAGGTTTTGCATTAGAAGCGGGACAAATCTCTGAGCAGTGGGCTCTTAACCACAACACTTACAGTGGCATGTCACTTCTCATTGACGATTTAGACAATGACAATGTGGACGACATTATTTGGACTGGTGAGAATCAAATTTTAGTAGCGCAACAAGATGCCAACGGTGAATATGCCTTGTCAGATATAAAAGGTGCGCCGCGCGCGAGTAGATATCATGCCGCGGGTTGGGCACCTTATGGCGATAATGATGAAAGAGCCGTCTTTGTTAGCGATACAAGTAGTTACGAATCATCTATTCAGATTTTATCGGTAGATAAAGAGGATAACTTTGCGATAAGTGCTGAGGTTGGCGAAGATGTCTATAACTATAGCAAACCGGTCGTTACAGACTACAACAATGACGGTGTGGGTGAGTTACTAATAGGGGCACTGGATTATAGTTCGTCGTTTAATGTCGTGAGACTTACAGATAACGCTATTCAGTGGACACTGAACAATAATCAGAATAGTGAAATTTCGTTTATTGAAGCCATTGACGTAAATAACGACAGTTACGCCGATGCAGTTATTATTGAGAACAATCGACTTAAAGCGTTTGATATCGAGAATCAGGTGCTTATCGACTCAATCATTAACGATTTTTCAATTAATGCGCTTGCTGCCTCTGAAAAAGACGGTGTGCATTATTTTGCTGTTGGGGGCTATAGTTCGCTCAAGCTCTATAAAATGCAGGATGGTGAATTTGTTGGATTGAATGAATTGGAAACCAATTGTGACCAATTGCTCACGGTAAATTTTGATAGTGATAGCGAACTTGAATTTGCGTGTTTAAATAGAAACTACAACACCATCAATGTTTATGACGTGGCGAGCGGTGCATTAGAACTCAAAGACGCTATAGCACCGTCATTCTACCCTCAGTATATAGCGGCTGTTCCAACGACGTCGTCTAATCAGTCGATTCTCGCTATCTACCAGCCTAACGAGAATGACTATTCGTACAATTATTATGACAGCATCGCATATCGCGTGGTTGAGGTTGATAATAAAGGCAATGTGGTGTGGCAAAGCCCTGGACTTGGGCTCGATAATGTTGAAGGCATGCGCACACGTCAAAATAGTGATGGGGAGCTGGAGTTACAAATTAGTAACCCGAACATGGCTCTTCTCGTAAAATAAGAGGAAAGCACTTGTCGTAGGCTATTGCAGATCGCAAAAGACGCGGCAAGTGCTTGTTATTTAGTTTTAGGTGTATATACTTACAGGAACTGTATGAACAGACAGGTCTTTTATGCGCCCACTCACAGCTCGACAAACCGAAGTTTTAGAACTTATTAAAACAACCATGTTAGAAACGGGAATGCCGCCTACTCGTGCGGAAATAGCCCGTCAGCTTGGCTTTCGTTCTGCTAATGCAGCAGAGGAACATTTGAAAGCATTGGCGCGTAAAGGCGTGATTGAAATTTTGCCTGGTACGTCTCGTGGCATTAAGCTCAATATCCCTCTTGATAACGACGCACAAGAAGAAGAAGGCCTACCGTTAATTGGGCGTGTTGCAGCTGGTGAGCCGATCTTGGCGCAAGAGCATGTTGAATCGCACTACAAAGTCGATCCTGCACTGTTTCAACCCCATGCCGACTTTTTGCTACGCGTTAACGGTATGAGCATGAAAGACATTGGTATTTTAGACGGTGATCTTCTCGCTGTTCATCGCACTACTGATGTACACAACGGTCAGGTGGTTGTGGCGCGTGTAGATGAAGACGTCACCGTAAAGCGTCTAGAGAAACGCGGGCGTGAAGTATTGCTTCATGCTGAAAATGATGAGTTTGCACCAATAAAAGTTGATTTGGCGACTGAACATTTTGCGATAGAAGGTATTGCGGTGGGTGTGATCAGAAACGCTGACTGGATGTAGTATTTTAGCTTGTTTGTATAAAAGCGGCGCGTTAGCCGCTTTTTTTATGTCTTTTGTTCCTGTTTTTTTCTTCAATCTGCCAACTTAGGTTTTATCCTGCCCAGCAAACCTGTTAGTTTTCTTCGCGCCTATTTTTATCATTACTCACGTTATTCTTTCTATGAATGCTTCAAGTATTTTCCATTTTTTATTGTGAATTTTGTTTGAAATCGACATTGAGTCATCGATTACTTATTGATTTCTTAACTAGTTAGTCGAGCATTTACTTTAACCCCGTGTTCAAAATGCCTGTTTGATTCCAAGGGCATCCCACAGCAATCGCTTTCTCTTTTTTGCACTTGAAATCCCCGCGACCATTTTAGTAAATGATTAAAAATTAACCACTTCGTTAAATTTTTAATAGAAAAGACTAGACGGCACGACATTATTGCGCAATTCTTATACAGAGATTAACAAAATAATAACAATGACTCTAAATTTGTTTTACAAGTTGAGGTTATGGGTCAATCGTTCGCAAACCATTTGGTAGGGCATCGCGCAAATTAATCAGCGTCTTTGACCACGCCATTACGGAGGTGCTGAGTGAAACAACTAACGACCGTTTTCGCAAAATGGTGTTCTAGTATACCAATTTTGCTTTTTTCCCCTTTGCTTTTTGCACAAGAAGCAAGCGAAGAAGCCTCTTCGCTTAATTTGAGACGCGGTGCTACCGACATCAGTGGGCAGGTATACGACCTCCATATGTTGATGTTCTTCATTTGTGTAGGTATCGCGGTTGTAGTTTTTGGCGTGATGTTCGCCTCAATGTATCTACATAGAAAATCCCGTGGCGCCAAGCCAGCGAATTTTCACGAAAACGTGAAGGTCGAAATTGCTTGGACCGTTATTCCTTTCCTTATTCTTATTTTCATGGCGGTACCCGCAGCGAATACTCTAATTGCTATGGAAGACACGTCTGAGCCTGACATGACGGTGTTAGTAACAGGCTCTCAATGGAAATGGCATTACAAGTACATGGATAGCGATGTCGAGTTTTATTCTTTACTCGCCACTCAGCGCGAGCAAATAGAAAACAAATTTCAGAAAACAGATAACTACCTGCTTGAAGTTGACCGCCCTCTGGTTATTCCTACTGGGAAAAAAGTACGCTTTCTTATTACTTCTGACGACGTTATCCACTCTTGGTGGGTTCCTGACTTTGCCGTGAAAAAAGATGCCAACCCCGGCTTTATTAACGAGTCTTGGGCCAAGGTGAATGAGCCGGGTATTTATCGCGGACAGTGCGCAGAGCTTTGTGGTAAAGACCATGGCTATATGCCGGTTGTGGTAATTGCTAAAGAACCCGCCGAGTTTGAAAAGTGGATGGGCGAACAAGAAGAGATTGTTCGTAAAGCAAAAGAAGAAGAACAGCGTCTACTTTCTATGAATATGTCTATGGATGAACTGATGAAAGAGGGCGAGCGAGTATACAACGCAACGTGCGCTGCTTGCCATATGCCAAATGGTGAAGGTTTACCTGGCGTTTTCCCGGCATTAAAAGGCAGCAAGATGGCACTAGAAGATCAGCAAGGTCACATTGACATCGTGCTGCATGGAAAGTCAGGAACAGCCATGCAAGCGTTTGGAAAAATGCTAAGTCTTAAGGAAATTGCCGCCGTAGTCACTTACGAGCGAAATGCCTGGGGCAATAAAACTGGCGATATGGTTCAAGCCAAAGATGTCAACGCAGTGGCAAACGGAAACTAGGAGCAGACAATGAGCAAAGCAACTGAAGTTATTTCGCCAGATACCTCTGCGCCTCATGACGGTCACCTACATGATGACCATGAACACCACGATCATATTCCTAAAGGGATAACGCGTTGGTTGTTTACCACTAACCATAAAGACATAGGTACACTTTACCTGTGGTTTGCCTTTATTATGTTTTTAGTTGGTGGTGCGATGGCCATGGTGATCCGCGCTGAACTATTCCAACCCGGTCTACAAATTGTAGAGCCAAACTTCTTTAACCAAATGACTACGGTACACGGGCTTATCATGGTATTTGGTGCAGTAATGCCAGCCTTTACTGGGCTCGCAAACTGGCTTATTCCCATGATGATCGGCGCCCCTGACATGGCGTTACCGCGCATGAATAACTGGAGCTTCTGGATTTTACCAGGCGCCTTTCTCATTCTATTGAGCTCGCTCTTTATGGAAGGCGGCGGCCCTGCTTTTGGATGGACTTTCTACGCGCCCCTTTCAACGACTTACAGTGGCGATTCGACAGCGTTGTTTGTGTTCTCTGTTCACATCATGGGTATTTCATCCATTATGGGTGCGATTAACGTGATTGTGACCATCTTTAACATGCGTGCGCCAGGCATGACCTGGATGAAAATGCCGCTGTTTGTATGGACGTGGCTTATCACGGCATTCTTGCTGATTGCGGTAATGCCAGTGCTCGCCGGTGCGGTTACCATGGTGTTAACTGATAAGTTCTTTGGCACGAGCTTTTTTGATGCTGCTGGTGGCGGCGACCCGGTTATGTTCCAGCATATTTTCTGGTTCTTCGGGCACCCTGAAGTGTACATTATGATCTTGCCCGCTTTCGGCATTATCTCGCAAATTGTTCCTACCTTCTCTCGAAAGCAGCTGTTTGGATACGCGTCTATGGTGTACGCCACGGCGTCGATTGCGCTGCTCTCTTTTGTTGTATGGGCTCACCATATGTTCACCACGGGCATGCCGGTGTACATGGAAATGTTTTTCATGTTTGCCACCATGCTTATCTCGGTGCCTACTGGCGTGAAAGTGTTTAACTGGGTAGCGACCATGTGGCGCGGCTCACTGAGCTTCGAAATGCCAATGATGTTCGCTATTGCCTTTATTGTGCTGTTCACCATTGGTGGGTTGTCAGGGCTAATGTTGGCGATCACGCCCGTGGACTTCCAATATCACGACACTTACTTCGTTGTAGCCCATTTCCACTATGTACTGGTAACTGGCGCGGTCTTTTCCATCATGGCTGCGGTGTATTACTGGTTGCCTAAATGGACGGGAAAAATGTATGACACAACCTTAGCTAAATGGCATTTCTGGTGCTCATTGGTATCGGTCAATGTGTTGTTCTTCCCTATGCACTTTGTGGGTTTGGCTGGTATGCCACGCCGTATTCCTGACTATGCATTGCAGTTCGCTGATTTTAATAAATGGATAAGCCTGGGTGGTTTTGCATTCGGTTTATCTCAGCTCATCTTTCTTGCCCTGCTTATCAAGGCATGCAAAAAGCAAGGTGAGCCGGTATCAGCGCAAGTTTGGGACGGCGCAGAAGGATTGGAATGGGAAATTCCATCACCCGCTCCTTATCACACGTTTGAAACGCCACCTGTCGTTAAGTAACGGTAGGTGGAGTTGTGAATAGGTCATTCCTTTCAACCGGCAAAAGCCGATGGGAATGACATTCACACATTGCAGGTGGTGAGGGAGATAAACGACTAAGCAAGCGTTTACCAACCTTCATCTATGGATTTACCCGGAGGTCACGTGATGTCACAGCAAAGCGCGAACAACAAGATGGTTATTAAACTTGTTGCTATTGTCATTGGCATGTTTGGCTTCGGCTTTGCCCTTGTTCCCTTGTACGACGTATTTTGCGACGTTACGGGAATTAACGGAAAAACCGAAGGCACGGCTGCGGTTTATCAATCGGTTGAGATTGATGAGTCGCGAGAAGTGACCGTCGAGTTTATTACTCGCACAAATACCGGTATGCCGTGGGAGTTTCGTGCTGAAACCAAGCGCGTGAAAGTGCACCCTGGCGAACTTAATACGGTGTCGTTTTATGTGAGAAACCCTGCATCAAGCAATATCGTAGCTCAGGCCATTCCCTCTGTATCCCCCGGAACGGCAGCACTGTACCTGAACAAGACTGAATGCTTCTGCTTCAATCAGCAGCCATTAGATGCGGGTAGTGAAGCCTATATGCCCATGCAGTTTTATGTAGACCCTCAGCTACCTGAAGAAATTACGTTTTTTACCTTGCAGTACACACTCTATGACGTCACAGCGCGAGCCAGTGACCTAACGACAACACCGAATCCCTTTATGGCTTCAACACCATCAAATGGCGAATAGGCCGAAGGGGTAAGGAGAAGAAAATGCAACCCGAAGTACAGAATCACGAATACCAAAAATATTATGTACCCGCACAAAGTCCATGGCCCATCGTAGGGGCCGTTGCTCTATTTCTTATCGCCGTAGGTGCGGGCAATTATGTGGTGCAAGCAACCAAAGGTGAAACAGGCTATGGCGGTCATATCCTTTTAGCGGGGATAGCAGTATTGCTCGTTATGCTTGTAGGTTGGTTTAAAAATCAAATAGACGAATCTATGGCAGGGCTTTACAGCGATCAGCTGGGGCGTTCATATCGACAAGGTATGAGCTGGTTTATCTTTTCAGAGGTAATGTTTTTCGCTGCGTTTTTCGGCGCCCTCTACTACGCGAGATTTATTTCCGTTCCGTGGCTGGGCGGCGCATCGAACAACGCTATGACCAATGAGGTCTTATGGCCGACCTTTGAGGCCATGTGGCCGCTGGTGTCAACGCCAGGCGGCACTACCACACAGGAAATGAGTGCTGCGGGGTTGCCCACAATCAACACGGTTATCTTGCTTATCTCATCTATTACACTGCACTTCGCTCATGTGGGACTAGAGCAAAACAAACGCAAACAGCTAACCCTAATGCTGGGTATCACTATCTTACTTGGATGTGGGTTCTTGTTCCTACAGGTAGAAGAGTACATACATGCGTATCGCGACTTGGGGCTTACGCTTCAGTCAGGCATTTACGGCAACACCTTCTTTATGCTCACAGGGTTTCACGGCATGCATGTGACCCTTGGCACCATCATTCTAATTGTACTGTTTTTTAGGGTCTTGAAAGGCCATTTCACGCCTGAAAACCACTTCGCGTTTCAGGCGGGGAGCTGGTACTGGCACTTTGTAGATGTAGTGTGGGTCATGCTCTACATCTTTGTTTACGTACTTTAAAAGGAATCCCCAAACTCAGTAAGGCCTTGGGTTTGGGGTAATTAAACCGGTACCAATAGCGATAAGAATAATAATAACAATGACGGCAGAAGTGAGCACGCGTCGACCAATGTACTTACTCATAGGCCCTTTTGATGTGTCGTTTTTCATCATGATTCGCATCGCCATGAACAAGTTCACAATCATGTACAGCACTAACGCAACAAGGACTATTTTTATCAACATATTCACCTCTGTTTTTATTCTAATTTTGCATGGTGCGAAATAATCATGTTTTCTCGCACTCGCCACGTTATTCCTTGGTTACTCACGGGCTTTAGTGTGGCGATTATGTGCGGTTTAGGGTACTGGCAACTTGATCGCATGGTCCAAAAGCAACAACGCTTAGCTAGCATAGCGCAAAAGCAAAGTAATGGAACCTTGAGTTTAGAAGAGGCGTTGTCTCATGATGATCCTCGGGATATTACCGTATCGTTCAGCGGCGCAATAGACGCTAACCATGTGTTGCTATTAGATAATCAGATTCACAATCAGCGGGTGGGGTTCGATGTCATCGTACCGGTAAATACCAATGTCGGGTGGCTCTTGGTTAACTTTGGCTGGGTGCCTGCGCCAGACTTAACGCGCACGCTACCGGATATAAGTTTTACAAGCCAAACGCGCGAATTAATCGGCGTGCTTAGCGTGCCGGGTAACAACCCCTTAGTGAAAGAAACCAACATGGCTTTGTCGCAAAGCCCCGCGCTGGTACAACACATAGAATTCCCTGCACTAAGCAACGCCTTAGAGCGCAAACTTTTACCCTTTATTCTTCACCTTACCACGCCTGACCCCGCGTTTATTCGTGAACATCAGGCCGTCGTAATGTCTCCTGAAAAGCACCTTGGCTATGCAGTTCAATGGTTTGGTTTAGCTATTGCCGCTGCAGCCATTGGCGGCTTTGCAATTAGTAAGAAAGGACGTAGTTATGAGTAATGCTGCTTCGAAAAAAACATTAATTATTATGGTAGCCGTGTTTGTTTTACCTGTTGTTTTGGCAAAGCTCGCACTTGATAACGATTGGTTTACTAAAGGCGCGACAAATAAAGGTCAGTTGCTCGCGCCGACCATCGACATGAGTGCGCTTTTAGAAAACGCGGAACCTAAATGGCGTTTGTTGTATGTGATGCCAAGTAAATGTGACGCAGTGTGCGAGAACGCACTTTTTAGCATTAACCAAGTGTGGCTTGCGCTAGGTAAAGAATCGGACCGTGCTCAAGCAGTGGTCGTTACTACCGCTTCAAGCGACCAAACTGCGATAGCCGCGCTAGAAGACTACCCTTTTGTCGAAACCTTACCCGTTACTACACCAACGGCGCTTGCCTCTAGCAGTGTTTATATTGTTGATACGCAAAATAACGCCATGCTCTTTTACGACATTAAAGACGATAGAAAAGACGCCGTGATGGAAAGCCGCAACATGCTGGCAGATATGAGAAAGCTCCTAAAATTATCGCGTATAGGATAATGGCCATGAAAAAATTAACCCTATTCAGTATTTTTCTGGCAGCGGTCGTTATTATTCTCGGTGCGTATACGCGTTTGACCGACGCTGGGCTAGGATGTCCCGACTGGCCTGGATGCTACGGTAACCTAACCGTGCCTTTGAGTGAGGAAAAAGTGGCACAAGCTAACGCCGCTTTTCCTGAACGTCCAGTTGAGGCATTTAAGGCGTGGAATGAAATGATTCACCGCTATTTTGCAGGAACGCTGGGGCTGTGTGTACTGGCTATTGCCATTATTGCTATTCGGCAGCGCGACAAAGGCACGCCCGTTAAATTACCTCTGTTACTGCTAGGGCTTATTATCTTCCAGGCAGCACTTGGTATGTGGACCGTGACGCTCAATCTGCTTCCCGTCGTAGTTATGGGGCATTTGCTGGGGGGCTTCTCTGTGCTCTCATGCCTGTTTATTCTCTACCTCCGCTTGCGCAACACCGCAGGCGATGCATCGAAAATTAAACAAGCGCCCATAGCGTCAGCTATGCATGATCAGGATATTACCGACTTACCTCAAGCCAAAGTCTTTCAGCGAAACCTTAAACTTTTCGCCTTCATTGGGCTTGGCGTGCTTGTTACCCAGATTGCTCTTGGTGGATGGACTTCTGCCAATTATGCTGCGTTGGCCTGTACGGAAATGCCGGTCTGTGAAAGCGGTTGGCAGGAAAGAATTGATTTGGCAGGTGCATTCAGTGTGCCTGATGCAGACAACTATGAGTTTGGTGCTCACGATTACGGCGAACGAGTTACCATGCACATAGTGCATAGGTTCGGCGCGGTCATCACGTTTTTATACTTGCTAGCACTAAGTATAAGTGTGTTGGTAAGCCGCTACACCACAAGTAAACAAAAATATGTGGGTGCGTTTATGTTGGTAGCATTGTGCACGCAAGTGGCATTAGGACTTAGCAACATTATCTTTATGCTGCCACTGGCTGTCGCTGTAATGCATAACGCGGTCGCAGCCGTGTTACTTCTCTCCCTACTCAACCTCATTTTTACCGTATTTTTGGTACTAGAAAACGATAACGTCTTCGGTACAGAAAAACGAAATACAGGCTCATTCTCAGGTTCGAAACCACTGCAGGGTGCAGGTGCATTTAGCATCCAAGAAGCGCCTTTGCACGACCCTTTAAACGCGTCAACGTCTTCTCATATTCTCCCTAAAGCACCAGGAGGTTTCCATGGCTAAATCGGTCTCTTTACATGCGCGTACTTCACGTCAGCACAATGTAGTCACGTGGCGAGATTACTATGAAATGACGAAGCCTAATGTCGTCATGTTGTTGCTGTTAACCGCGTTAGTAGGAATGTGTTTAGCTACGCCTTCGTGGGTAAACGCAACCGTACTTATCTGTGGCTTATTGGGTATTGGTATGTTGTCTGCGTCTGCTGCCGTTATTAATCACGTTGTCGACCATAAGATAGATAGTGTGATGGCGCGTACTTTTAATCGCCCCGTCGCAAAAGGCAAGGTTAGCGTAAACAACGCGCTGTGGTTTGCAGGCGTTTTAGGTGTGGTTGGATTTGTAGTGTTGGCTCTTTTTGTGAATATGCTAACCGCGTGGTTAACCTTAGCAAGTTTAGTAGGCTACGCGTTTATCTACACGATGTATTTAAAGCGAGCGACACCGCAAAACATCGTGATTGGCGGTTTAGCAGGGGCTGCTCCACCGCTTCTAGGTTGGACCGCGGTTACAGGGGAAATACATGCCCATGCCCTGCTTTTAGTGCTGATTATCTTTACCTGGACGCCGCCGCATTTTTGGGCGCTCGCTATTCATAGAGAAAAAGATTACGCCAAAGCGAAGGTGCCCATGCTGCCGGTAACCCACGGTGTGTCATTTACGAAAACGTCAGTGTTGCTGTATACAGTATTGTTGGGGCTGGTATGTTTGCTGCCCTACCTTACAGGCATGAGCGATCTCATTTATTTGATTGGCTCAAGTGTGCTTAACATTGGGTTTTTATACTATGCATTAAAGTTAAAATTCGATGCAGAGCCACAAACTGCAATGAAAACTTTTAGGTTTTCAATTATTCATCTCATGGTATTGTTTGTCGTATTACTCTTAGATCACTACATACCACTGAGTTTATGAATCAACGAACTACCGTCGGCCTTGTTGCATTTTTAGCGCTATGTGCAGGCATCGTAGGTGCGCTGTATATCGCGCCCCCAAATGTTGAAAGTCAGCCTGAATACTTTCAGACTTACCCAGAGCCGAGAGCATTATCACCGTTTTCACTTACATCTCATGAAGGTGAAGTGTTTGATAATTCGTCGCTTGAAGGACAGTGGAGCTTAGTATTTGTGGGCTATACCTTCTGCCCCGATATTTGCCCAACTACCATGGCTGAACTGAACGGTATATATCCTGAACTAAAAGCATTAAATAGTGTCGAACCTATTCGAATTGTTTTTGTATCCGTTGATCCAAATCGCGATTCAATTGAAAGACTTTCAGAGTATGTGAGCTATTTTAATGAGGAGTTCATTGCCGTTACTGGAGAGCACAAGGCGCTATTCCCGTTTGTACGTAATTTAGGAATGATGTATGCCATTGCTGAAAGTACCGATAACCCCAACTATTTAGTTGATCACAGTGCATCTGTCGTACTTGTCGACCCTGAAGCTAGGGTGATAGGAAGATTCAAACCAAAAAGAGAGCCAGGAAAGCTATCGATAAGTGATTCCCAGCAAATATTGGCTGATATGCCAATAATAATCTCGAAGCAGTAATATGGAAATCAAAATAAGGCAAGGTGTGGCATCTGATGCTGCGCAAACTACGCCGCTTATATTGAATGCGGCGCAGTCTTTGTTAACGTCTATTTTTGGACAAAATAAAAATAAAACAGCTGAGGGCTACCTGTCTCATGCATGGGAACTCGGTGGCGGGCAATATGGCTTTAAGAATCATTGGGTGGCGTGTAGCGGTGACGAAGTACTCGGCGTTGTGACCTCTTGGCACAGCAAACTCGGTGCAACATTTGATAGGGCGACCCTTGATAGCATCACATCGTACTTTACCCTCGATGAGGCTATGACGGTGCTCATGCGCAATCAGACCGTGGCCATCAATCTTACGCCGCCTACTAATACCGAACTCATGATAGGCCATCTCTCTGTTGAAGAAAGTGCCCGTCGAACGGGCGTGGGAACGATACTGGTAGATGCTATGCAAGCGCGAGCAGAAAAACTGAATAAACGTAAAGTGGTACTAGATGTTGAAGTGTCGAACGTGCCAGCCATTCGTTTCTATCAGCGCCATAGTTTTGTGGAAGAGTCGATAAATAAAGGCTTTATTCGGTTTTCTAAACCTGTATAGGTAAACGTTTCCTTATATAAGCGCGAGCCCAATCGATATGCGCTCGCGCTCAAGCATAGATGTGCCTTATCGACATGCCCTAGTCTGGGTAATTGCCGTTCTCATCTGCCACAAAGAAGGGCGTAGAGTACCAATAATAACGCCCTGATTGCGCATTAGACGGTGCTGTACAATTCACACGTGAACGTCCTACTGGAAGCGTTTCATCAAGGGTAAACGTAAGCACATTTTCTTCTAGGCTAGTCTCTATAGGGTCGCCGCCGAAAAAACAATTTACTTGTGTAAGGCGAACATCGTCACTGTCTATCGTTAAACTAATGGGCGATGACAGGTTTCGCGCTGTCATACGAGGGTCTTTATGTGAACTTTGCGTCACTGGCATGGCAAGACTATTAAGCTTGGTCTTTAGCGTTGCCAAATTGGCGTAAGGACCGGCCGCGGGGAAGCGCGGTAGTGCCTGCATGTCGCTAGATGGGCCCACAGCCCCGGAATGCTGCCCGAATCCAATGTAACCTTCAGCTTTGAGCTTATTAGCGAGCGCCGTGTTGTATTCACCAAACGGGTACGCTAAATATTTAAGGCTAATATCCAGTTTATCTTCAATCTTCTTTTCAGCACTTTCTACGTTCTGCCAAACTTTCTCCAGCCATGCGCGCTCGCCCATTGCTTGCTCACCGTTTAGCATATGAAGGTGGTCTAGCGTGTGGTTGGCAAAAACAACGCCATCGTTATGCATAGCAATAACTTGCTCCCATGTTAGCTGCTTAGGACCTACGCCAATTTCATCAGGGTTGATAAACACGGTATAGGGAAAACCTAGGTCAGCCAGTATTGGGTGAGCATTGTCTAAAATGTTTGCGTAGCCATCGTCAAACGTAATCGCAACCGCATTTTCTGGCAGTGTAGTGTTGTGTTGTATCGCAGAAACAACGTCCTGAAGCGAAACAACAGTGTGGTGTGCGTCCAAGTATTCCATGTGCGATTTAAAGGCTTCAGGCGAAATACTGGTACTGGCTGGTGTTGAAGACGACACATGGTGATAAAGCAAAATGGCGGCGTTAGGCGTGGTGCTCACACTAGAGTCGATGTTACTACCACTTTGTTCCTTTGTAGTGGAAGTCGCATCAGCAACAGGGGTTGTATCTGAGCCTGAAGCAATGCTAGGTGAGACCAACAAAACATTGAAAATTCCCGCAAGCATTGAAGATAAGATCTTCAAACGCGTACGACTCGTCGTTCTATTTTGAATTACATTGTTGGTTTTCATATCATCATCCACTGAGTGCCTAATCAAATTCAATAGCATGGTAAACTCCAAATAATGCGACTTGGCCAATCTTATACATGGTCAAGCTGGTACGCATTTCACTTATGCCGCTGCATAGGTTGATAGTATATAGCGAAATTAACCCCTACTGAGATCATTTATGTCCCCTGCTCAACTAACTCAGCGCTCCTTTTTTGACGACCATTCCCGTCTGTTGGCGTTAGCGCTTCCCATGATTTTAGCGAATATTACTACGCCTCTATTAGGTTTGGTGGATACCGCGGTTTTGGGACACATGTCTTTACCAGCCATGCTTGCAGGGGCTTCGGTGGGCGCACTTATCTTAACGCAAATATACTGGGTGTGCGGGTTTCTTCGCATGTCATCAACAGGCTTGAGTGCACAAGCTAAAGGCTCACCGAACAATACATTAGAGTCAGCAAAAGTGCTGTGGCAAACGGTGGCGGTTGCTCTAGTGTTGGGGGCTGTGGTACTCGCTCTTCAATCTCCTATCTTGTCTATAGGCTTAGCTTTAACTCAGCCAAACAGTGAAGTTGCCCTGCATCTTCAAGACTACTTTTCGACGCGGGTATGGGGCGCACCAGCTGCCATGCTTAATCTGGCATTAGTTGGATGGTTAGTAGGGCAGCAAAAAACGCGCAGCGTCATGGCTATTCAAATTGTGGGAAATTTATTGAATGCGGGACTCGATGTAGTGTTTGTGTTCGGGCTTGGTTTGTCTGTAGCTGGCGTGGCGCTGGCCAGTGTTATCGCTGAGTATACCATGGCTATAATGGCGCTAGCGGTGGCGTTTAAGCGCGTCGGCGGTGTGGCGGTGAGTGCATCGTGGTTTAACCGTGCAGCTCGGAAGGTACTGATGAAACTTAATGGTGACATGCTATTGCGCAACTTAGCATTACAGGGCTGCTTAGCGTTTCTCACCATTCAAGGTGCCCGTTACGGCGAAACGTCGGCGGCCGTCAATGCCATACTCATGCAGTTCTTTGTTCTTATTGCATTGGGACTTGATGGCATAGCCTATGGTGTGGAAGCGCTGGTCGGTGAAGCCAAGGGGGCGTCAGACAGCAGCGAAGTGAAACGACGCACCTACCAAGGGTTAGTCTGGTCGAGTATTTTTGCCCTTATTTATAGCTTGATATTTTTCGCTGGCGGTGAGGCCATTATCGCGCTGCTTACCGAACATAGTGACATTGTAAAAGCTGCGCTACCTTATCTTGGTTTAATGGTATTACTTCCTCTATTAGCGCATTGGTGTTTTTTGTACGATGGCGTATTTGTTGGTCTTACCCGAGCCAGCGCAATGAGAAATACCATGATAATAAGTGCGTTAGGGGTGTATTTCCCCGTTTGGTATCTCACGCAAGATCAGGGTAACGTCAGCCTTTGGTATGCTCTCCTTGCCTTTTTACTCGCTCGCGGTGTGACATTGGCCTGGAGCTTTTATCGTTTAGATAAACGCGGTGAGCTAGCGACACCGCAAAGCTAGTGTTTTATAACGCTTCGCTGACTCTCTCAGTTTTTCTAGGGCATCATTCAGTATTATTTTTTTTGCTACTGTGTTTTTTGCGCAGTTCTTTTTTGCACAATGATAATAGTGTGTAGTTCAGGGTGCTGATCGAATTCAACGTGACGAACAAACCCGCCTGCTTCTATCAATATTTCTATGTATCTATGTAGCCCCAGCGAGGCGTAGTAGACTTCTGGGCCCATCACTTCGTTTGTGTGTTGGCCGCTTTCATCTGTACCCCCACAGCTAAAAAGCAACACTCCGTTATCGTCTAAGTGATCCACTAGCTTCTTAAGCAAAGGCTCTTGCTGAGTTAGGGGAATATGCCAAAAGCTATCCCAAGCACTAATAAACGAATAGTGCTTGGGGATAGTGAATGTACACACGTCGGCGCAATAGAAGGTATGAGCGGGTAATTGGGACGTCGCAATGGCCAGCATATCTTTGGAAACATCAATGCCTTCGTAAGTTAGCCCTGCACTTTCGATAATCGGCACAAAACGATTGGTGCATCCGCAACCTATGTCTAGTGCGTAACCTCGTTTCTTTGGTTTGTCTTTATTGCTCGCTTCTCCCTTATCAAGCGCTTCACTCTTATCATGCGCTTCTCCCTTATCAAGCGCTTCGCTGGGCACCGTATCAGGCTCTTGTGATGGGGTGTCCGCTAAAAATGACAATGCTTTTTGGTAGGCGGTTAACCCATTTGTCTGATTAAATTCAGGACGAGTCCAAAGGTGTGTAATGGTGTCGTAGGCCTTGCCAGTTTCTTCAGGTGTCATATTCCCTCTGTTAGCTGCGCTTTTACTGGTTCAAGGTTAATTCATCTAGCAGCAATGTATAGTGCAAAGTGCAAAGAAGAGAAAAGGCGAAATCCGTTTAGGATATTGAGCGGCCAGACAGTAACACCTATGCAGTTTTGTTTGGTTAGGGCTTATATGTAGACTTAACTAGGCATTACGGAAAACGCTATTGCTCAAAGCGCTATTATTCAAAGGGCTTTGGGCCAGATAGACAGCTAAAAGCGAATAGCCTGCAAAAAGAGCGTGATCATTTAAGCAGGCAGCACTTCAGCTATTTTCTTACGATGTGCGTGGCACAGAGCTTGTTGCCCGCTGGGTCTCGCAGATAAGCAAGGTAAAGTTGGCGTTCCCCATTGCCTCGAATACCCGGTGGGTCCTCGCATGGCACGCCCCCATTCTCGCTTCCTACTTTATGCCATTCATCAACGATGTCTGGTGTTCGAGCGGCAAGGCCGAGTGTGGTGCCATTACCGTGTGTGGCAGCCTCTCCGTTAATCGGCTTTGTTAGCGCTAAAATACCTTTCTGCGTATAGTAAAAAACCCGTCCGTATTCATCAAAAACGCCCGGTTCGTATCCTAATACTCCTAAAATAGCATCGTAGAATTTTTTTGATGCTTCAAGGTCGTTCGCACCAATCATTACGTGGCTAAACATAGCTGTGTCCTCTGAAAATAGTAGGGCCAATTCCCTCTTATCAAAGTTAGGTTATATGTGTTTCGCTACTTACCCTTTGCTAACGCTTTAGGGAGCTAATGCAAAATCTACCGCAGCTGAAGCATGGATAGCGGTAGTATCGTATAACTTAACTTTGGTGTGATGTTGTTGAACTAATAAGGCAATTTCTGTGCAGCCTAAAATGATGCCTTCAGCACCCTCGGCCGCCAGTTCATTTATAATGTCAATATACGCGTTACGGGATTCAACACAAATCACGCCCTTGCATAATTGTTCATAAATAATGTTATGAACCGTGTCTCGTTGTTGGGCATTTGGAGTAACAACATCAATGCCAAAAATCTCTTTAAGGCGTGATGTATAAAAGGTTTGTTCCATGGTGAAGCGGGTGCCCAGTAGCCCAACTTTCTTAACCCTATCTTGTTGCAACACGCACCCCGTAGCGTCGGCAATGTGAATAAGTGGAATGGTGATCTTCTGCTCTATGTCTGTTGCTACTTTGTGCATGGTATTGGTACAAATTAATATGGCTTTTGCACCCGCAGTTTCTAAGTGCTTCGCCTCGCGGATCAGTATATCGGCGGTTTTATCCCATTCTCCTTTATGCTGAAGCTGCTCTATGTGGGCAAAGTCAACGCTGCTTATTATCAGCGGTGCGCTGTGAAGGCCGCCAAGTCGAGCGTTTACACCACGGTTTATGGCTTGATAGTAACTGACCGTTGATTCCCAACTCATTCCGCCAAGCAGGCCCAGCTTCTTTGTTGTATTCACCACAGCTCCTTTTCATATTGTTAGGCACTTTGCGCAACCGCTAATCTACCTATAACCCGAGACGAGCGCTAGGCGAACATAAATGAACGGGAGTCAGCTTCGCAATGTAGAGTATGGCGTATGGGTAAAACTGAGTGCAATCAGACTGGCTTACATTAAGAATAGGGCAAGAAGGTATGGCGTAGAGCAGGAAGTAATCAGAATTTAGGCGGTGGCTTTTTGTTTTTTATAAACGAAAAACGCTGAATAAAAATTCCCCAGTAACCCAACATGGCGATAGCGAAACCGACAAATAATATAAGAAGGCTCAGGTAATGCAGCGTGATATGAAGTTCACTTAAGGTAAACAACAGCAAGACGCCGACAACGAAAATAGATAGACCTATTTTGAATCGTTGCCAGCTTTTGTGAATGTCTTGCTTTAGCATGAGATAGTTATCGAGATATACACTTAAGCAAGTGCAATATTACGCTTAGTAGTAAGAGTGCTCACCCGCTTGGTGCTCAGTCGCATCGCGCACGCCCTTAAGCTCGCCAGCGAATTGCTCAACCATTTGCTTCTCAATACCTTCTTTAAGCGTTACGTCTACCATTGAGCAACCATTGCAGCCGCCGCCGAACTGAAGTATGGCATAGCCATCGTCAGTCAGTTCTGTCAATACAACATTGCCACCATGGCTCGCTAACTGAGGATTGATTTCCGACTCAATCATATAGTTAATTCGCTCAATTAATGGTGCGTCGTCAGACACTTTACGCGCTTTTGCATTAGGTGCTTTTAAGGTTAACTGTGAGCCCATTTGATCGGTAACGTAGTCAATTTCCGCTTCCTCTAAATAAGGCGCGCTTTCTTCATCTACGACCGCATCGAAACCATTAAATGGCAAACGGGTATCTGTTTCTTCAACCGCGTCTGGTGGGCAATAGGACACGCCACACTCAGCCGACGAAGTGCCTGGATTTACGACGAATACACGAATATTCGTGCCAGACTCTTGTTTACTCAACAGTTTTACGAAGTGAGCCTGGGCTTCTTCTGATATAGTTATCATCAGCAAGTCCTACATATTTTGAAATTTGGATTATTGTATCAAATTTACCTGAGTAAAACAGTCAGGTATTAATTAAATAAATTATTCCAGTGAATCGAATTTGTTGAGAGGCGTGCACATCGACACTATTCTCAACCATAACAACAAGACGGGAAGCGCTATGTTCGCGAAATTGCATTACACCGCCAAAAAGAATCCATTCTCACTCGTTTCATTATTAGCCCTTGGTACCATCGCCTTTGGGGCAACAGCCAGTCAGAAATCATTAGCACAACCCGCCTCTGCTTCAACTGTTACTATTGCACCTGATGTAGGCGGGCAGCCGGTGACAGCATACTTACCTGACACGGTATCCTACAACCCAGCTATTCCCACGCCTGAATCGATACTAGGCGCCAACATTGGCGAGTGGCATGTGCGTCACGACCAAGTCGTCAATTATATGAAACTACTTGCCGAGAAGTCTGACCGTATCACCATTGAAGAAACCGGCCGTACTCACGAAAACCGCCCACTTCTGTTACTGACAATCACAGCGCCCTCAAATAGAAACAATATTGAGGCGATGAGGCAGCAACACATTGATGCAATGGAAAGCGGCAAGAAAGTAGGTAGCGATGCTCCCCTTATTTTCTACATGGGCTACAGTATTCACGGTAACGAGCCTTCCGGAACCAATGCTTCACTTGCGTTGGCTTATTATTTCGCCGCGGCTGAAGGTAAAGAAATTGATGCCTTGTTGAATAACAATATTGTGCTGTTTGATCCGTCTTTCAACCCCGACGGGCTTTCTCGATTTGCTCAGTGGGCAAATATGCACAAGGGCAAGCAGCTGGTTTCTGACAGTCGACATCGTGAACACGATGAGGGGTGGCCGTCAGGTAGAACAAATCATTACTGGTTTGATTTAAACCGCGACTGGCTATTGCTGGCGCACCCAGAGTCGCAGGCGCGAATTAAACAGTTTCATAAATGGCGCCCACATATCCTCACCGATTTTCATGAGATGGGGACAGACAGCACCTATTTTTTCCAGCCTGGTGTGCGCTCGCGTAAAAATCCACTGACGCCTGATGAGAACGTAACGCTAACTGAAGCGCTTGCCCAGTATCATGCTGCCGCGTTTGATGAGCAAGGGGAGCTCTATTTTACCCAAGAAGCGTTTGACGATTTCTACGCAGGCAAAGGCTCGACCTACCCAGATTTACACGGCAGTGTGGGTATTCTTTTTGAGCAAGCAAGCTCACGGGGCCACATTCAGGACTCTATTAATGGCAAGCTTGCCTTCAAAGACACCATAGCAAATCAAATTACTACGTCTTTAAGCACTTTTAGAGGCGCATTGGCAAATAAGGCTGCTATTCTCGATTATCAATCGGGTTTTGTTAAGAGCACACAGTCACTGGCTGAAAAGGATGAGCAGGTAGGTTTTGTTGTTAGTGCATCGAATGACACAGCTCGCTTTAACGCATTTGTTGCATTGCTTGAACAGCATCATATTAATTACGAGGTGTTAACGAAAGATGTTGAGGTAAGCAAAGTTCGCTATGGTGCAGGTCGCGCGATTTATATTCCTTCAAACCAGCCTCAATACCGTTTAGTAAAGTCAATTTTCTCTACCCAAACCTCGTTTGAGAACAACACGTTTTACGATGTATCAACGTGGAATTTGGCTTTGGCTTTCAATTTGGATTACGCGCCTCTAGATAGGGGCGATGCGCGAAGCCTAAAACTTAGCGACAACACCGCACTTGCACAACCAACACTTAACGATATTCACCCAGACGCATACGCGTATGCGTTTTCATGGCAGCAGTACTATGCGCCAGCCATGCTGCAAACGTTATTGGAAGCTGGCGTTAAGGTGCGTAGTAGTGAAGAAGCGTTTTCCGCTATTAAATACGATGGCAACAGCATTGAGCTTCAGCCTGGCAGCATAGTTGTACCGAAAGGTCTGGGTCAGCCAGAAAACTTGGCGGCCATTTTGCGCGATGCGCAACAGCAACTTCAGGTGCCTGTATTTAGTTTGCGCAGTGGGTTAACACCCACGGGGCACGATTTGGGTAGCCGGAGCATGGCACCTGTTACCTTGCCACAAGTGTTAATAGTGGGCGGTGAAGGTACCAGCGAATACGAAGCAGGTGAAATATGGCACTATTTCGACACAAAAGTGGGGCTAGCTGCCAGTATCGTTGAGCAACAACATCTGACAAGCGCGCTTAATGATCCTAGCGTTACTTATACGCACCTTCTATTCCCTAGCGGTGGATATCGCTTTAGTGAAAGTGAAAGAACTCAAATTGAGCAGTGGGTGAAAGCCGGTGGCGTAATCGTGGGGCAGAAATCCGCGTTGCGTTATTTCGCTCAACATAAATGGTTAGACGTAGAAATTGTTAGTCGAGAGAGTATTGATAACGCGTTCGATGAAAGCGAACTCAGCTATAAAGATGGCGCTTCGTTATACGCCAGAAAGTTGGTGGCTGGCGCTGTGTTTGAAGCCAATATCGACAATACTCATCCATTGTTCTACGGCTATGATGACGACACGCTACCCATGTTTAAAACCAATAATATGATAGTGGAGGCCAGTAGTTCACCCTTTATAACGCCTGCGCGCTACACTGATGAGCCTCTCATGGCTGGGTTTAGTGACAAAAGAATGGTTGCGCTAATGGCTGAATCAACTGCTGTGACGACTCAAAAAATGGGTCGCGGCGTTGTCATTGGCTTTACCGACAATACGCAGTTTAGAGGGTACTGGTATGGCACGAACAAGATGCTGGCCAATGCAATCTACCAATCGCACTTTATTCGCTAAATCAGTTTGAAAGGCGCGGCGAATGCCGCGCTTTTCATTATCACCGCTTCTGATCACTAGGCTTTCTGATACAGACTGCTTTTAGGCGGTGGCGTAAATGCCGCGACCCACACCTGAATGTGTAAATTTGGGTAGCGTTTTTTGAGCCTTTTACTCAATGTATTCACGGTCACGCCGGTGGTGAGTACGTCATCGACGATTGCAACGCTGAAGTTGCTGCCATCTTTAATACCTTGCGCTATTGCTATCTCATCATCGATACACTGCGTCGATAGGCTAAATACACGGCTTGCGTTTTCGGCTCTCGCCATTTTGGATAAGTGATGCTGCACGCTAAAGCCCCGTCGTTTGGCCCACGACTGGTTAACCGGAATATTCAGCTCACTACTTATGCTTTCACACAGAAGCGTAGCCTGATTGTAGTGCCGTGTAGCAAGTCGCCATGCACTAATTGGCACCGGAAGCAGCACATTGGGCACTGATAAAGTGCACTGTCGCATTTTATGGACAAACCAGTTACTTAATACTTTTCCTGCCGTAAGGGAATGCGTAAACTTTAACTGGTGAACCAGCGATGACATTGGCCACGTATGAAGTCCCAAAACGCGTAACGCGTCATAGTGGCTATGCTTGACGTGGCCTGCCACAGGGCCATATTGAAGTAAATTACTTCCGTGCAACGTGGCATCGAAAAAAAATATGTCATCTTCACACCAGTGACATACTGGCGTAGGACTTGCCTGATAACATAGCAAGCATGAAAGGTTCATAGTGTTGATTCCATCAACTTCCTTGAATTGTCGAACGTCGACCTGTTTTCATTATTTCGTGTTGCCTCAAAAACACGTGACTGCCTAAGGAGGTGTAAATGGAAAGTTTGCATACAAACGGCGAGCTTGTCACCCGTACTCAGGGTACAGGCGTAGATGTGGTATTTCTTCATGGTTGGGGTATGAACAGCGGAGCGTTCACATCCTTTATTCCTTATTTAAGCGATAATTTTCGCGTCACCACCATAGATCTTCCTGGGTTTGGGGAAAATGCAGAGTTCGTCCCGTCACCGTATAACGTGGAAACATTGGCTCAATCCGTTGTGAACCAACTGCCAGACCAGTGTGTGTTGGTTGGGTGGTCATTAGGTGGACTAGTTGCGCAAAAGTTAGCGCTGTTAGCACCAGAAAAACTTACCGGACTGGTAACGATTGCTTCAACACCTCGATTTATAGCAGGGCCTTGTTGGCCGGGTATTGCTGCCGATTTACTTTCAATGTTCGAGACTCAGCTTGAAAAGAACTATCAGAAAACACTGGAACGTTTTTTGGCAATTCAAGCGATGGGCAGCGAAACGGCAAAGCAGGATATTAAGGCGATCAGAGAACAGGTAACCCAATTCCCAGATCCCGCCGAGGAAGCGCTTAAGAAAGGTTTACGCATATTGTCTACTGAAGACATGCGTCAAGACGTGGGGCGAATAACTACACCCACGTTACGATTGTATGGCAGGTTAGATAGTCTAGTGCCGACCAGCGGAATAGATCGTATATGTGAGCTACATCCGCAGGCTGATACCGTTGTTCTGCCTCATGCGTCGCATGCGCCGTTTATTTCACATCCTCAGCAAACTGCTGACATTTTATTTCGCTTTGCCGCTGGCGTTTACCAGCAAAAGGCGTCTTAATAAAGCGATGACATGAAGCTTCAAACCGCCGCTTGCCGATAGTTTGAAGCCTTTCTTATCTTTGACAGCTTAATAAAAATCGCCTGCTTACAATAAGTTAATGACAGGGTGTGATACATGTCTTTCCATTTGTGTGGAATTGGTTAATAATTGCACATGAGAGGTTAGGGGTAGTGTATGACAAGTATCGATGGTTTAGGTGCAGGCTCTGCATTTGCAGCGGCTCAATATGGTTTACAAAATGCCAGCGACGGAATTTCGCAGGCAGCATCAAATATTGCTCAGCGAACTGCTGAGGATGCGGTAGCACCCGCTCAACCTATTGCGACCAATACCGACACGACAAACACGTCATTGAATTCAACGTCTACCTCCACGCGTCTCACTGACGACTTAATCGCGCTCAATGTAAACGAACGTAATGCCCAAGCCTCTGCCAAAGTATTAGGTGTTGCCGATGAGATGCTTGGTACCATCATAGACGTGCTTGCGTAGGTGGAACAGTTACGGTGAATATCGTTACACCAATCCTTAACGCCATTGCTTATCCCACGGCGAACATAAATACAGAGTCTGCACGTAGAGATAACGTGCAGCGAGAAACTATTCCCCAAGCGTCAGATTCCCAGCAAGGGGCTTCTCAAAAAGGCTTAGGGTCAGAAGCCGATAAAGCGAAGAGCCCCGGCCAGCCGCCAGCGCCGGTTACTTACGAGCGCCCTCAGGTACAAACAGAACTTCAAGCTGCCTTTCAAAACGTATTTGGGCAACAGAAAGATAATGCGCAAGATGAGAGTGCAGGCAAGCAGGGCGCGCAAGACAGGCAACAAGAACAGCAAGAGAAACAAGACGCTGCTGAAATTGAGCAGTTAAAAGCCCGCGATCAGGAAGTGAGGGTTCACGAGCAAGCGCATGCTTCAACAGGCGGTCAGTACGCCGGTGCTCCGCAATATGAATACACTACAGGCCCTGACAATAAACGCTATGTGACCGATGGCGAAGTGTCGATTGATGTTTCAGAAGAAAAAACGCCTGAAGAAACGCTGAAAAAAATGGAGCAAGTGCGCGCAGCCGCCCTCGCACCAGCTGAACCTTCATCACAAGATTTAAAAGTGGCTGCAGAGGCTTCTCAAAAAGCCACAGAGGCCCGTAGCGAGATTGCCAAAGGCCAAACAGAAACGGCTTCAGCAGGTTCTACCTCAGCACAAAGCAATGGCATTGTCGCAGACACTGGGGCAGCTGTGCAGCCCGATACAAATATAGGCACCACAACCGATTCCACTGCGAATATGGTGTTAGATAATCAATCTTCATCAGCAGACACACAAGGCTTTCAGGCAAATGAGTCTAATGCGATGCAAACACGGATTGGCCGAATTCAAAATGCTTATTTGCAAGCTTACACCCCCTCTAGAGAAGGTTTATCGCTTCAAGCATGATAACGTGTAATTAACGCTAGCTGCTTAACATTGCACGAACGATTTAGCCCGTCATAGCTAAGGGCTAAATCGCGAAAAAAGCACTTTCACTTCCCTTGCATTGCCTTCAAACCAGCAGGACTTAATAATCCAGTATTGCCTTTGTAAACGGATATTTAGGTGAGCCGCCAGTGATGTCTGAAAGCACCGAGTTCATGGTATCTACGTCGCTATCGAAGCCGCCGTGGGACGTGGCGGCGGTGGCATCACCTTCTTTCCCCTCACTGTACTTAAACGTCACGTTAGGCAGCGGCTGATTAAACACAGCCATACCTAACAAGGGCATCTCTGGTTTGGATTCAAACGCATTTGATACTAAATAGAGCAACGACTTCTGGTAAATACGCGCCACGTGGTCATCTTTTTCCAACGCTTCAGATAAGTTGTAAACCGTGGTCGATTCAATGTGTTTCCCTTCTATAAGCGCAGAGAGCTTTTCGTTGAACAAGGGGTAGCTAATGGCTGGAGCCAGTAAATGCAGACTCTTAATCGTTATGTTTTCATCAACTTTACACAGCCTAGATAGGCTGTGAGCATGAAAAATAGAGCCAGCAGAATGCCCTACAACATGCAGCTTAATATCTGAATTGTCTTTCAAGTAGGCGGCCAATTGCGTTAGGAAATACGTACCATCTGATGTGGTACGGGTAAAAGGCGTGCAAGCGTCTGATTTCATTTCTCGCCACAGTGCGCCGCCTACTTTACGTGTTGCCCATTCTAGTATGCGGTCGGTGTAGTCAGTGAAGGCTCCAACTTTGTTGCTAATCTCTTTATTCTTAAAGCCCAGAATATCCTTGAGTTCTTCTAGCATACCCGTGTCGTACATGAAGTGAATGGGGTAAATATCGTTTTTAAGAAAGGTGTCTTTCATTGCTGCAATGCGTTTAGCCGAAGCTTTTATGCTATTTAAGCCGCCGTGTGCATATAGCATTACATGGCGATGGTTACTTTCGGAAAGTTTTTCAATAATGGCATCGACGTGGTTTTTATTGCTCCAATATTTACTTCTGGTATCAAAGTGCCCGTCGTCGAAATGAACGAAGTGATCTTGAATGCTCACCCGTGGTGTGGAGCGAGAAAACAAACCCTGTGCAATAGAGCGCGTAGCTTGGTGGTAAGTCCCTGTACCTGAAATAGGAAGTGCGAGTTGAACAACCCATGCATCCATAATGTTTAACGCCCAGTCATCGTAACGCCAAAGTGCCAGCCCTGACTTCTTCCAATCCGTCCCCCAGGAGTTTTGGATCCAGAACCCTTCATCGTTATAGCCAACAATGGCAAACGCATGGCCACCCATGGGTTCAGGCCTTAAGCTTATTACATCACCTTCGCTATCTTTCCAGCCTTCATGAATTCTGGCAGAAACAAAGATTACGCCCACTTCGTTAAGCGCCGCATGAAAATCGCTAATTTCTCGTTCAATACGGTAGTACGCACCTAGCCTGTGATTGCTTGCATTGTTAGCAATAGCTAGGGTCATTTCAAATTCGTTGCTGTGCTTAATATCTTCAGTTAGTGACTCGTTACATACGCCACTGTTGTACCACCCCTTAATTGCACCGCGGCAGCTAGAGCCTTCATACGCTTCACCTAACCACTCATCATGACGTTTAGCCATGGCATAAAGCATCCACGGGCTAACAGTATGTTTTCGGCCTTGCTGACGGTAAATGAAATTAATGGTAGCGGCCAATGCAAAGCCGGTGCACGCTCCATCTTTACCTTGGTCTAAAATAACCAAATTGCCTGGCGGGTCGATAAAAGGCTTAAGTGGAGTAAGATTTGGCTGGTAATAACGATCCCGAAGGTCGGGGTAATCGGCGCTGACATTCAGCATGTTTTTTGAGACAGGCGAGTTCATAAAATCATCCTTTGATGAGGGCAGATAATCTTTGCTGTACAGTTGGATGATTACGCTCGTACACCAAAGGTTAGTGGCCCTTAGCTCATTATGGTTGTCCGAAAGTGCTGCCTAGAAAAAGGCTGTGGTCAAATGAGCAACATTACCTTCGTTAAACGTTAAGGCTCTAAAAGCATGTCAACGGCCTTGCTAAACGCTACCAATATACGAACTTCGGTTTCGGTGTGACCCCCACCTCTTCATTATTTCGGTATTCTCTATTTTGGTGCTTTTGGCTAAAGAGTTTTTGGGCACATGAAATTTCTATGCGCCGAACTAATGTACCACAATCTAATGTAGCAAAAACGGCAGGCTAAATGGAAGCGTGATACAAAAAGGGCCTGTCAGTGACAGGCCCTCTATAAGCAACAGTAAATTATGTTGAGTCGCTACTGTTTACTTTTTTGCTTTAGCAAATGCATCAGCAAAGGCGTTGCCCATGGCGCTGTTTTGAGGCTGGCTGTTGCGATTGCCACCACCCTGATTTGAACGAGGGTTAGCTTTAGGGTTTGTACGCCCAGGCCCTTTGTTTTGTGCTCTGCCTGCACCTTGGCTATTAGCTCCTTTACCTGAGGTTCCCTTACCTGAAGCGCTATGGCCGCCTGCATTATTGTTTTGACTCGGTGTATCGTCTAAGCGCATGGTGAAGGAGATACGCTTGCGAGGTACGTCAACTTCAAGCACTTTTACTTTGACGATATCGCCTGCTTTAACTACCTCGCGTGGGTCTGAGATAAACTTGTTAGTCAGTGCTGAAATATGCACCAGTCCATCCTGATGTACGCCTACATCAACGAACGCGCCAAAATTGGCCACGTTGCTAACCACACCCTCTAAAATCATGCCTGGTTTAAGATCGTTAATGGTTTCAACGCCTTCTTTAAACGCGGCAGTTTTAAACTCTGGACGAGGATCGCGGCCTGGTTTATCCAGCTCTTTCAGAATGTCTTTAACCGTTGGCAAACCGAATGCGTCGCTGGTAAAGGTGTCTGGCGACAGGCTTTTTAGAAGCTCGGTATTGCCGATGATGTCATTAACAGCAACAGCAGTCGTATCTACAATTTTATCTACCACTGGGTACGCTTCGGGGTGAACCGCAGAGGCATCAAGTGGGTTTGTGCCGTTTACAATGCGAAGGAAGCCTGCCGCTTGCTCAAAGGCTTTAGGCCCTAAACGTTCGACTTTCAATAGCGCTTTTCGGTCTGGGAAAGCGCCATTAGTGTCTCTGAAATTAACAATGTTATGCGCTAGGGTTTTATTTAAGCCCGATACATAGCTCAAAAGCGCGGGCGATGCAGTGTTTAAGTCAACGCCAACGGCGTTTACACAGTCTTCAATAACACGGTCTAGCGACTTGCCTAACTGGCTTTGGCTTACGTCATGCTGATATTGGCCTACACCAATAGCTTTAGGCTCAATTTTAACCAGCTCTGCCAGCGGGTCTTGCAAGCGTCGAGCGATAGACACTGCGCCGCGGATTGACACGTCAAGGTCAGGCAATTCTTTTGAAGCAAGCTCAGAGGCTGAATACACCGATGCACCTGCTTCACTGACCATAATTTTTTGTGCGGTAAGCTCGCTGTTGTTCTTGAGCATTTCGCCAACGAGTTTGTCTGTCTCGCGCGAGCCAGTACCGTTGCCAATGCTGATTAAATCTACTTTGTATTGCTTGCACAACGTGGTGAGCGTGCGAATAGATTTATCCCACTGGTTTTGTGGTGCATGTGGGAATATGGTGTTGGTTGCGACCACTTTTCCTGTGCTGTCTACGACCGCTACCTTAACGCCGGTTCTCAAACCTGGATCTAAACCCATAGTGGTTTTTGCACCTGCAGGTGCAGCCATCAACAGGTCGTTTAAGTTTTTAGCGAATACCTCAATGGCTTCCTCTTCAGCGCGCTCACGAAGGGCGCTGAATAGCTCAGTTTCCATGTGTAAACCAATTTTGATTTTCCACGTCCACTGTACAACTTGAGCTAAGAAGTCATCTGCACCACGGCCGCGGTGCATAATATCGTAATGGCTGGCAATAATATGTTCGCAATGCGATGGGCCGTTGTCTTCTGACTGCGGGTCGGCATCTAGCTGAATGTGTAGCATGCCTTCGTTGCGGCCTCTAAACATCGCCAGCGCGCGGTGAGATGGTACGTTCTTGTACTTTTCACTGTGTTCGAAATAGTCTTTATATTTGGCGGCTTCTTGCTCTTTACCTGATACAACCGTGCTTTTTACATAAGCGTTTTCAGTTAAGTACTTGCGCACTTTTGCCAGCAGTGTAGCGTCTTCGGCGAAGCGCTCCATTAAGATATAGCGGGCGCCTTCTAATGCTGCTTTAGTATCAGCAATGCCACTATTTGCGTTAACGTATTCGCTTGCTGCACTTTCAGCATCGGTATCTGGGGTAGAGAATAAGGTATCAGCGAGAGGTTCAAGGCCTGCTTCAATCGCTATTTGGCCTTTAGTGCGTCGGCGAGGCTTGTACGGTAAGTACAAATCTTCCAAGGTAGTTTTGCTGTCAGCACTGGTGATACTGCTTTTAAGCTCGTCGGTTAGTTTGCCCTGTTCCTCGATAGATTTAAGGATTACATCGCGGCGCTCTTCAAGCTCTCGCAGGTAGGTTAAGCGCTGCTCCAAGGTACGCAGCTGTGTGTCATCAAGGCCTTGTGTCACTTCTTTTCGGTAGCGCGCGATAAAAGGTACGGTAGACCCTTCATCAAGAAGTTTAACAGCGGCAGTTACTTGCGAAGGTTGAACGCTAAGTTCATCTGCAATTTTATTGATAATCATAAGTCGCTCTAAGATACTAAAAATTCGCGTCAGGCAATGGCGAATAAACGGTGTGTGAAAGGCTTATATACACAGCGTCGGTAGTGAAAATAGGAGCGGTGAGTATATCACCGCGGTGTAGGGGAAGTCGTCTGATCATTGTGTTACAAATGGGTGATTAAATAGGGCATATTAGTGCTCACAGTTTGTCTGTTGCGTCGTACCAAATACGGTTTATCCACCACTCTTTCGTGCCCGTTTCGGTTTTTACAACAAACTCATCGTCTTCTTCTTTGCCAAGCAGTGCTCGCGCCATCGGAGAGTCGATAGAAATGTAATCCTTTCGGCCGAAAATTTCGTCGTAGCCCACGAGCCTAAGTTCCATCACCTTGCCCGCTTCGTTTTCAATTTCAACCCAGGCACCAAAGAAGACCTTACCCTCTTGCTGTGAATCGTAGTCCACAACCTTTAGGTTTTCCAAGCACTTGCGAAGATAGCGTACGCGGCGATCAATTTCCCGTAACTTCTTCTTATTGTACTGGTAGTCGGCATTCTCGCTTCTGTCACCAAGGCTCGCTGCCCAGGTTACCTTGCGAGTAATTTCAGGTCGTTCTTCACGCCACAAGAAATCCAGTTCTTGTTTAAGCTTTAAGTAGCCCTTTCGAGTGATAAGCGGTGTTTTCACAATGTCCTATAAATAATCCAGCTAATTACCCCTACTTTATGTGGGTAATAAGGCAAAACGCAATCTTTCTGTACGTCAAAAAGTGACAAAAGAGCCAGATTGAATAATTATTGAACATAAACCTTTCGTTTAGTGTCGTAGTATAAATAATAGTCAAACCATTAGGGGAAATGAATGCGTAACAGGATACCAATGTTGAACCGTCGAAGGTCGGGGAACGATTCGTTCCAAACCAGCGGTACTATCATCGGTTTTATGCTGTTTTTAAGTGGCGCGCTGTTATTGTTGTATGCCTTGCTTGATATCGTTGTTCGCTTAAATAGTATGCAAACCGTGATATATCTTATTTTAGGTTGTGCTATGTATAAGGTGGGTCAGTCTCTGTTAAATCATTTTGCTACGTTTAAGGTACACACAGAAAGACGGCGCGCCCCTCAGCGTTAAAACCTTTTGTTTTAAGCACCAAGTTTTAAGGCGAAATTGTTCCAAAAAGGCTTGGAATAGACCGTGAAATTTGGTCGATTTAGACTAAGCTTATTAGTGTAATTCGAGGCACCAAGCATATTGAATAACCCACTTTACTATTTGGGTACGCGCGTGGTGAAAACCCACTGGCTCGTAGGGAAAAGGTAAGCAAGGATCACGCTGACTCACTAAAACAAAAAAGCCGACGCTATGCGTCGGCTTTCTCTTTTTCTTAAAGCACTAACTTATTCCGTTGGCGCTTCTGCTTCAGGCTTAACCACTTCTAGCAACTCAACGTCAAAGATAAGCGTCGAGTTTGGCGTGATTGCGCCAGTAGAACGCGCACCATAAGCAAGTTCAGATGGGATATGGAAGCGATACTTTGCGCCTTCTTTCATCAATTGAACGCCTTCAGTCCAACCAGAAATAACGCGATTAAGTGGAAATTCTGCTGGCTCGCCACGCTTGTAAGATGAGTCGAACTCTGTGCCATCTAGCAAGGTGCCACGGTAGTGAACTTTAACCATGTCTGTCGCTTCTGGGCTTGCACCCTCGCCTTCTTCAAGTACTTCGTACTGAAGACCAGACTCGGTAGTTACCACACCTTCTTTCTTACCGTTTTCTTCTAGGTAAGCTAGGCCTGCTTCAATATTTTTTTCAGCGGCTTGTTCCGCCATTTCTTGCTGCTTAGCGCGAAGTACTTCTTCGCCTTGTTGAGCGATTTGCTGAATCTGCTCTGGCGTAAACTTAAGGGTGTCGTTTAGACCGTCTTTAAAGCCTTGTTGTAGCGCATCTTGGTCTAATGTTAAACCCAGTTGCTCTTGTTGTTCGGCACGGTTGCTAACGAACAAACCCATGCTTGCGCCCATGGCGTAAGCTTGCTTTTGCGTATCTGTCATTTCTTCTGCTGAAACAGAAGTTGTTTTTGCACTATCAGCGCTTGTAGAAGCGGCCTCATCAGATGTATTTGGCTGGCAAGCGAAAAGGCCTAGCGCAGCGATAGTAGATAAGGCAACGAGCGACTTCTGCATAAAAACGTCTCCATAAATTTTTATCATCATGCGTCTATGTCTATACTGCTGCATCCAAGGCAGTGTGCACGATAGTTAAAGATGCGTGATCCATGCTATGTTAAACCTAGCGTTTACAAAGCGAAACCCATTTGATTATGTTTAGGCCTCAAATGTTCCATAGAATAGCGTTACTCATCGTACTTATAGGTAATTCCATGGGATGCTCTGTCCCTGATACTACGCCAATACAGCAGTGGCGTCATGTAGAAGAAGGCGCCTATGCCGCAGATATTTCTACCGACGGCACGTTAGCGGTGGTTTCTGGCGTGAATAATGGGGTAAACGTATGGCGAATTGGACAAAGTGATCCCCTTTATCACTGGAGCCACCAAGGTGAAGGTGACAACCTGGTCATGTCAGTGCACATTAGCGCCGACAAAAGCTATGTTGTGACCGCTGACCGCGAGGCGTTTGCCTTATGGAGTCTGGAGACCGGCGAGCCTGAAGGTTTTTGGCGCATTGACGAGTCATCAATTAGAGATGTGGTGGTTACCAATAATGGTAACGGCATATTGGTGGCGCGCTCAAATGGCAAAGTTATGTACTTTGAACCTCGTACTTCGCGTCGACTAGAGTTTTTAGGGCATCAAGAAAAGGTTAACTCCATTGATATTTCCCCTAACGGTAAGTTCGCATTGACGGGGGGCAACGATTACATAGCGTATTTATGGAGCACTGACACTGGGCAAATAATTCATACATTCACCCACCCCACGCGAGTAACAAAAGTAGCGCTTGATGATGAAGGCCGCTTTGCTTTTACTGCGGACAGCCAGAGCAAGTCGCAAGTGTGGAATGTGCAAACCGGGCAGCCTGTGGCATCCCTCAAATATGCAGCGCGTCAGAAAATCTTCACAGACGTTGAGTTTTCCAAAGATGGTCAGTTTTTACTAACAGGCTCTCCCGCCAGAAAAGTATACCTGTGGGATTTGGAAACTGGCGAGCAAGTGCAATCCATTCAGGTTGCTTCACGAGAGTCAGTTTCACCACCAACCGCAGTTGTGTATGGCGTCGCCTTCCTCCCCAATGATAATATATTGTCCATAAGCAGTAGTGGCCTTGCCGAAGAATGGCAACGAGAGAGATAGAGAATTTACATGACAGAGAAAAGCGCTGAGCATTTACAACAGCAAATAGATAGCGCGAATAGCTATATCGAAGAGCTTCAAACTAAAGTTGCGTTTCAGGAGCACACCATTGAGGCGCTAAACGATGCGCTGTCTTCGCAACAAAAGCAGCTTGACGATTTAGCCTTTAAAGTACGCCATGTCGTTGACCGCGTTAAGTCTATCGAGCCGTCTAATATTGCTAAGCAGTCAGAAGAAACCCCGCCTCCGCATTACTAGAACAATTGAAGCGCACTAGTAATTGCAGCGCGGTATTTATTTGGAGCACGTCCATTGGCGATGACACTTATTGTGGGGCGCTCATCGTGGGGTGAGGCCTGTGAAGACATCAAAGGCGCTTCGTTGATGCGCAGTAGTGTTGAAAAAACATCACGCTAGTTCATCTTGTTATGAGTTAGGCGAAGTCTTCATTTAGCCAGGATATACATTTGAATTACACTTGCGCCCCGATGCAAAGGCTTCAGCAAAAAGAAGCCTTTTTTACTATTTAAGAGAGTGAGTTATGAGCGATTTTGATATGGATGCGTTTGATAGCATCGATTTTGACTCTGTTGAGCAGTCAGTAGCAGAGAAACAGGCTGAAAAAGACAAGCAAGAGAGTCAAGAGATTGAAGGTATGCGCGACGGCGCCAACGACTGTGGCGATAGCTGTACTATTTAAGCGCGCCCAGCGGCGAGGGCTCTTAATTTTCAGAGCCTTCCGGCGCTTTCAACTTATCCAGCTCGAGTCTATCCAACTCTATACTTTTCTCCACATCGCCGTTAAAAGCTTCGATAAATGCATTTTTTAAAATCGCGGTAAATGCCTCCCATGTTTGGGTGTCAGGGCTTGATAAATCGCCTTCAACAGGAATGCGTGTGGCAATTTGGTCTTCGCTTTGGTTTTCAAACAGTTCGGTGACAAACGCGGAAATGGCTTCGATACTGCCTTCAATAAAACCATCGCCGTCACGTTCAATGTCACCCTTCCAAGAAAATACCTCCACATTATGCAAAATGGGTTTGATATAGCCTTTTACTTTCCCTTCATTAGACGCCACTTCAGCCGCAAGTGTGAGGGTGCCGGCTTCCAGATCAAACGGTGCGTAGGTATCAAGCAGGTTCTTAAAGTTCACTAGTCCAACGTTGTCAGCTTGAATATCAACGTCAAATGTGGGGGCTGTTGTTGCGGGGTTGAGTTTAGCGTTTAAGGATATCGTGCCCTGCTGTGCCGTTTGTCCTTGCGCTTTGGCCGTTGCTACACGTGAGTCTGACAAGTTATCGCTATTCACCAAGTTATTCACTTCAAGCTGAATATCATGAAGCGCAATGTCGATAGCCGGAGAAGTATCGGGGTTGTGGAAAGCGACTTTTCCTTGGTTAATAGTTAGCTTGTCGATGCGTAACGGGAAGAGTTGGTCGGCGATAGATAACCAGTTTTCATCCTTACCAGACTGGCTTCTCTCCTCCGTGTTGCCGTCTACAAAATTAATCTCGGGGGAATTAACAATGACTTTTCCCACCGCTGCACCTTTGAAAAGCTGTGACCATGAAAGCGTAAACTCCACATAGTCAGCTTTAAATAGCGGTCTATCTACTTGCCCGTTCGCCTTATAAAGCAAAACATGTTCTAAACTGTATGCGCCGCGCCATAGCATTAAATCTACATCGCCCACGCGGCCGTTATATTCTTTTGACTGACTCAGCGTCGTGTTGATGTATGACGCTGCGGCGTAAGGCAAGTAAAGTCTTATGGCAATAAGCGTAAGCAACAAGGCTATAAGGACATAGCAGACACGTTTTTTAGCATGTTTCATATTTCACTCCTTTGCAAAGGAAATACAAAAATTATGCCTGAGCAACCTCTTTCGTTAGGTAACGAGGATACCCAGTGTTGGCGTGGCATGAAGAGACGTTTGCAAAAAGCCTGAGCACAGCGTTGTAAGGTGTTACACAGGCTTTAAGGTAAGATTTACTGAGACGTGGGTAGGAATGTTAGTGCGGTTTAAAGATGCCAATCACATTTTCGTTTGAGCGTGTGGCGGCACTCACCTTTTCATCAGTTTGCGCTTCATTGTATCCACACGCAACGCACTCCAACTTTTCTACGTTATTTTCAAAATATAACGAAATCGTATCTAGCTCTTGGCATTTGGGGCACGTAGCCCCTGCAACAAAGCGGCGTTTTACACGTTTTGACATACATACACCTTTGGAGAATTTCGCGATTATTATACCTTGAAATGGTAAGTGTTGATCAGCTTTTACCTTAAGTTTTTGATATTATACGCGCCCTAGTTTGTTCCATCACAGGTTACTCATGATAAAGCTTTCAAATGTATCGCTACTTCGCGGTCGCAAAATGTTGCTAGAAGAGGCGTCGGCGCAGGTTTTTCCAGGCCACAAAGTAGCGCTGATTGGCAGCAACGGCTGCGGAAAGTCCACGCTTTTTGCACTGCTGAGAAGTGAGTTAAGTGTCGATGCTGGCGACTGCAGCGTGCCGAATGACTGGCGAATTGTGAGCGTGGCACAGGAAACGCCAGCAACTGACCGGACTGCGATAGACTATGTGGTGGACGGTGACAAACATTTACGTAATCTACAGGCGCAATTAGATGCCGCTGAAAAAAGCGGCGACGGTGTAAAGATTGGCCAAATTCACGGGCAGCTCGAGCAAGCGGGAGCATACGACGTGGAAGCTCGCGCAGCGACCATTCTGTCGGGTCTTGGGTTTACCAATGTGCAATTAAGCGCACCAGTTAGCGATTTTTCAGGTGGTTGGCGAATGCGCCTAAACCTAGCTCAAGCGCTGCTTTGCCCTTCAGACTTACTGCTGCTTGATGAACCTACTAACCACTTAGACTTAGACGCCGTTATTTGGCTAGAGAAATGGCTTCAACGCTATGCGGGAACGCTGTTGCTGATTTCTCACGATAAAGCCTTTATCGACAACACGGTTGCGCAAATTATCAGTGTTGAACAACAGAAGCTTATCACCTACACCGGTAACTACTCGTCTTACGAAACCCAGCGCGCTGAACGTATTCGCTTGCAAAACATTGAATATGAAAAGCAGCAGCAAAAAGTAGCGCACCTCAATTCGTTTATTACCCGGTTTAAAGCTAAAGCGAGTAAAGCTAAGCAAGCGCAAAGTCGTATTAAGCAGTTGGAGAAAATGGAAACCTTGTTGCCAGCCCATATGGCAAGCCCATTTAGCTTTTCTTTTGCGCCGCCGTCGGCACTGCCAAACCCACTTGTGCAAATGGAAAAGATACAGCTGGGTTACGACGACCATATTGTGCTGCAACAGGTGAAACTCAATTTAGTACCTGGCAGCAGAATAGGTCTTCTAGGTAGAAACGGACAGGGTAAGTCTACGCTAATCAAACTATTGGCGGGTGTGCATGCGCCAAAGCAAGGTATATTTAATACGGCTAAAGGCCTTAAGATTGGTTACTTTGCTCAGCATCAGTTAGAAACATTAGATGCTAACGCTACTCCGCTTCTTCATTTGCAGCGCATTGACGAAAAAGCCACCGAGCAGCAACTTCGCGACTATCTGGGCGGATTTGGATTTAATGGCGATGAAGCGTTAGCGCCCGTGGCACCTATGTCGGGCGGTGAAAAGGCGCGCTTAGTATTGGCGTTAATTGTTTATCAGAAGCCTAACTTATTGCTGCTGGATGAGCCTACCAACCACTTAGATTTGGAAATGCGCCATGCGCTAAATATCGCGCTTCAAGGTTTTGAGGGAGCCATGGTACTGGTCTCGCACGACCGCTTCTTACTCTCCTCGGTATGTGAAGATTTCTATTTGGTAGACAGTGGCGAAGTTGAACCATTTAAAGGCGACTTGGACGACTATCGCGACTGGATTTTAAAACAGCAGGCAGCGGAAAAAGCCAAGGCCAATAGCGACGCCAAAAACGAAGAGCAACAAGAGACTGGCGCGCAGAGTAAGCCGGAACGCAAATTAGATCGTAAAGAAGAAAAACGCCGTGAAGCCGAGTTTAGGCAAAGGGTTGCGCCACTTAAAAAAGCCATTGAAAAACACGAAAAAGCCATGGAAAAATGTGGTGCTGCTTTGGCTGAGGTGGAAGCGTCACTTGCCGATACTTCGCTTTACAGCGAAGACAAAAAGGCGCAGCTTATGGGCCTACTCGACAAGCAAACTCAGCTTAAGCAACAGCTTGAAGAAGAAGAGATGGCATGGCTAGATGCCCAAGAGCAAATTGAGCTAAAACGAGAAGAGTATGACAATGCCAACGCCTAATATCGAAAACCGCGCGTTTTGGGAGTATAGCGTTTCTCGCTATACCAAAGGTGATATGGCTCCTCTTGCGCTTTTACTACAAGACAACCACAAGGTTAATGTAAACGTTCTCTTGCTGATTTGCTGGTGTTTAGAGAATAATGTCATCATTAATTTGCCACAGCTTAAGGCAGTGATTGCGGCATCAAGTGCGACCGAAGAAAAGTTACAGTATCACCGTGCAAGGCGAAAGGCTGCGAGCCCCGAAAAAGGCGGAGACCAAGCAGAATATGACGCACTCAAAGCACAAGAGCTAGAGCTTGAAAGACAGCAGCAGCACGATATTGTTGCGTCGTTCAATGAGCAGCCAGTCACGCATCTGGGTCAAGGGCAATCTGTATCGTCTAACGTATTTAACGCGTCTATCGCAGCGTTTATAAATGCATACGGACTGCGAGACAACAACGAGGCGCGCCAACTAGTGAGCCTAGTGGTTAATCAACTATCGTAAAAACACAATAAGAAAACAAAATGAGTAAATCAGCGCTATCGCATGGAAAGATAATAAAAAGCAGCTTTAAGGTGCCAGGGTGGGCGAAGAACCGTCATGTGCAAACCATATGGCCGCGTTTTATTCAAAAGCGGTTGCCTTTGTCTTACGACATGGAGCGTCTCACATTACCCGATGACGACTTCGTCGATGTGGCGTGGGGGCCAAAACCGCAGGAAACATCGGGTATCGTGGTGATGTTTCATGGTTTAGAAGGCAGCATTAAGTCGCATTACGCGAACGATATGATGGCGCAACTGTCTGTGAATGGTTGGCAGGTGGTGATGATGCACTATCGCGGCTGTAGCGGCGTGCCAAATTTAAAAGCGCGGGCGTATCACAGTGGAGAAACAGAAGACCCCAGCTTTTTCTTAGAGTGGCTTCACGATAAATTTCCACGAATTCCTAAAGTGGCCATCGGCTTTTCCCTTGGCGGCAATATGCTATTGAAACTGTTGGGCGAAAACCCTGCGCAAAAGTGGCTTAAGGCAGCGATTGCCATTTCTTCACCTCTTAAACTTTCTGAATGCGCTAAATCAATTAACCAGGGTTTTTCTCGTGTATATCAAAAGTATTTACTTACTAGCATGAAGGATACGCTGCGTAAGAAAATGGAGTACATCGATTATCGCAAGCTTATACAGCTAACAAAAACTGATGTGGAAGAGATCACCAGCTTTACCCAATTCGACGAGAAGATCACAGCGCCGCTTCACGGCTTTGCAGACGCTCAAGACTACTATGAAAAGTGTAGTGCGTATCACTTTTTAAGCGCGATCCACTGTCCTACACTGGTATTACATAGCATTGATGACCCCTTTATGAATCACTTAATTGTGCCTAAGGAAGAAGAGCTTGCGCGCAACGTTACCGTGGAGCTAAGTGAACGAGGCGGTCACGTTGGGTTCATGCAAGGTTCTATATTAAATCCTAAAGTATGGCTGCACGAACGGGTGAAACGTTTTGTAAGTGAAGCCTTACCTGTAAATACTACGTGTCGTTATGTCAGCCGCTAATGTTGATGTTCTAATAATTTACCCAAACGCTTTTTATCAGGAGTGTGAATGATAATCCCCATTGATGCGCTAGAAGCCGATACGCTTTATAGCTTGGCTGAGTCTTTTGTTCTGCGAGAGGGCACGGACTACGGCGCTGAAGAAGTTGCGCTAGATGTGAAAGTGCAGCAAGTGTTAAACAGACTCAAGTCGGGTGAGGCGGTGCTGGTCTATTCAGAGCTTCATGAAAGTGTAGATATCAAAAGAAAAGAAGATATTGAGCCAAGCGAAGCTGAAGAACAATAGACACAAAAAAGCCGGGTCGAGCAACCCGGCTACCTACCTGAGGAGAGGAAGGCTTAAAACGCGTAACGTGCAGTTACCTGCATAATGTCTAAATCATCAATGATTCTGTAGTTTGCACCCACAGCCCATTGTGGCGTGATGTAATAGTTGGCGCCTACTCTAAATGTCGCTTCACCATCGTCTACATCGTAGTAGCCAACTTCACCCGCCAGCTCTACCTGCTCTGTGATCATCGAGCGAAGGCCAGCATTAATGCTGTAACCTGTTTCGTCGTTTACGTCACCGTCGATACGCTCTAAGTTGGCACCAAAATACGCGTCTGTTGTCGCGTTAACCGGTAAACGGTAACCCGCACCTAGTGTCAGCATATCAAAGTCAAAGTTGCCCTCTTCAAAGAAGCTATACTCGCCGTTTAGGTACCAGTTGCTGTTTAATAGGTATTTACCGTTAACGGTTAAACCGTCTGGTTCAAAAGACTCATTGTCGTCAAAGTCCATTTTGGTGTAACCACCTTCTACGTAACGCCAGTCAGGCTTGTCGGCCATAGCTGTAAGAGGAAGTGTTGCCGCAGTTAGTGCTGCTGCAATAAGTGTGAATGATTTACGCATGTGATAACTCCTTAGTATGTTCAGTAACCCACCTTGTTCACCGCAAACGTTTTCGTTGTTTAAACACGTTCTGGGTACTCTATAAAGCTCTAACCTTTTCATAATGGTTCTAGTCTTTACACAATGGCTCTAGACAGTTTGCAAAACGTGTTGCAAGTCAGTGCTTTACGACACAATGCAAAAGGCTACTTGGTTGATGAACACAAAGCCGTACTTGCCTTCATGCCATCTTTGTTATTTCCGTTAAGAAATAGTGTCCGATTTATTTATCAACATGATGAATAGCAAAGCGTTTGCCAACTTCGTACTAAATCACTATTTTGATATGTCTTAATTTATCTATGTAGCTAATATTTATAGATAAAATACGTCTGGCTTTTTAGAGGCTACACATTTGAAATGTTCAAAATCAAAGTTTGATGTATTCCTAGTAAAACGTTGGCACATAAAACTGTCTCTAAAAAACAACAGTTATCCTTTTGTCTAACTCATCGGACATTTTTACAAGCCAGTGTTTTCCAATAATCCACAATGTGTGTGTTTGTAAGCCATTGTAAATTATGAAAAATATAAAAAATAACGGCGACTATTTCGTGTTGGAACAGCTTTTGCTCAAGTCTCTGTGTGTTATCCAACATTCACTTTAGCCCTTCGGCAAGGAATTCGGTTTTTCACGATATTAGTGGATAAAGAAAGGAAGAGAGCGCCTTTCTCGCGTGGCTTCAATCAATACCGTTTTTGTAAAAGACGCTTTTCAGTAAGTAAGGCGTGTAACGAGTTGTTGATGGTCATCTGGATAACCATTGTTTTCATAAGGAGAGGACAAATGGCTAAGCCAGTTTCGATTTTCGGTAAAGATTTACAAACGAATGTGCGTCAGCGCAATAAGCTGTCACACCTTCTTTTAGCGATGAGCAGTGTCATCGCATTATTTGCGTTTCATCAAGCCGGTGCAGTTGAGGTTAACAACGATAATCAGCCTCAAAAAGCATCGCCGGTTCTTCAGTCAATTATTGATGCTGCACGCCAGTCAGCGACAGAGAGCTACGAGCAGGACGATCACGGGTTAAACAGCAAGCTTAAAGAAATTGACTACACCACGTATCGTTCAATTCGCTTCAAGCCCGAGCAGAGTCTTTGGCATGGCGAGAATGACTACGAACTGCAGTTTTTTCACCCGGGTTTTTTATATGAATACCCTGTCACTATCCACACTATTGGTGAAAGCAATAAGCCTGAACGCCTAGCGTTCAACAGTGACATGTTCAACTACGACGGGTCTGCGTCGGGGTTAGCTGGGCTAACGGACGAAAAGTCAGGGTTTGCTGGATTTCGCGTTCACTACCCTATCAAGAACGAAGAGTACAAAGACGAATTTGCTGTATTTTTGGGGGCATCGTACTTCCGTCTTGTAGGTAAAAATCAAGTGTACGGTATCTCTGCACGAGGTCTTGCGATTGATACGGCGCTAGCCAAAGGCGAAGAGTTCCCTCACTTCACTGAGTTCTGGGTCATAGAACCGAGTGAGGGTAAGCCGATTACTGTTTATGCGCGTCTTGAAAGCCCTTCTGTAGCGGGCGCGTACAAATTTGTTATACAGCCTGATATTGATACCAGCGTTAAGGTAGAGAGTTGGTTATTTGCCAGAGATGACGTGAGCAAGCTAGGCATTGCACCGTTTACCAGTATGTTCTTGTATGGCGAGAACACAGAAAAGCGCCATGACGACTATCGTCCAGAGGTGCATGATAGTGACGGTGTACTCATGGTAACTCACGCTGGTGAAGAAATTTGGCGCCCGCTGACGAATCCTGCACGCCTTCAAGTCACGTCACTTAGCGACGCAAACCCTAAAGGATTCGGCATGCTTCAACGCGACGGCGAATGGGATAATTACCTCGACGCAGAGGCCAATTACCATATACGCCCAGGGCTATGGGTGACGCCAGAAGCTGGTTTTGAGAAAGGCCGATTAGAAGTCGTCGAAATTCCGACTAAATCCGAAATACACGACAATATTGTGGCTTTTTGGACGCCTGAAAAGCCATTCAATTCGGGCGAATCACTGTATTTCGCTTACGAGCTTAAAACCGTAGAACAAAATCCGTTTGTCAGTGAACTGGCCTCAGTAGTACGTACCCGCCAAGGCAAGGCTGTGTTGCCGGGTGACGAGTTTAAAAACGACAGTCTAAATACGACACGACAGTTCAGCGTGGACTTTAGCGCGCCTTCTGCCGTTGCTTTTGATGACGAGTCGATGAAGCTGGTGGTACAGGGTACTAACGGCACGATTTCTCAGCAGCGACTTTACCCCGTAGCTGACGGACAAGAGTGGCGAGCCACCTTTTTTGTTAAGCCGAAAGAGAAGCAGACGGTAGATATGCGCGCTTACATTGAGAAAGACGGTAAACGTGTGAGTGAGGCTTGGAATTATGTCTACCAACCAAAATAATCGCGCTTGCGCAGCGGTATCGGACGAGGCTAAAGCCGTGCCTCAGGTTAAAAGTGATGGCACTGCACGTGCTTCACATTTCATCTTAAAAGGAGAGCATATGCGTTTGTTTATCATGGCAATGCTAGTTATTCCAAGCACGGCACTGGCCGGTTGGAGTTTATACGAGATCTTTTTACCTAACGGCCTTACCAACCTAGAGATTGCACAGTTGGGGTTGGGGCTAACCCTGTTCGCCTGGTTGTGTATGGCGTTTTGGACAGGCATTATCGGTTTCTTTTTGCAGCTTTTTAACATTGACCCGCTAAGCTTGCGCAGAAATCAACCTCAGCCTGATGCTACTGCGCCATTAACGCAAAAGCACGCCGTGGTTATGCCGGTTTATAACGAAGACACCCGCCGTATTATGGTGGGGTTTGAAGCTTGTATTCGCGAATTAATGGAAAGTGACAACAGTTCTAAATTCGACTTTTTCATGCTTAGCGACACCCGTGATATGGAAAAAGCGGATGCAGAGCTACGTGCCTTTACCCGTTTGAAAAAGCGTTTAGGTGCCTTCTCTAGTCAAGTGTTTTATCGTCGTCGCGAACAAAACCTGCACAGAAAAGTGGGCAACCTTAAAGAGTTTTGTGAACGCTGGGGTGCAAATTACGAGTCAATGATTGTATTAGATGCCGACAGCGTAATGACTGGAGAGCGCATGCAAGACTTGGCGCGTCGTATTGAGCAAAACCCTGATACGGCGTTAGTACAGACCATTCCAATGCCGGTACGTCAAAACACCTTCTTTGGTCGTTTTGTGCAGTTTGCTGCTCACCTTTACAGCCCAATGTTGGCGACAGGTCTATCGTATTGGCAAACAGACAGTGCAAACTATTGGGGGCACAATGCCATTATTCGTATTGCACCATTTATGCAGCACTGCGGGCTACCTACCCTTGAAGGGCGCGCGCCTTTTGGCGGTGAAATTTTAAGTCATGACTTTGTTGAGGCTGCTCTACTGCGCCGTGCTGGCTGGCAGGCCTACTTGCTTACCGACACCACGGGCAGCTATGAAGAAGTGCCAAGTAACATTGTTGACTACGCAATTCGCGACCGTCGCTGGGTGCAGGGCAACATACAGCATTTAGGGTTATTGAACGTTAAAGGTCTTAAAATGGCAAACCGCCTGCACTTCTTATTTGGTGCGTTTGCGTACATCTCTTCACTCATACTATTTTGCATGTTGTCGCTAGGTACAGCAGATGCGTTAATTCGCGCCACGTCAGTGCCAGAGTTCTTCGTGTCTGAATACCAGCTTTTCCCTAGTTGGCAGGTAGCGCGCCAAGACATGATGATGGTAACCATGTGGGGTACGGCGGCGTTACTATTCTTGCCTAAACTTCTCGGTATTACCTTAGCTTTAATAAAACGTCGCGGCGAATTTGGTGGCGCGTGGTCTTTGCTTAAAGGGGCAGCAATTGAATTAACTATGGCCGTGCTTATTGCGCCGCTAATGATGTTCTATCACAGTTATTTTGTGATTAGCGTTTTTGTTGGCCACTCTGTTAAATGGGAAGCGCAAGAGCGCGAAGGACGCAAAGTGCCATGGAAAGTTGCAATTAAACACACGCAAATTATGAGCTGTTTAGCGGTAGCGTGGGGCGTAACGACCTTCTATTTTACCCCGTCGCTATTTATGTGGTTGTTACCTGTATTGGTAGGCATGGTGTTAGCGGCGCCGGTTATCCGCTTAACAAGCAGCGATAAACTAGGCATAGCCATGCGTAAGTGGGGCGTGTTTGTCATTGACCAGGAAGTGAGTGAGTGTAAAGCACTTAAGCGTTTACGCGTTGCAATGGGGTATTTCGCTATATCACAGCACAAGGCAGAAGTACCTGCGCTTCCTGATAACGTGTGGCAGAGCATGCCAGAGCAAGTACTAAGTCAAAAGCCATTGCCTATGCGCCACAGGCTTCCTAACAGCGCATAATGGACTCAAAGTAGATATCAAAACAAAAAAACCGCACATGTGTGCGGTTTTTTATTGCGTTTAGTCACGTGCCACCTAGCTTTTTATCGATAGACGGCGGCAATAACAATGTTTTATTGAGTAAACGTAACTGAAAACGTTACGGGTACTGTTGTTGTTATGCTCTTAAGCCCTGCAATTTTTTGAAGTGCAGCTACGCCTTCAGCAAGTCCAAAAGACTCTGCTTTAATTAACGTTGGTGACGTGGTTGATACGGTAAGCGTATCGTCGTCTACTTTACTTGCTTTAACAGAAAATGACGTAGGAACGGCTTTTCCGTGCAACATCAAAATACCGTCTACCTTCCCGTTAACAACTTGGCCCGATTTCAGGTTCATCATTGACTCAGGCAAGTTGGCCTCAAATGTAGCTTGTGCAAACTTGGTCACGTTGAACAGCATCTCTTGCATTCGCTTGTTGCGAATATCAATGGCTGTATTCACTGACGATAAGTCAACCGCCACGTTAAGTTTGCCACCGTCAGACAGCGTACCATCAAAGCTATCAAACTTATGTACTTCGGTGACTTGTGCATTCTTCGTCGATAAGAAGTGTAGTGCACTTGTTTCGCCGTCTATTGACCAATCGGCTGCGGCGGGAAATGCTAGCCCACATGCGAGCAATGCTGCAGACAACGTGCGAATACGTGTAGTCATCATAGGTTACTCCTTTTACTTTTTGGTTCCATCTGGCTTGATTTAACCACTACCAGAGTAATGTGGCCCAGCAACATTACTACGCTATTATACGTAGGTTAACACGCTGCGCTAAGTAAATTATTACGCGCTAGTGCTGATGTGGGTTTACGAAGTCATCATACTGGACTACATCTTGCCATGGCACCCTTTGATCGCCCATTACCACAAAATCTGGGTTCTCTAGCGAATGACGCTGATTGTAGGTAAGAGGTTCGAAGTTAGCGGCGGCAATACTCCCACCCGCTTCAGAGACAATGCATTGCGATGCGCCAGTGTCCCATTCGCCGGTAATACCGATGCGCATAAACACATCAGCTTTTCCTTCGGCAATAAAGCAGGCTTTCAGGGAACAGCTTCCCAATGGAAGCGTTTGGTATACGCGCTTAGCGCACATTCTGCTGAGCACTTTTTCTCTCGACTGACGACGGCTTATTGCAATCATCACCACACTATTTTTAGGGTCGTCTAGCTTACGTACGCTTATTGGGTGCTCGCCATCAGGTGATGACTTAAACGCGCCTTTGCCTTTCTGGGCGTAATATAACGACTGCCCTGGCGGCCAAAAGATAACGCCTATTGTCGGCTCATTATTCTCTATTAGCGCAATGTTTACTGCGAAATCACCGCTTCTAGCAATGAATTCTTGGGTTCCGTCGATGGGATCGATTAACCAGTATCGAGGCCAATGCTTTCGCTCTTCTAAACTTGCGTGTTTGTTTTCCTCTGAGAGGATTGGGATATCAGGCGTTGCGGCTTGTAAGCGCTTGTTGATGATATCATTTGCCAAATAATCTGCGCTGGTAACGGGAGACTCATCGTCTTTTTGATAAGCGTCAAACTCCCCTTTATCGTATACTTCTAATACGGCTTCACCGGCTTCGATGGCAATTTCTTTCGCAAGTTCTAGTAGGTCGGCATGGGCGTCATCGGGCATTGTTTATTGTTCCTTAAACCACTTTTGAGCTAAAAACAGCGCGGCTATACAGCGTGCTTCTACAAAGTCTTCTCGTGCAAGTAAAGCATCTGCTTCATCTAAAGGCCAGTGAATCACCTCAAGAGGCTCAGGTTCGTCGCCTTCAAGTTGCTTTGGATACAAGTCTCGAGCCAAAACAATGGTCATATTGGCGTTAAAGAAAGTGGGCGCCATGCTGACCTTATGAAGCTCCACAAGATCATTGGCCGCGAAGCCTGCCTCTTCTTGTAGTTCGCGATTAGCAGCTTCAATGGCAGTTTCGCCAGGGTCTATTAAACCTTTTGGGAAGCCTAGTTGATACGAATGTGTGCCGGCTGCATATTCGCGAATTAACACCATGGTGTTTTCATCAAGCATAGGCACTATCATTACCGCGCCCCTGTTTCCGCCAGCCATCCGCTCGAATTCACGGGTGGCGCCGTTCGAAAACTCAAGGTCTAAGCGTTCTACCCTAAAGAGTTTGCTTTGCGCAACGATTTCACGAGAATGAATTTGTGGTAACGGTTTGTTCGGATCAATTTTTGGCATGTCTATCGCTACAACTTTGTTATCATACTTGTATACAATTTCTTAGCTTACTTCATTATAAGGAAAATCGCTTGCCCTTTCTGCCCTGGAATGAAATAGAAACTGTACTGTTAGACATGGACGGCACTTTGCTGGACCTTCATTACGACAACCAGTTCTGGCTACATCATTTGCCTAAACGATTAGCACAAATAAGAGGAATTTCAGAGGCGCAGAGTCAACGTGAAATGACTGCGCGATATGAGTCAGTATTCGGGCAAATTCAATGGTATTGCTTAGATTACTGGGCTGAATCTCTTGAAATGGACTTAGAAAATGAGTTTATGCCTCTGAAGCGTGAGCTGGCACATTTGCTCGCCCTTCGTGACGATACCATTCCGTTCCTTGATGCGCTTCATGACTCAGGCAGGAAGGTGGTATTAGTGACCAATGCGCACCCAAACAGTTTGGCGCTAAAGATAGAGCATACCCAGCTCGACGCACATATCGACAACCTCATCTCTACCCATGAGTTCGGCGTAACCAAAGAGTCTCAGCTGCTATGGGAAAGATTACAGGCACGGGTAAAGTTCGATGCCCATCGCACTTTATTTGTCGATGACTCACTGCCAATTCTAAATGCGGCAAAGACATACGGTATTAAACATTTACTTGCTGTCGATAACCCTGATAGTACCTTGCCAAATCGCAATATTAGTGAGTTTCCAGCGGTGCGCGATTACCGTTTAATGCTAGAAGATATTAAGCAGAACCCTGTTGGGACTGTTTCGAAAGGACGTTTTTAAAGGACGAAAGCACATGGTTTCTGACACAATTTACGTAGGGTCGCTGAATCCGGTAAAAATTAATGCTGCGCTCAATACACTCTCTGACACACTAGAGCACGATTTCGACGCTCAGGGTATGGCTGTACCAAGCGGCGTGCCTGACCAGCCAATGAATGAAGATGAAACGCGCTTGGGCGCCATTAATCGCGTGAAGGCCATGCTTGCTCATCATCAAGGTGGTCTCACAGATGCGTGGTATGTGGCAATTGAAGGTGGTGTGGATGTATTTGAAGATGGTCCTGCTACCTTTGCCTATGTGGCGATATACCATGAAGGTCACTGGTCGGTAACGCGAAGTGCAAGCTTGCCTCTTCCTGTGAGTGTCTATCAGGCACTACAGCGTGGAGAAGAACTTGGGCCAGTTATGGACAAGCTCTTTGATACAGTAAACATAAAGCAAAAAGGGGGGGCTATTGGTTTGCTTACTCTTAATCACGCCTCGCGACAAAGTGTTTATGAAGTGGCGTTAACGCTTGCTATGGCAAAGTTCCATTTCCCTGACTTATACACGGACTAGTGTTGAACCTCTTGTGCTGTACAACAAGGCGCATTACACCGTTAATCAAACAGAGTGCCGCAAGGGTATCCTTACTTAGGAAAAATGATAAGGCGATCGCAACGGTCGCCCTGAAATCTTTACTGCGATAGGTAATCTTTTCTGGATCCTTTCTGACACTATCCATTACTTAGACTTCAAGTTACTTCTATATTATTGAAAATAGGTTAAAAAATATTTTTTGACACCTTGGCTTTTTAGTTGCACTTCCTTCAGACCAAACGGAATAAGGAGAGTGACAATGAGTGAGACAATCAATACCTACAACCCTGCTACAGGTGAAAAGATCGATCATTATCATTTGATGTCAGCCGAGGACGCCGAGCAAGCAGTTACCCGTTCACAAGAAGCCTATTTGAACTGGCGCCGTACGTCATTTGAGACCCGCGCAGATTTATTTAATAACCTTGCAAACCTGATGGAAGAGCGAATTGACGATCTCGCCAGCCTGATGACACGGGAAATGGGTAAGGTTACCGCGCAAGGAAAGCAAGAAGTGCAGCTATGCGCTGAAATATGCCGCTATACGGCCGAACACGGCGCTTCAATTTTGGAAGACGAACACCGCATTTTCGAAGGTGGTCGAGCAATCATTACGTACCAGCCCATTGGCGTTATTCTTGGCATCCAACCGTGGAATTTTCCGTTGTACCAAGTTATTCGTTACAGCGCCTCAAACATAATGGCGGGTAACACCACGGTACTGAAACATGCTAAAAACGTGTTTGGTATGGCGCAAGCCATTCAGCAAATGTACGAAGATGCTGGCTTTCCTAAAAATGTTTACCAGTCGCTGCTAATTGATGGCAGCACGGCAAGTGACTTAATCAAGCACAAATACGTTCGCGGCGTTACTTTTACCGGGAGTGACGAAGTAGGTAAAGAAGTGGCTAAGGAAGCTGCAAGCTTGTCTAAGAAAACCGTAATGGAGCTTGGAAGTAACGACGCCTTTTTGGTGTTAGAGGATGCTGACATCGACCATGCTGTAGAAATGTGTATCCAAGGACGCGTTATTAATAACGGTGAAACCTGTGTGGCGGCTAAACGCTTTGTTATTGTGGATAGCGTCTATGAAGAATTCCGAGACAAATTTGTGGCGCAGTGTAAAAAGCTAAAAGTTGGCGACCCCACAAACGAAAACACGGATTTGGGCCCAATGGCGAGAGAAGACTTGCGCGATGAACTTCATGAGCAAGTGAAAAAGTCGCTAGAAAACGGCGCTACGCTATCACTGGGTGGAGAAATTCCAGACTCTGATGGTTATTTCTACCCAATTACGGTGCTGGAAGATGTATCGCCAGGTATGCCCGCTTATGATGATGAGCTATTTGGACCAGTTGCTTCGCTCATTCGCGTGCGCGACGATAAGCAAGCCATGGAAGTAGCAAATGATTCACGTTATGGCTTGGGCGGCGGTATCTTCAGTACAGATACCGACAAAGCAATAGCATTGGCGAAAGATGAATTTGATACCGGTATGGTTAATATCAATGGGTACTCTTTGGCGCAACCAAACTTACCTTTTGGTGGTGTGAAAGACAGCGGTTACGGTCGTGAGCACGGAGGTTATGGTATGCGGGAATTCGTCAATATCAAAACTATCATGGTCGCTGAGAAATCGGCCGAGTAGTGCACTTCGGTAAGAAGCAATGAGAAGAAAGGCGAACTTCAGGGTTCGCCTTTTTTGTTTTGCCGTACTCCCTATTCATTAAGGTAGTCGCAAAGTAAAGCCCATGTAATCGAAAACAGTCAGGCGAAAAAACAGTGCACAGTCAACCAGGCTGAATAGTTTCGTCCGGGCAAACGGTCTTTTAATCAAATATCTGTGTATTAATGAGTAGGGAATAACATAAGGCGATCGTTATGACGGTTATAAATGAACGGTTAAGTAATGCAAGATCAGGCATTGGGCTTACAAGGCAGGACAAACAGCGCGGTAGAAAACAAAGTGCGTTTTTTTGCGCTATGACAACCACTGCTATTCTATCGTTCTCGGCTTTAGCGCAGCCGTTGTTTCAACCATCAACTACATCAGACGATGCCGGCCTAAGCACCAGTCCTATGGGTTGCCATAACGTTTCAGTGCAAATATTAGGGTCGGGTGGACCTGAATTGGATGACGGCAGAACATCTAGTGCCTATGTGGTTTGGGTAAATGGCAGCGCCCGCGTGTTGGTAGATGCTGGAAGCGGAAGCAGCGTTCAGTTTGGCGCTGCGGGGGCGACGTTTGAATCGTTAGAAGTTATCTTGCTTTCCCACTTACACACCGATCACTCCGCCGATTTGCCAAGCTATGTGAAAGGTGGGTATTTCACCGATCGCGAGAAAGATTTAATAATAATGGGGCCAGAGGGCAACGACATTATGCCGTCCACAAACGCCTATGTGTCGTCGTTAATAGGGAAAAACGGCGCGTTTAAGTATCTATCTTCTTACACCATAGAAGGCCAAGATGACTATACGATATCCACAAAAAGCATCGGGGTCACAACCTTTGAACAACCGTTTAAACGCAATGTAAACGATAGCGTCAGTGTTGAGGCAATGACGGTGAACCACGGGCCTATCCCAGCATTAGCGTGGAAGGTCAAGGCCAATGGCTGCGAGGCGGTATTTTCAGGCGATACCAATAATAAACAAGGAAACCTTGCTCGTTTTGCTAAAAACGCGGACCTTTTGGTGCTGCACAACGCCATTGGTGATGACGCGGGTCAGGTTGCTAAGAACTTGCATATGACGCCGACTCAGATTATCGACATTGCCGCGCAGTCAAACGCTAAGCAAATAGTGTTGTCTCATATTATGAAACGTAGCGAACCGGGTCTTGATGCACTTACTGAGGCGATTACTGTTGTAGCTGAAGGTCGAGTATATGCCGCTGAAGATTTAATGAACATTACCCTGTCTGAACAGGAGTAAAATAAGCGTAAACCGTCTGCGATACACGGTTTACGCTTTTATAGAGGTTCTCTAACTATTATTGAGGGGCAAAAGGCAGCGGAATAGGCGTACCGTTTACACTGGCTTCGCCATCTTTAAGTGTTAGCTTTGTCTCGTAACCTTTCTCGGTTTCTTTTATTAAGCCTTGTTGAGCGAAGGTACTTAGCATCATAGGTGTCTGTTGTTCTACAGCTGCTTGAAGCTCTTCAGCCGTCATATTTTGTGCTTGTGGCGTCGCCATTAGTTGGCCCATCATATAGCCAGATGCCATACTCTGTGCAAGCGCTTTATCGGCGGTGATTTGTGCATCAGCCAGCAAATGCGTGACCCAATAAGCGGCGTCTTCCAACGTACCGGGAAGTGCATCTATACCCACTAATTTCGTGTTTGCGTAAGCGTTAAACGACCCTTCAGGCAACGTTGCTTTCAGCTTCGTTATATTAATCTCAGGCTCAGCTTTAAGCTGTGTTAGCAAGTTAGCTTCAATAAACTCCATCATTTTGGCTGGCACTTCTTCAGAAGGCACTAATAATGAATTGTTGCTAAATTCTTGATAGGCCTTAATGAAGTCGATATCTAAGTTATTGATGGCAACGCCTAATACCATGTCTGTAGCATCAAGCTCAGGGCCCACAGCTTTGTCGACAGCGTATTCTACGTAGACATTGGCGGTGTTATTGTCTTCGTCAATCTTGACGTCAGTAGCAAAAGCTAGGTTCTCAATCTTAACTGTCGCACCTGGCTCAATGTTGGAAATTTCTATGCTTTCAATACGCGCCTTGCCAGTAGATTCAAATAAGTCACCTTTGAACGCCGCTACCATATCGCCATCATAGCTCATATCCATAGACAGATTTTTCATCTCTAAGGAAAATTCATCTGCGCTTATGCTTAGCGATTCACCCGACGACGTATACAAAGTTTTGTCACCATCAGGCTCAGCTTCACCCGCATAACCAGAGAAAAGTAGCGTGAACCCCTCTTCTTCGGCCGTCGCGCTAAGCGCTGGAATAACATCTGCGTAGCTTAGTCCACCAAACAAACCAACCACGCCTTCGTTGCGATAAATTGGCTGTTGGCCATCCCACTGAACGTATTCTCTTAACTCATCTCCATCAATAGAGACCGTATAGTGAACGCGGCCTAATCCTAAGCCATCGCCAAAGTACACCGGTCCGTGATGAGCTACTAGCGTAGCGGTAATGCTAGGGTTTTCTTCCATTGGTATATCAGTGGAGTCAACATTCTGTGCACTAATTAGCGCTTGAAAATCGACAGCAAGCTTGATTTCTGCTGTTGTCGAAAACCAGCCTTTGTCATACGAAAGTACCTCGGCAGAATAAACGGCTTGTTGGTTAATTTCGTTTACGGCGGCGCTAACATTTTCGTGAACGCTAGTGCCAATAAAATAAGGGGCAACGCCAAGTGCAACCAAAGTTACGCCCGCGCCAGCTAGAAGAGGTTTGTTCATGATTACAATCCTTTGTTAAAAAGTGTTCCCAGTTCCTCTGGCCACAAACGTGAAGTACCTTGGTGGCCTAGAAATTCTACGCATAGTTTGTGCTAATGCATCACAGCTTAATAGCGATATAGCCGCTACTATCCGGCGCACCAAACAAGCGTGCGGCCTGATGGACTTCTTGCGGTAAGCTGTCGTCAGGCTTAAATTTACCACTTACTCGAATATTTTTCATCGTAGTAGGGATAACCGCATCCATCGACAAGCTTAGTAAGTTAGGCTCGCTTACTAGTATTCCAATGTCATCGCCTTCACAACGCAGCTTTGCGGAATAAGTGCCAAAATCAATAGGACCCTGTGTGCCGGCAACTGTCGCGTTTAGCCAATCTCCGGTACCGTTTAGCGATTGACACGCAGGCCCAAACGTTAAGTCACTAAGCGACACTTTAAAGCGCCCTCCAGCATTTACTGGCAGCGGAAGGCGAACTTGTGCAAGCACGCGGTCTACCGGTAAATACAGCGTGAAGTTTTCGGTATTTACACTGTTTTGGCTGAAAAGCCCCGTGGTAATAGGCCCTTCAAATGCAATGTCGTTTTTATCGCGAATATTACCTGCTTTAAGGTTTAATTTAATTTTACCTATCAACATATGTAAGGGACTAAGCTCCCATTTTACATTGTTGATAGGCAGGCCATTAACCACTACAGTTTGTGCCTTGCCGGAAAACAAGGTGCCGCTAACACCACTAACGGCAACATTGCTAGGTAACGCAATACGGCCAATAACGTGAACAGCAGGCATGTAAGCAATGGCAAACAATAAGAAGGCAATAATGCCGCCTATAATCCAACTAACTTTCGACTTCATGCTTTACCTAATTGTAATCGGCGAATTTTGATATAGCCTGGCGCATCGGCCTCGGCAATATCCGCTTGAAGAATAATCACGCCCATATTTTCCATGGCTTTGAGCCATTCTAAAACACTGTTAAACGGCGCCTGATCAACCCACACCTGAAGCTCGTCGCCTTGTGGCTGCATACGAGATATAGCAATGTCGTGCTGAGCAGTAGTGCGGTTTACCGCTTGCGGTAACGAGCCAGAGAATGTTCGTTTACCCCCGCTGCTGCGGCGCAATTGCTGTGCTCTTGCTGCACTGTCTTTTACCCAAACCAACAAGGATTGCTGATTGTCGAGAAGCTGTTTCTGTTTATCTAAAGCAGCATTAAGCGGCGACCATACCGCAAAATAAAATAGCGCAATTATTAATAGCACAGCTGAAACCAGTACTAACTTTTGTTCGCGCTCGGTCAGCGCTTTGTACTTTTCTAAGAGTGCATTCATGAGGTACTCCTTACTGATACTGTACCTACAACGCCATTGTCACGATTATTTATGGCCCCTTGTTCAACCACAAAGCCTGCGTTTTCTGCTGTACGTTTAAACTGCTCTAGCGCTTCAAAGTTTTTACCTTGCGCCTGAATGCGAATCTCAGTGCGGGTGGCATCGAAGCGCAGTGTTTGCGGTTTTACATCAGTGGCTGAAAAAGCCGGAGCGAGCTGGTCTAGCATTATTAGCATAGAGGCACTGCCACCGCCTTGTTCTAACTTGGCAAGCTCGCTTTGTAGCTTCAATCGCACGTTGCGATAGGTACCAATATTGGGGAAACCCGCTTTAACAGCGGTACTAATCTCACTGCTTAACGCCTGATTTTGGGCTTTAAGCTGGTAAAGAGAAAACCCTTTGTCGATAAGGCTGGTGCATAGCGCTAACACTGCTAATACTGCCGCAACACGCCACTGATTCAGAACACCGCTGCGTTTGCGTTTTACTTTGTAATCGCCTTGGCATAGGTTAAAGCCGCTTTGCATCGCCTCTTTTGCCAATACTTGCATAGGCAACTCTAAGGGGGCCTGTGCTTCTTCAATATTTGGCAAACTGCTTAAATCGATACCCGCATAATTGGTAATGGTTATCGGGCTTTCTTGTTGTGCTGTAAAATGGACAAGAGTTGGCAGTAACCATGTTGCCTCGCCCTGCACGCCTTTGAATGTGTCTTGTCGAACGAGAAGCTGTTCACCTAACGTAAGCACTGACCAACCGTTTTCGGTGACTGGCACTGCGAGTACATCAGGAATAATGGTGTCGCAGAATAACCCTGCTTCGCTAAGCCAGGACTGCCACAGCTCCATCTTTTCATGGCTAACTACTGCAACGGCCTGTTCATCGCCTCGCTTAGGGCCGATCGCAAAAAATTGCTGGCTAATGTCAGTGGCAAGCTCGTCTTCTAGCATAAACGGGATGGCAGAAATGATCTTGCGGCCAGCTTTAGGCGGCAGCTCAACCCATTTGAGTAAAATTTCGCTGCTAGGAGCTAAGGCAATAACACTTCGTTGCCCCGCGCGTTCGGTCAGCGAAGATAAGGCTTCTGCATTAGGCAGCTCGCCCGATGCAATAATTTCATCTTCGGTTCGCGAATAAACGAGCCAGCTAATTGGGTCTGTATGGTTGGCGCCTAAACGCACCAAGAGTTGTTCCATCAATAGGTTCCCCCAAACTCGCGATTCACAATACTAACGCCGGTATCGGCATTAACGTGAAACACGGTGGAAAGCTTAAAGGTTGCTTTGTTGTATTGTGTTTTTGTATGCAACATAAAATATTCAGTTTTAACCGAAAACCAATCTTGTCGAGTGCTTGTTAAATTAAGCGCTTGAATAGAGGGCTCGCTTAAAAATGCATTGGTATCGTCCCAGCCGTTTTGCGGGCGACTGCTAATCAAACTTGCGGCCTGCTGAATGTCTAACCCCGTTAGGCCTACAAGTAATGGTGCATCTTCTTCTTCTAATGTGTTGACGTTAATTTTCAACTCATTGTAATCCGGGATCACGCAAACTAATGGCAGTAATGCGTCTAGCCATTGTGGTGATACACCGTTAATAATACGCAATTCACTTTTTGATGCCAGTGGTCCGTTAGCTGCTAAGTAAGGAAACTCTCTGGACTCGTATTCGCTGTCTTCTGCACCGTAAGGGCGCATTCTGTCATCTTCGTCTACCCAGTCGGCTAGACTGTCCCGTAAGGTATCTGCGGTGTAGTTGTCTAGTCCGTCAACGCTAAGCGATAGCAACATAGTGTGAAAAGCGTCCATGGCTTCTGTGGTATTACTCGCCCCACTGCTGCCGGTACCGCTGTTATTGCCAGTGCCCCCTGCACTGCCCGACGTAATCGCGTTTAAATTAAAACACGCTTGCAAATCGTCTAAGTTAGCGGTTAAACCACCGTTTTCTAAAGGATAGCTGAATTCTTGTGCCCAAGGCTGATCTATAGAAATCACATTCGGGCTTTCTTCTATCAAAGACTGGATAGACTTACGCGCAAAAGCCTCGGCTCCCATGGCGTACCAGTAGGCTTGATTGTTGTCTTTTAAGTTCATCGTACGCTGCACCTGAAGCTGCAAGCGTGTACCCATTTCTGTGGCTAATACCGCAACCAAGGCTACTATCATGAGCACAATCATTAATGCCACGCCTTGCTGCTTAGCGGGTGGAGCAATCGACTTGCGCTGAGTACTCTTGATTGTCATGACGATTCACCCGTAGTTAAGGTAAATTCTCTGCGTATTTTTCCGAAGTCTTTACTGACAAACTCAATGGCCACCGCGCGCGGCAGTGCAGCCCCCTTATAACTTTCGCTCCACGACAGGTCTTCGTCTTCGTCTAACGAACTACTGTTAGCGGTGGCAAGAAATTCAATTTTTAAGCTTTCTACATCCTCTAACAGCACACGGACTTTGGGCTCGTAGCCTATGACGTTATCCACATAGTTGCTGTAAAGGCGCTCCAGTTTGTTTTCTCTAAGTCTATAGGCGACAAACTGTAGGGTACTTCGTGGCAACATTAACTGAGGGTTGTGCCACCCTCCGCGTACAAAACCAATGCCGTCATCGTCACTGTCGTCGGTTTCACCGCCAGACATGACCACGTCTTGCTTTTCGCCGTTAACCCTTGCTGCGCGAGGCACGGCTTGCTGAAGGTCTCGCTCAATCGTGATCATGGCACGCTGCAATAATTGAAGTTTTGCAAAACGCTCTTCTGAAATATCATTGCTGTCGATAACTGTGGTAAGTAGACCTGTGGATGCAAGCCCAATTAGGGTGAATATGGCCATAGCAATCAGTATTTCGATAAGCGTAAATCCGCGCTGCATGCTAATTTCCCGCCGTCGGTTTAGCAACGAAAGTGGTTACTGATGTAACTGAACTGCCGTAGCTTTCGTCTTCACCCACCGAAACGGTTACCGATCGCAAGTCGTTGTCGTTGGTTTTTGTCACCGTTTGCTGCCAGTACCACGTGCGATCGGCCATCTCCATCGTGCCTTTTAAATTGTTCTTGGGCGGCCACGTGGTATCTAATTGAAGCTGGTTTAAGCGATTGCTTGCCACCCAGTTGGCAAAGGTGACAGATTCTATTTGCCCAACGCTTGATAAATGCTCGCCTGCAGCTTTAAGTACTGCTGTACCGGTTAGCGCAAAAATAAGCAGGGCGACCATAACCTCCAGTAGCGTCAAGCCACTTTGCTGGCGTGGCGTGACAGGTGCAACGTTCTTTGTCGATGCATCAACGTTGAACGCACTCATAGTGGTCTCTCCAGAGGCCCTTCAAGCACTAAAGGCGGAAGATCTTGGTTTTGCAGGCTGTAATAGACGGGGTTGTCGCCGTCATCACCTTCGTAATTAAACGACAAGGTAAAAGGCGTAATTTCGCCACTCGACATTATAAGCACTTGAGGCGGAGGCAGCTTTTTCTCTTCTTCGTTACCTATTTCAACCCCTTCATCAGAAACACTTAAATTCTCGTCGAACAGCTCCCTGTCAAAGAGCCTGTCTTCAACATCCCATGGTAAGTCGTCTAAATTTAAAGTGAAGGTGAAAGGCTCAGGTAACGTATAAGGTTCGTAGGTTTTTTCGCCTTCGATACGCTGCCACTCATCATCGTCGTCTAAGTAGACAAAGTAGTATTCATTTTTATCGGCTTCAAACCGCACACCAAGCTGTTGTTGATTTAACACCGCAAAATCGCTGGCCATATCAACAATCACCTGCAGGCGTTGCGCTTGGGTTTTTAGCAGGTCAGATTTACTCGCACCGAATGCGTTAAACATAACGTAACCCGCCGCCAATCCCATAAGCAGCAGTACCAGCATGACTTCTAATAGGGTAAAGCCTGCTTTTTTCAAAGATGTACTGCCGCGGTTGCGCATAAAGGTTAGTTCAGGTATTCGTTAATGTTCCAGTTACCAATGTCATCATCAGTACCCGGTTCGCCGTCTGGACCATTAGAGAAAATATCAACTACGCCAAGTTCTCCTGGGCTAATTAGTGCATATGGATTGCCCCACGGATCTTCAGGCAGGCGTTTAATGAAACCACCTTCAGGGTAATTACGTGGAATTGGGTCGATAGTTGGTGCGGTAACTAGCGCTTCTAGTCCCTGTTCTGTGGTTGGAAAGCGGTTGTTACGCAGCTTATACATCTCAAGCGCGCTTTCCATTTGCTGGATGTCTACCGCCGCCTTTTTAAGCTGCGCTTCTTCTTGGTTACCCAAGATTTGCGGTGCCACCATAGACGCCATAATACCGATGATTAGAAGTACGACCATGACTTCAATCAAACTGAAACCAGAACTGCGATTAAGTGTTTTCATTAAATATTCACCATGTTGTTCAATGCTAAAATTGGTTGCAATATTGCCATAACGATAAACAGAACAATGCCTGCCATCGATACAATAAGTAAGGGTTCAAATACCTTAAGTGAGACACCAATAAGCGCTTCAAATTCCCTATCTTGATTATCTGCGGCGCGAGCTAGCATTTGCTGTAGCTCACCCGATTTTTCACCTGACGCAATCATATGCATCATCATTGGTGGAAACATTTTTGTGTTATCCAGCGCAGCCCGAAGGCTGCTGCCTTCTTTAACGTTAATGGCTGCATCTGCCACTTGGTTTTTAATATGCTGATTTTCCAGCACATCACCTGAAATGCGCATAGCCTCTAGTAGTGGAACCGCGCTGGCACTTAAAATACTTAAGGTACGTGCAAAACGCGCGGTATTGAGCCCGCGAGACACCCGGCCAATCAATGGCAAGGTTAACAGCGCTCTGTGGTAGCGTAGCTTCATGTGCTTTTGCTGCAGCACGCGCTGAATAATGACAACAAGCACGGCAATACCAATAAGCATAAATAAGCCGTAATTTTGCAGCCAGGTACTGACAGAAATTAGAAACTGGGTAATGGCCGGGAGGTCTTGCCCCATGTGATCGAACTGCCCTACAATTTTGGGCACTACCACCGTTAACAATAGCAACACGATACCCATTGCAAAAAACAGCATTAGCGATGGATAAATCATCGCCTGAGTAATTTGGCTGCGGGTTTGTTGTCTGCGTTCTGTGTAGTTAGCAAGGCGGTTAAGCACGGTATCTAGGTGACCGGATTTTTCCCCTGCTGCGACCATCGCACGGTATAGCTCGTCGAACACACTTGGAAATTGACCCAATGCATCGGCAAGTCCATGTCCTTCCACGACTTTACTGCGTACTGCCATCATCATGTTTTTCTGACGAGGCTTTTCACACTGCTCGGCTACGGCAAGCAGTGCTTCTTCAACGGGAAGGGCCGATTCGACAAGAGTGGCGAGCTGACGCGTGAGTAGCGCTAAATCTGATGCTGAAATACGGGGTTTAAATAAAGAAAACGACAGGCCTTTGCCTTCGCTTTGTGAGCGCTCTGCGACCTGCTCTACTTCTAAGGGAATTAACCCTTTTTCGCGCAGCTGTTGGCGAACCTGGCGTGCATTATCACCTTCAAGTACGCCATTTGTATTTTTACCGCGGGCATTAACCGCCTTAAAAGCGAATGCCGCCATTTAGTCTTCCCTCGTAACTCGAAGCACTTCTTCAAGTGAGGTAGCGCCCGCCAGCACTTTACTACAGCCGTCTTCACGAATGCTTGGTGTCGTCTTTCTGATGTAGCGTTCAATGGCTTGCTCACCTACACCTTCGTGCATCATCTCGCGCACTTTTTCATCTACCAACAATAGCTCGTGAATACCGGTACGACCGCGATATCCGGTTTGATTACACGCGGCGCAGCCATGGGGCTTGTAGATGGTGGTCTCGCTTGTGGCGTTTTGCCCTAATACTTCAAGCTCAGAAGCGTCAGGCGTATGTGGCTTTTTGCAATCTGGGCACAGGGTACGAACGAGCCGCTGTGACAAGACGGCCAATAAGCTCGAAGACAGCAGAAATGGCTCAATACCCATGTCTTCTAAACGGGTGATCGCGCCTGCTGCCGTATTGGTATGCAGAGTAGAGAGTACTAAGTGACCGGTTAAACTGGCTTGAACAGCAATTTGCGCCGTTTCGATATCACGAATCTCACCCACCATCACTACATCGGGGTCTTGACGCAAAATAGCGCGAAGGCCTCTGGCGAAGGTCATATCTACGCGAGGGTTAACCTGCGTTTGTCCAATACCAGGAAGGTCAAATTCGATAGGATCTTCAACCGTTAAGATGTTTCTGTCTCGCGAGTTTATCTCGGTTAACCCTGCATACAGGGTGGTACTTTTACCCGAGCCCGTGGGGCCGGTAACCAAAATAATGCCGTGAGGTTTTCGAATAAGAGATGAAAAGTGATTACGGTTTTGCAGCGTCATGCCTAAATCTTCTAGATTTAAGCGCGCATTGTTTTTATCCAGTAGACGCAATACCACACGCTCGCCGTGGCTTGAAGGCATGGTCGAAACACGCACATCTACTGCTCGCCCAGCAATACGCAATGTAATACGGCCATCCTGGGGCACGCGTTTCTCGGCGATATCTAACTTCGCCATAACTTTAATACGCGATACCAGCATGGAAGAAAGTTTGCGATTCGGGCGCAAAATTTCGCGTAATACGCCGTCTACCCTGAAGCGAACCACAAGCTGGTTTTCAAAGGTTTCAATGTGAATGTCTGACGCGCCTTCTTTAATCGCCTCGCCCAACATGGCGTTGATAAGCTTGATAATAGGCGCATCGTCTTCACTGTCTAACAGGTCTTCAGTGTCAGGCAAGTCTTCAGCAAGAGCGAACAAATCACTCTCGTTGCCAAGGTCTTCCATTAGCTGTTTAGCCGCAGAGCTATCGCGCTGAAACGCACTGGTAAGCAGGCTTTCAAATTCGTTCGCAGGAATAGTTTTCGGTACAAAGGGCTCGCCGTAGAAACGTCGCACTTCGGCGAATACATCAAACGGCGTATTCTCTGTAAAATATAAAACCGCAGGGGTTTCATTGGTTTCCAGCAATACCTGATTGCGCTTCGCAAAGCTAAAAGAAAGCTGTCTTGGACCGGCCTCCTCTTCAGGCAAACCTGCGTCTTCACCCATGGCTTCTAAGGCTTCTTCTTGCGCCTCTAATGCCTGAGTAATTTGTTCGTCCTGCCCTGCCATGCTAGTCGTTACCTTCTTCTTGTTTCTGCTTCTCTTTCTCAGAAAGGTACTCTTCGAATGAAGGTGGCAACGCTAGCGCATCATCCCATTGTGGAATAGTCGGGGTTTCTTCGTAAGGCATTAGCGAAACACCTTCTTGCTGGCGTTTTAGCTGCAGTGCGCGAATGTAATTGTATTTGCGATGGCTGATTGTATTCATGGTTGCACCGTCACGGACAATGGTCGGTTTCAAGAACACCATCAAGTTACGCTTACGCTTGCTGGTTGATGTAGATTTGAATAAATGGCCTAGAATTGGAATATCACCCAGTAGTGGTACCTTAGATTCACTCTCTTGAACGTCTTCGTCGATAAGGCCGCCAAGAACAATAGTACCGCCATCATCAACAATAACCGTGGTCTTAATTTCACGCTTGTTAATTGAAATATCTACCGATGTAGCGCCACTTACGCTAGACACTTCTTGTTCGATAAGCAGCTGTACCGCGTCGCCTTCATTGATTTGTGGCGTCACTTTAAGTTTGATACCCACTTCTTGGCGGTCAACAGTTTGGAAAGGGTTAGAGTTATTCGCGCCCGTTGTTGTACCTGTAATAATAGGCACTTCCTGACCTACGATGAAAAACGCTTCTTCGTTATCCATAGTCGTTAAGTGAGGCGTAGCAAGAATATTAGAGTTGGTATCTGTGCTGACCGCTTGTACCACAGCACCCCAGCCATTTTCGATAACGCCCGCAATTAAGCCATTAGCACCGCCTAAAAGGCTCGCTAATGCAGTGTAATCGCCTTCTCGCGTGTTTGTTACTGTATAAGGAGAACCGTCATCAGACACATAGGTTTCAGTGTTAGTATCTTCTTCAGCTTGTTTTAGCGCAACCGCTAGGCTTCCCACTGGTACAACACCATTATTAAACTGGGTACCACCACCTTGTTCTGACACCCACTGCACACCCAAAGTAGTGCCGTCACCTTCAAAGACCTCAACAATGATGGCTTCAACTTGTACTTGCGCACGGCGAATATCAAGTTGACGTACAACCTCTTCTAATGAGCGCATCATGTCCGGCTCTGCGGTAATAACAATGGCATTAGAATCTTCGTGCGCATCAATGCTGATTTCACGGTTAGAGCCAGCTCGACGTGACGTAGTGCCACCACCTTGCTCTTCAGCTTGAATGCTTGCAGATACGCCCTGTAATACTTTTACTAAATCTTCCGCTTTAGCGTAGTTAAGAAACAGCACGCGGGTATTGCCGTTTGACTCAAGCTCTTGGTCCATGCGCTGAATAAGGTTAATAAGACGCTGACGCGCTTTAATATCACCGCTTACAATAACTGAGTTAGTTCTGTCGTCTGCCACTACGCGAGGCTCAGACTTAGTACCAGTATTGGCTTTACCTTGTGACTTATTAATACTGTCAATAATGCGCACCATTTCTGATGCTGACGCATAGCGAAGTTTAACGATTTCAACTTCTTCGTCACCGGCACGGTCCACGCGCTCGATAATTTCTACCAGTCGGTTCACTACCGCTGCACGGCCGGTTAGCATCATCACATTTGATGGGTCGTGGCTAACTACGTTACCGCCGCCCGCTTGGTCATTTAGCTGGCGTAAAATAGGCGCAAGTTCACGTACCGGTACGTTATACACAGGAACAACGCGAGTGATCATTTCGTCGCCGTCGCGGTTAGCGCCTTCCACTACTGGAATGTTCGATGTTTTGGCGTCTTTAGAGCGAACCACTTTCAAAATACCGCTAGGCATTTCTACAACGGCGAAGTCATACACTTGAAGTACGTTTAGGAAAAACTGGTAATACTGATCTTCATCGAGCATGTCGTAGCTGCGTACGCTTATTTTCCCACGTACGTTGGGGTCGACAATAATAGTGCGCTCTAGATTTTTACCAACGATATTAATGAACTCGTTAATGTCGGTATCTTTGAAATTAGGCATGTACTCAGCGGCTGTCACCGAGAAACACAGAAGCGCCGTGCACATGGCTGTGCTCAAGCGAGATAATAGTTTTTGGCTAGTGCGCCTTTTCATTCTAACTTCCTTCATTTCCTAACTTGTCGATGACCGAATTGCTTTATTTGTTATTTTGTATACCTAGCGACAATATAGTGCTACTACCGTTAGTGGTATTAAGACTCGGGTAAATCTAGGTATAGCGTAGTTAAACCGCCATCTCGAATAATCGTTAATTCTATAGTTTGTGCATTGCGTAGCTCAGACAGCGCCTCTTGCGATTGCTGCAAGTCGGTAAGGTCTAGCCCGTTAATCTGTGTAATGACATCACCAGCCTGAAGCCCTGCCGATTTAAATAATTCAGGCTCTTTGCCTGGGCTCACTTGGTAGCCGATAAGCTGGCCTTCTTCAGTTTTTGGCGATATTGAAATAAAGTCTGTGAAGTTGGCTGGACGTTCTCGCAGAGCTGCAGTCGCCTCTAATGCTTCATCGCTAAGCTCAACGGTGTCTTCTTCTAATTCTTCTGGCTCAGGTCGATTTCTTGCCTGCATTTCACGGCGACGATTAGCTTCGTCGTAGTCAATTCCGTCAAGCATCAGGGTTTCGTTTCTCACCCCGTTCTTAATAATAACGCGATCGTTGTACACTTTTTGCAACGTGGCATTGGTGCCTTCAATCTTCTCACCTAAGCCATAAACCGCTTGGCTGCCGCGATTTTCAATAATAGCGGTACCCGCCTCCTGCTCTGAACTGGCCACAACGCCCGTCAGAGTTAGGTTTAAGCGCGTTTCTGGCGCGTCAGTAACTTCGGCTACCGGTTCAGCGGGTTTAGCCGCTGCATTACCAAACAGATTCAACTGTTGTATTTTGGCAATGTTGACCCCATTTTGGCCTGACGACGAAGAAATAACTGGAGCACGGCTTACTGTGGGTGTCGCAGATAGTTGAGGTTCGGGTATAATTCGCCACACGAGTTTGGCAGCAAATGCAATTAAATACAGGCTGAGCAGAACCACTACGATGGTATGTAGCTGTTTTTGATGCTGGTTCAGATAAACAACCAGAGATTGTGGGTTGGGTTTATTGAATGTCATGCTGCCACTGATGGTACTGCTTTATTATAATATAGTGAATTTTTGGTTAACCGCGCTTTAGCAAACCCATAATAGCCTAGTAAAGGTGAGGGTCACAACACTAAAGCCACACCATTACGAAAATATTACATGAGCCAATCGGATAGCAACAATACAACACAAAATGTCAGGCTGGACAAGTGGCTATGGGCTGCAAGGTTCTTTAAGACCCGCGCAATAGCAAGAGACATGGTGCAGTCGGGAAAAGTCCAGTACAACGGGCAAAGAGCCAAACCTGGCAAGCATGTAGAGCTTGGCGCCATGATTAAAGTTCCCTCAGGATGGGATAATCGTGAAATTAAGGTGCTAGGCTTAAGTGACAAGCGTTTGAGCGCGCCTTTGGCGCAGGCGCTTTTTGAAGAGACGATTGAAAGTGTAACAAAACGTGAAGAAAACCAAACGGCGCGCAAAATGAACGCCTTTCACAGCCCTAAACCAGATCATAGACCTGATAAAAAGCAGCGACGACAGATTATTAAATTTAAGCAGCAATAATGAGCTGCTCAACAGGATTAGTTATGAGCGATTTCGATAAATTACACCGCTTCTTATTTACCCAAGCTAACGTTCGTGGCGAATTGGTTCGTCTTGATGAGAGCTTAACGCAAATTGTGCACAGCTATGAATACCCTGTGCAAATTCAAGCATTGTTAAGTGAAATGGCGGCAGCGACGTCATTGCTAACGGCGACGCTTAAGTTTAAGGGTGAAATTTCACTTCAAATTCAAAGCAAAGGCCCGGTAAGTTACGCGGTATTAAACGCCACTCACGAACAAACGCTTCGCGGTGTGGCGCGCTGGGACGAGACATTAGAAACATTACCTGAAACGTTTTCAGAGTTATTGTCTCAAGCGGTATTGGTCATTACTATCACACCAGATGAAGGCGAGCGTTATCAAGGCGTTGTCGCATTAGATAAACCTTCTCTAGCTGAATGTATTGAAGGCTACTTTGCTCAGTCAGAGCAGCTAGCGACCAGCGTGCACCTAATGACCGACATGAGCGACCCTAAAAACGCGAAAGCGTCGGGTGTGTTACTCCAGGTATTACCTACCGATGCCAGCGCTACCGATGTGTCGCAAGCCAATGAGTTTGCTCATATCACTAAGCTTACTCAAACGTTGACCAAAGAAGAGATGTTTACGTTGTCGGTTGAAGACATTTTATATCGTCTTTACCACCAAGAAGACGTGGAAGTGTATCCAGCGAAGGACGTAACCTTTGCCTGCTCATGCTCAAAGGAGCGCAGCGCTGAAGCACTTCGTCACGTTGAGAAGTCTGAGCTTCATGCCATTATTGCTGAAGAAGGTGCGATCAAAATGAACTGCCAGTACTGTCATACAGAATATCGCTTCGATAGTATCGACGTAGAGGCTATTCACAGCGGCAACTTCGACGCACCGTCTTCAAATCAGTAACTACTTGTTTACTGCTGTGTTAAAGCACCTTCTTTTGAAGGTGCTTTTTGTTTCTGAATCTCTCACCTTCTAGATAGGTTCATTTTTCCAACACTTCACTTGTGGTTAAAAAATGCCCAGTAGTAAGTGTTTAACTTTCCTACATCATCCTATTTTCCTTTTCTTCCTGTTGTGGTGAAAATTTTCACCTTCACTTTCTAAGAAAAATTGTCATTTTTTATTTTGAAATTCATCGATCAATATAGGTTTTCTACGCCCTATTTTTGCATTTATACCCAAGGAAAAGGCTTTCCTTGTAATTAATTTACAATATTTATGAAATTAACATATGAGAAATAGTGAGTATGTGTTTTATAAATGCGCGCTGGGCCTTGTTTACATTACACTCGAAGAGGTGATACTTTTTTGAAAGTACTTTTGAAAAATTACATATAGGGTAACAGCCATGACCGCAGCAGCCTCAATTCAAACGGAGCTGAAAGTAACGCCACTCACCGACCTGCCAAATGCAGAACTTATCGAGCGCGCCGTCAAGCGCGGCGAAGGTGTCCTTGACAAAAACGGGGCGCTTGTCGTAGAGACCGGAAAACGAACCGGTCGCTCTCCAAATGATAGATTTATCGTTAAAGAGTCAACAACCGAAAATGACATCGATTGGGGCAAGGTGAATAAGCCTTTTGACGCTGACAAATTTGATGCGCTGTGGGACCGCGTTGAAGCCTACCTGTCTACCCAAGAACACTTTCTTTCACATCTTCAAGTGGGCTCAGACCCTGAACATGCTTTGTCGCTTGAAGTAAGAACGCAAACCGCGTGGCAGCACGTTTTTGCCCGCAACCTTTTTATTATTCCTGAACAATGGAATGTTAAAGGCGACCAGCCTTGGCAAATCTTAAACGTACCTGGTTTCACTTGTGAGCCAGAGCGTGACGGCACTAACAGCGACGGCACAGTTATCATCAACTTCGCTAAAAAGCGTGTGTTGCTTGCTGGCATGCGTTACGCGGGCGAAATGAAAAAAGCCATGTTCTCCGTGCAAAACTTCCTGCTTCCGGCAAAAGACGTGCTACCTATGCACTGTTCTGCCAACGTGGGTGAAGAAGGCGATGTGACTCTGTTCTTCGGTCTTTCAGGCACAGGTAAAACCACGCTTTCAGCCGATCCTAAGCGCTTCTTGATTGGTGACGACGAGCACGGCTGGGCACCAGGTAGCGTATTTAATATTGAAGGCGGTTGCTACGCTAAATGTATCGACCTATCTCAAAAGAACGAGCCAGTAATTTGGAATGCTATCAAGTTTGGTACCATCCTAGAAAACGTAGTGCTTGATGAAACACGCACGCCGGACTATACCGACACATCGTTAACCCAAAACTCACGTGCGGCCTACCCGCTTTCGCACATTGAAAAGCGCGTTGCTGAAAACCGAGGCGGCGAACCTCGCTCGGTTGTATTTTTGACCTGTGACGTAAGTGGCGTATTGCCTCCTGTTTCAGTGCTAAGTGAAGAAGCTGCGGCGTATCACTTCTTAAGCGGTTACACAGCGAAAGTCGGCTCTACTGAAATTGGCTCTACTAGCGATATTGAATCAACCTTCTCAACTTGTTTTGGTGCGCCTTTCTTCCCGCGCCCAGCAGGCGTGTATGCAGAGCTTCTGATTAAGCGTGTTAAAGCGTTTGGCGCTAAGGTTTACTTGGTTAATACCGGTTGGACAGGCGGCCCTTACGGCACAGGTAGCCGTTTTGATATCCCTACTACGCGCGCCATCATTGATGCGATTGTATCGGGTAACTTGGCTGATGTTGAAACTCAGCACATTGACGCGTTAAACCTAGATGTGCCAGTGGCAATAGACGGTGTAGACAGCAATTTGCTTGTGCCACAAAACACGTGGGCAGACAAAGAGAAGTACAACGAATACGCCGCTAACTTAGTCAACGACTTTAAACAGAACTTTGAAAAATACGACGTTAGCGACGCTATCGTTAAAGCCGGGCCGGGTAACTAACACTCGGTCTGCCCCTTCCCAACGTTCATCACTCTCAACGTGATTGATGTTTTGCCCGCACCGTGTTGCGGGCTTTTTTTGTGTTGTTGTTAACAAATTTAACATTATGAATACGTATGTTTATTTAAGTTGAGCAAGGCACTAGCTATCATTCACCGTACACAAGAAGGCTTTAATTAAGCGCGCTTCGTTAATTAAGTGCGGTTCGCTAATTAGGTGCGCTTCGCTTTGAAGCATAAAGAAGGTTTTGAGCATGATAGACAGGAAACAGCGTATAGCACTTGCATGTGCTGGTTTGGCATTTTTCTCGGTAAATACGGTAGCCGAAGTTCAAACAGCGACACTCGAAAAAGCAACGCTAAATATTGATACGGATACCAATGACTTCACGATAAGCGCGTTGCACGATAGTGGCTTTCAAGTAACGTATCTTACTGATGATAATGGCACGCCTTACGCAAATCTACCGTCTATGGCGCTTCCCGAGCCCGCGTTGACTGATGTTACAGACAAAAAAGCTAATGATGTAGAGCTAGTTGAAACTGCGACAACCCTAATCTTAAAACTCAATAATATTGCAGCGCATGTTGATAAGGCGACGCACGCTATCAGTTATTCTGTTAACGGCAAAATTGTCGCGAAAGAGCAAGGCGGACTAAGTATTTCCAGTAAAGGCGTCAGCCTGTCGTTTGCGTTAGATGAAAACGAAAAGCTCTACGGCGGTGGCCAGCGCGTTTTAGGTATGGATCGTCGTGGTCATAGCATGCCGCTATATAACAAAGCACATTATGGATACACCACATCGTCAAACCAAATGTATTTTGGGCTGTCGGCCGTGATGTCTTCAAAAAATTACAGCGTATTGTTCGATAACACCGCTTCTGGTGAGCTAGATATTGGCAAAACGAACAGCGACGAGTTGCTATTTAAAGCACAAGGTGGCCGTGCTAGCTACATCATGGTGTTGGGTGAAAATTTAGAAGATACAGTAAGGTCTACCGTTGCAGTCACGGGAAAACAGCCGCTTCCTCCACGCTGGCTACTCGGTAACTTTGCGTCTCGATTTGGCTATAAATCACAAAATGAAGTGATGGATGTTATCGATGCCTTTAACACGCAAGATATTCCCGTTGATGCCGTAGTGCTTGATTTATATTGGTTTGGCAAAGACATTAAAGGGCACATGGGGAACTTAAGCTGGGACACTGTCGCTTTTCCTGAGCCTGAGAAAATGATTAGTGAGCTACGCGCTCAAGACGTAAAAACCGTGCTGATAACAGAGCCTTTTATTCTTACGACGTCAAAACAATGGGAAAGCGCCGTTGCCAGTAATGCCCTTGCTCAAAACGATGATGGTGCGCCGTATACCTTCGATTTTTATTTTGGCAATACCGGCCTTGTTGATGTGTTCAGTGAAGCGGGTCAAAATTGGTTTTGGCAATATTATGAAAAGCTTGCTGCACAGGGTGTTGCCGGCTGGTGGGGCGACTTGGGTGAGCCTGAAGTGCACCCTGATGACATTCAGCACATGTGGCAGTCTACAAAAGTAAGCGGCGCAGAAGTGCACAATGCCTACGGTCATCAGTGGGCGAAAACCGTGTATAACAATTTAACTGCGCTACAACCCGACACGCGCCCCTTTGTGCTGATGCGTTCAGGCTTTTTGGGCAGTCAACGGTACGGAATGGTGCCGTGGACAGGCGATGTGAGTCGAAGCTGGGGCGGACTTAAACCTCAGGTAGAGTTGGCACTTCAAATGAGTGTTTTTGGAATGGCGTATACCCATTCCGACTTAGGTGGGTTTGCTGGAGGTGAAACCTTTGATCCCGAGCTTTATACAAGATGGCTTCAGTTCGGTACCTTTTCACCGGTATTTAGGCCTCATGCTCAAGATAATATTGCGCCGGAGCCAATTTTCCACGCCGACCCCGTAAAGTCTATTGCGCGCAAGTTTATCCAACTTCGCTATGACATGCTGCCTTATAACTATTCATTGGCCTTTGAAAATGCGCTTTACGGTACGCCATTAATGCGCCCGTTAGCTATGGCGTACGGTGAAAGCGATTGGTTTGAAAATGCAGACAGTTATCTGTGGGGCGATGGCCTGTTAGTTTCTCCTGTGACGAGCGCTAACCAAACGGTGTGGCCGACCAAGTTGCCTGAAGGCGTATGGTTTGATTTTTTCTCTGATACGAAATACCAAGGTGACCAAACCGTTAACTACCCGCTAAGCCAAGACAATTTCCCAGTGTGGGTAAAAGCAGGAAGCTTTATGCCAATGGCAGACGGGCTTAGCCGCACAGAGCAGTTTGATGCCCGTAAAATAGAAATGCATTACTGGCATGACAATTCAGTGAATTCATCTTCATATGGTTATTACGAGGATGACGGCAAAAATCCAGCGTCTGTCAAAAAAGGCTTATATACAAAGCTACTTCTTAATGCGTCAGTAGACGATAGGGCCGCATTAACCCTGACGCTTGATAGCGAAGGCAGCTATATAGGTATGCCTAAGCAGCGAGACATCACCTACATCGTGCATGGTTTAAGCGAAAAACCACAGAGCGTTTCACTTGATGGCAGGAGCGTACCTGTAATGTGGGATGAAAAAGGGAAAACGCTTTCACTTGCATTTTCTTGCGATTATCAGCAATCTGTAAAGGTAGTGATTATGTGATAATTAAGGGCTGCTGTTCTTTCTTGCACAGTAAAGGTCAGCGCCCTCAAAAGGTTCACTTTGTGGTCAAGGGGCATAACTACGCTGTGCCCTCACGCCTAAATCGGATGTCTTTCTACTGATATCAGCCATGGAGCCTAAATGAGCCGACTTCCTGCCACCATCGTTATTTTTGCTGGTTTTTTTCTAATTGGTAAATTGTTTCTCTTGTGGGGAATATTACTGCCAGATATTGCAGCCGATCTGCAAATGTCTGAAGTAGTCAGTGGCGCACTTTTCTCGCTTTTCTCTGTAGGCATGATGTTAGGCGCTGTGATTGGTGGCAAGTATGCCAGTCGCTTCGAATATATGCCGCTACTCGCCACGTTATTCAGTATGAATACGGCGCTGTTGCTGCTTGTGTCAGTGCTTACCGCTTGGCAATGGTTTTTGGTATTAGCGGTATTAATAGGTGTGGTGAGCTCAACAATATTTACTATTGGCCACACGCTTATTGCACGAATGTACGCAGAAAAGCGCTTTACTATGATGGGCTTAATGGACTTTATGTTCAGCTTAGGAACGTTTGCGGCGTCGTTCTTTGTAACACTGCTATACCTTGTTGAGCACAACTGGCGCTTACCTATTCAGGTGTTGGCAGGCGTTATGATTTTGCTTTCGTGCTACGCATTTATTGCGGCGCGCTCTCAGGCAAAAGTACTTAAAGGTCAGCCAAAAGCGCCTAAAAAGACCTTGGCATTTGGGGTCATTATTAAGCAGCCTGTTTTCATATTTCTAACTTTGCTTACCTTTGGCTATGGTGCTGTAGAATTTGGTAACGCGAACTGGTTTGTGAGCTATGCGCAAAACGGCTTAGGCTTTACCGGCGAACAGTCGCGAAACTTACTGGCATTTTTTACCGCTGGTATGGTGATAAGCCGCCTTACTTTCCCGTTTTTACTGCGATTTGTATCGGTACACCGCATGATTGTGCTTATGGCAACAGCATCGCTAGCAGGTGTATTCGCACTGAAGTTAATGCCTTCATTTTACGGGATTGGCGCAGGTAATTTACTGCTCGGCTTAGGGCTAGGTGGGCTCTTCCCGTTAGCACTGTCTGCTGCAATGAATATCGACAGTGACAACGGCCCGGTACTTTCTGGTATTTCTATTATCGGTAACTCTACTGGCGTGCAAGTGGCATCGTTTTCTACCGGACTATGGGCGAACTTCGCGCCACTTACTACGGCGTTTTGGGTGATCCCACTTGGCGGCTGCGTGCTGTGGTTGGCGTCTTATGGATACAGCCGAAAAATTAAGTACCACAGAAGTTAATACCAATCCGTGTAGTGTTTTTGGGCTTAATGGGTTTGATAGGGTAAATAAAACTCTGCGACCAAGCCCTGCTGAGGATGATTTCGCAACGTCACCTCACCATCGTGAGCTTCTACAATTCGCCTTATTATGGCAAGGCCAAGGCCTGAACCTGACGAATTGCGGGCTTTGTCGCCTTGTGCAAACGGCATGAATACACCGTCGAGCTCCGCTTCCGGTATTCCCGGGCCAAAGTCGCGTACTTTGCAATACACGCGCTTTTCGTGGCGATTGTAAAAGCTGCTAATCGCAATATCGTCCGAGCCGTATTTGAAGGCGTTTTCGATGAGATTATCGATCACGCGTTTCATTGCAATTCGTCGTAGCGACAACGGAGGAATGGCGTTGAGTTTAAGTTCAATGTGGTGCTTATCGTCTAAATGTCTGGCTTGTACCAGTTCTGCAATAATCGCGTTTAAATCGGTTTCTTGAGTGACTTCTTCGGTGTCGTAGCGCGCATAGTCAATGAACTGATCGATGATGGCGTTCATGTCTTCTATGTCATTTACAATGCCGTCTTTAATCCAGTCTTGATCTTCTGGCAGCATTTCTGAGGCTAGGCGTATACGGGTAAGCGGTGTGCGCAAGTCGTGAGAAATGCCCGCTGTCATAATATTTCGGTCATTCTCAAGCTGCTTAATACCCTGATTCATGCGGTTAAACGCCCGAGTAACCTGAATCATTTCGGTGCTGCCTTGTTCGCGAAGCGGCGCCGGGTGCTCGCCTTTACCCACCGCTATTGCTGCTTTTTGCAGGGCTGACAACGGGCGAGTCATGCGTCTTACAAACAACCAGCCGCCGGCCACACTTAATATACCAATTACCATCAAGTACATAGTAAGAGGGGATATATTCGCTTCGTTAAGCCCTGAAATAGGAATAGATATCCACGTGTCTGGGTAGCGGTTCAGGGATATCCACACAATGTAAGGTGCATTTTCATCACTGGCCTGCGTGGTAGTGCTAATACGTACATCAGCAAGTTGCCTGAGCTGCTCGCTAACTTGAGAAGAAATATAGCTATAGTATACGGCGCTCTCTAATCCATTCTGTTTGGCAACGCTTTCGTCAAAGACCTGCACCTGTGTTTTTTGAAAATAGCGGTCTCGGGTCTCTTGGTTAGTCACCAACAAATCGTTGGCGAGCACAGATTTAACTTGGGTGGCCAATAAACTGTTAATTTGTTGGTAACTGGGCTGAATAAAGTAATAGGTAACAGAGATGTAGGACACAATCTGATTAATAAGCAACAGCACGCCAATAAGCATGACGGTTTGGCCAAATGCACTTTTGGGAATTAAACGCATAACATGCCGTCGCTTTGAATCATAAGCCAGTGTTTGGAATGGCAGTAGGTAAACGCATAATTAGGGGTCATGAGTAAACATACTTCACTTGCGCACTGGCCAAGACGGGTAGAGCCCGCCGTATCAGTCATAGGTGCTAAACTTGTTCGCCATCAGGCACGAATACGTAGCCCAATCCCCATACAGTTTGAATATAGCGAGGGTTGGCAGGGTCTTCTTCAAGCATTCTTCGTAAGCGCGAAACCTGAACGTCAATACTGCGCTCTAACGCACTATAGTCGCGACCACGCGCTAGGTTCATCAGTTTGTCTCGCGACAATGGCTCGCGGGGGTGAGTAACCAGAGATTTTAATACTGCAAACTCGCCGCTCGTCAGTGTTAAAGGTGTATCGCCAGCTGTCATCTCACGGGTGGCGAGGTTCAGCTTGTAGTTGCCAAATTCCACAATTTGCACATCTTTAGACGGCGCGCCCGGCGCTTCGCTGCTGCGTCTGCGCAATACCGCTTTAGCACGCGCTAGTAGCTCGCGTGGGTTAAATGGCTTAGGCAAATAATCGTCTGCACCCATTTCAAGGCCGATAATGCGGTCAACTTCATCGCCTTTTGCAGTAAGCATAATAATGGGCATGTCGTTTTCTTGCTGGCGCAATCGGCGGCAAATAGACAAGCCGTCTTCACCAGGTAGCATAAGGTCCAAAACCATAAGGTGAAAATTCTCGCGCTCTAGCAGTCTGTCCATTTGTTCTGCGTTAGCCGCACTGCGTACTTGATAGCCCTGTTCGAGTAAATAGCGCTCTAATAGGCTGCGCAGACGCATGTCATCATCAACAACGAGAATTTTAGAGGTTTCCTGACCCATACTCATACCTTTCGTTTTACTTTTGTTTCACTATAACCACAAGATGTGAAATACAAAAGCGAGAAAAGCGTAAAAGGCTGGGGATGTTTGTTACAAATAGTGTCTAGGTCTGTCGAACTTAGATGTAAAGAAAGAGCCAGCAAAGGCCCAGTAAAAGCCCAGCAGACTCCAACGAGGAGGAAGCCATTACGCTTTTCTTCCCACTGAGCTTATAGTGAACTACGTATTGGTGAGAAGCTTTATAACGTAGGCACTGCAACAACACATCAGCAGTTCAAGTTGTAATCCTTAAGGAGCGCTAATCAAAAGTGACGACATTAAGGGCTTTTGTTTGCGCCGTTCCATTAAGCGTTTCTAAATATAACTGCGTTATAGCATCAGCTCCGCGGTGCGATTGCTCATAAAACTGATCGCTCACTTTCTCTGCGAAGCGTTTCCATGCACTGGCGTATTTTGCCAAAAAGGCCTCGTGCCCCCATTCATGTTGGCGCAGTTTCACGCGAGCTGGCGCGAAAAATATCTCTGCATTGAGCAATTTGGGGTTGGGCTTCTCTTGGGCTTTCCAATCTGTCGCACCAATGAGTGTAACGTCGCTCAGGCTGTCGCCAAGCTGCTTGGTAAGGTCATTAATCAACGTACCGTTGGCAGCGAAATCAAGCAGCCAGTAGCGCGCATCGCTGCTTTTACTGCTATTGCCTTCGCTACTCAGGGCTGAGAGTTCGTCATAACTATACACTTCATCGTAGCAGCCGGACGCTTTTACCAAATCCACGTTTTGTTTCGAGGTTAGCCCAACCACCTTGTAGCTTGCGTTTCGAGTGGCCTTTTGGTCTTTAAGTAGTTGCGCTGTACCCAGTGCGGTTTTACTCGAAGCGCTCGACAACAGTAAGGTTTCATTGTTTGCTTTCTCTGCCACATAGTCATCGAGAACAAACGAAGTCATATAAAGGGGTCTAAAATTAAGCTGCCATGCTTCGCGGTTTTTGTCGTAGCCGGGGTCGGCGGCACAGCGAAGATATTGATCGTAAACAGGGCTAATGCTCTTCCGTTTTTCGTGGATGTCTGAAAAACCGTGAGGGGCAACTTTGCCAGCTTTTATCACCCAATGGCTAGCCATAGGCAGGTAGCCGAACACCTTTTCACCTACTTTGATATCGCTATGACAAGACGCCTTAACGGTAGCAAAGCCCCAAACGGGCACAATACCGAAGCCATGTGCTTCATCAACGTCATTATCACTCTTTGCAGGGAAAAAGCCCCAATAGCCCATTTTAAAACCCAGTGCAGCATAGGTGATGTTGTTGGCAGAAAAGCCAAAGCTGTCTGTCTCAAGCAATACTTCGTCTTGCTGTAAGTCGTTGATGTTTATATCGCGGGAAACAACGTTAGTGTTGGCAAGGTTTTGCTGGTCTACCCAAATTTGTTGGCTTTTAATTGTGGTCATAATAGGAGCCTGCTGTGTCAAAAACTAGGTCGAGAAACTAAATCAAGAAACTAAATCAAGAAGCTAAACCAAGAAAGTTTCCGAATAGAACCTAGATTGACGCAGGGCATGAGCCATTACGACTTACTGTTTTAAATACATGCCTATAGAAGCGATGTATATTGGGCTTACTCGTCGCTGCTCAACCAATCCATCTGATGACCAGCTCTGCGCTTTTTATTTAAGATGTCTTCAAGGAGCGGAGTTAAAATGAGCTCCATGGCTAAGCCCATCTTTCCGCCGGGTACAACCAAGGTGTTGATGCGAGACATAAACGCGCCGTCGATCATTTGAAGTAGGTAGGGGTAGTCCACAGTCTTCATTTCCCGTCTAAAGCGCACAACCACAAAGCTTTCATCTTGGGTTGGAATTTCCCGTGCACTGAAGGGGTTGGAGGTATCAACGGTTGGTACGCGCTGGAAGTTAACGTGGGTGCGTGAAAATTGTGGCGTGATGTAGTGGAAATAGTCGTCCAGTCCTCGCACTATGCTGCTCATTACCGCTTCACGAGAATGTCCTCGGTCAGTGGTGTCGCGTACAATCTTTTGGATCCATTCTAAGTTTACGATCGGCACCATGCCGACCAGTAAATCTACATGTTTTGCTACGTCATTTTCTTCCGTTTTTACACCGCCATGTAAACCTTCATAGAACAGCAAGTCAGTGTTTTTGGGTAAATCTTGCCAAGGTGTAAAGGTGCCGGGCATTTGATTAAAAGGCACGGCTTCATCGAATGTGTGAAGGTATTGTCTAAACTGTCCTGTACCCGAGCTGCCGTATTCCCTAAACAGGGATTCCAGTAGCTCAAAGTCGTTGGCTTTAGGGCCAAAGTAGCTGATATGCCTGCCTTGCTCTTGGGCTTTGCGAATTTCCACTTCCATTTCCGGGCGGGTAAAACGGTGAAAACTATCGCCTCCTACAACCGCAGCATTAACACTTAAGTTCCTGAAAATATGGCGTATAGCGTTGGTCGTGGTAGTAGTACCCGCGCCAGAAGAACCTGTTATAGCAATAATAGGGTGTTTGACAGACATAGGAATTCTTTTTGGAAATGACGGGTACTAGTTATAAGCTGATGTGAGCTAAGAATCAAGGGGAGGTATAAGCGCATACCACTCGATTCTTGGGAGTTGCTTTCGCTCCAGCCTGCGTGTAATCAATCATCTAGCCGTTTGTGATGGTGCTGCAATAGGCGCACAATTAGCTTTGCCTCCTCTTCATCTAAATCAAGAAGTGCGCGAACATGTTCTAGGTGGTGCACATCGTGCTCACTCAACTTTCCGTCGTCCAAAACGCTTCTTACTGTGTCTTTAAACCTATCGCGTTTTAGCTGCATCTGCGACGTGTAGCTAGAAGATAAAATACCCGCTGGTAGGGCGTAAAAACAGATACCCATTATAGTTATGAGGCCGCCAAATATTTTACCCAATGCAGTTATAGGAACGGCGTCACCATAGCCCACCGTGGTCAGCGTGACGAGTGCCCACCACAATGAAGCGGGAATACTGCTAAAAACATCGGGCTGAGCAGCATGTTCAATGTAATAAATACAGGTGGCGGCGATAATCGTGAACAACAAAAGTACGCTTAACGCCGCAATAAGGCTGTGAGACTCGTTGCGCAATACGGTAACGAGAGTTTGCATAGAGCGCGAATAGCGCCCAATTTTTAGAATTCGCATTACCCGAAATATTCGCAAAATACGTAAATCGAACGCCACGAAAACGCTTAAGTAAAAAGGCAGAATTGCCATTAGGTCGACGAGCGCCATGGGGCTTTTCAAATAGGTCCAGCGCTTTTGCCATGTCGTTGTACGTTCGTGATTAGGACGGTTTGGGGCCGATGCGCTGCCGTATAAACGAAGAAAGTACTCAACGGTAAATATCAGTACTGAAACCACTTCGATTATATGAAGTTCGTACTGCCAAATGGCAGGGATACCCGGCACTGTTTCCAGCATCATAGCGACAACATTTACGATAATTAACGCGATAAGAAATACATCAAATATTTTGCTGAGCTTTTTGTACTCGTGAGCCTCGCTGGCAGGCGCAAGGATGTGATAGCACGCGTTTTGAAATGACATAGCCACGGTAGTGAGGGAACGAATGTCCTTTTTATACCAATTACCGTTGCAAATTGGTAATGCTTCTAAAAAAGAAGGAGGTGTTCGGTGCTATTTTCAAGCGCGGATGGGGTCAAAACATGGTAGTTTAAAATACAAATAAGCAAACAAAGAGCGTATCCAATTGAAAAGTGCAAAACATTTAGGGGCAGTACTAACCTCGGCACTGCTTGTGGCTGTGTCTGTGCCCACGGCACAAGCTAAGTCTGACAGCGTACTTTTTTCATCAACGCCACCTGTTATAGATGGTGTAGCCAATGACGCTGCATGGAAAGGGGGCGATTGGCATGAAATGACGTCGCTTATGTGGGGCTCGGCTCCTGAGTCCGGTGATTTTTCTGGTCGATATAAACTGCGATGGAACAAGGATGCGCTGTATCTGTTGGCAGAAATACAAGACGATCACCTCTCAGATACCTATGCCAATCCCCTTGAACGTTATTGGGATGATGACTGTTTAGAAATTTTTATTGATGCTGATGCCTCTGGTGGCGATCACCTTAATAACTACAATGCGTTTGCCTATCACTTAGCGTTAGATAATCAGGTTGTTGATATTGGTCCAAATGAAGCAGGAGAGGCTGTACCACAACTCTACAATGATCACGTAGAGAACAAATGGCAGCGAGATATATCGGCGCCGCATAAGATTCATTGGGAAGCAGCGGTACGTGTATTTGATGATAGCTATCAACACGGAAAAGATAATTCGCCTGCCACCTTAAAAGAAGGTATGACACTGGGCTTTATGCTTGCCTATTGCGATGCGGATGGTGGCGACAGAGAGCACTTTTTAGGCTCTCATGAGATCACCCCAGTAAACGGCGATAAAAACTTGGGGTATAAAGATGCATCGGTGTTTGGAAAGGTGAAGCTGACAAAGTAGTGAACCATAATTTGTCGCTACTTTAATTGATTGACTTGCCGCGCGTAATTGGAAGGAGTCGCAGAAATGCCACTCCTTTTAACCTGCAATCACTCACCTTGACTAAAAGCCATGCCATTTGGCGATAAATAAATGTGCTACAGAGCTCGTCACGCTCTAGCTGGTTGAGTTAATTGGCTTCGCCTTCCTGCTTACTCAGATCTAACTTGTCCAGCACTGCAAGTTTATTAAAACTGATCATCTCACGTATTTCTTTTCCATATTCATCGCCACGCTCAGAATACTTCCCTAAGCCATAGCTGAGCGCAACCCCGGTGACAGCCTTGTCTTCTTCACGTAAGGATTGTCGAATTTTACGCAATGGTTTGTAAGCATCGTGGGTGTTTAAATTTAGCATGTAGCTTTCTACTGAGTCGGCAGGCGAACGGAAATCAGCAACTTCATGATTTTTGTTAGTGTCACGCGATTTTGGAACGATACCGCAGCCCTTAGAGAAACACCACTGACCAAAAAAGTTGTTCCCTAATTTTGCAAAACGAGAGGTACCCCATGCACTTTCATTCGCTGCTTGTGCAATTGCTAACGACGCAGGAACAATGTCGGCACGCCTTAACAACACCTCGCAGGCTGACTCCTGTTCAAGGTCAGCATCGTCAACACGAAACTTTGTCAGGAACTGGTCTAGATTGTCTGCTTCATCCGCGTCGCAAGAACTTTGAATTTGCTCTCTATCGGTGGCTAGCTCTTTGTTCACCTCGACTACAATAGGAGTGAAATACTCAAAAAATGCCGCTTTTCGGTCAGGGCCTGCGGCATAAGCAGTAAAGTCTGGAGCAGATTCTTTGGCAAAAAAGGCGAACCACGCTGCGGTACTCGCCACTACTGCTACAAGCAACACAGCAATAAGTTTAGTGTTCGACATCAGGTGATACCTCTTTTATTAGAATGAAATAATACGCTTTTTAAGCAGACTACCTGAGCTTATTAAATCTCGCTAAGTGGTTAATCATCTATGCGGATTGATATTAATACCATACAGGTTCTTGTATGCGCTGCAACATATGGAGAAGGTCAGTAAATTAAAGATTTATAATGTATACAGTACTATCGGCAAGTACCAAATCAGACTCGATGTGAAATTCAATACCTTATTGCTTATGTACTGAGCGCGAGTTTTCTTTTGTGTTGAGCGTTAGTATCAGGTTAAGCAGTGATATGTAGCTGGGAAACTACGATTTCTGCGTTTACTGCACGTTAGCATGGTAAGTAAGTGGTAAGAGTAGGTAAGAGTAAAAGTGGGGGGCGTAGAATTCACACCCTGGCTTTTCGTAATTATGTAAGAACGCAGCATTACGCTGCGTTCATTTAGCACTTTCTATGAGGCTTTCGGCTACTTGGCTTCAGCTTCACGCGCAATCGCACGGTGCGCGATATCAGTGCGGTAGTACACATCTTTAAACTGAATGGCTTTTAGTAGCTCGTAGGCTTTTTGCTGCGCTTCGGTAACGTTGTTACCCAAAGCTGTAGCGCAAAGTACGCGGCCACCTGCGGTTACCACTTCGCCATCTTGCAGGGCGGTGCCTGCATGGAAAACCTTTCCGTCTAACTTAGCGGCTTCTTCGAAACCAGTAATCACGTCGCCTTTATCATAGCTGCCTGGATAGCCGCCAGCGGCAAGCACAACACCTACCGACGCGCGCTCATCAAACTCAATCGTTTTACCAGCAAGTTCGCCTTTGCACGCTGCTTGGCAAAGTGGAACCAAGTCAGACTTTAAGCGCAGCATGATTGGCTGGGTTTCCGGATCGCCAAAGCGACAGTTGTATTCGATTACCTTTGGAGTGCCATCAGCCATAATCATAAGGCCAGCATATAAAAAGCCAACGTAGTCGTTGCCTTCAGCAGCCATGCCGTTAACTGTTGGCATAATCACTTCTTGCATAATACGGTCGTGAATGTCCTGCGTTACAACCGGAGCCGGAGAATATGCACCCATTCCGCCTGTGTTCGGCCCTTTGTCACCGTCAGCAGCACGCTTGTGGTCTTGGCTGGTGGCAAAAGGAAGTACGTTTTTGCCGTCTACCATGACAATGAACGACGCTTCTTCACCGTCTAGGAATTCTTCAATAACTACGCGGCTGCCGGCTTCGCCAAACGCGTTACCTGCCAGCATGTCGCGGATAGCGTCTTCCGCTTCTTCAAGGGTCATCGCAACAATAACACCTTTACCCGCAGCAAGACCGTCAGCCTTTACTACAATCGGCGCGCCTTTCTCACGCACATAGGCAATAGCTGGGTCAATTTCTGTGAAGTTTTGATACTCGGCCGTTGGAATGTTGTGGCGAGCCAAAAAGTCTTTGGTAAAAGCTTTAGAGCCCTCAAGCTGCGCGGCAGCTTGAGTGGGGCCAAAAATCATTAAACCAGCGTTTGTGAACGCATCAACAACACCTGCAACTAGCGGCGCTTCTGGGCCTACAATAGTAAGCTCAACATCGTTACCCTGAGCAAAAGAAACCAAGCCAGCAATATCATTTACATCGATAGCTACGTTCTCAAGCTTAGGTTCTGTAGCTGTGCCTGCATTGCCAGGTGCTACAAATACTGTTGAAACATCAGAAGACTGCGCTGCTTTAAACGCTAGCGCGTGTTCGCGGCCACCGCCGCCAATTACAAGTACGTTCATTAACTGTTCCGTTTTGAGTGTTTAATTTTATGATTTTGGTTTGGTGAATTTTAGCGTCATGCGATTGCTCTCGCCAATCGCCATGTATTTTTCGCGATCTTGATCATCTAGCGCCAAACGTGGAGGTAGCGTCCACACACCTTTCGGGTGGTCGGCAGTATCCATTGGGTTCGCGTTGACATCGCTGCTTGCTTCAAGCACAAAGCCTGCTTTTTCGGCGGCAGCCACAACGTAAGAACGCTTCATGTAGCCACTTTTCTTCATTGCTTCATCATCTGCGCTTTCAGGAAGCTCATGTTCCACTACGCCCAGTACGCCACCTGGCTTAAGCGCTTTGAAAAATGCGCCAAATGCATTGTCGATACCCTCGTCACCGTGACGCATATACCAGTTGTGTACGTTGCGAAACGTCAGCACCATATCGGCACTACCTGCGTCGCTAATATCTAACGCTTTGATTGGGTCGAATGCAGTAAGCTCAGCACCTTCGTACTTCATGCCCGGCTTCATTTTTTCTTTGAAGCCTTCTACCGATTTTTTAAAGTAACCGCTGGTTTCATCATCAACGTAAAAGTGAGCAGCTACATACTTACCGTTATCTTTTACAACAGAATAAAGGATGTCGGCGTACCAACCACCACCTGGAGAGATTTCTACCACAGTCATGTCTGGGGTAAGGCCAAAAAAGCGCAGTGTTTGCTGAGGATTACGGTACTCATCGCGTACTTTTGCACTAGCAGAGCGGATATCGCTCATTGCGGCATCAGAAATCGCATCTGCGCTGGCATAAGTAGCACTTACACCTAGGGTTGCGGCTAACACATATTGGGCTAACTTTTTCATTCTTATTTCCTTTTTCTGTCGAGGGTAGGCGAATAACATAACACTATTACTACAAATTACTACGGGTCAGATCAAGCCTATCAGCTAACCCCTATTTGCACTTACGCCTTAGCAGAATAATTCGCAACTCTGTCGCTTCGATGAGATTTCATTACAACCAAGCAAATGACCTCGAGTCTGCGTATTTAAAAGGGTTAAGGAAAAATAACAAACACACAGTAAAGCCACTAAATGCCACTTTACTGCGTGTTTAACTTAGGTGTTGGTGTCCCTCACTAAGCCTGCACTAAAAGGTATTGCGTAAATACTTATTAGTGACGGAAGTGGCGCATACCCGTGAACACCATCGCAATGCCGTGCTCGTCAGCGGCATCAATGACTTCTTGGTCGCGCATAGAGCCGCCTGGCTGAATTACTGCTTTAATACCTGCTTCAGCTGCAGCGTCGATACCGTCGCGGAATGGGAAGAATGCATCAGACGCCATTACAGAGCCTGCAACTTCAAGGTTCTCATCAGCTGCTTTAATACCCGCAATTTTTGCAGAGTAAACACGGCTCATTTGGCCTGCGCCCACGCCTACCGTCATACCGTCTTTGCAGTAAACAATCGCGTTAGACTTCACGTATTTTGCTACCTTCCAGCAGAACATAAGGTCGCGTAGTTCATCTTCGCTTGGCTTACGCTTAGTCACAACTTCTAGGTCTTCCATTTCAACCATGCCGAAGTCGCGCTCTTGTACTAATAAACCGCCGTTTACGCGCTTAAAGTCATAACCTTCAGTTAGCTGACCAGTCCAGTCACCACATGCTAGAAGACGTACGTTTTTCTTCGCACTTACTACTTCTTTCGCTTCATCGCTTACTGTCGGCGCAATAATTACTTCCACAAATTGACGGTCAACAATCGCTTGCGCCGTTTTCGCATCAAGCTCGCGGTTAAACGCGATAATTCCGCCAAATGCAGACGTTGGGTCAGTTTTAAACGCACGGTCGTAGGCACTTAAAATATCATCGCCAATGGCCACACCACATGGGTTAGCGTGCTTAACGATTACACATGCTGGCTCTTCGAATTCTTTTACGCACTCAAGCGCCGCATCCGTGTCAGCAATGTTGTTGAATGACAGTTCTTTACCCTGAAGCTGAGTAGCGGTAGCCACAGACGCTTCTTGAACATTGTTTTCAACATAGAATGCCGCTTCTTGGTGGCTATTTTCGCCATAGCGAAGGTCTTGCTTCTTAGTGAGCTGCATGTTGTAGGTACGTGGGAATTCGCTGTGCTGGTGGTCACAGTCTGCTTCACAACCTGTGCTGTCTAAACGAGCACCAAAGTAGTTTGCAATCATGCCGTCGTATTCGGCCGTATGTTCAAACGCTTTAATCGCAAGGTCAAAACGGGTGTTGTACGTTAACGAGCCATTGTTGTCGTTCATCTCTGCAAGCACGCGAGAGTAGTCCGCCGCATTAACAACAATAGTGACATCTTTATGGTTTTTCGCTGCAGCGCGAACCATCGTTGGCCCACCGATATCAATATTTTCAATCGCATCTTCTAGCGTACAGTCTTCGTTTGCCACGGTAGCAGCAAACGGGTAAAGGTTAACCACCACAAGGTCGATAGGCGCAATGCTGTGTTCTTCCATCACTGCTTCATCGGTACCGCGACGACCAAGGATACCGCCATGAATTTTCGGGTGAAGGGTTTTAACGCGGCCAGCCATAATTTCTGGGTGACCTGTGTGATCAGACACTTCTTTAACAGGTAAGCCAGCGTCAGCGAGAAGTTTAGCAGTACCGCCCGTCGACAGAAGTTCTACGCCAGCGTTATGCAGCGCTGTCGCGAAATCGAGGATACCGGTTTTATCAGAGACACTAAGGAGAGCACGTTTAATTGGTTTTGGTGTTTGCATAAATTTTAAGTTTCTAATGTTGTAGTGTTGAAACAAAAAGAGCACCGATTGGTGCTCTTTGGTGGGCAAAGCCCTTGGAATCTTAGTTCATGCCGTATTGCTTAAGCTTCTTGCGAAGTGTGCCACGGTTGATGCCCATCATGATGGCAGCGCGGGTTTGATTGCCGCGTGTGTAAGTCATGACTTCTTCTAGCAGCGGCGCTTCAACTTCAGCCAGTACCATTTCGTACAGGTTATCGATGTTTGCGTTATCCAATTGCTTAAGGTACTTATTAACCGCTTGCTTTACAGAGTCACGCAGTGGCTTTTGAGCTTGCGTTTGTGAAGGCGTAGTTACTGTAGTAGTAAAAGGTGAAGTCACGTTTTGATCGAACATAATACTGTGTTGCTCTTAAGTTAGTCATCACTATGCTGCGGGAGAAATCTGTCGGGTTTCTCGTGTCTGCAGCGCTTGAAAATATGCATTTAGTGCATCGAGTTGCTCATTCGCATCATCGATAGCGTTAAACGTTTTACGAAACTGACGATCCGTATCGTGCTCCGCGAGATACCAGCCCACGTGCTTACGGGCAATTCTCACACCGGCTATGTCGCCATAAAAGTCCTGCACATTGGCTACGTGCTCATGCAAGAGTTCATATAACTCTGACAGCGGCGGTGCTGGTAGGTTCTCGCCCGTTTCAAGATAATGTTGGATTTGCTTAAATATCCAAGGTTTACCTTGCGCGCCGCGACCTATCATTACGCCATCTGCACCGGTGTAATTCAGCACCTCTTGTGCTTTCTCTGGAGAAGTAATATCACCATTTGCAATAACAGGAATTGAAATTGCCGCCTTAATTTGGCGTATGGTGCTGTATTCAGCTTCTCCTTTATACATACAAGCTCGTGTTCTGCCGTGAACAGCAAGCGACTGTATGCCGTTTTGCTCTGCAATGCGGGCAATCTCTACCCCATTGCGATTTTCTGGGTTCCAGCCGGTACGAATTTTTAGTGTCACGGGTACATCAACAGCATTAACTACTGCTTTAATAATCGCTTCCACTGTGTCTGGGTATTGAAGCAATGCAGAACCTGCCAGCTTCTTATTGACCTTTTTAGCAGGACAACCCATGTTGATATCGATGATTTGCGCACCGTTCTCAACATTAAATTGTGCTGCTTGAGCCATAAGCTCAGGATCAGCCCCAGCTATCTGTACAGAGCGAATGCCTTCTTCACCCTCATGATTCATACGCGCTTGTGATTTAGCTGTGTTCCAAACTTTCGGATTACTCGAAAGCATTTCTGAAACAACAAGCCCTGCACCTAAGCGCTTACAAAGTTGGCGAAACGGTCTGTCTGTTACGCCAGCCATGGGGGCCAACATCAAATTGTTTTCTAACTCGTAAGGTCCAATTCGCATTATAAAATGTATAGCTCGCCATCTAAAACTGCACAGAAAATATACACCCGGCTAAAACGGGGCGCTAAGTGTACGTGTTTTCGCAAGGCTTGAAAAGGCTAAAAATCGCACAAAATTTCACTCCGTGGTCTTGACAGTGAAAAAAATCTGTCACATTAGTAAGCTAACGTCGATTTTTAGTTTAAATATTGTACGAAAGTCTTACAGCCCCCGATTTGAAAGGGCTGTAATGTGAAAAAAATTAACAATTAATTAGGCGGTAACGTGCTTTGTCGTACAAATTTTCGTCGCAATTTTGAGGTGGTTTACCGAAAACACACTATTCTAACTGGGCGTAATTTTCACCGACTGGTCGGTTTATCACTCAAACTTAGTGTTTTTTGCCCGACACTCTCGCCCATTCGCCATCTATGGCACTGGGTTCAAGTGTAATATCTTGAGCGTACGCTTCTTCTATGCGCGTAACTTGCTCCGCCAAAATGCCAGAAAGAACTAACAAACCACCTGATTTGCAGTAATTTGTAATCACGCTTTGAAGTTCTAGTAATGGACCTGACAAGATGTTCGCCATCACGACATCGGCTTCAAGCTCAGGCTGGTCTTCAGGAAGGTATACATCCAAACGGTCTTCAACGCCGTTGCGTCGTGCATTTTCTTTTGTTGCTTGTAGCGCTTGTGGGTCGATATCAATGCCGATGACGCGTTTAGCACCCAATTTCAACGCAGCCAGCGCTAATATTCCAGAGCCACAGCCAAAATCGACAACGGTTTTATCTGTCATATCTATGCCGTCTAGCCAGCGCAAGCAAAGCGCTGTGGTAGGGTGCGTGCCAGTACCAAAGGCAAGCCCAGGATCTAACATTACGTTAACGGCGTTTGGATCGGGAACATCGCGCCAGCTTGGGCATATCCACAAGCGCTCGCCAAATTGCATGGGATGGAAGTTATCCATCCACTCTCGCTCCCAGTCTTTGTCTTCAAGTGGCTCAAGCTTATATTTAAAATCAGGGCCTAAGACTTTGGCTTTACCCAAGCGCTGAAGGATGCCTTTCATATCGGCATCAGCTTCAAATAAGCCGACGACTTGTGTATCGGGCCACAGTAACACTTCACCCGGCTTGGGCTCGTACATAGGGGTGTCTTTCGCATCCACATAGGTCACTGCTTGTGAGCCGTTGGCCGTTAGCATGTCGCCTATTGATTCTGCATGTTCAGAGGAGGTATTAATTCGAAGTTGTAGCCAAGCCATAGTTATCGTTCATTGAGACCTTTGCGCTTTATTGTACCTTTGCTTGGCAGTAAACAAAATGCAGGCAAGCGAAAAGCTTTCAGTAAATGAGAGCGCGATGCTTACAGAGGCATGATCAAATCTAACCACTTTGGTTTTCAACAGGCTCTCACGTACTCAATAAAACTTGGCTGCTCAATTGATTACGTAAGCCTCGAGAAAAACTAACCTTTTGTCGACTGGTGAAATTCTAATATAAGTTTATATTATGAGAAGGGTATCGTTTAATTTATAGTCTGGTTCATCTGTTGTATGCGCGCACTTTTATCTGCTGTTTGTTTACTGTGTTTTATCATACCGCTTAGCGCGAAAGAGCTAGATGTGGTTGTAGGCTGGAACAAGCCTCCATACGTTATTTCACAAGAGCACACCGGCTTTGAAGTTGACTTGGTGCGGGCGATCCTTGCTGAAATGGGATATGGATTGTCGCCTATTTATGTTCCTTTCGGGCGTACGGCAAGGTTATTAAAAGATGACGCAGTTGACATTGGACTTACCCTTAATCCTGCACACACGGTCGATCAAAGCATTTTATCTGAGCCATATATTATCTATCAGAACGTCGTGGTAACACGGGCAGACAGAGAACTGACGATAGACAGTATCGACGATTTGAAAGGTAAAAGCGTCATTGCTTTTCAAACCGCTCAATCGGTATTAGGTGAGGACTTTGGGCGAACTCTTGCATCGCAAACTACCTATATAGAAATGGCACGACAAGATCGTCAAGTGGACATGCTGATGCGCGGCAGTGTCGATGTTGCCATTCTCGATAGAAATATTTTCAACTACTTCAAATCTGCAAACAGTGCTTATGCCGAAGACGCAACCGTCTTTCATGAGCTTTTTCCTATATCGCCTTACAGTGCTGCGATCCCCGACCCAGCGCTAAGAGCCAAGTTCAACGCCACCCTTCGGCTATTTATTGAAGATGGGCGGTATCAGTTACTGCTTGATGAATATAAGCTCGATAACCTCCTTCATAAGCTTCCCGTAGCGGAAACGGCAAAATAATTCTTAGACAGTGAACTATTTCTGATCCAACGTATAAGAAACTAACATTACGTTACCTTCTATTGCAGTCAAACGCTGCATAATAAGAAGGAGTAACAGGCGCTAGGATCATACGTTAAGGAAAGGTTTATGTTGAAACAGGGTTTTTTGCTGGCCGTAGTCGTGCTATGCACTGCATGCGTGTCTCAAGCAAATCATACAGATAAGATTGAGCAATGGTTAGATAAGCCTGCTCACGTTCAGGCGCAAGCTATTGCGAGTGGCGAAACGACATCTGCTGAGCTCGTCAGCGGTTATCTTGCGCGAATCGAACGACTAGATGGAAAGGTAAATAGCGTCTTAGCGTTGAACCCTAACGCGCTGACCGAAGCGAAGGCCATCGATAAACAACTAGCGAATGGCGAGACGCTGGGCCCTCTGGCAGGTATTCCCGTACTGCTAAAAGATAATATAGAAAGTGCAGAGATGCCCACCACAGCCGGCTCAATGGCGCTTATTACTAATGACACTGGTCGCGATGCGCCTATCGTAGAAAAACTGAAAGCGGCAGGGGCAATTATTTTGGGTAAAACCAATTTGTCTGAATGGGCAAACTTTCGCTCTGAATCCTCTATCAGCGGCTGGAGTGCAGTTGGCGGGCTTACCCGAAACCCGCATATGCTATCAAGAAGTGCTTGTGGCTCGTCATCGGGCTCGGGCGCTGCCATGTCACTTCGCCTCGCGTCACTTGCCGTGGGCACCGAAACCAATGGTTCTATTATTTGTCCGGCATCCATAAACGGGGTAGTCGGCTTTAAACCAACCGTGGGCTTGCTTTCCAGAACTCACATAGTGCCTATTTCTTTCAGTCAGGACACCGCAGGACCAATGACGTCTAACGTTCAAGACGCCTGGCTAATGACGGCAATCATGGCGGGCCCTGATGCAAGCGATAACGCGACACTAGACGCAGAGTCTCACCGCCCTTCTATGCCAACATCTTCAATGCTGGCTACAGATTTAAAAGGCAAGCGTATTGGTGTGGTTAGGTACCGCCAAGGCGATAACCCTCATGTGCTGGCTGTTTATGAAAGCGCGTTAAAGCAGCTTAAAGCATCGGGCGCGACGCTGGTGGACATCAGTGACTTCTCTCAGCCAGATTCATTTTGGGCCGACTCTTATAATGTTCTGCTGAGTGAGTTCCATCATAGTATTAACGAATACTTGTCGGGGTCTCCAGCAGAGCTTCCTGCAAGGAACTTGTCTGAGCTTATCGATTTCAATAACAAAACAGAGCGCGAGTTAGCGTTATTCAATCAAGACATTTTCGAAAAATCGCTCGCGTCGGCAGCCATTGACAGCGAAAAATATCAAAATGCACTGCGCCTTATTCAAGACACGGCGGGCAAAAATGGTATTGATACGTTGTTAGCAAAGCACAATGTTGATGTACTAGTTGCGCCCTCAAACAGCCCTTCTTTTTTAATAGACGGTGTATATGGTGACCATTCGCCAGTCGGTTTTATCGGTATCGGGTATTTGGCCGCAATTGCAGGATATCCGCATCTCACAGTGCCCGCTGGACAGGTGAAAGATCTTCCTGTGGGAATTAGCTTTATTGGTGGAAAGTGGCAAGACGAAAGCGTGTTGAAAATAGGTAGAGTCTTTGAAGCAAAATACGGCTTCTTCATTAAGCCTGGCCTTCTGCCTACACGTTTTGACAACCCAGCGCTAAAAGGTATCGAAGACGGAATTGACGTAGTTCGCTAGCGGGAAATGAGGATACATAATCGTATTTCGCCTCAACAGAAACGAAAAAAGCCCTTGGTTTAACTCAAGGGCTTTTGAACGTCTTTTCTTTCGATTGGTTAGCCAGGCTTTTTCACCCAAGCGCTACACCAGCCATCAGCGTTAACAAGCTTATTAGGGAAAATGTTACAAGGGCGGTGTTGTTCGCCATCGGCGCCCTGCACGTACATGCAGTTTGCGCATTTTGCACCTTCAACAGTTGACGACGGTGTGTAGTTCAGTGCTTTTGCAGTAGGGTCATCAGCGCTCAATTGTTCTTGAGCCTGAGCACGTAACGCTACACCACCTAATGTAAGACCGATAACTGTCGAGCCAGAAAGCTTTAAAAAGTCACGGCGATTTACAGATTTCATAACATTCTCCTTAAGAGATAGAAACGATAATGATTCTTTTTTATTCAGTGCCTTAAACGCAAAAACCTGCCCAAAGAGGCAGGTTTTGTTTCATGTTTAAATACTATCTCTTTTTGAAAAAAGATCGAACGAAATGTCGCATTTTCGCTTGATCCAGATTAAATAAACTTCAGAGTTACAACCTTAAGTATTGAATGTAAGACCGTTGGACAGTTTATTAGTTCACTTCACGGTTAACTTTACATCGGGCTTTGCATACGCAAATTGCGCAATTCGTTGTGTGCTGTGGTAGCTGTCTAGGCCTGAGATACAGGCCGTTTGCGCTTGCTCTATATCTGCATAGCCGTCTGAATCTATTATTTGCTCAGGAACGTAGAGCTCCTGGATTTCGCCGATAACCATTTCGGTTTCATTAAGCAAAGTAAAATGCTGTGCTACTTTTAAGCCCATTTTAATTTCACTTTCTTTGACATACGGCGCACTGAAGGACTCACTGATCTGCGCGGTTAACCCAACGGCTTCAAATTCACTTTCATCTGGCGCATAGCGGGCTGATGTTTGGTGGGCTTTGTCGACCCAGTCAACAGCCACGTGATTTAGCGTATAAAAGCCCTGCTGTTTTATATTGCTCAACGTATCTCGCGTGACGGTATGTGGACGCATGATCATGCCAATGAGAGGCGGGTTTGCACCGACATGAACAATAGAGCTCACTATAGCCAAATTGTTTGTAACGCCGTTTGTTGTACCCACCAAAGTCGCCGATTTAAAACCAGACAAACTATTAATTAGGTTTGCGCGGTAGCGCTGTGCAAGGGCGTCTATATCACCGCGGGTAAACTGCTTAGTCATTCTCTCTTTCTGCCTCTATCTGAATGTCATCACCGTGCTGATAAGCAGTAAGCTCAATGGGCTGACAACACACTTGGCAGTCGAGCACCTGTACTTGGCCAACATCGTTAATTTCATCTATTTCAACATCATTTGGAGCCATGCAGTAAGGACAGGAAAAGCCCATGGAACGAGTTAAACTCATATTTAAATGCCTTTGTAATCACTAATGCTATTTGTTACGTAATGCAAAGACGAGTGGATTTTCTTTTAGACACGCCCCTTGTATCTGATTTTAAGAGAAAAGGACAAGACTGCCATTTGACGCTTATGAGTAATCAGAAAACTGGGTGCACAAATAATAGATGTGATAGACGAAAAAGGTGACCTTGTGGCAAATAAAGTCGGTCAATGCCCGTGCTGTAATAGAGAAACTCGCCTTACTTACCATCATCTTATACCGCGAAAAATGCACAGGCGTACCTATTTTAAAAAGCACTTTAGCAAAGCGGAGCTTCAGGACGGCATTTACATTTGCAGACAATGTCACAGCGGTATACATCGATTTTATGATGAGATGACGTTGGCCAAACACTACTTCAATTTGCAGCGTTTATTGGCAGATGCGCAGCTTTCTTCGTTCTTTCATTGGGTGTCTAAACAGCGCGTACGCGTGTAAAAGTACACGCTGTGCACTATTAGCAGCAGATGTGATACCCAATCGCGGAGGATTTAATTTGATTCGCGTGGCTGTATAAATATACACTATTGGTGTTTTCATAGCCAAAGATACCTCATGCGAAAAGATTTACCGCCACGTTATTACCTTACACACTTTCACGAGTTCCTTGGGTTCTTTGAGAGTGCTAGCAGGGCGCTTCTAAGTGACGAAGCCACTGACTTTGTTAGGCGTTTTAAAGCGTTAGACGATGACAAACAGTGTATTGTTGTGCGCGCTGCAAATCGCAAGTATGCAGTGATTGACAGGACGCAGTTCAATTATAGCGAAATCGCTGTGCCACAAGAGCAAATAGATTGGCTTACCGACAACGGCTGGTTTGGTGACCTTACCCACGCTTCGCTTAATGACATCGCTGGTGTCTTGACCAAAGATGCTCTGCTTGAGCTACTTGCTGAATACGGCAGTATTCAGGGGCTCGCATCTCTCACCAAGCCTAAACTCGTGACGTTGCTTAATGAACATATCGAAGCTAGAGGCTGGCCAGAGCGTTTTTCGCTAGATAACTACTTAGTGTGCTTGTTCGACGATGCACTTCGCTATTTGCTGTTTATCTATTTTGGTAACACCAAAAGCCGCCTAAATCAGTTTTCTATGCGCGATTTAGGTGTAATGAGAACCCGTTCTGATTCCGTAACGGATACGGCGCGTTTTGAAACTAAAAGCGACGCCCGAGCGTCATGGTTTTACGCCAACCATTACAGCCAGTTAGCTTTTTATAACGATGATATGTTGCTTGCCATTGCCGAAGGTGAACTGCCCATTACAGAAGGTGTGTCGGCATGTTTTTATCGCGACCAGTTTCTCTATGCACTAGGCCTAAAAGTACTGATGTTTGATAGAGCGAAAGGGCTAGAAGTATTGAAAGCGGCGCAAAGCGATAAGGCAAAGGAAAAGTGGTTAAGAGAGAACTACAAGGACGGAAATGAAAATAGTGTTAAACAGACCCTTGAAGAGATAATTGATAATCCGCAATCGGATACGCTGCTAGCATTTGCAGAAGATTTCTATGCCCGTAAATACCACAAAAAACGCACCAGTAAGGTTACCGATATGCTTCGCAATGCTAGCCGTACACTGGATATTGACGTAAGCCAAAACCAACAGGTTGAGCGTGGTGTGCTGGCGTATTATGCAAGGCACGGCATTGAAGGTTGGCGCACGGAAAACCGATTATGGCGCAGTTTGTTCGGCCTTACCTTTTGGAGGCAACTTTACGAAGAAGACACGCTGGTTACGGAGTTTGATCGCAGACCGTTATCGCTTAAACAGAATAACTTTTACGCCAAGTTTGAACACAGTATTGAAGCGTTGTTACAGGCGCTTGATAGCAAAGAAAAACTGCGTTTTCATATTCACAAAATGGCCACGATGCACTATGGCAAAGTGAATAGCCTGTTTATGTGGTCTAGTCATTTGCTTACGCCTATAGAAGCGCTAATTGAGCATGGTTCGCTAGATTCTATTTATGCTTTACTTCGCATGATGTGCAAAGACTTTGAGAGCCTCCGAGATGGCTTCCCCGATATCATGGTATTTGACGGCGCACTTCGCTTTGAAGAAATCAAAGCGCCTGGCGATCAGCTTCGCCGAAATCAGCTGGTTTCAATTCAACGTTTGCAGCAAGCTGGATTTGACGTTGCGGTAACAACAGTGAAATGGATACGCGACCCAGCACAGCCTTATGTTGTGGTAGATATAGAGACCACTGGGGGAAACAGCAGCTACAACCGGATTACCGAAATAGGTATGGTAAAACTTGTTGGTGGGAAAGAGGTGGACAGGTTTCAAACCCTGTTAAATCCGCAGCGCCGCATTCCTAGCAACATTACCCGCCTTACTGGTATTTCGGATGACATGGTGGCAGATGCTCCGCTTTTTGCTGAAGTAGCGGAACACGTGGCAAATTTCACCGAAGACGCTGTGTTCGTGGCTCACAACGTAAACTTTGACTATGGGTTCATCAAGCAAGAGTTTGCAAGACTAGAGCAAAGTTTCAGGCGACCCAAAATGTGTACCGTTCGCGAAATGCGTCGCACCTATCCTGGGCTGCCTTCTTACTCGCTGGCAAACTTAACAAAGCATTTTCACATAGAAATGGAGCAGCATCACCGCGCGCTGAGCGATGCGAAAGCCGCCGCCGAGTTGTTGAAGCTAGCGTTTGAAAAAGACGATGAGCAAGTGAGCGTTTAAGTCGGCCACTAATTGTTTGTAAGTTTAGCGTAGTTGAACTGAACAAAATGAGCCGAAAATAAGTATGTAGTGGGGTTAAACAGGCATATTGAGATGTAAGAAATGGCATTAACTGAAGAACAAGAATCACGTGTAATTGAAATGGCGTGGGAAGACCGTACGCCTTTCGAGGCAATAGAGCGTTTATACGGGCTGCCTGAAAAAGATGTGATAAAGCTTATGCGTAAAAATCTCAAACAGAAAACCTTCAAGAACTGGCGAGAGCGCGTGTCGGGTAGAAAAACCAAACATGCCAGCCTGCGCCCTGAAGGTGTGGACAGAGGATACTGCCCCTCTCAGTACAAATTTAAAGGCGCTAATAAGTAGCGTGTAGAAACCTTTCCTATAGAAGCGGAACGGCCTTACGTTGTCGCTGCCTTTATTTTTTGGGAGGCGAAATAGTAGTAATCGGCAAAAGAAACGCAGTTAACTGCTGCCGCATGGGGGTAGGAAAAACGATCGTGTTTTCTGATTGCAAAATACTCTTAGCGTGGTGAACCTGACGCAATAGATTTTGATAGGTGGCGTCATTTTGCTGAATCGCTTCTACCTTGTTCATGACAAGCTCAATGAACTCTGCAGGAGAAACGTCTGTATGTTGTTTGATCTCAAACGCCAGTGCCTTTAGCACGTAGGCTTCCCACTCCTTTCTATAACTGTCTTTCAGCCGTTCCGGGTAAAGCGTTAAGTCAGATATATCTTGCGCTAAGTCTACGATATCGAGAGGATCATCAAAAAGGACACGAAACGCAAGCAGCGCTTCATCGGAGAGTCGGGAAATGGGAAGTTTTTCTTTGAACTGAGCGTAACGGCTGGGCACAAGAACACCTTCAAATTACGATTATTAGAGTTAAACAATACGAGCTTTAGAGCTTCGTTAAACTAAATTTTAATAAACTCAACTTTAAGTTTAAAGCTCAAGAGATTAAAAATACGTAATCTGCGGCAATTGAACTCACAATGGCGACAAGCCGTAACTTATTATGCACTGTTAAAGTGTGTACGCGTTCTTGCTGTTTGGCCCATCGTTTGATGGGCCTTTTTTATGTGGAGTAGGCGCTTCGTTTCATTCAACTATCGAAGGAGAGTTTTACTCCTGCCAGTAATCGACTGACGCTATCTACCACATCAGCTCTTATAAACCATTCAACATCATGCTTCTCAGATAGCACGCCACTAAATTCCAGAGAGCCGCCGTGACCTGTTCCTAGAAAGTCTTCAATTAATTCAGCGCGCTCACCAAAACTACTGTCTATATAGGAATAGTAAGCAAAATATTCGATAGGATATGATGTGTTAAAAGCGCTTGCAGCGAATTCGCCGCTGGTGCCCACTACAACTTTCGCAGCACTTTCATCAATACGCTGCACTAATTCAATGAACGCGGTATCTTGTTCATTAATACGTAATCGATATTCTGCCCGGGCAAACGTACCGTTCAGCATTCTTTCAAAACTGGCTTCGTAGCTATGTCGTTGTCCCATCTTGGCCGAATATTCAATTTCGAAATACTCGTCCTCTCCGCCAATATTAAAGGCTTCAGATGCTTCAGCATTTGCAAGTTGACCAACGACTATTTCAATGGCGGTGTCGTTTTGCAATTGCCTCACATGACGTACCCCCGTTATCCAACCATCTTTCGACAAGCCGGTGGAAGAAACACGCCCTTTGTAAGTTGGAATAACGCCTAACTCAGTTTTCCCCGAATCGGTTTCATGCCTTAGGTACAGTCGCCGCGCGTAGAGATAATCAGTGTTGTCGCTGCCGAATGTATTGTGGCTTGATGAAAAGTCATCGCCAGTCACCACAAAGCTGTTTATTGACCACGCAGAAGTGATGACAAGAGAGGGATAGTAACGCAGTCGATATTGTTCGCGGCTTGGGCGGTTGGAACGATTATCGTAACGAACTTGAATATCTAGCTTCTGTGAGAAGGTGGGCGCTATTTGTTCTGCCTGCGCGTTAGTTCCTGCAATGGCTATCAGCGGTAAAATAAACAAAAAAAGATTTCGCACCTGTTTAACCTTAAACAACATGATTAAGTAGTTTATACATTAAATCTTTTTATACCAATCCGCATAGATAATTGCCCACTCAGAAGGCGCTGGCAAGTTTCCTAGCGAAGCGTGGGAATGCAGGAATGGCTGTTCCCTTTTAAATTCCCAGAATGAAGCTAGGAAGCTTGCCAGACCTTCCCGAAGGGCGAGTTTAAAATGTCCGTACTCTTTGTTGTGTCACCTTGATGTAGAACCACTATACCTGCGGTAACACGCCGCGATTACAAACATTTTAAATCTCGCTGAGTGGGTAATGATCTATGCAGACTGGTATTACTTAGCGCAACGAATAGCGGTTTAAGGAAAAAAATACAAAAAAAGCCGGCAGGGATGCCGGCAATAAGTGGAGTGGGACTCCAATGAGGGTAAAACACACAAAAGCATTAAAACTCAGGGAGATGTCTTAAAACTTGTATGCAGTATAGAACCAAGTTTTAAATAGGAAAATCGTTAAAAATTGATTGTAGTAATCGGAAAATTAGAATGTGCTGAATAGCGAATAGCGAATAGCGAATAGCGAGTAGCGAAGAAAGAAAATTGGGCTACACAAAAAACAGCGTGTAGCCCAAAGGGGGGATTAGGCTAAGCCTAGCTTCTTCTCTAGGTAGTGGATGTTGGTTCCACCCGCGAAGAAGTTTTCATCGGCCATAATGGCGCGCTGAAGAGGGATATTCGTTTTAATTCCTTCAACCACAATCTCTTCAAGGGCGTGGCGCATACGAGCAATCGCTTCGTCGCGGCTTTCACCATAAGTGATAAGCTTACCAATCATTGAGTCGTAGTAAGGAGGCACGTGGTAGCCCGCGTAAATATGCGACTCCCAACGAATACCTAAACCACCTGGCGCATGGAACATATCAATAGGACCAGGGCTAGGAATAAAGGTTTGTGGATCTTCAGCGTTAATTCGACATTCAATAGCGTGGCCACGAATTTGAATTTGCGACTGATCAATTGACAGTGGCTGACCAGCTGCAATGCGAAGCTGCTCTTTAATAAGGTCAACGCCTGTGATCATTTCAGATACAGGGTGCTCTACCTGAATACGGGTATTCATTTCAATGAAATAGAATTCACCGTTTTCATATAGGAACTCGAAAGTACCTGCTCCGCGGTAGCCAATTTCAATACAGGCTTTGCGGCAGCGATCGCCAATCTTGGTGCGCATTTGCTCAGAAATACCCGGTGCAGGCGCTTCTTCAACCACTTTTTGGTGGCGACGTTGCATTGAACAGTCACGCTCACCTAAGTGAATGGCGTTACCTTGGCCATCGGCTAATACCTGAATTTCAACGTGACGTGGGTTCTCAAGGAATTTTTCCATGTAAACTGTTGAATTACCAAATGCAGCGCCAGCTTCTGCTTGCGTTGTTTCAATGGCTTTAATCAACTCAGCTTCGCTGCGCACCACGCGCATACCACGACCACCGCCGCCGCCCGCAGCTTTAACGATGATTGGGTAACCAATGCGCTTAGCAATGGCTTTGTTGCGCTCTACGTCGTCAGTTAGCGGGCCGTCAGAACCGGGTACACACGGTACGCCTGCTTTTTTCATGGCGTTGATAGCAGAAACTTTGTCACCCATAAGGTTGATAGTTTCAGCTTTAGGGCCAATGAAAATAAAGCCGCTTTTTTCTACCGCTTCAGCAAAGTCTGCGTTTTCCGCTAGGAAACCGTAACCTGGGTGAATAGCAATAGAGTTAGTGACTTCTGCAGCAGCAATAATGCGAGGAATGTTCAGGTAGCTTTCGGTTGCTGATGCTTTACCAATACAAATTGATTCGTCAGCCAGCAACACGTGCTTCAAGTTTTTATCCGCAGTAGAGTGCACTGCTACGGTTTTGATGCCTAGTTCTTTACAGGCTCTCAAAATACGCAGGGCAATCTCACCACGGTTAGCAATAAGTACTTTATCTAGCATAGTTAAGCACTCGCTTATTCGATGATGAACATTGGCTGGTCAAATTCTACAGGGTCTTGGTTTTCAACCAAGATTGCCTTAACCACACCGGCTTTATCTGCTTCAATTTGGTTCATCATCTTCATTGCTTCAACGATACAAAGCGTGTCGCCAACTTTCACTTGCTGACCCACTTCTGCAAATGCTTTTGCCGTTGGTGAAGATGCACGGTAGAACGTACCTACCATTGGAGACTTAACAACGTGACCTTCTGGCTGAGCTGGCTCTGCTGGTGCTTCAGAAGCAGTGGTAGCTGCCGCCGCTGGGGCAGGGGCCATTTGCGGTGCAGCAGGAGCTGCAAAGCTGTAGTTCATTGGCGCTTGAACACCCGTTGGGCCACGGTGGATGCGTACAGACTCTTCGCCTTCAGTGATTTCTAGCTCGGCAATGCCAGATTCTTCCACTAGTTCGATGAGTTTTTTAATCTTTCTAATATCCATGTTCTGTCTCTGCTTTATTTATGCGATTTCGGTAAGTTGATTGCTGCAGTTAGCGCGAGCGAGTAGCCCATGGCACCAAGGCCAACAATGACGCCAGCTGCAACATCAGAAAAATAGGAATGATGACGAAACGGTTCACGGGCGTGAACGTTCGACAAATGCACTTCAATAAACGGGATATTGACACTTAATAATGCATCGCGAAGGGCGACGCTGGTGTGCGTGAAGGCAGCAGGATTAATAATAATGGCATCAACAGTACCCATAGCAGCGTGCACGCGATCAATCAGTTCAAACTCAGCGTTTGACTGAAAATGCGTTAAGGTCACGTTGCTTGACGCAGCCTGCGCCTGCAAATCATCTACGATGTCTTGCAAGGTTTGTGTGCCGTATTTGTCGGGTTCTCTTTGGCCTAACATATTCAGGTTAGGGCCGTTCAATAACAAAATATTCATCTAGTTTGCTGCTATCTTCGGGAAAAAGTCACGGTTATTGCCATTTCAACAAACTTTTGTGACAGTTGCACGAAAAAAAGCCAATTAATTTGCTCGTTTATTGTGTTAAATGCTGATTATAGTGATAGATAAAGATTTCGCAGCAAAATACTGGTCTAATCAGGTGTTTTCGGCGCAAAGTTTATTGGGGGGGTTGCTTGTTGGCTGCCTGTGAAACCGCAGCATGCTGCACTCTCAGAAGGCGTTAGTGGGGGATGAGATGGCAGTTTTAACGAAAAGTATCAGTATGTATTGCTATAAATGCTAAGGCGAGGCCTTAGTTAGGGCGCTGTCGAGGGAAAACGGCACACTCACGTACTTACCATGGAATTTGGCTACATATATGCCAAAGTGAAGGTGGGGTAAGGAAGAAAACCCCGTATTGCCGGTATAACCGATAAGCTGCCCGCGCTTTACAGTTTGCCCTCTTGTTACTACAACACCTTTATATTTCAGGTGGTAGTATTCGCCGGTGGTTCCGTCGCTATGAAGAATAACAACGTAGTTAGCGTATTTTGCAAACTTCGGCGTTGGCCCGCCTTTCGTGCCGTCATCTTTCGTGTCGATCACTACGCCTTCCCGGGCGGCTAAAATAGGTGTACCTACAGGCGCGGCAAAATCGAGAGCATACCTTGACGCACCAGAATGACTAAAATTGCCGTTAAAGCCTTGAACAATACGGTATTTGCTAGCTGGCTGTAGCGGTGGCAGATACGTATAGGCGTTGTCGTGTATCGCGTCTACGCGCCCCACCGTCCATTTAACGCGCAAAGATGCCCAGAATGCGTCGGCATTTTTTACTACGCCAAGGGGCACTTGGTCATTGGTATCTAAAAATGCGTTAACGTGGGCTTTCGATTTAAGCTCCCCATTGCCGGTGGGAATGTCTTGCATAACATTGGAATACAGAGTTAGCGCTACGGGCAATTCTACTTTTCTCTGTACTGAGACTAAATAAAGAGAAGAAGACGAAGGCGTAAGCTCAAAACAAAAGCGTTTGTTATCAAAGCACCCCGTGGTTTTCGCCGTTATTGATAGGGAAAAAGTGAGCGAAATAAAAAAGAAGGCCAGCATTGAAGCCACCCTTCTTTTCTGAAACCCGTTTCTACCCAAGATAAAGAGAGCAGCGCTTCGCACCGCTCGCCATACTCGCCATATGAGAAGAGGAAAGTCCTCGAATCGACGCGCCTTAGTCCAAGCGACCACTTTGACCGTCATTAGTGTTAGACCCATTGTTAAGCCACTCGTTTACGTGACCGGCAAAGGCGTCTGCTTTCATAAACCCGGTGACACGGGCTTTGGTTAGCTCGTCGCCGTTTTCGTCAAAGAACAAAATGGTAGGCAGGCCTAGCACAGTAAAGGTGTCAAAAATCTCCTGACGTTCTGGTGTGTTATCGGTAAGATCCATCTGCATCCATACCGTATTGCTAAGTGCAGATACCACTTTCTTGTCAGGGAACGTGTACTTCTCGAACTCCTTACAGGCTACGCACCAGTCGGCGTACAAATCGACCATCACGGTTTTACCTTGTGCGTTAGCCGCCGCTATTTTATTACGTAAGTCTGCCAAGTCTCGCGCAACAACAAAGTCTGGGTGCCCTGCGTGAACACCATCAGAGTGCTCGCCCCAAAGCCCTGTGTTTAGCCCTGCTTGATAAGTAAGGCCAGCACTTCCCATAATGCCTATTGCCACCACAACAGCACGTACAAGTTTCATCAGTGAGTTTTTGCTGGCGCGATTGAGTACCCAGTAGTAACCGAATAAACCGAAGCCAAGCAATCCCCATAGGAAGCCAGTGGCTGGGCTATTATATAAACGCTCAATAAACACAATGGCCACGGCAAGCATCATAAAGCCGAAAGTCACCTTAACCACATTCATCCAGTTACCTGCTTTAGGTAGGAGTTTTCCACCTGTCATGCCGAACAGAATAAGTGGAACGCCCATACCAATACTTAACAAGTAAAGAGAAATAAAGCCCAGTGTCATATCGCCAGTTTGGGCGATGAATAACAATATACCGGTTAGCGGGGCAGTAGTGCAGGGTGAAGCGATAAGGCCAGACAATACGCCCATAATAAACACCCCTGCGAAACTGCCGGGCGTTTGATTGTTACTCATGTGAGTGAGCTTTTCTTGATACTTTGCCGGTAGCTGAATTTCAAAGCCACCAAACAGAGCAACGGCAAGCGCCACAAATAGCACAATGAATACGCCCAGCACCACAGGGTGTTGAAGCGCAGCTTGAAACTGCGCTCCTGCCACAGCGACAACCAACCCAAGCAACGAGTAGGTAATTGCCATGCCTTGTACATAAACAAAGGTTAGCCAGAATGAATGCGATGCGGTTTTAGGCTTGCCCTGACCAATCACAATGCCCGACACAATGGGATACATAGGAAATACGCAAGGGGTAAAGGCTAAGCCTACGCCTAGTGCAAAAAATAGAGCTAAAGTGAGCGCAAGGTTATCTTTATCAATTAGCCTTTGCGCTAAATCGAACTGCTCGCTTTGCGAAGAGGCCGCTGCGTCATTTGATTCTGAGGTCGTATCTGTATCAGCAACTGCACTGCTTCCCACTTCGTTTAAATACACGACTTTCACTGTCGGCGGGTAGCAAAGCCCTGCATCAGCGCAGCCTTGATAGCGAATTTTAACTACGCCGTCACTGCTCGCTGATTCAATGGGCAAAGTAATAGATACGCCGTTGTAAAACACTTCAGACTCGCCAAAGAACTCATCCTGAATCATTACCCCATTTGGGTACTCAGGCTCGCCAATTTCGGCTTGTTTCGCCACAAACTTAAACTGCTTTAGGTACAGATAATAGCCGTCGGCAATATCGAAGCTTACCGTAAGCACATCGCCTTTTTGGTTAAAATCGAACGCAAACGCTTGGTCTACATCTAAAAATTGGGGTTCATCCACGAACGGATCGTCAAAGGCATTGGGCACCTGAGCCAAGGCGAACGTGCTTAATAACGTCATTAAACAAAATGCTGAAAGTACATAAGCGCTAAAGCGACGAAACAGTGAAGCTGATGCAGTGCCTGATGGAAAAGGAGGTAAAGTCATAAAGTTACAGTTCATTTTTATCTATTTTGCGTTGTCGTTATTTTTATTAGAATTACGTTTTAACTAGCGCTGTAGCGTGGTTTGTAACCACTGACCGTAAGCGCTGCTAGCCTCAGCATTAAGTTCTAACCATTCAGGGACATCGTACGGATGTAGTTCGCTTACTCTATCGAAGGCCTGTAAAACGTGTTGTGTGTTCGTTTTAATAAGCAGTTGGCATTCTGCGTCGGTTTCTACCTTCCCCTGCCACTCATAAACGGACTCTATACCCTTGATTATGTTGACGCAGGCGGCAAGCTTTTCTTCAACAAGCGTGCTGGCAATTAACTGCGCTGTCTTTTCATCGGGCGTGGTGCACAATACAAGTTTAATTGTCATGAACTTTTCCTACTTTGTTTCGCGCCTGTTACTTTGCTACTGGGTCGATATGTAATTGACCTGAAAAGTCGCACTATTCTTTCATAACTACAGTATATCACGGTCGTTATCGGTCGCTTTAAGTGGCTATTTAAGCGAAAGGGTGGGCACCTTTTCTTGTTATTACGTACAAAGACCCTATTACAGGTTATGAATACATGAAAGAGGAAGCATTTTGCGGGTTTTATTTATACTGTTTGCCCTATTACCTATTTTAGAGATTGCGTTGCTAATTAATGTAGGCAGCGTAATTGGTGGTTGGAATACCGTTGGCTTGGTACTTCTTTCTGCCTTTATTGGTGCTTATTTTGTTAAGCGCGAAGGTGTGAGTACGCTGCAAACGGCACAAGAAAAAATGCAGCGAAATGAAGTGCCAGGAAAAGAACTAGTTGAAGGCTTGATGCTGGTGGTTGCGGGTGTTTTACTTGTGACGCCAGGCTTTATTACCGATATTTTCGGCTTCTTATTGGCAATGCCAGGCTCTCGTCACTTCTTTGCTGCTCAGGTCAGTAAGCACATGAAAATGCGTGTTGTTGCTGCGGGGATGGGGCCGGGAACTGCAGGCTTCGGACAGGGTCAGTCACCGTTTGGGCAAAGTCCTTTCGACCAGCGTCCACGTTCACATAATAGCGATGGTGATGTGTTTGAAGGTGAGTACACCGATCACACCACTAACGACCCAGATAAGCGCTTAAAATAGCGAGCCCCAACGCCCTCTCCGTCAGGTTATGAGCGCCGTTTACCGCGATAAACGGCGTTTACTTGCCTGGTAAAAAGAAGTATTTAGTGAAAAAACCAAATTTTTTACATTTTTTTGCTTAAAAACCCTTGAAGTTATCTGGGTACTACCCCATCTATCCGTGCAGAAACGATTTTAACTGCTCAGCAATGAGCAACCCAGGCACACAACATTCGGACAGTCTGAATGTTGGTAATCACATAAACTTGAATAGTGGAATTTTCAGGAGACTTGAAAATGGCAATTCGTCCTTTACACGACCGCGTAATCCTTAAGCGCGCAGAGCAAGAAAGCAAATCTGCAGGCGGTATCGTTCTGACTGGTTCTGCAGCAGAAAAATCTACACGCGGCGAAGTAATCGCAGTAGGTAACGGTCGCATTCTTGAGAACGGCGAAGTTAAAGCGCTAGACGTTAAAGTAGGCGACACCGTTATTTTCAACGACGGTTACGGCGTTAAAACAGAAAAGCTGGATGGTGAAGAAGTACTAATCCTAAGCGAAAGCGACATTCTAGCGATTGTTGAGTAATTACAACTAACGTTAAAACGAATTTTAGAGGAATTTAATCATGGCAGCTAAAGAAGTACGTTTTGGTGATGACGCTCGCAGCAAAATGCTAAAAGGCGTAAACACACTAGCTAACGCAGTTAAAGTAACACTAGGTCCAAAAGGCCGTAACGTTGTTCTAGACAAGTCTTTCGGTGCACCGACTATCACTAAAGATGGTGTGTCTGTAGCGAAAGAAATCGAGCTTGAAGACAAGTTCGAGAACATGGGCGCGCAGATGGTAAAAGAAGTTGCGTCTAAAGCGAACGACGAAGCAGGTGACGGTACAACTACTGCTACTGTACTTGCTCAAGCAATCGTTACTGAAGGTCTTAAGAGCGTTGCAGCGGGTATGAACCCAATGGATCTTAAGCGCGGTATCGACAAAGCAGTTGCGGCAGCAGTTGAAGAGCTTAAAGCTCTGTCTACTGACTGTGCAGACAGCAAGTCTATCGCTCAAGTAGGTACTATCTCTGCAAACTCTGATTCAGAAGTTGGCGACATCATTGCTCAAGCGATGGAGAAAGTAGGTAAAGAAGGTGTTATCACTGTAGAAGAAGGTCAGGCACTTCAAAACGAACTAGACGTTGTTGAAGGTATGCAGTTCGACCGCGGTTACCTATCTCCATACTTCATCAACAACCAAGAAAACGGTACTGTTGAACTAGACAACCCGTTCATCCTATTAGTTGACAAGAAGATTTCTAACATCCGCGAACTACTTCCTACCCTTGAAGGCGTAGCGAAAGCGGGTAAGCCGCTAATGATCATCGCTGAAGATGTTGAAGGCGAAGCGCTTGCTACACTAGTAGTTAATAACATGCGCGGTATTGTTAAAGTTGCAGCGGTTAAAGCACCAGGTTTCGGTGACCGTCGTAAAGCAATGCTTCAAGACATCGCTATCCTAACTGGCGGTACAGTAATCTCTGAAGAAATTGGTCTAGACCTTGAAAAAGTGCAGCTTGAAGACCTAGGTACTGCTAAGCGCGTAGTTATCAACAAAGACAACACAACAGTTGTTGACGGTAACGGCGACCAAGAAGCGATTGAAGGCCGTTGTGCTCAAATCAAAGGTCAAATTGAAGACTCTACGTCAGACTACGACAAAGAGAAGCTTCAAGAGCGTCTAGCTAAGCTTTCTGGCGGTGTTGCAGTAATTAAAGTTGGTGCAGCAACTGAAGTTGAAATGAAAGAGAAGAAAGACCGCGTAGAAGATGCACTACACGCAACTCGCGCAGCGGTTGAAGAAGGTGTGGTACCTGGTGGTGGTGTAGCACTAGTTCGCGCAGCAGCTAAACTTGCTGACCTTACTGGCGACAACGACGACCAAACAGTAGGTATTAAGCTTGCACTACGTGCAATGGAAGCGCCTCTACGTCAAATCTCTATCAACTCAGGTGCAGAAGCATCTGTAGTAGTTAACGAAGTGAAGAACGGCGAAGGTAACTACGGTTACAACGCAGGTAACGATACTTACGGCGACATGCTAGAGATGGGTATTCTTGACCCAACTAAAGTAACGCGCTCTGCACTACAGTTCGCATCTTCAATTGCTTCACTAATGATCACAACTGAAGCAATGGTAGCTGAACTACCTAAAGAAGACGCACCAGCAATGCCTGATATGGGCGGCATGGGCGGAATGGGCGGCATGATGTAAGAATCGCCCCGCTTTCTAGGTCCTTATAAATCAAGGGCTTACAAGCCTTCTGAGACTAACTGTGGTACGTTTTGTATCACGGTTAGTTTCACACCATTTCCTTAATCTCCTTTTACAATATTCCATCAGCTCCTTATAAGCTACCCTTAAATTTCACTCTTTAAAATAAGCTCTGTAAGCGTCTCTATGCTCTCGTAATGGGTCGGGTGTGCCTATGGTCTGGTCACTCTCAAAGTCTTTTCACAGATCTTCTCAGGATCTTCTGTAGGGCACAGGGGGAGGGGGCGAGGTAATAACCCTAAGTGACGATTGCGTCGTTCCGTGACTTTGAACAAAAACGTGTTTTACTTTTGCTCATTTTTTAATAGGCTGAGTTAACTAAGGAGAGTAGCAATGCAAAGAGAAATAGATCCATTAATCTTACAAGTTGCGGATGACCACAAGACTGCGTACCAGACTGGTAAAGATGGGCTGTTTAGATATTCGTTCTATTCTAAGAAATATGCTTACAGGCATGCCGCTCTCTTTACTGATGGGCTGTTGTACCACAGTAACCCTAACTCATTTAACGACCCCTTTGACTGTAAGTTCCACATACCTTTTCCTGATCCCTCAATCGATGACGACAACCTCAAAGGTTTCATAAGTGATATTGAGTTGATGCACAAGTTATACGAAGAATTAGGAATTGCATTACCACGTCGGTCTATGGACAGTATTCTTTCAGATGCGAGTATTAGGGAATCTTTTTATAAGGCTATTAGTGGAGAATATGAGAAAACGAGGGTCTGCTGTTTTACCTCTAAAAATGATAACCCTCTTTTTTGGTCTCATTACGCCAATTCACATAAGGGATATTGCGTAAGGTTTGCTGTGACTGACAATCCCCAAAGCGTAATTCATAACGCTAGGCAGATCGTTTATTCAGAGGACTACCCTACGATAACATTCCCAATTATGACTAAATTAGTGAAGGCGTTAATTCCGTTTTTCCGTAAGTCTAAAGAATGGGAATATGAGGATGAATACAGAAGCATTTTTAGTCCCCATTGGGTCAAGCAGCCTGAGAATAACGGAGAGTCATTATCGCTTACCAACGATAAAATCACTGACGTCTATTTTGGTGTCAAAATGTCAGATGAAGATAAGAAAGACGTTATTCAGCTCATCGATGACGGTCCTTTCACCCCCAAAATTTGGCAAGCAAAAACACACGGCAGCAAATATGAACTGGAGTTTGAGGCTTATAAGCTTTAACTGTCAGAATTTCACACTTTCAAACTGACATTGTCATAAACTTGATTTTTAGAGTTGTTGACAGCGCATTCGCTGGGTGTCACTATCTCTTAAGTTTTTGACATATAGAAGTTCACTTATGGAATTCGTAGGCTATGCAAGGGTGTCTACCCAGCAACAAGACCTCACACAGCAAATAGATAAGCTAGAAGCTTACGGCTGCAAGAAGATATTTAAGGGAAAGCATTCAGGTAAAGAGGCAACTAACAAAGAGGCTCTCGAAGAATTACTAAGATATGTCCGTGAAGGTGACACTGTGGTTGTCACTAAGCTGGATAGACTAGGTAGGTCTTTGTCTCAGGTACTAGTATGCCTCGACACCTTAGTGAAACGTAAAGTCAACCTCGTGACTATTGACCAAGCCATAGACACTAAAAAGACAGACGCATTAAGTAAGGCGATGGTCCAACTCCTAGGGATGTTCGCAGAGCTAGAGAGGAACTTCATCGTGACTAGGACCCAAGAAGGCAAAGCGGCTACGGGTAACTATGGTGGTCGTAAACCTAAGCTCACCAAAGAACAAGAACAAGAGATTCGTGACAAGTTGGCTAATGGAGTCAGCAAGGTCAAATTAAGTAAAGAATATGGAGTCGCAAGGGCTACCATTTTGAATATCAGTAGAAAGGACAAGTAATGGGTCATGTATGTTATACAGTGAAGTTATCACGGTATTGCCCCCTTTTTAATGACTCGTCTAGACCTCGCAGCGTAGCCTCTTTGACTGTCTGAATATCACTCGAATATACCCTGTTTTGAATAATCCCTGACTATTAGAACAAAGTGGAAAGACATTAGGGTATGTACCTAAAGATTCCCTTAGGGACCGTTGAGGCTAGACCTACTAATAATATCAATATTAGTTACCTACCTTAAGGAGTCCCTAGGGCCTCCCCTAAGACATAGACTATTGAGTTGTAATTAGTTTGGTCATCCTCATATAGGGTCATTCGCTACGACCCACCTAGAGTCATACCTCAACTTCCTCAGGTCTCTCCCCTAAGACATAAACAAACAAGGAACACCACACACATGAACACTATTGCACTATCTAAGATTAACCTTAAGGCCCCTACTCAGTTGAGGTCATCAGGTGAAGATATGACTCACGTAGAAGACCTAGCGCATTCATTCGCTGACACTGGGTCCTTCAAGGAACTACCATGGGTAGCCCTGATTAAAGACACAAACGAATATGTACCTATTGATGGTTTCCATAGGTTAACAGCCCTTCAATGGTTAGCAGAACACGAGGACATTGAGTGTCAGGTAGACCTCGATAATGTCTCAGTAAGACTCTCTGAGTTTGACACTATGCCTGAGGCTATCGTAGCTGCTGCTGGGGTCAACGCTAATCATGGCCTTAAGCGTAAGAGTACGGATATACACAACGCTATCCAAAAACTACTTGAAGTTGACCGCATAGGTTTCTCAAAGACCAAATACACACTAGATAGAGAAGCTATCATGAAGGTGGTCAATTGTTCCTCTGCAACCTACAGGAGAGCCACTGAGGAAATCCGTAAAGAGCTTACTGATGCTCGTGACTTTGTGGTCAAACGCTTAGACTATGAAGGTATCTCTCAACGTGAGATTCAACAAAGAACAGGTGTACCCCAAAAGACTATTAGCAGGATTCTTAGTGAGTCAAAACGCTCAGTGAGCAAAATGACTCAGTCCCACGTTGATGACCTTCAGAGTCTTGATGACCAAAAGCGCCATGATGGCAAAACTAGTCATTCAGTGAACACCCTACAGGACCTCAGTGAGTCAAACCGCTCAGTGAGCAAAATGACTCATGATGAAACCCTAGATGGTCTAGGTGAGCAAAAACGGCATAGTGCCAAAATTACACAGTCAAAAAATGAACAAGGTGACCAAAAACGGCATAGTGCCAAAAACGGTCACTCAAGCAATGAACAGGTTCAAAGTGCGGATAAACGGCACGATGCCAAAACTCAGCAAGACCGTATACAGAAACGTAAGGTCAAACTCATTGAGTCTATAACACGCCAGTTGAGTTCCCTCAGTGTAGAGCAGCTCAAGAGTGTAGATGGTCATATAGCTACTGTCTCAGACTTCTAGCCTCTCTCTTCAAACGCGAGGCTACCACTAAGATATTTCTTAACGTATTCCATAGTAAGGGACAGAAAATGAACACTATTGCTTTATCTAAAATCAACCTAGACGCTCCAACTCAACTACGCGCACTGGGTGAAGATATGACTCACGTGAAGGACCTAGCATATTCATACGCTGACACTGGGACCTTCACAGAGCTACCATGGGTGGCACTGGTACAAGAGACTGGTGAGTACGTTCCTATTGATGGGTTCCACAGGCTTAACGCTATCGACTGGTTAACAAAGCAGAACGAGATACCTGTAGAGGTAGACCTAGAGAATGTAGCTATCCGTTACTCTGAATTTGAAACTATGGCTGACGCTATTGTCGCTGCTGCTGGGGTCAACGCTAACCATGGCCTTAAGCGTAAGAGTAGCGACATTCACTCGACAATCAGAAAGCTACTTGAAGTAGACCGTATGCGATTCCTTAAAGATAAGTACACGTTAGATAAAAAGGAAATCATGAGTGTGGTCAAATGCTCTTCAGCCACATACAAGAGAGCTACAGAAGAGGTTAGGGGTGAGCTTACACGTTCACGTGATTTTAGAATAACCACTTTATCAGATGAGGGCCTTACTCAAGCAGAGATTGCTAAACGGATAGGATGCGGTCAAACAACTGTAAGTGGCATTCTTAAGCGAAAAAGCTCAGTGAGCCTTTCTGCTAAACTAGTCAATGAACAACAAGAGGAGTCACATGAAGAAATCACTTCTAGCAATATCGATACAGATAGCTCTATCGAAACCACAGAAGAACAACCTTCAGTCTTAGCCCATGTAACAGAGGCAAGCGTAGCAGAATGCCCTTGGGATGACATAGAAGATGACGTAGAGGTGCAGGAAGAGGCCACAGGTCCGTCTTTTTCTGAGACTAGCGCCCAAGCGAGAATTAGGCTATTCATTGAGGACCTGTCTGAAGAAGATAAGGCTTACGCCCTGAAGCTACTAGCTGTTTAGAGGCTACTTAAAGATGTCCATAATAGAGGCCCTATGGATGACGTTAAGACTCAAGAGGAAGCCACAGGACAGTCTTTTTCTTTAGGTGGCAAAAAACGGCATAATGCCAAAAATAGCCAGTCAGAAAATGAACAAAATGTTCCAAAAGCGCATAATGCGGAAATGAAACAGCCAAGAAATGAACAAAGTGTACCAAAACGCTCAGTGAGCAAAATGGTACAGTTAGACACCTTCATGAATACTAATCAAATAGACCTCTTATCGAACTTATCAGATGGTCAAGAGGCCATTACCCCAGCGTACTTCTCAGAACGGTCACCCTAATGCTTATCCCCTGACTACAGGAAGAAAGAAGCAACTTTTGTACTTCATGGTCACAACAGGAATCACTTAACAGCCTAATGACCCCCTAAAGAATCAAGGCTGTCTTTTCCCTTCCACAATAATCGAATTTTAGAGTGGTCTATTGAACGAATGGTAAAGACACAACCCACATCACGCTATGCAACGTAGCCCTGTGTCTATCGTCAATGGAGGTCACTAGTAAGAGCTATGGGGGCCTATATCTCTTCTGGGGTGTAGCTACCCTTCACGGCCTCCATAGTTTCCCTTAATGGGAAAGCTTTCAATTTCATCTATTCAAAGATACCCAGCGAAGTCCTAGTGACTATGGCGTTGGGTCTTTTTTACATAACCGTTATACAAGGATTAACCCAATGAGTACCAACTCAAAGAAACCACAACGAACCTCAGTGGCGCTCACTCGTGACGAGTATGAGGTCATTGACGTAGCAAGGGCACACTTTAATTCAACTCATGGTGTGAGTGTCTCTCGTACTTCATTCATTACCAGTTTAGCCACTAAGTACAACAGGGAGAACAATCTGCTATGTCATTGAGGTCCATTCTTAAACCTAAACAGGTCACTAAATCTGAGGTCTGTGAGGCCCCTGTAGACACTACGCTCCCTTCTCGCTCTCGTATTGCTTTCATCGAGTTAAACGATGGCAGACGTATTGGTCTAGGTCGTAGCTTTGAATCTAACAAGAACTTACTGACGAGTTCCTACGGCATGACTGAAGAGTCAGCCACTCAGTTTGCTCTAGACATCAATAGGGTCTTTCACTCAGGAGCTAAGTAGCTCTATATGGATCTGTATGATCCTCAGGGAAGACTTCAGAACTCTCACATACATTCACCTTAGTTAAGCTATAAGAACCGCTCACAGATCCCCTCTGGGCCTTAAAGCTACAACTCATTTAATTCGATCACATACAAACACGCTAGGACTCCCTTTGTTGATTCATTGGGTGTGTCTTCGTGTGTCTATTCATAAGGAAATACCACATGAAAAAACAACAATCACAGAAAAACAGTAAACCTCTTAGCTTTGCTGAACTTCAAGTTCTACATGGTGAAGAGCTATCAACAAAAATCATAGACAGAGCCACTCCCTCACACGCTCTTCTAGATGAAATTGACCGTATTGATGTCGAGTCTACAGAGCATAGAGAGCTGGTCGTAACAAGCCGTATCAAAGCGGCCCTAACGGGTGAGCATGGGTCAATAGACTCAAACGTAAGTTTGACTGAAGGTCACCGCTACGCAAGCGTTAAGAGCCTATTTGGCAAGGTCTACGCACAGACACTAATAACTGACGAGATTGTTTCTGACGCTCACATAGACATTAAAGAAGAGTTCATACGGCTAGCCAGTGATGACTTCCTCAATGTACTCGTAGAGCAATTACTATATGGTGATGAGTCCAGAGCCAACGGTATTCAGCGTCTACGTGGTGTGTTAGATGCGCGTATAGACAAAGCTAACGGCTTCTCAGAGGCCTTCAAGGATGATGATGAGCGACACCAAGACTTCTATAAGGTCATCAAGACAGGCTCTAGCGGCTCATTTGGGGCCAACGCTGCGGCTATCAAAGCTCACTTCTCAGCGGTCAAGAAGTCACTCCCTAGCAAGTACAAGCGTAATGCCAAGTGGTACATGAACGCTGACACCTTTGAAGAACTAGAACTGGTAGCAGACTCAACAGGTCAGTCACTACTAATTCGCTGGGGCCGCTCTGTTTATGGTGGTGAAGAGACATTCCTGATGCTAGGTCATCCTATCGTTATCATTGACCAGATGAACCCTAGCGAGGCCAACGGCACTCCTGTAATGTTTGGTGACCTTCGCGCTGCTATCAAGGTGTTAGACCTTAAGGGCGAAGGGTCATACTTCACGACTGATAAGGTGACCGTGAAGGGAGCCACAATCGCTTACATTGATAGCCGTTACGGTGAAATCATACAAGCCAATGATGCGCTTAGAGTGTCGTTACAGGCTTCTTAGTGTTCGCATCTCATGTTACTCGAAGTAATCTTTAAATAAGTTCTTTATTAATCTATTCATATTGAGTAGCTTATGTGTGTTTCTAAAAAAGGACTTAATATGATCGAACTCAGCTCTCAACCTATGTCTATACAGTCAATTTACTCTCTCTACAGGGAAGGTAAGTTGATCGTTAACAGGCGCTACCAACGAAAACTCGTATGGACACTTATTGAAAAACAAAAATTGATTGATTCAATTCTGAATAGATATCCAATACCTGCAATTCTGATAGCTGAGATTGAGGATAAGAAGGGGCACTTCGAAATAATAGATGGCCTACAAAGACTACATGCTTTGATGTCATTCATTGAATTAGCTTTCAAAACGACTGACGAGCAATTTTTCAATCTAGATTATTTTACAACTGCGAAAAACTATAGAGATGAAGGGGCTTTCAAAACTGAAGAAATGACTGATCAAAAGCTTCTTGATAGCAAGCAGGTAAGTTCTATTTTAGATTATATGGTCGCTATGTCGACGATGAGAAATGTTACAGAAGCCCAAGTCAACGATGTTTTCGACAGAATTAATACATATGGGCATCGCCTTAGTGATCAGGAGAGAAGACAAGCAGGGATAAAGAATGAGTTCTCAGATTTAGTCAGAACGATTGCTTGCAAACTGCGTGGTGATGTTTCTGATGAAGTTATGGAATTAATTAAAATGCCCTCAGTAAGCGTCGATTTACCGTTGAATAAACATGGATATGGTGTTTCTGCTGAGGAGGTTTTCTGGGTAAAAGAGGGTATTTTAAGGTCAGTTGATCTTCGTGACAGCCTAGACGAGCAGTGTATAGCTGATATTATTGCTTGTATAGTTGGAAGTAAAATGATCAGTCGCTCCAAAGAAGCACTAGACAATATCTACACTGAAAGTTCAGAAGAGTTCAATCGGGTAGAAGCTGCATTAGAAGTCTATGGAGCAGAAAAATTGATTGATGAATTTAGCTTCTGCGTTGACGAAATCCAGAAATCGTCGTCGCAGAAAAAGCTCAAAGAAATCGTTTACAAAAAGAAGAGTTCCAATCCCTTCCCTGCAACTTTCGCGGTAATTTTTTTAGCATTCCATGACCTTTTAATAAAATCAAAAAAGTAATTTCTGATTATGCTGGTGTGGAATCAGCGCTAGAAAATCTTTCTGAAAGAATAAAAACTACTAAAGATGCAGGATCTCCGGATGAACGGGACAAAAACGTACGTTCTATTAAAGCTCAGATAGAACCATTTTTCGTTGATACGAAAGATCTAAAGCATGTATACGGTCAACACAGCACTCTTGATGTCAATGAACTATTGAGACGTTCAGAAATAGAGCTTGCTGATTATGAATTGAAGCAAGGAATTATGACACTCGCTTCAAGTCAAAGAGCAATAGATGAAAATGCAGTAAAGAAAATAATTAATTCCATTTGCGCGCTTGCTAACAATGGTCCAAATAGAGTAGGTAAATTGCTGATAGGTATTGCTGACGAAGAAAGAGATGCAAATAGAGTACAGCAGCTAGATAACGTGACCCCTATAAAAGTAGGTAAAAAACACGTTGTTGGAGTGAAACGGGAAGCCACTTTACTAGGGAAGAGCGTTGAACAGTACTTGGCTTTGTGGAGGGGAAGAATTCGAGATTCAGAGTTAAGCGAGAGCTTGAAAACTAATGTACTTTCTCACATGGATTACCATGATTATTATGGACTAGGCGTAATCATCGTTACTGTCATACCACAAAATCAAGAGTCTTATGTTGGTAAAAAATCTTATTGGCGTGACGGTGATGAAACTAAGGAAATAACAGACTTTCAACAGCATGGTGTGATTTGTGCTCGCTTTAAGTAACGCAAAGTCTTGCAAATAAGTCACAATGAAGAGCTGATTGGGGCGTTTGCCCCAAAACTTCTTTTTTATAAGTACCATTCCTTCTCAATCTGACTAGCTACTTTATCAACGGTAGCCTTCAGCCGTTTAACATCGTGACGGGCATAATGACCAAAACTCATAGTAGTCCCCGTCTTGTGTCCAGCAACGTAAGCCACGTCAAACTCAGTAAGATTATCAGCACGTTGACCAGCGGTAATGAAGTGATTACGTAAAGAGTGAAACGACCTAGTTGAGTCATCCGTGATCTTATCGACTTTGAACTTGGAGAATGTCCTCCCTGCTGATTTATGATCTAAACGCAAGGGCAGTTCAATGTCGTTTAATTGGTCCGCTAAGGGAATGTAACGAGGTGCACTTTTAGTTTTACCTTTATGGACCACTAAACACCTAATACCTTCAATGACCTCTACTTCAGCTCTACAAAGTTCACTAATACGAGCACCTGTGAATAGAGCTAACTTGGTCAATGGTTTAACACTGTCAGGGCATTCATTAAGAACCTTGTTCAGTTGGTCCTTACTAAATAGCTGTTTTCGCTGAGACTCCCCTTTCTTGTAAGGGCTAAGGTCGTGGTCCTCAAAGGGACTTTGCTTCAACGCTATCTCTCCCAATTGAAACGCATGGACCCAGATGGATTTAAGTCTAGAAAGGTGCGCTGCAATTGTCCCATGGGCGTACTCATCACCAAGGTGTTCTATGTAAGCCACAACGGTCTTCTTGTGGACTTCTGTTAGGGCCATGTCATTGACTCCAACGAAAGTAAGGAACCTATCTAACGCGCTTTGTAGCTTCTGCTTAGTATCATCAGATAGCTTTGTTTTACGTCCTAGAAGGCTCTGTAAGGCTTCCTTTGCGGTATATGAATAGACATGGTTAGTGTCCTTATAAGCCACTTCTCTATAAGCTGCGTGAGCGATAGGCTCTCGTGGGAAGAAGTCATCATATGTGAGATTAGAGCTACGGTCTTTGATGGCCCCCGCGTACTCTTTTGCAACTGTCAGGTGACGTTTAAACTCCTCGCGCTCTGGGCTAATAGTTCCTTGCATCTGGTTTGCTAGGTGCCCGTTAAACTTGTCACGTTTAAGTCTTGCTACCTTCACGCTACTCGTCTGGAGACTGAAAGTTATATGACTTCCTTTGTATAAGTGAGCTATCGCGCTAGGGACTCTTCTAGAGTATACCCATGTGTCGTGATGCTTCTTAATGTGCTTATTTTGTGCGTTCATATTGTTCCCCTATTAATTGGAAGTAATAAGGAATGTGTCACGCTATGTAGCTTCTACATCCCTAATAGTAAGGGATTAAGGGAATCGTGGGTATTTAGGGCACTTTGATGTAATCATCCCCCTAAGCTTAACGCTTAAAAGAAAGGCGCTGCTCATAGAGCAGCGCCTTTTTTGTTTGTGCTAACTCTTTTAGGAGTTAGTTTAACGGAGGAATGTCATCGGCATTCTGGTTGATCTTACCTACGCCCGAGTAGTTGATAACTCGCTGCTTAACCACGTCGGCATCATCTAGTACGTAGTCGTACGGCACTTCGTAGCTGGATGTAGGCGTGGCATCAGGTCCTGCTACAACGTCACCATCAGCTGGCGTTGTCCACGTTACGCCTTCGCCAAACAGGTTGCCTGACGTGTTCCAATATCCAATAACGTCTGAGTAGAAAGAAATAATTGGGTTTTGCGTGTTCTCAAACACATTGTTTTCTACCTGTAGCTCTGCACCAATTCTTGAATTGATTGCCGTAGAGGATATTTGATTGTAGTAGTTGTTATACAAGTGACCGTGACCGTAGCGGAATAACGGTAAACGTGATTCGATATTCTCAAAGCGGTTGTGGTGGAAGGTAATTAAACGCTCGGTATTATCACTGTCTACATCATTCTCAGTGTGGCCGTGTAACGAGGCTTTCCAATGATCATGAAGGTAGTTGTAAGAGATAGTGATGTTTTTCGCGCCGCGTTTACTATCTACTAATCCGTCGTAGAAATCCTTGTCCACAGACAATGTGCTATAAAGCTCATTGTGGTCAATCCAAATGTTGCTGGTGGTAGAGCCGTCGTTATCACCTTCAATAGAGATAGCGTCTTTACCATCAGTAAGCACGTGGTGGATTTTCAGGTTTTGAATAATCACGTTATTTGCACGTCGAATTAAGATGCCAATGCCGTCGAATTCGCCCCTGCCTGCAACCCCGATAATTGACACATCGTTCATGTCTTTTATTTCAATCGGTGAGCCCGTACCGCCATTGTTTGCGTCGGTAATGGTGCCATCTACATAAACCGTCACTGGGGTGTTGCTGTTCGCTGCGCTATCTAGTGCCGCTTGCAGGTCTGCGCCGTTATCTACGGTGACTACTGTACCGCCAGCACCGCCGGTTAATGCATAGTTGTATTGCGCAAAACCGTACGCATCAAGCGTTGGAGCAGGTGCTACATTCGGTAAGTTAGGCTCGCTTGGCACCCAGCCTTCGCCGTTATTAAAATGAGAGAATATTGCCGTTCTGCTGGTAAGTTCAGTCACTTCGCTGTCGGTAAGAATGTGGGCAAACTGACGGCTTGAAAGATCAAGCGGGTTACCCTGCATATCCATGCTGCCGTATTCACGCCATCCAGCTGCTGCGGTTGCAGGGCTAGGGTTTGGTGCAGGTTGGTCGCGTACTCCTTCGCCCGCCCAGCCGATAGTGGCAATGTGGGTGTCGAAACGGTTATTAATAAGCGTAATATTGTCGAAGTAGCTCGCGCTGCCGCCACTTCTTGCAATATACGTAGAGTCGTCGAGTACACCGTTACCAATAGGGCCTGGGCCATTGGTGAAGCTGCTGTTTAAGAAGATAAACCCTTTATAAGAAATATCAGGTACGCGAGCTTGTAGAATGTAGCCGCCCGCTGTGTCTTCGTCAGGGTTGCCATTTTTAGAGTCGCCAATGGTGCGAATTTCGCTGTTTTCAAACAGTGCGGTATTTACGTAACCCCAAATGAAATCAACGTTGCCGGCAATCAATGAGTTGTAGAACCAACTGAAGCCTTTTAACAGCAGCGTATCTTGTTCACTCACAAAGTTCATATCAACGGCAGTTAGACGACCTGAATCACTGTTAAAGTAAATCGTCTCAGCTTGGTTAGAGTAGTCGTTGCTTCTGATGTGTGAGTTTTTCAAAGTGAAGCTCGTTAGCGTCAGGTTATCTACGCCTTCCACTAAAAATACGCTTCTTCCGCCTGATGGCGTGCCCGCCGCAGGTGCTTCGCTCTTGCCGCTACCGCTGTTAAAGCTTTCAAAGTTATCGTAGTACACCACGGTATTGTCTCGGCTCTCGCCTTGAAGCGTGACATTGTTGTTACCGCGAAGGAACAGCATTTCCTGATACTCGCCGTCACGAATCGTAATGCGAGATGGCGTATCGCTGCTTACGTTTTGCATCACGTAATTAAGCGCACCTTGCACCGTGCGGAAATCCGCTTCGCCGTCATCATCTACGGTAACATTCGCGCCAGAAGGTGCGGCAGCTCTTGTTGCAAAGCGCCAGTTCGCACTCTTGCCAATACCACTAAAGCTTTCACCATTTAGCGTTGCGCCGGTTACCGCACCATCGCTAATGGCTACGTAATACGACTGACCATATTGAAGGGCGTTTGTATGAGGTTTAATCACCAATGTGTTGCCTACAACTGATGCTGGGCGGTAAGCCACTTTGCGCTGTCTGTCTTGGCCTTCAAAGCCAATAAAGTCTTCATCAGCTGCAATATTGATAACGTCTACCAGGGTGTCGTCTGTCGCATTGTAAATGCGCACTTCACCGCTACTTCCTAAGGTGGGTTCGCTGTCGAAGGTTAACGAGAGTAGGGTATCGGGATACGCATTGTTATTGCCCGAATACGGTGTGGTATCGGGGAATAAGTCGCCATAGGTGGCGGTAGGCATGGTAAAGCCTTCGCCAACATTAACGGCAATGTGTTTGCTTAACGTAGGGTCAGAGCCAGAAGTAAAAGTTACCATTGCGCTACCGGCAGCGCGAGGGGTAATGGTAACTTGTGGACCTTGCTGCTCTACGCTGACCACACTCGCATCACTGCTGGTTACGGTAAACGTGTCTTCAGTTATACCGTCGTTTTGTACTGCGGTAACGTAAACGAATAACGGATCGCTACTGGTGGTGGTCTCCCACTCTGTTTCTTTGAAATCCAGAGTAAGTTGAACTGGTTTAACAGCGGGGTCACCTACTTTTAAATCGTCCAGCTCGAACGAACGGTTATTAGTGAAGAGGCCAATCAGTCCCGCTGCGCTATAGGTCGTATCTTCTGCTGTACCCATGTTCTCGCCGTCTAAATAAACGGTGAGTTTCTCGTTTTCCATTTCAAAACGTACGCGATACCACGAGCCGTCTGTACCGTCTTTTTCACCCAGTACAATAGGTGACTTAGCTTGGACAGGTCGAGAAATACTGCCTTCGGTACTTACCGCTACTTCCACTTGTGTACTGCTCGATGAGTTTTGTACATTCAAACCTCCGCCGTACCAGTTTCCAGCGCTATCATAACGACCTAGAAGGAAGATCTGTTTGTTTCGCGTGGTGCTGTTTTGTCTTGGACGAATGCGCGCTTCAACAAAGTAATTTCCATTTTCTGGAAGGTTGCTTAGCGCCGACTCTTTAACCAAGAAAATTTCGCCACCTTCACCGCCAGCGGTGTAGCGCATCACTTTGTTGCCGTCATCTTCTACAACATCAAACGTGCCTTGTGGGCCGTTTGAGCCTGCGTCGTCTGAAATAAGCGTGAAGTTATCTAAAGAGCCCGATGCAAAGTCGTCACAGAAGTAAAGCTGTGGTTCATTTTCACAGCTAAACTTGCTGTCATCTGGCGCTTCACCCACATACGATATAACAAAGTTATCGATAACCACTTTGCCGCCACTTTCAGTACGAAGCTGCAGGAACGAGGTGGGTGTACCAATAAATCCATCGATAGTTAGGCGTTGTCCTGGCACAAGGTTATTAACCAGCTCGCTGTAGAATTTAGAGTCGCCACCATGTATCGATTTGCTGCTACTGCTGGTGTTGTTATCTACATATATCTGGAAGTTGTTGTCGCCTTCACTGTCTTCAACGGCAATGATATCCATACTAATGGTATATTCACGGCTTAAATCTAATATACCTGTGGTTACAGTGTCATCAGCGGTTGTGTCTGTATCAGGGGTACTGTTGCCCATGGTAAAGCGTGCACTGTCGATGGCTAGTTGGCCTTCGGAAATCACTAAACCTGAGCCGCCGCCCGTTACGCTATAAAACGGTGTCGCACCACCATCGGTCGACTTGTATTCAGGGCTGAAGAAGGTGTCAGCGTCTGTTTCAAACGTCTCCTCTAACAGGGTGTTTTCATCAATATATTCAATGCGAATATTGTCGATGACCACAATAGAGCCACTTTCCGTTCTAAATTGAAGGTACGAGTTAGGCGTTGCTATCTGTCCTTCTACTGTCATGGTGGTTCCCGGTACTAAATCGAGCACAGGCTCATTAAAGAAACGAGAATCTGAACCTAGGTGTGAGTTGGCGCTGCCAGAAGTATTGTTATCCACGTAAATCTGGAATTTGTTGTCGCCTTCGGAATCTTCAGCAGAAATGACATCAAAGATAACATTGTAAGGACGGCTCAAATCCAGTGCACCGGTTGATGATGTATCGTCAGACGAGCTTTGGGTATCAGGTTCAGTATTACCAAGGGTAAAGCGTCCGCCGTCAAGCTGAATACCAGTGTCAATTTGCGTTACCGAGCCACCGGTAATGGTAAACATGGCGACTTGCTCACCCGCTGCATTTTCAATCGCGGCAAAGTTTGTCGAGAAAATATCCTCGCTTTCGCCTGCAAAGGTATAGGAAAGCGGCAGCGGTACACTTGGAATAACTTCGGGCTCTTCAGGTTCGGTAGGCTCAGGCTCAACCGGAGGCACTGGGTCAACTGCGTCAGCTATCGTTTCAATTTTTAAGTTATCGATAGTGATAGTGGCACTCGAATCTGTGCGCAATTGGAAGAAACTATTAGTTACCGAGCTATCGAGAATTTTCGCGTCAGGTGCGCTAGGATCGCCGCCACCAATATCGTCACCCGGTTCATAGGTATAGGTAAAGCGTGTGCCGGGTACCATCGTACCGTCTGCTAAACCTATGCTCACGAACTTAGAAGCAGCACCGTGTACAGAGTTATCTTGACCTGTGGTGTTGTTATCTACATAAAGGCTGAACGTACCGCCGCCATTGTGAGAAATAACGTCGAAGCTAATGGTAAAACCTTCGCTAAGGTTATAAATACCCATGCCTACCGTGTCTGATGCTGACGTATTGGCACCTGGGTTGGCTGCAGCATTACCTATACTGAATCGATCGCCTTCAAGGGTAAGTTGACCTGTGGTGGCGTCGACTAGTGGGCTGCCACCTGTTACATAATAAAGCGCGCCAGCATCTGGCTCTTCACTTAAGCGCTTGTACGACGATGAGAAAAACGTATCGGTGTCGGTATCGAAGTTTTCTTCAAGCGCCGCCTGGATAGAATTCGCTGCTTCCTCTAGCTTTGCCAGTTCAACATATGCTTGTTCCTGGGTAAAAGCAAACAGGTAGTTTTGCGGGTCTTCGTTGGCAAGACAGCTTTCAACATGCAGCACTAACGGCATAGACTGAGCGTTATCTGGAGATATCACGCACAGGCTGTATACCTCATTAACCGTGTTGAAAGCACGGGAAATAAGATACTCAGTTTGCTCACTGTAACTAAGGGCTATGACTTTTCGTCCAAAAGAGAATTCATAGCTACCTGTTGTGCTTTCCTCACCGTGCACTCTTACAAAAGTACCTGACAAGTTCGCTTCGTCGTCTGGCGTAAAGGTGTAAGTGGCTTGAGATACACTTCTGCCTTCCAGTGTTGGTGCGTAAATGTCGCCTGTGAAGCGGGTTACATCAAAGGTGTTAGGGAAGAGCGTACCTAATTCGGCTTCAAGGTAATTTACGAAATGGCTGATAGCCTGTGCTTTATCCACAAGCGTAGCACTGGCTCCGCCAGCGGAACCCAGCCACACCTCTACATCGGCTGCAAAATCTGCATCAGATTGATTAAAGAAGTCTTCAATGGTTTGCCCTTCGTCTAGCGTAGCTACCGCCACATCGCCAGCACTGGCGCTTAGCGATATACCGTTACTTGGGTCGCCATCGGTATCGAGGGATTGTAAAAGTCGAAGCGTGTTTACGACCGACTGGTTAAAAGGGTTGTCAGTTGCGAACAGGTCAAGAGGAGAAATAACGCTTGATGCCGGTGTTTCTGGAAACGTCAGCTGGCCAATGCTGAAAGCGAGCTGCTCGCCTCTGAAGTAAGAGTACTCACCCTGCGCATTGGTAGTGCCGTTTTCCACAGAAGCAGAGGAATAATTGATTCCTTCAACGGGGCTATCAACAAATACGCCAGTCAGTGCTGGGTCGGGGGGGAGGGTTACATTGGTAGAGCTTTTCTCGCCACAGGCGGCAACGAGAATAACGCCGCCCATAAGGGCAGCAATTTTCGTGAGTTTCATGGTACTCAATCTCCATATTTTACTGGGCGTACTACCGCACTACATGTCCGCTCCAGCTTTATTATGTGGAAAAGGCCGGGTTTCCCCGGCGCAGACAATTAGTAGAACTTAATGTTTACACCCAGCTGGTAGCTGCGGCCGTATTCTTCTTTTTGGTACAGAATGTTGCCGCCGCTTAACGCGTTACCTTGGAAGTAGCGAAGGTCAGACTCCTCGGTAAGGTTGATGGCGTCAAAGTACAATTGTGCGTACTCGGTAATGTCGTACTGAAGTTTAAAGTCTAAGCTTTTAACCGAATCTTGATATTGGTCGCCCCAAATCTTGCAGCCTTTCGGGTCGTTAAGATCGGCAGTAATTGGGCAAGAGCCAATTTGTTCAAGAACTTCAGAACGCACGTTACCAATTAAGCGAGCTGAGAACGTTTCGCTCTCCCAACCAAATACAAGATTAAAGGTGGTATCAGCTTGGTCGGGCAGTGCCACTTTGCCTTGACGAATACTGCTATCCAGCGTGGCTTCACTATCGAGGATGGTGGCATTACTTTGAATGAATAGACCATTTTCAAAGTACTGGTTGTAGCTAAGCTCTAATCCGATAACCGAGGCTTTGTTGCCGTTAACGGTAATGTTTATCTCGTTAAGATATAAATCTTGCGGAATAACAAACTCAGTCACCTGGTTTACCGGAAGCGTTAGCGGCAGGTCATTAAGCGCCATGCCAATTCCGTTTACATCTACGATAAAGTTGTCGATGTCTTTATAGAAAACTGCCGCTTCCATAAAGAGGTTTTCGCTTGGATACCAGCCAATTGACGCATCGTAGTTAATAGATGTCATTGCAACGAGGTTAGGGTTACCCACATCTAGTGCATTATCAGAACCCAACACATACTGGCTTAACTGTTGAAGCGATGCGCCACCTTGACTGTCATCACAATCGTCAGAACCCGGAGGACAAAGCTCAATATCGCTGTCAAACACAGCAAATGCACGGGCTTGTTTAAACGACGGGCGAGTAAAACTCGTCCATGCTGCGGCACGCACTAAGAAGTTTTCACTCGGTTCCCATTTAATGTGTGCACTAGGGAAAAACTCACTGTATTTAATAGACGCTTCTGGAAGAGGGATAGCAATATCCAATGCACCAGCGCCTGCGCCATTAAACTCAAAGTCATCGTTTTCTAAAGACAAAAAGCCGGTAGAAGAGAACTCGGTTTGTGTCCAGCGAACGCCGGTTGTTAGTGTGGCATCTGCGCCTAATGGCAACTCTGCCATTGCGTATACAGCCTGCGTATCTTCGGTAATGCTGTAGTCGCCCTTAGTGCTTTCGATTGACACTTCGCCATTTGTGGCAGGCTCAACCGTTTGACGAGTGGCATCAACAATTTGGTCGACAACTGCGCGGCTTTCAAACGGCAGCTGGAATGCGCTATTTGAAGGTATTTGGGTGTCATAGTCGGCAAGGGTAGAATTCACTGCGACAATACATGCATCGTCGCTACAGTCGCCGGCAGAAGGGTCGAAACTCCACCGATCCTTGTCACGCACGTGATCGCGCTCGCTCACCTGCACACCAAATTTAATGGTGTTTAACCAGTCATTAAAAATGTCGGTTCGCAAGTTAAGGTTCACTGTCTTAATTTCATCAATTCGCGTTCCGCCTTCTAAAAACAGGTTATCGAATTGATAATTTGAAAGGTCAGAACCATCGCCACTACCCGACGTTCCAAAAATACTGTTTTCCGGGTCGTAGGTTAGACCTGCGATTTCAGCAGCTTCCTGTGGGCTTAAAATGCGGGCGTTAATGTTGTCGCGACCGCCTTGACCATAAACAATCAGGTCTCGTTCACGGAATTGAACGCGGCGGTCACCAGTGGAGTCTTCTTCAGAGCGAGATTGAGCGTATTCGTAGTCAAACACGAAGCGTTCAGCAATACGGTTTTCTCCCCCTAAGCTGAACGTGATGGTTTTGTTCTTACTTTCTTGTAGGAAATGCTGGTGGAATACGTCTATATCGCTAAGAATAAACTCTTTCGTAGCGCCGTTTACGTATACAATTTCATCGTTTCCGACAGAGCCTGCATCTTGAAAATCGTAAAATTCTCGCTGTGCGCGATCATCATCTTCAAACTTAGTGAACGTGCCTTTGGCATAATAGTAAGCGTCTGCAGAGGGCTTGTATTCGAGGTTTAGTGCTGCAGCTTGACGAGTTCTTCCTGCAATTTCGCGACGAACTTCTAACTGAGAAGGCGCAAGAATTTCGTCACCCTGGGCAATTTCTTCTTCTGTTTTACCCAAGTCGGCGGTGTAAAACTTCATTTCGTTGGTGCTGTGGTGGCGCGTTTCGTCTATCTGGGTTTTGCGGTCTTCGTGAGAGATGGCAAAACCAATACCAAAGGTGTTGTCGAGGAAAAACTGGGTGCCGTCTAAGCTAAATTTCGGAGAGTGCTTTTCGCGCGCTTCTGAATATGCGTCTTGAACACGCATTTTTAATGTGTTTTTGCCGCGATCGAAAGCTGAAATTGCTTTAACGTTGACTGTACCGCCAATGGAATTTAGGTTTTGGTCTGGGGTGAGTGTTTTCAGCACTTCAATGGTACCGAGAAGGTCAGCAGGAAGTGCGTCTAATCCCACTTTCCGTTCTTCGCCTGCACCAGACATTTGTGCGCCGTTCATATTTATGGATACGAAGCCGGGTCCTAAGCCCCGTACGGTGACAAACTTACCTTCGCCTTCAGAGCGCTGTAGCGTAACACCCGGCAGTCGTCGAAGGGACTCCGCCACGTTCTGATCAACAAAATTGCCTAAATCATCGGTAGAAATAACAGAGCTAAAGCCGCTTTTCATGCGTTCTAAGTCACGCGCTTTAAGGTCTGCCTGTTTAACACCCTTTACTTCAACTACTTCAATTTCGCTAGGGGTCTCATTTGTTTCAGTTTGCTCGGTATTTTCCTGAGCGGGTGCAGTTTGCGCCATGCTGGAAAACGCCGTGGACACGGCTAGAGCGAGGGCTGTCCATTGAAACACTTTCATGTTTTGAACTCCTAAATTCCAAAATCGACATAGCTGTAGTATTTGTATTTTGCTATGCCACCGGTGGCAGTATTGATCTTGTCAGATAGGAATGCACTAATATTTAACGTTTATTTCACAAATTATTAATATATGAATATTTTGTGATCACAGTGTTGGGATTCCTGCGAGTACCCGCCATGAGTTTTCTTCATGAAAAGTAAGAGAGGGCGCGGGGTTGGCAGTAAAGTAGCTGCTGTAAATTGACCAGTCAACCACATCTAATTCACTATCAATTATCCCATTTTTGCTTGTGTACTGATTGCTTTGTATTTGCTTAAGTATGCGCGAGTCTACAGGGTCTAGATCTTTACCTGTGCGGGTGAGATTAGCACCTACGTCTTGGTTTTCAATCAAGCTTGTCCATGTTTGCTGCGCAGTAAGTTGCGCATCGCCTAATTTATCTATTTCATTCTGATGAAAAGGCGACGTTGAAAGAGAACGAGTGATTACGTCTTTTTCTTTCTTTGAACCGGTTTTGGCGCTCTTAACATCTATGCCTTTACTGTTGTCCTCAGACATGTCGCTGTAGCCCTTCATCACGTTTTCAGCAACATACAGTCGAGTGAGTGTTTCCTTATCGTCCCATAATTGGAAAAACCATAACTTTTTCGTAGCGGGGCCTGGGGCATAAATATTCCCAACCAGATTTGCGGTGCCGTTTTCGCCGCCATAAGCTGAGTTTTTTTGCCAGTTGGCAATAACGTTATTTTTGATATCAACGAATTCTTGCTGCTGTGGGTAAGGCGGGTTCAGTCGCCATCCGTTAATGCGCGGGTTTCTACTGGTATGATTGGCCAATATATTGCGCAAAAAGCTAGCATTACTGCCACCCCAAATGCCGCCATAGCCATGGCTACCTTTGTGATGGCCCGCGTTGTTTAAACTCTCTGATAGTATGCTGTATTGCAGTGTAAAGCGTTGGTTATTGTAGAAAGAGCCTACTTCGTCTTTTGACCAACTTAGCGAACAATGATCGATAATGACATCAGTGGTATTTCTAACGGTTACTGCATCGCCTTCTTCACTGTCTTTCCCCGGCCTAAAACGCATGTGACGAATAATAACCTGGTTAGCTTCAACGCTTGTTGATGCGCCAGAAATTACAATTCCGTGGGGAGATGTCTGTCCTGCAATGGTGACGTTGCCATGTTTTATTTCTAACTCCTTTTCTAGCACGATCACGCCAGACACATTAAAGACAATCAGTCTGGGATAGTCTTGCGCAATAGCCCATCGCAATGTTCCCTCTTGTGGGCTTTTGGCATTATCAGACAAAGAGCTAACAACTAACACTTTTCCTTGGTTTCCACCTTGCGTGTATTTTCCGAATCCCAGCGCGCCTTCAAACGCCAATGATTGTGCGTGACAATTAGACAAGGCGAGAAACGCGACGAAAGCGACAATCAGTTGAATTGGAATATGTTTCATTACTGCATGTCCTGCTCGTAAGGGTGGGCACCGGTGGTTGGAAGGCGGGCGATGTCTTTGAGTTTAGCGCTCCATGCTTGGAGTACCTTAACGTCGTGGATCATACCTTCTAACTCTATTGCTAAAATTGATACAAGCTCTCCATCTCGCATGAAGACTGGCACGGCAACAAGCGTTACGTTGCGCGGTGCGAAGTGGCTGACGGCATAGCCTCTGGTACAAGTTGTTGCTCGTAATTTCGCGGCTTGTTGTTCATCAAAGTTTGCGGGGTGTGTGCTGTCGTTCATGTTTTGATACTTGGGATGGTAGGCCAACATGACATGACCCGCAGCAGATTCAAATAAGGGCAGTTTTGTCCCTGGCCTAATTGTTGTTATTTGCTTTTCTCTGGCATCTAAAACGTCAATTACAAACGCGCAGTAGTCGCCTAATGTGCAGATGATTGCGCTAGCGTTGGTTGCAGCTATAAGTTTCGAAAGCGCAGGTGCAGTGATTCTCTGAACGTATCTGCTGCGCGAGTTAGCGGCGCTAATTTCGTAAATGCGTGTGCCATAGAAGTATTTTGTACCACGCTTTTCGACTACCCGTTCGCTGGTTAATGTTCTAAGTAATCTAAATACTGATGTGCGGGGAAGTTTAAGCGCTGACTCAATTTCAGAGGCACTTAAACCCGAGCGAGACTCGGCGATGGCTTGACATAGCTGCAGCGCCTGCATAACACTGGGAATAACATACCTTTCCATCTTTTTGCGGTCCCGAAATCAAGATAATATTGCTCGATATTAACACGAATTAAACAAAATGCTACCGGTGGCATTTTAAATTATTGATGATTTTTAAATCAATTACATTGAAAAAAGAGAGAAAACTGTCGTGCAACTCATCGCATCCATAAGAAGGTTAACGCTTTATCAACCGCGTCCGGTAAGCGGTTTAATTTTGTATATTTAAAACAAAAAATTAACATGTGTAGGTGCTGTCGAGGTGCAAGTTGAAGGCTCAGCGAGCGAAAAAGTGAATGAATGCCTGACATATACGCTAAGGGCGACGATAAATCTGTGGAAGCAGAGTCTTACCTTTTGAATGTTAATAAAATAGTCATTTGTGTCTGGTGCTTTAATTACTAGGTCTTTTTAGCCTGTCAATAGGTGGCTTGTACTTGTCCTTATTTGAGATTACTCTGCCACGCCTGCTTTCTCATTCTCATTTGAAGCAGCGTTAAACTTAGAGCATTGTTCTTGTAAGGCATTACATTCTATATGGCACCACGTTCTTTCGTTTTTTTAGACGAACTGAATTCTTCGATTAGACCCGCAATAAACTACACCAGTGGTGTAGGCGCTATGCTGTGGTTGGCTAATCTGGTGTTACTGCTGAACATTGCGCTAGTTATCAGTGGTACCTTGGCTGACTCGGCAGAATTTGTCAGTGCGTTTAATGAAAGTTTGGTTGTAGAGCCTTTTTTCATTGCACTGGCCAATCACACGCTGTCGCAATTTATTGTTCCCACTATTGCATTAGTGTTAGTTGGTCTCTTGGTAAAAGCCACGGCTATAGCAAAGGCGCAAATAACAAAACAGCGCCGACCTATTCCTTACCTTTGCCCTACATACCCCCAGCCTTTTGTTCAGACGGTTGGCAGTAGAGCGCCCCCACTTTTTAGTTAAACGTCTCCGATTTGATTATCTAACGCCGAAAGCGTTGCGCAGTATGTGTGACAAAGCTTTACCGGTGTGTTTTTCGATGCTGTAACGCTGCCATTCTCTATTAAGCGGCCCAGTCATCGCCGTTTAACTTGTGGGTTATAGGAACTTGTTTTGTCTATTCGTAACCTTTTTACTTTAATTGTTGCTGGTGCAGGGCTGACGTTGGCCGGTTGCAGCGGTGGCGTGCTTGACCCTAAAGGGCAAGTGGGTATGGATGAAAAGAATCTGATTATTCTTTGCACCATCCTCATGCTGATTGTTGTTGTTCCCGTTATTTTTCTTACGCTTTACTTTGCGTGGAAGTATCGCGCTAGTCGCGATTTCGAAATTTATACCCCTAAATGGGCACATTCGACCAAAATAGAAGCGGTGGTGTGGTCCATTCCAATTCTCATTGTCGTGTCGTTGAGTGTGATCACCTGGCGCTCTACTCACGCACTCGACCCTTATGCACCGCTAGAAGGTCAAGGAGAGCACCTTACTGTCGAAGTAGTCTCGCTCAACTGGAAGTGGCTGTTTATTTACCCTGAACAAGGTATCGCAACGGTCAATGAATTGGTGTTTCCAGCCAATAAACCCGTTGCGTTTAAGATTACTTCTGAAAGCACCATGAATTCGTTTTTTATTCCTCAGCTAGGAAGCCAGATTTATTCCATGGCGGGAATGGAAACCAAGCTTCATCTTATTGCCGACGAGCCAGGTATGTACAAAGGCATTTCTTCAAATTACAGCGGTGCGGGATTCACTGGCATGAAGTTTAACGCTATTGCCACACCTACCGAGGATGACTTCGAGGCGTGGGTTGCCAGCGTTAAGCAGTCGCAAACATCGTTAACGTCAGGTGCCTACGAGCAGCTTGCTGAGCCAAGCGAAAACAATCCGGTGACCTATTTCAGCAAAGTCGATGACGGTTTATTTCATAACATTGTTATGAAATACATGAAAGATCACGGCTCTATGGATTTCTACAACAAGCCGGAAAATGCCGCCATGGGCGAACATCACGCCATGCCTGAAATGCAACACAGCCATCACCAAGAGGATGCACAATAACCATGTCTTTATTAGGTAAATTATCTATTGAGGCCGTGCCCTATCACGAGCCGATTATTATGGTGACACTTGCTGTTGTGGCAGTCGTGGGTGTGGTCATAGCCATGCTTATCACCAAGCACAAACAGTGGGGAACCCTATGGTTTGATTGGATAACGTCTGTCGACCACAAACGTCTTGGTATTATGTACATTGTGTTGGCTATGATCATGCTGCTGCGTGGCTTCGCCGACGCTATTATGATGCGTACTCAGCTTGCAATGGCAACCAATGGTGCGCCCGGGTATCTACCGCCAGAGCACTACGACCAAATCTTCACAGCCCATGGCGTTATCATGATTATCTTCATGGCGATGCCGTTTATGATTGGGCTGATGAATATCATTTTGCCACTACAAATTGGTGCTCGCGATGTGGCGTTTCCATTTTTAAATAACTTAAGTTTTTGGCTGACCGCAGGTGGCGCAATTCTAGTAAATGTGTCTTTGGGGTTAGGTGAATTCGCAAAAACAGGGTGGGTTGCTTATCCGCCGCTAGCCGGGTTGGAGTTAAGTCCCGGGGTTGGCGTCGACTATTACATATGGGCCCTGCAGATATCCGGGCTCGGTACGCTGCTAACCGCCGTAAACTTCTTAGTTACCGTGTTTAAAATGCGTGCGCCCGGCATGAAGTTAATGCAAATGCCTATTTTCACATGGACCTGTACGTGGGCAAACATTCTGATTGCTGCTTCGTTCCCAATTCTGACGGCTGTGTTAGCCATGCTGACGCTAGACCGTTATATGGATTTCCACTTCTTCACGAATGAAGCTGGTGGTAACTCTATGATGTATATCAACCTGTTCTGGGCGTGGGGACACCCTGAGGTTTATATTCTGGTACTGCCTGCATTCGGTATTTTTTCAGAAGTTATATCTACGTTTACCGCTAAGCGCCTGTTTGGCTACAAGTCGATGGTGTATGCGTCGGGTGCCATTGCCATTCTTGGTTTTATTGTTTGGCTGCACCACTTCTTTACCATGGGGTCGAGCGCCAATGTGAATGCCTTCTTCGGCATTATGACCATGGTTATTGCCGTACCCACGGGCGTGAAACTGTTTAACTGGCTATTCACCATGTATCGCGGTCGCTTAATATTGAGTGTGCCTGTACTGTGGACGTTAGGCTTTATGGTGACCTTCACCATTGGCGGCATGACAGGGGTGTTACTTGCTATTCCAGGTGCTGACTACGTACTTCATAATAGCTTGTTTCTCATTGCGCACTTTCACAACACCATTATTGGTGGTGCGGTATTTGGCTATCTGGCTGGCTTTGCTTTTTGGTTCCCGAAAGCCATGGGCTTTAAGCTTGACGAAAAAACCGGAAAAGCAGCCTTTTGGTGCTGGCAAATTGGTTTCCTTTTGGCGTTCATGCCCCTATATGTGCTTGGCTTTTTGGGTATGACACGCCGCTTAAATCACACCGACAATCCTGACTGGAATATCTGGTTATACATTGCTGCATTTGGTGCGTTTGTTATAGCAATTGGTATTTTCTTCCAGCTACTTCAGCTGTTTGTAAGCTTCAAAAACAAAGAGAAGCTTAACGATACAACGGGCGATCCGTGGAATGGTCACACGCTAGAGTGGTCAACGGCGTCACCGCCTCAATTTTACAATTTTGCCAAGATTCCTCACATCAAAGACATTGATGCATGGACGGATATGAAGGAGCGCGGCGAGTCGTATCAACGCCCTGAAAAATACACACCTATTCATATGCCAAAAAATACTTCAGCCGGAGTTTTCATGAGCATGAGCTTTACCCTAATGGGCTTTGCGCTTATCTGGCATATTTGGTGGCTTGCTGTTGTCGGTTTAGTGGCAGGAATAGGAGTATTTATTAAGCGTTGCTATACCTCGGATGTTGATTACTACGTGCAGGTAGATGAGGTTGAACGAGTTGAAGCTACGCACTTAAGTGCCAATACAGTGGGAGGTCGCTCATGAGTACTATTGCAACATCAAGCGCCGCATCAATGCCGCATGAACACGCACACGAAGAACATCATGAAAACAACACCGTGTTTGGTTTCTGGTTGTATTTAATGACCGACTGTTTGTTGTTTGCTTCTTTCTTTGCCACCTATGCCGTTCTGTTTATGAATACGGCAGGGGGCGTGTCTGGCAAAGATATTTTTGAACTCAACTTTGTGGCTGTGGAAACAGCTGCATTGCTTTTAAGCAGCATTACCTTTGGCTTTGCCATGATATGTGCTCACCGACAAAACAAGTCAGGCGCCCTTGCTTGGCTGGCAGTGACATGGGCACTGGGTGCGTGTTTTATTGGTATGGAAGTGTACGAATTCCACCACCTTATTGAGCATGGCAACGGGCCGCAGCAAAGTGCGTTTCTAACGGCGTTTTTCTCGTTAGTGGGACTGCACGGACTGCACGTTACAGCGGGCCTTATTTGGATGACAATCATGTTTATTGAAGTAACCCGCCGAGGTTTAGGTGAGCAAACCGTTACTCGACTTAGTTGCTTAAGTCTGTTTTGGCACTTCCTCGATATCGTATGGATATGTGTATTTACCGTAGTGTATTTAATGGGGGCAATGTAATGGCGTTACACGATGCGAAATTAGCTTCAAATACGGACGGTCACGCTTCATCGACCCACAATAGAGATGACGCACATGGCGATGTGAAGTCTTATATTATTGGCTTCATTCTATCTGTGGTACTTACCGCTATTCCGTTCACTCTAGTGATGAATGGCGACCTATCTAAAGTTACCACGATTTGGAGCGTGGTAACTTTGGGCTTGGTTCAAATTTGGGTGCACCTTAAATACTTTTTGCACCTTAACTTTGTTACTGAAGAAGGCAGAGCCAATACGTTTTCATTCTTATTCAGTGCGCTTATTATTTTCATGGTGGTTGGGTTATCCGTTTGGATCATCTACGAATCAAACGCCATGATGATGTATTAGTAAATCTCTGTATATGCGTGGTCTAGCCTGACGATCATGTCAGGCTTTTCAATGTGATTAATTCATCGCGGTCAGTACGTTAAGCCCTCATGTTTCGCCCTTCTATTGGTGCAACCTTTTTTGGGGGCAACATTGGGGCTTCTCAGTACACCTTGATACGTGTCTAAATGGGCGCGTTCTAAATTTGGATTTTACCCATGACCTCTACTTATAAACGTTACCTCTCAGTTACCAAGCCCGGCATTATTATGGGCAATGCTATTTCGGTAACGGGCGGTTTCTTGCTCGCGTCCCGTGGCGATATAGATTATTGGCTATTGCTCGCAACGCTCATCGGTTTATCGCTGGTGGTGGCTTCAGGTTGTGTCATTAATAACTGCATTGACCGAGATATCGACGGCAAAATGCAGCGCACGGCTAGCCGGGTTACGGTAACAGGCGAGTTGCCATTACTTACTGCGATGTTGCATGGTGCTGTGCTAGGCATTTCGGGGTTCGGCTTGTTAGCAGCTTACACCAACCTTACCTCGGTATTTTTTGCCGCTTTTGGCTACGTCATTTATGTGGGTGTTTATAGCCTGTATATGAAGCGAAATTCGGTGTATGGCACCTTCGTTGGCAGTCTGTCGGGGGCCGTTCCGCCCGTAGTCGGTTATTGCGCCGCGAGCGGTCAGTTTGATATGGCTGCGGCTATTTTGCTAAGTATGTTCAGCATTTGGCAAATGCCCCATTCTTATGCCATCGCTATCTTCAGATATAACGACTATAAGGCGGCTGGCATTCCGGTATTGCCTGTATCGCAAGGTATTGCGAAAGCAAAACGCCATATTGTTCTTCATATTGCGTTATTTGCTTTAGTAGTAATGCTGCTTCCACTCAGCGGTTATACGGGTATTGGCTTTTTGACAGTTGCTTTCGCAACAAGCCTTTGGTGGCTGTTGATGGCGCTGCGCGGATACAGACCCGACATCAACGTAGAAGGCTGGGCAAAACGTGTTTTTGGTTTCTCCCTTGTGAATATAACGCTGTTATCCGTCGCTATGTCACTGGACTATCATACGTCAGTAACGAGTCTGTTTGCGCTCTCGTTCTAATTGACGTGTTTCGACTCACTCGGCGAGGTTGGCTTGGGAGCTTCCAATGCAGTGTGTGTATAGCAACGCATTCACTTTGGGCAATCAGGCCTGACCGAGTGCTTTTTGCCCTCTGTACAAGCGAATAATAGTGAAACTATTAACTGCCAGTAGCGTAGCTTCAAGCAGGGTGCCGCCAATAGAGCCGACAATAATATTGTTGGTTAGCCAACATATAGCGCCGCACAAAAACGCTAAACGCATGCGTATTCCTGACAAACAAAATAAGGCATAAGTGCCTATGCACGTGCCCAAAATAGGGAATAAATCGTACCAAGCTTCGGCCAAATACAGCCCGGCTGCTAGCGATATCAATATAAACAGGTAGGCGACACTTCGGGAGCGAGTTTTAATTGAAATGCCTGTTCTTACCACTGAAAGCAAGGCACTTAAGCATGCGGTTACGGCACCAAGTAGCGCAAAATGCAGGGCGTGATTTAAATTCATCACCACCATCATTATTCGCAGGTGCTGATCATCACGCTGATAAAAGCACAAAATGCCAAGCGCAAAACTCAGCATTCCTATCGCTTGGGCCAAGTCGAATTCTGGTAACAAAAGGGAAGGCTCGTCAATGATTGATAAAGGTTAACGATACGCAGTTTTTAAACAGCAGAGTAGCCTTTACATCGCTTTTTTAACCCAACACATCACATTGACTAATGGCAGGCGGGTTGTTCACTAGGGTATACTTAGCGTGCACGATATTATTCTTAAACCCCCGATACAAATTAGGTCCTTTCCATGGCAACGGCATCCGCACTTCACATTTTGGTTAAAACAGAGAAAGAAGCGCTTTCTATTTTAGAGCAGCTTAAAAAGGGTAAGGATTTTGCGACGTTAGCAAAGCGTCATTCTAAATGTCCGTCGGGCAAGCGTGGCGGCGATCTTGGTGAATTCCGTAGAGGCCAAATGGTAAAAGCCTTCGACGATGTGGTATTTAAAAAAGACGTGCTAAAAGTACACGGGCCGGTGAAGACCCGTTTCGGCTACCACCTTATTAAAACGCTTTATCGTAGTAATTAAAACCAGAGCCTTTTAAAACCAAAGCCGCTAAAGGCCGAAGTAAGCCCGATCCATTCAACAAGCGTTTAAAGTATGTCCTAGCTAATTACCTTGTTAATTGCCCGGCTCCCACTTTTCACCGCATACTGAATTTTTGGTAAATATGGCGTACGGGCTGTTGGTGTCGTGCAGTGAATTGCGTAGCGCTGCGCCGTGATCTACCGTAATAAATGCTGTGTCAGAGGCCTTACCTTGTTCATCCAGCATAAAGTAGTCGCTGGAGTAGCTTGTTAGCATCATGCGATTGTCGTAACCCATATCGCTTAAGCGAACCCGGGTAATGGCTTTAAATATAGCGTCGGGGTTAGAAAGGCCTACGATTTTCTTAAAAAAGTAGCCTTTATCAGACTGCAGCTGGGAAAAACCATTTAACGTGTTTATCAGGGTTTTTAAATCTATTGCTTCGCGCTGCAGCATGAAGTCGTGCTGAATGGCATTGCCATCTTTTCTAAGGCTGTCTTTCGACGGTGCTTTACCAGCAGTATAGGCCTGCTTTGCTTCCATTGAAGAAAGGTGCGCTTGCCCTTCCTCTGTATAGTGAATCAGTGCGCTCGTATTCATGTTTACGTAGTAGTCGCTGATCCCCGCAGGTACCACTTCAAATAGCATAACATCTGGGGTTACGGCGCCTCGCTCTTCGGGCGTTTGAGGGCCTTTAGCCACGCACTTGTCAGAAATGAAATAGTAATATTGGCCAGCTTCAATGGCGAAAGCTGTATTAGATAGCACCGCGCAGGTGGCCAGAAATAGTAGCCTGGAAGTGAAATGTTTAATTGCCGTTACAGCACTGCCTATTTGCATATCAAAGACACCTTATTGTTTGATGCATTTATCTATCATACCAATGCATGCCGACTGGTATAAGGCGTCATTGTAAGGGGGAGTGGGTAAAAGCGCGAGTTAAGCTTTAGAACGCGCTTTGTGTTTAGTTTGTAGCTCAATAATGCTAAGTAAGAACTTATGAGCCAAACCCACTGTTAACGGGGGCGAAGAACAATAGTGTCGCTAGAGTAGTCTGTAGATATCTGTAAATTGTCGGCAAGGGCGGCAATAAGCGCGTCTACATCATTGGTGTTGAATAGCCCTGCTACTTGCATGTTAGCAAGCGCAGCATCACCTAAAACGACCGTTTTATCCGTATATCGGCTTACTTCTTCAATCACGTCAATTAATGGCTCGCCGCGAAATACAATCTTGCCTTCACGCCAGCTTAAATCATTCGCGATATCTTCATCTGACACGGTCTCAACGGTGCTGTTAGGCAAAGATAAAAGCGATTTTTCACCTTGAACTAACGTCAGTGGCTGAGCCTGCGGTTTAATAATTGGATCAATAATGCTTTCGCCATTCGCTTTGTTAAGTGTATAGCTGGCGACTTCTACCACGCCTTCGGTAACTACCAGTTCAAGGTCGCCGCGGTGATATTGCACATTAAAAGCAGTACCAACCGCCTGTATGGCTTTACCGGCTGCAAGTACATTGAGCGGGCGTGATTTGTCTTTCGCCACTTCGATATGAAGCTCACCTTTGACAAGCTGAATAATCCGTGAGGTTTCAGTAAAAGCGATGTTCACTTGAGAGTTGGTATTAAGCCATAGTGTACTGCCGTCCTCTAAGCTAATACTCTTGTGCTCGCCCGGTTTGGTCGAAGCTTGTAACGAGTAGCTTGCCATTTGTGCAACAGGTTCGGTTTGGTTAGACGGCGAGAATAAATTTAGCCCCTGATAACTTAACAGCCCGACCATTAAAATCGAGGCAGCAATGGCTAGCGGGCGCTTCCAATTCACGGTGTTGTTTGCTTTGTGTTTGACGCTAGGCTCAGGTGTATGAGGTACGATCTCAGCCAGTTCGCTAAGCACCGACATCTTGTCCCACAAGGCTACCATTTCGAGGAAAGTGTCTCGATGCAAAGGCGTTGCAAGCCATGTTTTTAACGCTTGCATTTCTTCGGCATCAAGCCCTTCGTCGAGTTTCACAAGCCATTCGCTGGCGGCATCAAGCACACGCTCATCACTATTAAACTGTACAACGTTGCTATTGGTGCCTGACTTAGCGTTTTTTGTTTCGTTTGTTGAACTATTCATGGGCGTCTCTCTTTACATCCGCCGTACTGTGTTGCCCACCACTTTGATAAGCATTCGGCCGTGTATGCGACGTCGTTTGTCGTCGCATAAACAAAGTGCATCTTTTTATCCCTTCAGCAATATGCTTTTCCACGGTTTTTTCGCTTATCTCTAATTCTTGGGCAATCTCTTTAAGAGAGTAGCCATACACTTTCTTCAATACAAATGCGCGCCTGCATTGCTTGGGAAGGGCGCGCACTGCGTCACAAAACAACTTAAACTCTTGCTGGGTGGCGTTGTTGTGAAATGTTTCATCTTCAACACCGCTAATTGCGCTTTCCAGTGCTGCCGCAACCTCTACGCTGTCGTCGACCATGCGTGTTTCTGCACGCTTCAAGTGATCGTAGGCCAAGTTTTTTGCGGTTTTAAATAAAAACGACTTGGGCTCTTTAATATGCTCGGTAGATTTCGCCTGACACAGGCGAACATACGTATCCTGCAGTATGTCATCTACTTCTTTAGGCGGCACAAGGCGCGATAGCATTTTGGCCATCGAGCCGCGCGCCGACATATAGGCATTATGTATGGCTGTTTCTATGGGCATATTGTTATTTTTTATCGTTGTTACTTACTAAGACGACAGCCACGCTATTTTCCCCCAGTATTTTCAACATTATCGCTCAAAAATTAAATTTGTTAATGGGTTGTATATAATGCGACGCTAGTTTAAAACAACACCAACAATAACGTGTAGGGTGACGCATACGCATCACACACTCTAATAATCAATAATAACAATAGCGTAAAACCGAATATGCCTGTGGCAAATGAACCATTCGACACAATAATCATGCTGCCTTTTAAGCCTAAAGCTTTAACGGTTGCACTGTGCATGATGTCGTTCGGCGCAAGTCACACTGTTATTGCACAGTCAGTGCTGCCCCACCAACAAGCAGAAGTGATTACACAGAATACATCGCCGCTCTCCGCAATAAATTTCGCTATTCCTGCACAAAGTGCAGACGAGGCAATCATCGCGTTTGCCAATCAAGCCGAGCTGACCGTAGTCTTTCCCTTCAACAAAGTCAGGCATATTTTTGCAAATGAAGTAAGTGGTAACTATACGCCACAAGTAGCAATAGAAAAGCTTTTGGCTGGTACAGGCCTGAGTGCTGATATTGTCGATAACACTCGAATAAAAATAGTGCCTGCTAGCGATAGTGATGAAAACAATCACTTGCTTGGTCGTCTTTTTAACGCCATTACCGCACAAGACGATAGCTTGGTAACCGTACCTGACGAGCAAGGTAGTTACGATATTGAATACATTGAAGTAAGGGGATTACGAGCGCGTGTTGCTCAATCGGTGGGGATTAAACGCAACGCGAACGTCATCATTGATACTATTCAGTCGGTGGATATGGGCAAGTTTCCCGATCAAAACCTCGCAGAAGCGCTGCAGCGTGTCTCTGGCGTATCTATCGACCGTGCAGAAGGTGAAGGTCAACTTGTTACAGTGAGGGGGTTTGGGCCGGAATTTAATCGGGTGTTATTAAACGGCAGGCCTATGGCAACCGATAAGCTCGGGCGCGAATTCAGCTTTGATACACTGGCCTCTGAGATTGTCAGCAGTGTTACCGTGCACAAACAAAGCCAGGCGACTATGCAGTCAGGTGGCATCGGCGCTACGATCGATGTTCACACCGCTAAACCTCTTTCTTTCAAGGGAATGCGGGCGGCTGGCAGCATCAAAATGCAGTACGATACTAACTCGCAACAATATGCGCCTTCTACCTCTGCTATGTTCAGCAACACTTATTTGAATAACTCGTTTGGCATTCTAGCCTCTTTTACTCAACACAAGCGTCAAGCGCGACTAGAAGAAGCGCAAATTGATGGTTGGTTGGTAAATACTAACGTACCTGAAAGTGAGCTTTCTGAAGACGTTTCTACTCTATATGTACCCAGGAATTACGATCAAAGAGTACGCTTTGACGATAGAACCCGTACGGGGTCTGCGCTCGTTTTACAATATCGACCTAACAACAAGCTTGAGCTTACGGCTGATTATCTGGGGTCAACATTTGATGTTGAAACCTCGGCAACCTCAATGGGACATTGGTTTACATCGAGTAACCTTGAAGATGTTACGGTGGATGAAAACGGCACGGCGGTGGCTTTTTCACAAAATAGCGGGCATGCCACCGACTTTCACGCGCGCACATTTAACCGTTCATCGACCTTGAGAAGCTTCGGTTTTGCAGCGAACTACATCGCAAGCGATAGCGTAATTGTTGATGCTGATCTGTCTTACTCAATGGCCAATGTCGATGACAACAATGGAGAGGGGAATTCTCTCTCGCTTATCGGTTATCTAAATCGCTCTTCATTCGATCATCGTCAGTCGAATATATTGCCCGCAATATCGGGCTTTGAACAAGCCAACCCCCGTCAGGTAAATGCCTTGGGGGAGCCGGTTGGCGTGTCCCATTACTTAGATCCAGCCAACGGCCGTTCCCACGTGATGTTGCGCAGAGGGTGGAGTATTGATGACGATATAGGGCAAGCAAAAATCAATGTAAGTGTGCTTGGGGATGAAAACTGGTTTAGCAAAATTGACGTTGGTGGAGCATTAACTCAGCGCGAAAAAGCCAACGAAAGAAGAGACAACGAAGCAGACGCAAGACACTGCAGTTTTTGCGGCTATTTTGATGCACCAGATATTCCCGATAGCTTCCAAACCATATTTGACGCAGGCGACGATTTTCTAGGCTCAATTAGCGGGCATGAGAACATACCTCATCAGTGGCTGCGCCACGACGGTGATACATTATTTCGTTACTTAGAAAACGCTGGGGATGTCAGTCTAGCCGCTGAAACACGGGGAAGCTCTTTCGCTGTTAAAGAAACAGTGTATGCGGGGTATATTCAAACCGCTATTGAGAAGGACTACGCGCCTTGGTTTATCGATGTGCATGCAGGGCTACGTGCTGAGTACACTGACGTAAAGGTAAGCGGTGTCGATGAGCAGTTATCGGCGTTAGTTATTTTAGACCAAACCGAACTGGGGCAAGAGTTTGGCGCCTCGGTAAATATTGATAAATCGTCAAGCTACACCAATCTTTTACCCAGCGTGAGCGTTAAAGCCAGCTGGTTAGATAGTTGGGTATTTCGAGCGGCTTATAATCACAGTATCACCCGCCCAACCTTAGAACAGATGGCACCAGGTGTAACTTACACCACCACGCGACAAGGTGGCGACCTGCGGGCGCGTATCGGAAACGCACAGCTATTGCCCTTTGAGGCAAAAAACATTGATTTGGCCATTGAGCATTACTACCAGGAAAATAGCTATATATCGGCAGGTTACTTTAGAAAAACGGTAGATAATTTCATTGTTAATGAAAGCAGTACACAAACCTTTAATAACGTGACTGACCCTAGCACCGGCACAGATCCAAATGCGGTTGACGATGCTGATGCGTTAGCACGATTTTCCGTAATATCTCCCAGCAACGGCGAGTCTGCAACGGTTGAAGGGGTCGAGATAGCAGTGCAGCATTTATTTGGCGAATCAGGGTGGGGAGTTCAGGCCAATGCGAGCTTTGTAGACAGCAACGCTGAATTAGACACCGCCAATATCCGTTCAACGTTCGCACTTACAGGGTTGTCGGGTGCCAAAAACATGGTGCTGTTTTATGAAAAAAATGCGCTGCAATGGCGGGTGGCCTGGAACCAGCGAGAAGGGTTCTTGCAATCGCTGAACCAAACCCAAAGCACCGAGCCTACTTTTGTTAGCCCCTACAAGCAGTGGGATATGAGCCTTTCATACCAATTTAGCCCGAGGGTTTCTGTATTTTTTGAAGGTATCAATATTACTAACGAAACCGTTCATAAGCGCGGCCGATTCAGCAATCATCTCTTGCTTGTGCAAGACGCGGGGGCGCGCTACGCCTTGGGTGTAAACGTCACGTATTAGTATACGGTCACACGCAATGTGCAAGCGCCTAGCATTTATGTTCCTTGTGTGTTCTTCTCCAGTGTTTCTATTTCTTTCCACAGTTTTTCTGATTGGGCGGTAAGCAATGAATAAGTCTTTATGTCACCGTTTCTTTGCGCGTGCATGGCTTTTTCAAGAAGGGCGTCATACTGCTTTCGCATTTTTTTGGTTGGATTGCTTTTAAAAAGTCCAAACATAGTGAAAGTCCTAAAAAGAGAGATAGCGAGAAAACGTTTGAACAGGAACTTTCGATCACCCATTTTCGTGAACAAACTTTCATAAACATTCATGGGAGAATACTTGAGTGAATAGCAGGCCACTTGGCTAAGTTGAGCTAAGTATGGCCTGCACTTTGGTTACATTAGAACTGGTAAGTGACGTAGGCACTAATACTTCTGCCCGGCTCTGAGTAGCGCTGGTACCCATTACCGCTCACGCCGCCAAAGAAACCACCAGTACCGTCTCTTACGCTATTAAGTACTTCCCAGCGGTAATACTCTTTGTCTGTAAGGTTGTAGATCGCCGTGGTAAAGCGCAGGTTTTCAGTAATGTCGTAGTAGGCGAGCAGGTCGAAAACAGCATAGCCTGCAGGCGTATGCGATGGACCTGCGCCGTTGTTCAACGAGGTGTAGCTAAGTTGAGTACTTTCTTCTACCCCTTTACTCAAAATCGCGACAAGTTCTGCGCCCCAATCACCTTCATCAGATACGTAGCCTAGTCCAACTGTTGCGGTATCTGGCGATACGGTTTCTAAGTCGTCCCCCGCATTGTTAAAAGCAGACGCGGTGTCGTAGGTACCGTCCAATGCTGTATAAGCAAAACGACCCGCAATGTTATCTGTAAAATTGTAATTAGCCGTAACTTCAAAACCGTCAACAGTCAGTTCGCCCGTATTTTGTGGCTGCGTGAATACATCATCAGTATTGACTACGGTTTCACAACCGAAGCGACCGCACTGCACGGTAGTTACTTCAGTGCCATAAGGCGTTGAATAAGTCTCGTCTTGAATCATGTTAGTGTATTCAGTTCTAAACACCGACACGCTGACATTTCCGTTCTCGAAATCACCAATATAGGTGAGTTCAAAGTTAGTCGATTCTTGAGCATCGAGTTCACTGTTGGCAATACGATCAAGGTCAATAAACGTGTTACCAGTTATGATATCGGTGACTTCATCGCCTGAGTTTGTACCAAAATACAAGCTTTGGAGCGTAGGCGCTTGGTAGCCCTGAGCAATTCGAGCATTTATAGAGTGGCCTTTTACGAATTCGTAGGTAGCACCAATCTCTCCTACCACCGCACTAAATTCGCTGTCTGTGATACTTAATCCAGTGGGATCTGAAAATGTGCTGTCTACAGTAGGCGTATATTCCGTAGAATCGTAGCGAAGTCCAAGGTTTACGCTTAATTGCTCGCTCAGTTCAACCGTGTCAGCTAGGTAGGCTGTAATTAACGTTTTTTCGGTTTCTGGAACAAAGCTTTGGTCGCGAATAGGGTAGCCGTCTAATATAGGCGAGTCCGCGGTTTGTCCAGCGAACCTGCGGTCGAACATCACCGCTTCTGCGTCCACCTGTTGATAACTAAAGCCATAAATAATCTCATGGTTAAATTCTCCGGTGATTGATTTGGCTAAATCAACATTGAAACTCAATGAGTCCTGGCTGAAATTGCGGTCCTCGGTACGCAATATAGCGTCGCCGTCTGCACTGCCGTAAAGAAAGCTGGTTACACCCGATGAAAACAGCTCTTGATAGTTCAATGTCACATCTATGCTGTCAGCAAACGCTAGGCCCAAGTTTTCGTTGTTAAAGAAAAGCCCAATTCGCTCGCGGTTATTTTCATCCGCTGAGGTGAAGTCAAAATAAGAATCACTTTGGCGAGAAAGAGGTACGCCGTTCGTTTCTCTGTCTGTCTTTTCGTAAACAAAGCCTAGTTGCTGGTGCTCAGAAAAGTTATAAGCAAGTTTAAGTAAAACTGCATCGACTTGATTATCCATCGGGTCAGCCTGACCACGTGCTGAGCCAGAGATATTCTCACCATGGCTGTGGGCTTCTGTTTCACTACTGTCGCGCATTGTGTATTGCAATAGCGAGTCGAAGTTACCCGTTCTGTTAGCGACGGTGCCGTGTACTAGCCATTCGTCAGAGCGTGCATCAAAACCGGTTTTCAATTTAACGCCTATGGCATCACCTGTGGCAGGTAAAAAGTCGCTCGCTTCATTGGTCACGTAGGTAACTGAGCCAGCAAGGGAGCCTGGTCCTTGCGCGACAGCGCTTGGGCCTTTAGTGATGTTGACGGCTTTTACGTGTTCCAATTCAATTTCTCCGCGGCTCGATCCATACATTCCATAAGCGGCAAATGAGCTTGGGTTTAGCGTTTCGCCTTGACCGACGCCATCTACAGTTACTGCTACAGCGTCTCCTTCCAAGCCGCGAATGTTGAAGCCATCGTTACCGAAACGGTTACCCGTATCATTAGTTTGTACCCCTGGGATATAGCGAGCGGTATCTTCAATATTTGTAATTGAGCGCTTTGACAGAGTTTGTGCATCCAGCACGGTTTCGACAGTCGTTGTCAGGGTTTCTTCACTTTTGGCCTTTGTAACTGCCAATTCTGATTGTTGAGCTAGGGCAGGAAGTGTTAGCGCACAGCCAAGCGAAATAGCTACCGTTGAGCGTTTAAATTTCATTGTTCTTTTCCAATTTTTAATAAAAGTGCAAATAATTAGTATTTCGTATCAACGCTAAGCCTCCTGTTTGCGTCGGTTGATATCATTTTTATTTTTCTTAAATCGCGCCTGTCAAAGCGATTTCTTGACACTTCGTGCGTCAAAAATCGATCGTAATACTATTGATAACAATTATCATTTGCAATAGTATGATTTCACTTTTACACAACTAGAAAATAAAAAACCATGAAAAAACACACGCTCATCAGTTTACCCTTGCTTATTGCAAGCTGCTTCAGTGGCGCTGCTCTAGCCCACGTGGCTTACCTAAAACCGCTTCAGTTTGAACCGGTTAGAGGCGGTAAAGTCACGCTGGATGCATCTTTTGCAGAACAATTTTTTGTACCAGAAGCGGCAATTACGAATGCATCGTTTGAAGTGGTTACCCCTAGCGGCAAGCTAGTGAGTGTGGAGAAGGTTGTCGATCTTTCAACCCGCAATGTTCTAGAGCACACTTTAGAGGAAGAAGGGACTTACCAGTTTTCAACCGGAAAACGCATGGGGGCAATTTTTCGCGTGTATGAAAAGGACGGTGAGCGAGGCTCTATGCGAGGTAATGAAAAGCCTCTACCTGAAGGTGCGATACTAAAAGAGCACTTTCAATCAGTTACGTTTGCAACAACGTACGTAACGAAGAAAGGGCCAAGTGAACAGGCGTTAGCGCCAAGAAACGACGGCTTAGAGATCGTGGCAATTAATCACCCTAACAGTTTGTTTGCCAACGAGAGTTTTAATTTCAAAGTTCTGTTTAACGGTAAGCCTGTAACCGATCATGAAGTCTCGGTGTACCAAGGAAAAGATCAGTTCGCCGAAGAATCTGATGTAGAAAAATTAACGACAAATGCCAAAGGGCAAGCGTCATTTACTCCTTCAGCACAAGATGTCTTTTTGATGCAAGTAAGACTGCGTACCGATGCGCCTGAGGGTGCAGACGTGCCTACCTATAGTTACACCACCACACTTTCGTTCGAAGCCTACTAATTAACAAGGGTACAAGGAGATAATTATGTTTAAAACAGTAAGTTTAGCCGTTGTATCTGCGCTTTGTATTAGCGCTTCGGCAGTAGCTGCACCACATAGCGCCAGCGGCATTATATTGACCTATGACTTAAACAAAGACGAGTCACTTCCATTAGAAGAGTTCGTTGATGCCAGACGTGCTCGCTTCAATGCTTCTGATTCCAATAAAGACGGTGTGCTTGATGAAAGCGAATACGTTTATGAGTGGGAAGGCAAAGTAGAGAAACGGTTAGCTGAAGACAGAAAAGCATCGGTAAAACAAACTCACATACGTTTCCATGCTGTTGACAGCAACGATGACGAGTTCATTACTATTGATGAAGTCAATGCGGTGGGTGAGCGAAGTTTCTCACGTATGGACAGTGATAATGATGGTATAGTTGCACTGGGCGACCCTGAACCAGCGCCCCGTCGCTCGGCGTCACAGGAAAAAGATGACAAACCTGAGCTAGTACAGCGCCCTATGTTGCGCATGCCGACCAGCCACAATATTGAAGGCTTTGTCACCTTATACGACCAAAACGGTGACGAAAAGGTAACAAAAGAAGAGTTTCACGCCGTTCGCAAAGCGCAATTCCAGCGTACAGACGAAAACAGTGACGACAAGCTTACAGAGCAAGAATACGTGCTTGAGTTTGAAGACAGGCTGGATGCACAGATCGAGAAGACCCATGAAGGGCAAATTAAACAAACTTACGTTCGCTTTGAAGTTCTTGATACAGACGAGAATGGCAAAATGACATTTTCAGAGTACATGGTGTCTGGGTTTAATGCCTTTCATCGCTACGACACTAATGGTGATGGCTACTTAACGTTAGCTGATCCAGCGCCTGCGCCACGTCAGCAGGAGCAAAGTGACACCACCACTGCACAAGTCAGCGAATAATGGTTGGGCGTTTCCTTTTATATCTGGCGGTATTTACCGCCAGCTATGCTGTTAAGGCCGAGTTGTATGTGTTTCCTGCACCATCACCAGAAGCAACCTCCCACACGCTTAACACAGAAATAACCCTGTACGAAGAGCAGACATTTAGCGCCATTGAGCAAAAGAATATTGATCTACTGATTAAAGACACCTATCAAACGTTAGACAAATCAAACACAACGAGTGCGCTTAGCGAAATTAATCGACGTTTCGAAGGTACACTTCCGGTGTGGCTGTACAGTGCCATTAAGCGGTGCGAGGATTGGTTTAACCGCACTGAAGGTAACATAAGCTGCCGTAACGGTGAGCTGTACAACTATTGGGAAGAATATATTCAGGGTAAGCATGACCTTTCACGTCGCGAAGTGAGACGTCTTGCTCGTGTGGCGCGCATTGCTGATGTCAATTTTAATGACGATAACAGCGTGGCATTTGCGTCACCTATCCAGTGGGATTTATCCGAGTTCACAGCTTCTCTCGCCGTAGATCGTATTGCTCACTACCTGATATCACTTAATATTCGCTCTTACCACATTAGCGCGCAAGGGCTAGAAACCCACGCGTCGAACCAAGGTTTTAGTTGGCAGGGGAGCGTGGCGCAAGAGGCTGTAACCCAAACTGGCCGTGCAACGGACGCAGTTAGTAATCCAAGTACCATTGCATTCATCAGGCCGTGGCAACGCCCAGTACTTTCTACTTCAAAGCTGGCGTCTTTAGAAAAGGGCGTGTTAAGCCACAGTGACGGTTGGCCTAGCGCCAAGTTTCAATCCATATCAGTGGCGGACAACGCATTTGAAGCCATGTTGTTAGCACACTTTTCGGCAACCAAAACAGCGCAGCAAGCCATGGAGTTAGTTAACGCGAACCCATCACTAGCGCTGAAGTTAGTTGATGAAAATGGCAGGGTGTTTACCAGTAACACCTATACGGCTCGCACGTCGGGTAAAAACAAGGCTGAAAAAAATGGCCACGCCATCTCAATTGATATCACCTTACCGCTATTTGACATTGCAGATTATCGCGGTCCTTACGTAAGCGTGTGGATAAGCGACGAAAAGAACCGGCTAGTAAAAAGCTTGGCGCTTCGCGGCACCAGCGAAAGATGGCTAGGCGAGCTGCGCACATGGTGGCGAAGAGTGGGTCGGAAAAATGAAGGTCTAGTCGATGGGTTTGCCGGGGCTACAAAGAAAAACGCGCCCTTGCACATAGAGTGGGATGGATTGGATGATTTTGGACAAAGCGCAAACTCGTCGTCGTTAATACTTCACATTGAAGTGGCCAGAGAACACGGCGGTCGAAGCTATGAGAAAATTCCATTTACCTTTGATAGCCTGACTTCACCAATAACCGTAACGGGCACGGATGAAATCGCGTCTATTACACTTTCACTAATGAATTAGTCGTCAATCTTAAAATTGCAGTAACGTAACGAGCACTACCAAAGGCAGCTATCGCAAATCGCTATCTGAAGTTTTCATAGTCCTCATTATTAGGGCTGAGCGTTTTACCCTTTAAACGTGATACTGGCGTTTGCGGTTAGCCTGCCTTCTTTCACATCAACAGAATCCGAAATATCGTTAGGTAAACAGCCGCTGTGCAGCAAGTTGGCTGGATACAACACGGCGCGATTAAACATAGGCTCAATACGGGCGATTTGGGTGAACATGGCGGTATCACCGTTTATGTACGCTTTAGGTGGTAACCCTACGCTGGTGGCTTGACGTTTTAAGGTTTTAAAATAGCCTTCGTATTGCGCTGCATTAACCCGCTCTAACCCCGTTTCAATATGTCGATAGAATGCAGTACCGCCCAAAGGCGCGCTAAACAGATAGTGCAGCAATGCCCATTCATTATCCTTTTGCGTATCGATGTGCGGAATACATTGAATGGGCGATAAACTTTTCGGCGCTTGATTGGCTATGGAAAGTTGCACTAGGGGTATTTGAAGCGGCTTTTCCACGCCAAAATCTTGTAGCCCATTATGCGAAGCAAGTTGGCTAAACAACAACGGAAGCGAGGTATGTAGGTGTTTGACATACTCCTGGGGCGGGTGACTTCTCACCCCCGGATAAAAGTCGCCATCTTGTTTTGTAAATGGGTGGTGTTGAGCAATTGTTTCTACCAAACTCAGCGGGTCTGGTATGAAACCATCGATAACAACAATCGGTGTGGCTTGCTCACCAACCTTAATCAATTCGTAGTTTGAAACCATGCGTCTGCGTTTTTATTCGCCTTGTTCTTTTTGTCGATAAGGGCATAGATTTGTGCGTTTGACGCTATGAGCGTGTAAATGCTTTGCAGCATGTGTTGTGCATGCAAATCAGCAATCGCGTCAGCACTAAGCGCCGCTAGCTTATCTTCATCAATGGTATATAACCCTGTTATAGACGTTTTGCTTTCGTTTTCAAAGGTAATATCTAGGGTGAATGGTGTGATAAGGTTGTGCTGTTGCAGCGCGGCAATAAAACGTTGATTTTGCGTTTCACCGTCAAGAAGCTGAGCAAGGATCTGCTGCTTTTCTAACAGGTAGTTACTGGGCTCTCCCGTGTTATCAAAAAGCGGTGTGCCTTTTTCTTCGCTTACTGAAGCGTTATCCATATCAATGCACAGCACCCGGTTGCTGCTGTCAGCGCTTTGCGCTTCCGTTCCTACATAAAAAGGCAGGCGTTCAAACTGTGCGGGAATATAAACCGCATCCCATTCACCTTGTTGCCAAAATAGGTTTTCTTTTTCTTCAAAACCTAATAAGGCAGATAAGCCAAATTGTCCTGAGTCGTCAAACTTGGTGATCACCACGGGATAATGCACCACTAGCTTGTTTAGCTCAGAGACCACCACAGGAACAAGGTGCTGATTGGCACTGAGTGACAGTGCATCGTCGGTTACTTTCAAATCTGCATGTTGTTTATTATTAATGGCAACCATGTGAGTCATACGTAGGCCCTGCTTATTGATTTACGTTAAACGGCCTGCAGGCCGAATTGGTGAATTTTATTAATAAGTTCGCGATGTTTAGGCAGTTTCTCCACCGCCATGCCGCGAGCTTTTCTGTTCTGCATCAACTGTTGCTTAGCAAAGTCGGCGTTCACCCATTGCTGATGTGCGCCTAAATCTGAGGTAAACCCCATACCGTACAGGACATACTGATAGCTTGCCGCGGGGAATACCTCGTTGTTGCTGGTAAAGTCTTTGTCACTAGGTGGGTGGTATTGCCACAGTGCGAGTAATTCTTTTAATGAATCCGGAATAGTATGACTATCGCGATTGTCCCGCCAAAATGCGCTGTCTTCTCGCTTACTCAACATGTAATGCAGCTTTAAGAAGTCGATAATTCGCTGCCAACGGTAAGAAAAGGTGTCATTAAAGCGCTTCGCCACAATATCCATTACGGCTCGATTTGCTGGCAACTGTTCGGCGATCATTGAGGCAGACAGCTCCACCAGTACAAGCGCTGAGGCTTCTAACGGCTCTAGAAAGCCCGCCGCTAGCCCAACAGCCACGCAGTTATTTTGCCAAAAGCGCTGCCTGTGTCCGCTTTGAATAGTAATGTCTTTTACTTTTATCCCATCTATGCCGTTTAACGTGCTGGTTTGGCGAACGTATGTGTCTAAGCGAGCATAGGCGTCATCTTTACTCTGATGCCTACTGGAATAGACGTGGCCTACACCTCGGCGTGACTGCAAACCGATATCCCAAATCCAACCGGCGTCTTGTGCGGTGGAGATAGTGTGGGATGCAATAGGACTTTGCGGGGTGTCATAAGGCACGTGTACTGCTAATGCTCGGTCGATAAAAAGTACATCGTCACAGGGAATAAACGGCACCTTGTAGTGTTCGCCGAGCAGCATAGATTTGAAGCCGGTACAGTCAACAAAGAGGTCGCCTTCTACTGTTACCCCTTGCTCGGTATGAAGGGCTTTGATATCGCCGTTATTGCTGCTTTCGACGCGGTTAACGTCGGCCAGCACATGGTGTACACCTAGTTTTTCAGTGCAGTATTTGGTTAAAAAGGCGGTAAATTTTCCTGCATCTAGGTGATAAGCATAGTTAGCGGTGCCTGCAAACTCTGCGTGGCGTATGCTTTTAGGTGCACAACCTGCTTCGCATATCGCTTCCTGAACACATACTGCATGGGAAAAAGACTCGTTTAATTCTGGTGCTACAGTCTGCCAGTAAGGACCTAAATTTGTTTGCGAAAACCCTTGGGGCAGCATGAGAGGGTGGTAGTAAAAATCGTGCTCTTCACCAGTGGTCCACTTAGCAAACTTTGCTCCTTGCTTGAATGTGGCGTCGCATTCTTTGATGAAAGTGGTTTCGCTAATACCCAATGCAATTAGTGTTGAGCGCATGGTTGGCCAAGTGCCTTCTCCCACGCCAATAATAGGCACATTGGGGCTTTCTATTAAGGTTACTTTAATGTTTTTGCGGGTAGCGCATTGATGTTGCGCTGCAATACGACCAGCCGTTAGCCACCCTGCGCTACCGCCACCAACTACTACAATGTGCGTTATGGGAGTTGCTGTTGTCATACTGATTTCCTGAATAAAAACTGTGGCTACCAAATGGTAGCCACGAATGTGGGACCAACAAATGCCGGCCCCAATTACGCGAAACTAAAAGTTTCCGCGCACACCGAAGGCCCAACGTCTGCCGCTGTCTTCAACCAACAGCAAGTGATTAGAGAAGCGACCGCGTTTATGTACAAACTCTTCTGTAAGGTTAATACCTTCAAAGAAGATTTCTACATTGTCTGTCACGCTGTAGCTACCGCTAATGTCGAGCTGTTGATAAGACTCAACAATGGTTGGGCCGTCACCCTGCCCTTGTGTTAACGACTGAACAAACTCATCACGCCAGTTATAGGCAAGACGAATTTGATAATCGTCAGTTTCATAAAATGCCACCAAGTTGTAAGAATCACTTAACCCGGTTAGTGCAAATACCTGATTAATATCGAATGGATCGAGTTCGGCGTCACTGTCAACGATAGTTCCGTTGGCAAGCACCCCAAAGCCATTATCGAAAGTGTGCTGAAGCGCAAGCTCGAAGCCGTCTACCGTCGCGTCTTCACCGTTATTTGGCAGAGTATTGGTAAACACAGCTACGTCGTCACCCGCATCTGGCGCGCTAGCGTTAGTGCCTGTAGAAGGGTCGGTTAGCAGGCTGCCGTCAGCAAGCTCAAAGGTTTTGTCTTCTTGACTATTAACAATAAAGTTCGATACCAGCTTTCTGAAGTAACCAATCGATGCATAGCTTGCTTCGTCATAGTAATACTCTAGTGACAAGTCCAAGTTATCCGATTTGAATGGCTCTAACGCAGGGTTACCACTGGTAGATGTTAAGTCACCACCTTGGCGGGTGGTTGTAATTACCGTTACCGGCGACATGCTGTTAAGCGTAGGGCGAGTAATAGTTGAACTCGCCGCAAAGCGCGCAATTAAGTCGTCGGTAATTTCCAAACGTACGCTGAAGTTTGGCAATAGCACGTCGTAATCAGACTCAGTAGCAATACTTTGCGCATCACCAAAACCAGCCAGCATTTCGGTTTGATCCAGAATCGTTAAGCCCGTTATTGGCGCTTGCGTTCCGTTAACCGTCACATCCGTCATTTCATAACGCACACCAGCGGTTGCGCTTAAGAACATGTCTGCAACTTCGCCTTCAAAGTCGAATTCCATATAGGTAGAGATAATATCTTCTTCAACTTCAAAGCTGTTGTTACGGCGCACCGCATCAAAACTAATCGAATCACCATTTACGCTCTGATAGTAAGATTCTAAAAACGCAAAGTTGGCTTCGCCATCATGGGCAAGCCAAGAGGTGGGCATGCGACCGCTACCACTTACGTCAGAAAGAAAATCGCTGCCTGCGTCAAAAACGTATTGGCTGCCTGCTGGGATCTCAGGCAAGTCTGGGTAACCACAGTAAGTACAGTGAATACCTACACCTTCATTGTCCCAACGGGTAAGTGATTTGGTTTCGGTGCTGTACTGTGCGCCAAAGCGAATTTCTGTTAGGCCGCTGCCATCTGTTACGTATTCGCCGTCAAAGCGCAGCTGGCTCACTTCATCTTCTACCGCCCAGCCTCGACGCAGCATTACGTGAGCTCGGCTGTTAGCTTCATCAAGATGATTGCTCACACCATCAGGTGTCAGTGCAGGGTTGTATATAGGGAATCCGTCAGGACCAGTAACAATCGCGCCATCTAGTTCTTGTTGTCCGCTATAAATATTGTCATTAGGCGAAGCAAACATGCTGGCAACAGGTAAAATATTGTCATCTACCTGGAATCGTACACGGTTGGCATAACCAATAAGTGAAAGCTGATCGCCGCCACCATTATTGGCTTCGCGTTCGGCTTCTGAATGACTTAAATCAAACGATAAATTCAGATTATCAGAGTACTGGTAATCAAAGTTAAGGCCTATGGCATAGGTATCAGTTAAACGGTCGAACGTTTTGGCGTGCATATCTGTCGCCAAACCTACCTCTTGGTATAAATCGACAATAGTACCGTTTGCATCAACCGTTGGGCTGCGGCGATTGCCGTTTTCATCAAACAGGCTGCCGTCATCACCTACACCCTGAATGTTAGGTGCGGTAAACCAGTGGCCGTACGACGTTGCTTCAGACTCTACGTCAAAATCTGAATACAGTGCGTCAGCAGTTACAACCAGTTTGTCGTTAGGTGCATATTGGAATACAAGATTAGCGTTTGTTCGGGTACGCTCTTCAAAGGTCACTTTGTGATCGTAGTTTCGCGGTGAAAATACATTGCCTGTCCAAGCGTCGCCTGACTGCGTAACAGGGTTTGGCACGCCAACGTTCTCTAGCCAACCGTCCATCTGAGCCTGGTTTAAGCGAGTCTCACGCTCTTGGTGTGAAACGGCAAGTAATACACCGAAGGTGTCGTCATTGAACGTGTTGCTAATAAGGCCAGAAAATTGCGGCGTAGTTTCTTCGCTATTTTCGTCGTACACGCCTTTTACCGAGCCCGCCATTTTAAAACCGTTTAATGCGAACGGGCGCGCGGTATTAATATTAATGGTAGAGCCTACACCACCAGACTGCATTGTGGCCGTTGACGTTTTATGCACATCAAGGCTGCTTACTAACTCTGAAGCAATCGTGTCGAAACTGAACGCACGCGAATCGTTTTCAGACGCCATTTGACGGCCATTTACCAACACGGTGTTAAACTGTGGTCCAAAACCACGTACGGTAATTAGCTGGCCTTCACCGCCTGAACGGTCGATAGATACGCCGGTAATACGCTGTAGTGATTCAGCTAAGTTGGTATCGGGAAAATCACCGATGTCTTCTGCGCTAATGGCGTCGACTACGCCAGCAGAGCTGCGTTTAACATCCATCGATTTTGCAACCGATGAGCGGATACCACTTACCTCAATCACTTCTACGTCTTTATTGGGTTGCGCGTCTTGGGCAAATGCACTATTCGCAGAAATAGCTGACGCTAAAACTGCTGCCACTGAGCATGCAAGCTTGGTTTTCCTATACATGATGGTGTGTGTCCTAATCGTTAATTTTAATGAGCCTTATGGTGTGCACCCCACTTGGCTTTCTCTCACAGCATTTCGCTGTTAATTCATCAAGACGACACGCTTTGTAAAATCCCCCAAATTTATTTAACAATTTTTTAAATTAATTGAATCGTCTTATTTAAAAGGCGTGATTTCTTCGACATCGATTAGCGTATTTCACCTTTACGTGTGTTTAAAAAATGCACAATTATTGATGTATTCACAGAATAAATGCTTCTTCATCTACTTCATTTATCGCCTGTATGCCATTTCTATATAAATATTAGTTATGAGTCGTAAGTAAATGATACTAGTGATGTATGCCCATATAGCGTAGCTTTGCCGCAGTTTCGCTTGAAAAATAAGCGGAATAAGGGGTGCTATTCGAAGCAAAATAAATACAGAAATTGCCTGTTCTGTTTTTGATTTCGCTAGAGAATGCTAGGCATAAGTGAATAAAATGGCTTAGTACTGTTTAAAGGGTGTCATTCTCGGATAGCCGGAATGTGAGGAGAAGCGTGTGAAAATCATAATATTAAATGAGTCAAAAGCGCCAGATCCGCTAAATAATGTGGAGAAGCGATGTGCGGCTACACCTAGTAGTGCACAGCGTCTGGTGAAAAAAGGGGCGACCTTACTGCTAGAAGCGGGGGCGGGCGTACACTCAGGGTATTCAGATAAAGAATACAAAGATGTAGGCGTAACTGTCATCGATGATGTGAATGATGCATTATCAACAGCAGATATGCTGGTGGCAGTAAACAAACCCACCGATGCACAGCTAGCGTTGATGAAAAAAGGGGCCATTGTGGTAGGCCATCTCGACCCTTTCTTTCAGCAATCGCTTGTTGAGTCTATTGCAGAAAAGGGGCTAACCGCTATTTCTGTAGAGATGATCCCTCGTTCTTCTCGTGCACAAAAAATGGACGCATTGAGCTCGCAAGCGAGTCTTGCGGGTTACGTAATGGTGATGCAGGCGGCGAATCAGTTGCCATCAATATTACCTATGATGATGACACCGTCAGGAACAATAAAACCAGCAAAGGTATTTATTATTGGAGCTGGCGTAGCGGGTCTTCAAGCCATAGCAACCGCGAAACGCTTAGGCGCAAACGTACTTGCTTATGACACCCGCCCTGTGGTGGCTGAGCAAGTAGAATCCCTAGGTGGCAAATTCCTTAAGATCGACATTGGGGAAACAGGCCAAACGAAGGACGGTTATGCAAAAGAACTGACCGATGAACAAAAAGCGAAGCAGCAAGAAGCGCAACGCGACGCGATTGCCGACTCTGACATTGTTATTACGACCGCACAGTTATTTGGTCGCAAACCACCAGTGCTTATCTCAAAAGATACATTAGCACTCATGAAACCGGGCAGTGTGGTTGTAGATATGGCCGCAACATCAGGTGGTAATGTTGAAGGTTCGGTTGCTGGCGAAACCGTTGAAGTTAACGGTGTAAAGGTAATTGGTAATGGTTATTGGAGCCAGTATGTGGCTAAAGCCGCCACCGACATGTACGCCAATAACATCTACAACCTTGTGGATGAGTTCTTTGACGATGAAACCAAAACCTTTGGGCTGAATTTAGAAGACGACATTCTGGCCGGCTGTGTTATTACCCACGACGGTAACATCACCAACGACATGCTTAACAACGCATACAAAGGAGCCTAATCATGGAAATCATTTACCTACTTTTCATCGTGCTACTGGCTGCTTTCTTGGGTTTTGAGTTAATTCGAAAAGTCCCAGCGACCTTACATACACCCTTAATGTCAGGCTCTAACGCGATATCGGGTATTACGTTAGTGGGAGCATTGGTAGCCTCGGGTAGCGACAACAATTTGCTAACGACCATTCTTGGTACCGCAGCGGTGGCCCTGGCCAGCATCAACGTGGTGGGTGGTTATCTCGTTACTGATCGCATGCTTGGCATGTTCAAGAAAAAAGATAAATAAGGAGTACGCAAGTGAGTGATATCGTAACCGTAATAAACCTTGCGTACGTAGTAGCTGCGGCACTATTTATACTAGGACTTAAGTTACTTAGCCATCCAGATACCGCGAAAAAAGGTAACTTTATTTCTGCCATTGGTATGCTGGTTGCTGTCGTCGTCACCCTGCTTGACCAGCAGATCATTAGCTATCATTACATCCTGCTAGGTTTTGTTATTGGTGGCGCCTTTGGTGCGTGGAAAGCCAAGACCGTTGAAATGACGGCAATGCCAGAAATGGTGTCGTTATTTAATGGCTTTGGTGGCGCAGCGTCATTGCTTCTGGGTTGGGCAACATTAGCCGGAATGAGCCTAATTACTCTTAAAACTGAAAGTGCGTTTACTTTTATTACCCTGTTTTTCACAATTTTAGTTGGGGGCATTACGTTCTCTGGCTCGGTGGTAGCCTGGGGTAAGTTGTCAGGAAAAATGAGCTCTAAAGCCGTTATTTTCACAGGGCTTCGCGAGCTAAGCATCTTGCATCTAATTGGCATGGTGGTGATTGGTTATTTCTTTACTACCGACCCAAGCAATCCACTTTGGATTTACTGTGCTATTGCGTTGTCACTAAGCTTCGGCTTGTGGGCTACCATTTCAATTGGTGGTGCAGATATGCCGGTGGTTATTGCGCTTTTAAATAGCTACTCAGGTGTAGCAGCGTCGGCGGCAGGTCTTGCTACAGGTAACACAATATTAATTGTTACCGGTTTACTAGTAGGCGCGTCAGGCTTAATTCTTACCAATATTATGTGTAAGGCCATGAACCGTTCATTGATGAATGTGTTGTTGTCTGGCTTTGCCAAGCCAGTCGAGGCCGGCGAAAAAATAGAAGGCGAGATTAAAGTACTGTCGGCGCAAGATGCATTTTATGTATTAGAAGCAGCGCAAGCAGTACTGGTGGTGCCTGGTTATGGTATGGCGGTTGCGCAAGCGCAGCATGCGGTACGTGAACTTCAGTCGTTGCTAGAGGAAAATGGCTGTACGGTTGATTACGCCATTCACGCTGTAGCGGGGCGTATGCCGGGCCACATGAACGTGTTATTGGCAGAAGCTGACGTGCCTTATGACCAACTATACGAGATGGATGACGTTAACCCTCGTATGGAAAACTATGACGTGGTTATTGTTATCGGTGCAAACGATGTAGTTAACCCAGCAGCCAAAGAGATGAAAGGCAGCCCTATTTACGGAATGCCAGTTATCGAAGCACATCGTGCGAAAACGGTCTTTGTACTTAAGCGTTCTGCGAATGCCGGTTTTGCCGGTGTAGACAACCCGCTGTTTTTCAAAGACAACACGCGTATGGTTCTGGGTGACGCTAAAGACACCATTAACAGCATTATTCGCGAGTTCGGAGACGACTAATACAGCGTATCTCTTTGAGACATCTTCTATAAAGGCCTGTTTAAAACACAGGCCTTTTTATTGGGTATTAAACTTAATTATAAAGTACTCAACTATAGTTGTAGTTGATGCTTATCAGCTCTAGTATGTGAATGCTATAGATGTTGAGTTAGCTATTCATATAGTCGCATAGAGATGTACGAGTAAATGTCTACGACCCCTTTTCATATTGAGCCGTTTAGAAATTGTATTTTGGTCACGCTTCGCGGTAAGTGGGATATGTCCACGAACATTCAGTACCTTGCTAAGCTTTCTGATTGCTTGAAAACCCGTAAAGGCAGACCCTTTCACTTATTTGTAGACATGCGTAGTTGGCAAATCCCCAATTCTGATACCTTCAATCAAATAAAAGCGCCCATTAAGTTAGATAGGCGAAGTCAGCTCAGCGAGACATGGCTGGAAGATGAAGCAACAGATGCTGATCACATTGCAGAGAAGTTTTTTAGCGCGCCATCAATTAAACTGGGATTTGAACTTGAACGTACTCAAAGCATCTCAGAGTTTATAACCCATTGTGAAGAAAAAGCAGATAACGTCGTTTTAGATTATGTTCGAACTTGGATAGGCTAAAAAAGCCCGCGTTCGATAAACAAAATTCGTCGCGACAATAGATATTTTATATCGCAACAACTATCGCGTTCAGTCTTACGTTGACTATAATACGCTGCTTATTTTCGCACTTTCTATGCTAGGTATTGGCCTAGCCCACTTACAAATAGGTGAATAAATTGTCAGATTGGAGCATCGAAGAAGCGGAGCGCGTCTATGGCGTGTCTCAATGGGGTGGCGGCTATTTTCAAATTGGTGAAAACGGCAACGTCCATATTACCCCTGTTCCTGAAGATCCTAGCATTCGAATCGACTTTAATTCGGTAATTGAAGATATCCGCAAAGAAGGCGTACAGTTTCCTGTTGTTGTGCGCTTCCACGATATTCTGCGCTCGCAAGTTGCAGGCTTGAACAAAGCATTTAGAAGCTCCATCGAAGAAGCCGAATACCAAGGCCAGTACCAAGGTGTGTATCCGGTAAAAGTAAACCAAATGCGCGAAGTCGTTGAGGAAATTGTCGATGCGGGCAAGCCATTTAACTATGGCTTAGAAGCGGGGTCAAAAGCCGAGCTTCTGACTGTGCTTGCCATGAATACCAACGAAGAGTCTCTGACTATCCTAAATGGTTATAAAGACGACGAAGTTATGCGTCTTGCGCTGTTAGGAAGAAAGCTGGGTCGCCGCGTTGTGGTAGTAGTTGAAAAATACACCGAGCTTCTTCTTCTGGTAAAAATAGCCAAAGAGCTGGATATCGATCCTATCATTGGTGTGCGCTCAAAAATGACGGTGAAAGGTCGTGGTAAGTGGGAAAGCTCTGGTGGTGAACGTGCGAAATTCGGTTTAACCATTACTGAGATCATTAACGCAGCCCGCTACCTTGAAGAGCAAGGCATGGCGCACTGCTTAAAGCTGCTGCATTTCCATATTGGTAGCCAATTAACAGACATTCGTGCGGTTAAAGAAGCGGTAACCGAAGGCGCGCGTATTTACGCAGACCTTCACAAAATGGGCTTCGAGCTAGATTATGTTGATGTAGGTGGCGGCCTTGGTATCGATTACGACGGCAGTAATTCAACTAATGAATCGTCGCGTAACTACAGCATGCAAGAGTATGTTGCTGACGTTGTCTATGGCATGAAGGAAATGTGCGACCTTGAAGGCGTACCGCATCCGCATCTGGTTAGTGAAAGTGGACGTGCAATCACTGCGCATCACAGCTGTGTTATCACGGAAATTGTGGGCGAAATTAAGTCGAATGCGTCGCAAATGGATACATCAGCAAAAGCGGGTGAACACTTCTTCCTTAAGAATATGCGCGAACTTGCAGACACGTTTGATGAACAAACGAACATGCATGAAATTTACAACGATGCGTCGCAGTATAAAGAGCAAGCGCTTGATGCATTTAAATTACGCGTGTTGTCACTTGAAGAGCTGGGCAAAATAGAAACGCTGTACTGGCAAATTATGGGTCGCTTACAGCAGTGGTATCGCAACGAAGAATATGTTCCAGAAGAGCTTCAAGAGCTAGATTACAGTTTGTCGTCTCAGTACCTTTGTAACTTCTCTGTATTCCAGTCAGCTGCTGATACATGGGCCATCGACCAGCTGCTGCCGGTAGTGCCTCTTATTCGTATGAATGAAGAGCCAACGGTCAATTGCTCGCTAGTGGATATTACCTGTGATAGCGACGGTAAAATTGATCAGTTCACTATTGGCCGTGAAATTACTGACGTACTGCCAATGCACCCACTTAAGAAAGATGAGCCGTACTACATTGGTTTGTTCTTAACGGGCGCTTATCAAGACGTTATGGGCGACATGCACAACTTGTTTGGTCGCCTAAATGAAGTACATATTTACAGCTATGACGACGATCCTGAAGACTTTTACATTGAAGAAGTGGTGAAGGGTTCATCGGTAGAAGATGTACTTAACGTTATGCAGTATAACCCGCGCGCAATGGCATCAGACGTAAAACGCATGATAGACAAGCAAGTGTGGGACGGAAAATTGAACCCTCGTGAAGGGGTTCGCTGGACTGATTTTTACGAAAACTGTTTGGCAGGTTATACCTATCTAAAACAGTAGCGTTTAATATCTGAATGAAAGTACCGAAAAGCCGATGCCGATATTACTTATCTGCGTCGGCTTTTTTCAAGTAACGCTTCCAAAACTCGGCTGTCGTTGAATTAATCATATTCGACTCTGCATTCATCAGCATCACATAGCCAACTTTGTGTTCAGGCAAAAACGCCACGTCAGCACGATAGCCTTTTACCCAACCCCCATGATAGTTAAGCTGTAATCCATTTAAGTCGTAAATACGCCAACCCAAACCATAGTGAGCATCGTCAATCATGCCGCGCCAACCTCTGCGGTAGGTTTCGCGCTTCGTTTTCACGCGCTCTGTAGTGACATAGTCCACCATTTCATCGGATATGACCGTGGGGAACTCGCCTAGCAGCGCTTGCAGATAAATCGTCATATCTGAAATGCTAGCGTTAACGCCAGCAGCTGGAGAGAACCGATAGTAGTTGCTTTCTACCTTTCCCTCGCGCCATTTATTTCTGGCGATAGCAATATGAGGTTGAGCCCATGATTCTGATGCAAACAATCCGCCTTTTCCAACACTGGCTGTTTTCATGCCTAGTGGTGCAAACAGATTGGCCTGAAGCTGTCGTGAGTAAGAGGTATTATTGTTACTGAAGTAGTATTCCAGCGCACCAAAGAGTGCATTTTGATAGGTATAGCATTCACCCGGCGCACACAGTGGTTCAAGCTCGCCCAGGGATTTAAGCACGCGCTCCAGCGAGTAGTCAGCTTCAATAAGGTTGTCGTAAGCGTTGGGCATAAAGCCACTAGATTGGCCAACGATATGTTGCAGTTGCAGCGCATTCATTCCTTTGCCTTTAAAAGGAATGTCGGGTAATAAGGTGGTTATCGGTGTTTCCCAGCTAAGCTGGTTTTTTTCTACAAGTTTAGCTGACAACAACGCAGTAAAGGTTTTTGATACAGAAGCTAGCCTGAATACTGTGTTCTCTGTAACTTTCTCTCCGCCGCGTTTGCGGGTACTTCCATATACGTAAACCCTTGGCGCTTTGCCCTGTTCATAAAACACAAACGCATAACCAGGCACGTTGTATTTTGAGGCTTCCTTTTGAACGTAACTAGCATAGTCATCAAGCCAATCCGCAAAAGCGCTTTGTGTAATGACCATTAGCATCGCTATCAGCCAAATTTTAGACAGGCGCAGCTTGAAGGTGCGCAAAGAGTTCAGCATACAGTCAGCTCGTTAAGCCTGTGGTTTTCTGATACATCCATCAGGCGCTCATTATTATTATCGCATTATTATGCGTTTAGCTGCTCCAATGATCAAATGTCGCTAATTATGCTCACTATCTCTTCAATGATTTGATTTATTCTAGCGGTAAGCGAACCGTTGTAAGAATATGCAAGAAAGGAAGAAAAGTTCGACTAGCAAGGTTTGTAATTATTGAGTTCTGATTTTGTCGCACCAACAGGGCCAATGCACGATACACTAGATAAAGGTGATAAACGACAGGTGGGAAGCGCATTCTAATGCCAGACAATCTTTTTGTCTCAGACATGGGGGCTTCAGAAAACTCAACAACTGCTGAGTCAGTGCTTTCAAAAGCAAGACTTAGCAGAGATCCTCGCTTTGACGGACGATTTTTTGTGGCGGTAAAAACAACCGGTATTTTCTGTAGGCCAATCTGTCCAGCGCGACTTCCTAAAGAAGAGAATGTGACTTACTTTCAACACGCCACACAGGCAATGGCACATGGTTATCGTCCATGTTTTCGCTGCAGACCAGACAGTGCACCTCGTTCAGCGGCGTGGAAAGGCGTGGGTGCAACGATTAACCGAGCGTTGTCGCTGCTATCTGTTATTCCCATTGAGCGCGTTGCGGATATTGCTATGCGGTTGGGTATTAGTGAGCGGTACCTAAATAAGTTGGTCGTCAATGCTGTGGGCATACCGCCTAAGCAGTTTCAAAATATGCAGCGCACTTTGTTTGCAAAGCAGCTTATTCAACAAACTCATTTATCTATGACAGATATCGCAATTACGGCAGGCTATCAATCACTGAGACAACTGCAGCGGGCCATAGAGCAATATTGCGCTACGTCTCCTACCCAGCTTAGAAAAAAAGAGCCGGTTCAACAAAAGGCTATCTCTTTTTTTCTTTCTTATCGGCCGCCGTACAATTGGCCCTATGTACGAGATTTCTTGGCAACTCGCGCTATTGAGGGCATGGAGCGAGTAACGAACGAGAGCTATGAACGATACTTTTCATGCAATGAAAGTTTAGGCTTTTTTAAAGCCATTCACGACGAGGCGCGCCACGGATTCAAACTTCTCATCGACATGCCTGATTTAGGTCGTCTTCATACGATAATTGAAAATATAAAGCAGGTACTAGATCTTCACGCTGACCCGATTTTAATTGAACAAAGCCTATTACAGTCTGGGTTACCGCCGAGCAAGTTAACGCCTGGGCTACGCCTTCCCAGTGCATGGAGCGTATTTGAAAGCGGCTGCCGGGCTATTGTAGGCCAGCAAGTTAGTGTAAAAGCGGCTATTGGCCAGGTGACTTTACTGGTACATCAGCTGGGCGAAACGGTATCTGATGCGCTCCCGTCAAACGGTCTTGAATCTATAACGAGTGAACGCTACAGCTTTCCCTCGCCTGAAAGTGTGGCCGAAAACAGTCTTGAATTCTTACGTATGCCACAGGCGAGAAAAGAGGCTGTACGTCACTTTGCTCGTTTATTCATAAACGGTAACATGCCAAGCCATGAAGACATACTCGCCATTAAAGGCGTGGGGCCGTGGACGCTCGACTATTTAAAAATGCGGGGGGAGAGAAACCCTGATATTTACCTTGGCGGTGATTTAATCGTTCGTAAAATGGCGCAGCAGTACCCCATAGCGCCTGAAAAAGCGGCACCTTGGCGCAGTTATTTAACCCTTCAATTGTGGCAGTTAAGCAATCAGTAAAGAGAGTCGTAAGTATGAAATATACAGATTTCGTGAACAGCATACAGGGGCTTGTTAAAGTTGAAGCCACTGATAAAGGCATAACGGCTATCGAGTTCGTGAGTGCCGCTGAATCAGATAATACGGCCAACGCAAAGCAGGGTGGTATAGGCAGAGAAACTGCAGCGCAAGAAAGCGTGCTAAGCAACGACTTTCATTCGCAAAAAAACGCCATCACCGAAGCAGCGTGCAGTCAGTTACAAGCATACTTTGACGGTACGTTACGCGAGTTTGACCTACCGCTTTGCCCTAAAGGTACGGCGTTTCAGAATCAGGTGTGGGATGCTTTGCAACACGTTAAATACGGCGAAACCGCTAGCTATTTAGATATCGCAAAAGCCATTGGCAACCCAAAAGCTGTCCGCGCCGTGGGTATGGCAAATGGTCGTAACCCTATTGCTATTGTTGTGCCTTGCCATCGTATAATCGGAAGTAATAAAACCCTAACGGGCTATGCAGGTGGTTTACCGCGTAAGCAGTATTTACTTAATTTAGAAGGAGCCCAAGGGGTGCTGGGGCTATAAAAGAATGGGTGATAAGAAAATGGTGATAAAAGAATGGCAATAAGAGACATTATCTCGCTGCTGGTGTTAGCCGGTATCTGGGGCGGTTCATTTATTTTCATGCGTGTTGCCGCACCAGAATTTGGTATTTATGTATTAGTAGCCATTCGTACCGTGCTTGCTACAGCGGTATTGCTACCATTGCTGTTAATACGAGGGTCGGTAAAAGACATAAAGCGCCACTGGTTGGCCATTGCGCTGGTGGGCATGGCTAACACGGCGGTGCCTTTCGTCCTGTTTAATTACAGCAGCCTGCATTTAGAGGCAGGCGTTAATGCCATTTTAAATGCCACGGCTCCCATGTTTGGCGCCATTGTCGCTTGGCTGTGGTTAGGTGACAAACTAACAAAGTCAGCAGTAGCGGGGCTTTTTGTAGGCTTTGTAGGCGTGACCGTTATTAGTCAGCAAAAGCTCGGCGAGGGCGATATTAGTTTTCTTCCTATTTTGACTGCATTGTTGGCCACCACTGGCTACGGCATAGCGGCGTGTATGATGAAGAAATGGTTGCAGGGGGTTAAACCTCTGGTTGTCGCTACAGGTAGTCAGGCTATGGCCAGCGTGATGCTAGCACCCTTCGCGCTTGCGACCTTGCCAGAAACAATGCCAAGCGTTAATGCATGGGTAAATGCGGTAGCGCTGGCTGTCGGTGGCACGGGCATAGCGTATATCTTGTATTTCAAACTCATAGCTGACATCGGCCCAGCCAAAGCCATTACTGTAGCTTACCTGGTACCACTATTTGGCATTATTTGGGGTGTACTGTTCTTGCAAGAGCACTTATCAATTCAAACCATTGTGGGTGGTTTAATGATTTTGTTCGGTGTGGCGTTAACCACAGGCGTTCTCAAAAGAAAACGCCTTAAGGTTAAACCTGCTTAGATTGAATCAAACCTGGGCTAGTCTATCAGCTGCATTCTTACTAAATTGCTGCCGTCGCGCTTGGCTTGATAAAGCGCGTCTTCCGCGTGCGCGGTTACTTCGTGCATAGCGCGCGGTGACGCGGTGTAAGATATACCAATAGACGCTGTAATAAGCAGTTCTGGTAACTCTTGTAGCGGCGGCAAGGTAGCGATGCCGTGACGAAGATTTTGTGCCATATCAAAAGCCACATGCGGGCCGGTATGTGGCAATAGAATAATGAATTCTGCACTGCTCCAGCGTCCCAGTACATCTTGCTCGCGCAAGTGCTCAGCCAAATACGCCACAACTTTATCTAATAAGTCGTCGCCTGCGTTTCTGCCGTGAGCGTCAACAATGTCAGAAAACTCATCAATGCTAATCAGCATTACGCTTAGTGACTTATGTTCAGCCAGTAGCGTTTTGTAGATAAGCTGTAAATTCTCTTTTTCTGGAAGACGGTTAGTATGGCGAACAACCAGATCTGGCTGCATGTCTTTTCTGAAGTAATACAACAGATTGTAGATAAGTAAAAACAGCGAGAATACAACAACCAGTAGTGTTACAACGCTGAATATAAATGCTTGTGAAATTTCAGCCTGGCGTTCTTCAAGTGGACTGAGTAAAAACACCGTCCAACCAAATTGATTAAGTTTTACTTCGGCAATAAGGTAATCATTCTGGTCGATCGTCACTAATTTATTGTTGAGTGCCTGCTCGTTCTGGATAGTAAGGGGAAGGCTGGCATACCAAGGCAATTCTGACAAATTGGTAAAATCAGAGTAAGACGCAATAAGATTAGGATCAGAAGACAGCATAATGTCACCCTCACCATCTACAAACAAAAAGTCGTAGCCGTACTCTTGCTTATAGGTATCGAAGACCTCGATAAAACTGCGCAGACTCTTTCCAACACCAAAGAAGCCCAAGAAGCGGCCATCTTCATCGTGGATCTTTATATCAATATAGAAATGGGTGTCTTCCCATTTACCGATATCTGCCACGGCATCGGTAGGGTAGTCCTTGTACTTGAAATACCAGCTTACTTCCCCTTCAATCAGGTTAATTATGCTGCCATCAGAATTATATTGTTTTCTGTCTGCCTCGCTGGCAATAAAGAAAGACAACCCAAACTCGTTTTCAAGACGATCCAATGTTTTGAAAACAGCCTCTTGGTCAATCGTTTCTCCATCCATCAAGTCTACTAACTCGGTGGAATGCCCCAAAGCTTCTGAAATATGGAGTGGTTTTAAAAGTTGCTCCACAATAAGTGAGATTGCGGGCGAAAGTGACTGTTGTTGCGCGCGACTCTGCTCGGCAACAATCTTGGAAATACTAAAATGTACCAGTGTAACGATAGCGATAACCACTACCGCGAATAACACTAAAATGCTTCTATGCAGTGTTCTAAATGTGTTCACAGACTGCGCATGCTCCCTTGCCTGACTGAACTTTACCTATAATGGTAAGTATACCTGTTGCAATATTGAACTACTAGGTGACTATCATTAACTTTAGACTAAATAACAATGAAGGAAAACACCTAGTTTTCGCACTCTGCAAATAGCTTTTGATCACGAATGAACCGCTGACATATGCTATTTCCTTGGTTACACTATGCTCCGATTTTTCATTCTCTTTGCGAAATAAAGGAATTATATGGCTTTCTCAGTGGTTGTTTTAGCGGCGGGTAAAGGTACTCGTATGAAATCATCGTTGCCCAAGGTGTTACACAAAGTAGGTGGTGTACCTATGGCGCAGCGAATTATCAACACAGTAAAATCACTGGGTGCTGACAATATTCATTTGGTCTACGGTCATGGCGGCGACCAGCTTAAGGCAACGGTTGTTGAAGATAATCTAAACTGGTGCTTACAGGCCGAACAGTTAGGTACAGGCCACGCTGTTCAGCAAGCGGCACCTCATATTAAAGACAATGAAGACGTGCTTGTTCTGGTTGGCGACGCGCCACTTATTCGCGAAGAGACACTAAGTGCGTTAAAAGCTGTGAAGGAAAGCTGTGATTTAGCACTGCTCACTGTAAATCTAGACGACCCCACAGGCATGGGCCGTATTATTCGTGAGAATGACAACATTACCGCGATAGTTGAGCACAAAGACGCCACTGATGCCCAGCGTGAAATTAAAGAAATTAACACCGGTATGATGATGATGTCTGGTGCTGATCTTAAGCGCTGGTTGGGCGAGTTAAGCAATGATAACGCGCAAGGTGAGTATTACCTTACCGACGTTATTGCCATGGCAGCGGCCGAAGGCAAGCGAATTCAGTCAGCACAGCCACAGTCTGCGGTAGAAGTGGAAGGCGTTAATAATCGTTTGCAGTTAGCTAACCTAGAGCGCGCGCTTCAGCGTCGCCAAGCCGAGGAGCTAATGACCAATGGCGTGACCTTGCTGGATCCTGCTCGTTTTGACTTACGCGGCCAGCTTGAAACCGGTAACGACGTAATTATCGACGTTAACGTTATTGTTGAAGGTAAGGTGACACTTGGTAGCAACGTCAACATTGGTGCAAACTGTATTCTGCGCAACTGTACTATTGCCGATAACGCTGTAATTGAAGCTAATTCTATTGTTGAAGAAGCCAGTGTAGGTGAAGCCTGTACGGTCGGGCCTTTCGCTCGACTACGCCCTGGTGCAGTAATGCAGAAAAATGCCAAAGTGGGTAACTTCGTGGAAATGAAGAAGGCTATTTTAGGCGAGGGCGCCAAAGCGAATCACTTAACCTACCTAGGCGATGCAGAAGTGGGTGCCAAAGCGAACATTGGCGCAGGCACAATTACCTGTAACTACGACGGTGTGAACAAGTCCAAAACCGTTATCGGCGACAATGCCTTTATCGGCTCAAACTCGTCGCTTGTCGCGCCTGTAAGCATTGGCAAAGGGGCTACCGTAGGTGCTGGTTCCGTGATTACGTCAACCGTAGACGAAGACGCGCTAGCCGTTGCCCGCGGTAAGCAGCGCAATATTCCAAATTGGCCGCGCCCGACCAAAAAATAAAGACGTATCCTTATTAAAGCTCGCTAACGGGTTACATGGTGAGATAGGGCTGGCAAACACAAATAGTGTTTAGCTAGCCCAGTTTCTTCTTCAGCCTCATCAAACTATCGCCCAGTCAGAAAGATGATAAAATCAGAGGGCTTAAATTAACGTCTACTGTGTCGCTGTAAACGCAACTCATTCAGCTATCTGTCTTCTAAATAATGAACTATCTAAGGTTTCCCCTATCTATCATTACTGATAGTGTGTGTTTACTTACCTCTTAATTCTCGTTACACAAGGATATGCGATGATATCTACACTTCTGGTTGGCTTTGGATTTTCCGCCACAACCTTTCATTTGCCATTTCTAAATTATCTACCGCAGTTCTCTGTCGATGTGGTTATCTCTTCAAAACCTGATGTGGTTAACGCAGTTTTACCCCATGCTGAAGTGTATGGCTCGTTGGAAGAAGCGCTTAAAATTCACGATGTAGATTTGGTGGTTATTACAACCCCAAATCACCTTCATGGGCCACAGGCGAAACTGGCATTAGAGCACAGCTGTCACGTATTGGTAGAAAAGCCATTTACATTAGATAGTGAAGAAGCAGAGGCTTTAGTAGAGCTTGCACATTCTCAAAATAAACAGCTTTGTGTTTATCACAACAGACGTTTTGATGGCGATTTTCTTACGATTAAGCAGCTAATTAACGATGAAAAACTTGGCGACATTAAACGTTTGGAAAGCCGCTTCGATCGATTTCGCCCAGTACCACGAGACAGGTGGCGTGAAAATGCAGGGCCAGGAAGCGGTATCTTCTGGGATTTAGGTCCCCACTTAATCGACCAAGCGCTACAGCTTTTCGGCGAGCCGGAAGAAGTGTCGGCAAACATACAGGTCTTGCGTGAAAATGGACAGTCAGATGACACGTTCGATGTAACACTTCACTATGTTGATAAAGTTGTAAAGCTAGGTAGTTCAGCTTTTCAGGCCAGCGCGACATTGCGCTACGACTTGCAAGGCACAAAAGGCAGCTTTCGAAAGTTCTATTTAGATCCGCAAGAAGATCAATTGCGTGCAGAGCTATCCTTTGATGATGAACACTGGGCGATTACAAAAGATAACGAGCATGGCGTGCTAGCTGTGGTCAATGAAAGCGGCCAGCTAGTTGAAGAGACGGTGACAACATTGAAGGGTGAATATCTCACGTTTTTCAATCGCCTTGCTCACGCTATTGAAGACGGTAAATTCTCGCCGGCTGACGCGAGTACGGTCGTACCTGTTATCAAAGTCATTGAGCTAGCCATAAAAGCGAGTGCTCAAAAGAAATCGCTGGCGTTTAATTAAACAATTACCTTGATCGTCGTTTCAATTTAACTTACGATGCTTTCACTTTAAAACTAATAACTTTCGTTTTGAAAGTTATGATTGAATGTTGAAGGTGTGTTTGCGGACTGTTTTGCAGACTTTTCATGGCTTGTTCTCAATTGGAACAACGCGTACAGAAAGGTTTAGCGAGAAGGCGGCAAGAGCATGAGGTTATATTGAAAAGTAGTAAATCGGTTGAACAGCGCCGCCAGCAGATAGTGGCGTGGGTGAAAGAGCATGGTCAATCTCAAGTTGAAGATTTGGCCGTGCGTTTTGCTACGTCTGAAGTCACCATTAGAAAAGATCTCGCAGCCCTTTCGCAGCAAGGTTTACTGATTCGACAGTTTGGTGGCGCAGTGCCTGTACCATCATCTACCAACTCAAATGCTGGGCCATCTCAGTTTATTACCAGTGACCCTTTCGCGAATTCAACTACTAGCCCAGCAATTAACGCTATAGGCCAACTTGCAGCGAGCTTGGTCAAACCGGGCAATAAGCTCGTTATAGACTGCGGGTCTACCACCGCATCCATCTTACCCCATTTATCACATGCCGATGATTTAGTGGTAATGACCAACACATTATCAACCGCCAATTACCTTACCCAAAGTGAAAAAGAGCCGACGGTGTTAATGGTAGGGGGCACATGGGATGCCCAATCTCAGTCGTTTCAAGGCGCTATGGCTGAACAGTTGGTTAGTGCCTATAGTTTTGACTTTGCGTTTATTGGTGCCGCGGGCATAGATGTCAATAGAGGCACCACCACCTTTAACGAGCTTATTGGTGTAACCCGCGCCATGGCTGTGGCGGCGAGTAAGGTGGTTATAGTAGCCAGCTCAAAGAAATTAACGCATAAAATGCCTAACCTAGAGCTAAGCTGGAAAAACATTTCTGTTTTGATCACTGATGAAGGCATTTGTGAACAAGACAAACTTAATATTGAAAATCAGGGCGTGACAGTACTTATTGCAGCGCCGAGTGGAGAATAATTATGTGTGGAATAGTTGGCGCTGTAGCTGAGCGTAACGTGGTTGAAATCCTATTAGAAGGTTTAAAAAGACTGGAGTATCGCGGCTATGATTCAGCTGGCGTAGCGCTATTGCAAGGCGACGGCACGCTTACGCGTATTCGCCGTACAGGCAAAGTACAAGAGCTTGCTGATGCGGTGGCAGAAGGTGAAGCTTTGGGTACAACTGGAATTGCTCATACCCGTTGGGCAACGCACGGTGGTGTGACTGAAGCGAATGCGCACCCACACTTTTCAACTGAACGTGTAGCTGTTGTTCACAATGGTATTATTGAAAACTACGTTAACTTAAAAGCACAGTTAAAAGAGCAGGGCTATACCTTTACCAGCGACACCGACACAGAAACTATTGCTCACACCGTACACGAAGAGCTTAAGTCAGGTAAGACTTTACTAGACGCTGTGCAAAGTGCCGTTAAAACCTTCCACGGTGCGTATGGCACCGTCATCATGGATAAAGAAGATCCTAGTCGCGTAGTGGTTGCACGTTCGGGCAGCCCGCTTGTAATTGGTTTGGGGCTTGGCGAAAACTTCATTGCGTCAGATCAAATGGCATTATTGCCAGTGACACGCCGCTTTATCTTTTTAGAAGAAGGCGATGTGGCAGAGATTACTCGTCGCGACGTTAAAATCTTCGATAAAGACGGCAATGCCGTTGAACGCGAAGTGATTGAGTCGAATATCGAGCACGACGCGGGTGACAAAGCGGGTTACCGCCACTACATGCTTAAGGAAATTCACGAGCAGCCAACCGTTGTTCGTAATGCGCTTAAAGATCGTATTGACGAAAACGGACTTACTGCTGACATATTTGGTAAAGGTGCTGACGAGATATTCAAAAAAGTACAGCATGTACAAATTATTGCCTGTGGTACCAGCTACCATGCGGGTATGACGGCGCGCTATTGGCTAGAACAATATGCAAATGTGTCGTGCAACGTAGAAATTGCATCAGAATTCCGTTACCGCAAGTCAGTAGTGCACCCAAACAGCCTGCTTATTACTATCTCTCAATCAGGTGAGACAGCCGATACGTTAGCTGCCCTTCGCTTAGCAAAAGAGCTGGGCTATATGTCTAGTTTGACTATCTGTAACGTTCAGGGTTCGTCATTAGTACGCGAGTCAGACCTTGCATTTATGACCCGCGCTGGCGCGGAAATTGGCGTTGCGTCTACCAAAGCTTTCACTACTCAGCTCACTGCGTTCTTAATGCTTACCCTAGCACTGGGCAAAGAAAACGGCATGACAGACGCTGACAGCAAAGCTATTGTCTCTGCGCTTCATAGTCTGCCTGCAAAGCTTGAAGAGACCTTAGCGATAACTGGTGGCATTGAAGATTTAGCTGAAGAATTTGCAGATAAGAACCACAGCTTGTTCCTAGGTCGTGGCGATCAATACCCTATTGCCATGGAAGGAGCGCTTAAGCTTAAAGAGATTTCTTATATTCATGCGGAAGCGTATGCGTCTGGTGAATTGAAACACGGCCCACTTGCGCTTATTGATGACGAAATGCCCGTTATTGTGGTTGCACCGAACAACGAACTCCTCGAGAAGCTAAAGTCGAACGTTGAAGAAGTACGTGCCCGTGGCGGCATCATGTACGTATTTGCGGATAAAGATGCGGCGTTTGAAGGTGATGAAACCATGCGCGTTATCAACGTACCGCACTGCGACGAACCAATCGCACCTATCATTTATACCTTGCCACTACAGCTTTTGAGCTACTACGTAGCGCTAATTAAGGGCACCGACGTTGACCAGCCGCGTAACTTGGCGAAGTCGGTTACGGTGGAATAAAGCACACAGCTGAAGCACTTATTCGTGCTCACAAACAAAGCCTGCGGCTGACAAAAGCGCAGGCTTTTTTGTTTTCAATAGGCGATTATTGGCTGCTAATTAAGTGGCTTTTCTGCAAGCCCATGACTCACTATTATTTCACTTCTCTTTCCACCACTCTCACTTTATCGATAAACCTTCTCCATCCGTCTTACTTTGTCAGGTAAGGCAGTTGTAAAACGAGGAGTAAGGTCATACCTATAAGTCATACCAAGTTTCAAAATTGCGAGGCAACATGGCTATTCCATACTCACTGCTAGATTTAGCGCCAATATCTGAAGGGTTTGGCGTAAAAGACGCGTTAAACAATTCAAAGTTAATGGCTGTGGAAGCTGAGCGCTGTGGCTATGAACGTGTGTGGTTAGCCGAGCATCACGGCATGCATGGTGTTGCCAGTTCTGCCACCTCAGTAGTGTTAACGCACATTGCTAACGCCACCGCTACCATTAAAGTTGGTGCGGGCGGTATTATGCTGCCTAACCATGCACCTTTGGTCATTGCTGAACAGTTTGGCACCTTGGCTGAATTATTTCCCAATCGCATAGAGCTTGGACTTGGCCGTGCACCAGGCACTGATATGGCAACCGCACGCGCGCTTCGTCGTAATTTGCAAAGCGATGTGGACAGTTACCCAGAAGATATTCAAGAACTTCAGCACTACTTGGGTACACCGCAAGACGGGCAGCCAATTGTTGCAGTACCTGGGGCGAATACACACGTCCCCCTGTGGTTGCTTGGCTCTAGCTTATACAGTGCCCAAGTGGCGGCAAAGATGGGGCTGCCATATTCGTTCGCCTCGCATTTTGCGCCCGATGCGCTATTCGATGCGCTTCATGTGTACCGCAATATGTTCAAACCGTCGCCTCAGTTATCAGCGCCAAAAGCGATGGCTGGTGTAATGGTGGTGATTGCTGAAACCGATGAAGAGGCTGAACTCCTATTCACGTCAGTGAAGCAGCAATTTATGAACATGCGACGTGGTCTTAATAGGCCTTTCGCTAAGCCTATGCCTAACTTTGACGAATATTGTACGGCGACTGACGAAGCAATGTTATCGAATGTATTGAGGTATGCGTTGGTAGGGTCGAAAGAAACGGTGCAAAACAAGCTAGCTCAGTTTGTTGAAGCGACGGATGTTGATGAAATTATCGTGTCGATGCCGATTTACGATATAGAAGCGCGCCTGTTTAGTGTTAACGCATTTGCGGAAATCGCATCTTAGTTTTAAGAAAGCTATTCCCAGTATTGAATATTTGGTTATAACTTCCACTATGAATGACCTTCGAATAACTTTATGATACGTCTATATGTGCGTATTTTCAGTTAGTTGTGTTAGGTTCACAGTCATGACAAAGGTCTGGTTTTCCCTTCTTTTAGCTTTATCATCTTTGATGTGGGGCGCTAGTGCTGCTTTTGCGAAAGAAACCCTGGACCTAATTGTTCTTGAAACACTGCCTGTTCCCATTGTCGCTGATTCGCGGGCCGAGTTCGAAAAGGAACTTGCGCGGATTATGCCCGATCACGAGATTAACGTAACATCGTATAACGCCGAAGGCTCTGAAGTTCGTGCTAAGGAGATACTTACCGAGCTTGCACAAAACCCAGCGCCTGACCTTATTGTATCGGTGGCGACCCTTGCCACCAGAGCGCTGAATGCGTCTGAAGAGTTTGTTGATGTACCTAAGCTGTTTATGGCGGTCTCAGCACCGGTTGAAGAAGGAATAGTTTCTGCTATTGGTGCGGTTAGTGAACGCAACATGACGGGCGAGTCACACGTGCTAGACGCAAAGGTAAAGCTAGATATGTTAGAGGGCGTGCTCAGAGCGTCTAAGCCCTCATCGCTTTTTACCATCGGTCTAGTCCATTCTACATACCCATCGTCAAGTAACTTGGTTAATCAACTTCTGGCACTGAATGGTGACTACGAGAACATAAATCTTGTTGCTGTTAGTACACCGTATATAGAAGGCGATGATGGACTGGTTGAAATGACTGACAGCATCATCAACAGCTTGCAGCAAAAAACAAACGAGCTGGATGGTTACTGGCTTTCATCTGGGCCGCTCGCGGAATCGAATGGCTTAGTAACAAAGGTAAAGGAAGCTACGGGACTGCTTCCTTTATTCGCAGAAAGCATTTCCTCTGTGAAAGAAGGAGCGCTTCTTGGCGTAGTATCTGAGCCAGCGAGTATTGGCAAATCAGCTGCAAGAAAAGCCAAGCTAATTCTTGAGAAAAAATCGGCGAGGGACATTCCCGTTGATAAAATGGATACGTACACTGTAGCGGTAAATGTGTCTACAGCAATCAAACTGCAGTTGCCCATTCCTTCAAACTACTTGAAGCTGTCGAAAAAACATGTGTATCAATAAGGCCTAATTAGAAGTAAGTATGCGGATTAAATCGAAACTGCTGGTTATCTACATTCCAATTTTATTAATTGGTATGGCACTTACTGGGTATTGGGCTTATTTGACGGCGTACGATTCAGTACGCGAAAGAGAATATCAGCTCCTCACTCAGACGCTTACATTAAACGTTTTAGAGATCATTGACGAAAGACGTGAACTGCTTATTGAGTCGGGCCTAGAGAATGTGCCTGTGTTTCGCGAGGCCTATCAAAAGGAAGTGTTTGAAGAGTTAAAGTCGTTGCAGCAAGCCACCGACCGCCACTTTGCGATCAGTGACAAGAGTGCCGATACTGTGGTGTTTAGTACGATGGAGCACACTGTGGTTCCTAATGTCGAAGATGCGACAATCGCAACCATTGCCAGTCGTAAGGTCGCCTTTGGTGAGTCGAATATTAACGATGCTGACGTGTTATTTGCGTGTGCGGAATTTGCGCCATGGAATTGGAAAGTTACCGTATTACAGCCTGCTGACGCACTGCAATCTTTCCTATCTACTATTGCGTGGCTAACGTCATTAGTGACGCTATTTGCTGTCGTTATTGTCAGTTTGCTTATGGGAAGAGTCACACAGGTGTTTGTTGTTTCTCCTATCGAAAAAATAAAATCAGCAGCAAGTCGCATTGCGGTTGACCATAAGAAGGTCAGTATAGACTTACAGCAAAACGACGAGTTAGGTAGTTTAGCGCGAGACGTTGAGGCAATGTCTGGTGAAATAGAGCAATACGTTGCTCAAGCTCAGCAAGCAAACCGCGCAAAAACGGATTTTCTTGCAGTAATGAGCCACGAAATTCGCACCCCACTGAACGGTATTCAGGGATTAGCAACGCTACTTCTTGATACGCAACTGTCGGATAAACAGCATCAGTATGCCAGCGATTTGAAATCATCGGCGTCTATTCTAGCGACCGTTATCAACGATGTTCTGGATCTCTCAAAAATTGAATCAGGTATGTCAGAAGTTGACGTTACAGAGTTCGATCTTGACGCAATGCTGAATGACCTTATTACGCTACTGGGTACCAATGCTAGCGCCAATAGTACGCGTTTGGTTTACAAAAGTAAGAACATGGAATCGGTGGCAGTAACCAGTGATATTACGAAGTTACGCCAGATAATCATTAACTTGGTGAGTAACGCAATTAAGTTTACTCATAAGGGCACGGTGACTATTTCCGCCAAACTCAAACAGCCTTCACAGGATACCGTGAGCGAGAACCATTTGGTAATTGCGGTTAAAGATACCGGTATTGGTATTGAGCCAGACAGACTCGAGCATATTTTTGATAAGTTTACGCAGTCCGATTCATCAATTACGCGTAAATACGGTGGCACTGGGCTAGGTCTTGCTATTGCAAAGCAGCTTGCACAAATATTAGGTGGTGATATTAAGGTGGTGAGCAAAGTAGGTGAAGGTTCATGTTTCACCGTTACCGCCAAGGTGCAGAGTCGTCGCGTGGTGGAGTCGTCGGCCGATTCGGATTCCGCGCGACAAGCAGAGCGCGCTAGCTTACCAGAAGGTATTAAAGTTCTGTTGGCTGAAGATAATGCCATTAATGCTGTGGTAGCACAGGCACTCTTAGAACAGCTGAAATGTGATGTTGAGCACGTTGATAATGGATTGAAAGCCGCTGCACGAGTAGAAGAGGGCGGTATTGATGTTGTTTTCATGGATGTGCACATGCCAGTGATGGACGGCATTGAAGCGACAAAACGCATTCGAAAGCTTGATGGAGAGCTTAGCAAAATCCCGGTTATAGGGCTTACCGCCGAAGCATTCAAAGAGCGGCACGTGTCATTTAAAGAAGCGGGGATGGACGACATCGTTACCAAACCTGTCACCGTTGAGGCACTGCAAGAAAGTTTGTCAAAACTGGCGCTTAATCAAGAAGTCACTGATAATAGTTAAAGTGATGCAGCTTCAGTAATTTGAAGTTGTAAGAGCCCGTGGGTGATTTCACCATGGGCTAATATATAGATGCTTTAACAGTAACTTATTGCTTAAGGTGGCGTGTGCAAATCAATAAACCCCGCGAGCTACTTCGGCTGAGAATTGCGCTGATCATTGGTGCTCTACTTGTGCTTGCCTTTATGGCTGCTGACTTGATGCTATTACCAAGCAGCATGTACGAGCTGTACATATTCGATCGCTTACTTCTTCAATTCCCTATTATACTCGTCGTTGTTGTACTCTCCTTCTGGCGCAGGTTCATTCAGCATCGAGCCTACATTTTCGCAGGGTTACTTATTGCGCTTTCTTACAGCAACTACTGGTTAATATGGGTTTGCTGGGAAGAGCACAGCTTCATTTTCCCCTACGAGGGCACCATTTTATATGCTTTCTTCTGTGTGTTTGCGCTGGGCATTGCCTTTAAATTAGCGCTAGCAGCCAACGTCATCAACATTCTGGGTTTTTTGGGGTTAATGTGGGTTGCGCCGGTTTATGGTGACAGAGTTCCAATTTCAATGGCATTTGTATCTGGGTCTTTGTTTATTTGTGTCTATGCCCGTTATCGGTTAGATCGCAGCGTACGCATGTTAAAAGAAACCAATGACAGGCTACTTAAACTTAGCAAATTTGACCCCTTATCTGATTTATTGAATCGGCGTGCGTTACGAGAGCAGAGTGAAAAACTGTTGGCGTTGAGTAAGCGTCATAAAGTGTCGATGGCCGTGATGATGCTCGACTTAGACGACTTTAAAAAATATAACGACTGTTTTGGTCATCAGCAGGGGGATGAAGCCATAAAAATACAAGCCCGCATTATGAAGCAGGTCTTTAAGCGAGAGACAGACATATTAGGTCGGTACGGTGGGGAAGAGTTTATTGTTGTATTGAGCGACATTCAGAAAGAACAAGTTGAGAAGCACTGTGATGCACTTTTGAATAAGTGGACAGAAGCAGCACTAGAACATGCACAAGATGCAAAGCATCCTTTAATGAGTTGTTCCATTGGTGTGGTGTTTGCCAAGTCGGCCGAGAACATGTCTATTGATTGCCTTATTGACGAAGCAGATAAAGCACTTTACGAAGCAAAAGAAAAAGGTAAAGCCCAGTTTGTATTAAATCAGGCGCAGTGCTTAGAATAACACTGCGCTTTTTCACGATTGGCTTACAGCTTCACAATCATCTTGCCGGTGTTCTTGCCTTCAAACAACATATTTAGGCCCTTCTCGGCGTTCTCTAAGCCTTTCACAGTGTGTGCACGGTACTTGATTTTACCTTGTTGAACATAAGGTGAAAGCTTTTGCAGTAGTTGTGGAATTTCACCCCAGTGATCAGGCATAGCAAAACCGCGAATGTTAATTCGCTTTTTAATCAGGGGGATCCAGTTCGGGCCCGGTGACGGCTTTTCAGACTGGTAATCGGCAATCATTCCACATACCACAATTCGGCCATGGGCATTCATTCTGTTAAAAATGTGCTGCTGAATAGGACCGCCCGTATTTTCAAAGAAGACGTCTATTTTATTTGGTGTTAGTTCGGCTAACTTTTCTTCTAAATTGTCAGTTTTGTAGTTTATAGCGCCATCAAACCCAAGCTCGTTAACAATCCAATCGGCTTTGTCTTTGCTTCCTACTACGCCAATTACACGCAGCCCGTCTGCTTTAGCAAGCTGACCTACAATTGAGCCTACAGAACCTGCTGCACCCGTAACAATAAGTGTCTCACCTTCTTTGGGCTCGCCAAAATTATATAAACCTGTTGTGGCCGTTAGGCCTGGTAGTGCAAAAACACAAAGGGCCATTTCCTCAGTAATGCCAGGCTGAAGTTTGTTAAAACCAGAACCGTCGCTGAGCACATATTCACTCCAGCCAGTCATTCCCATAACTTTGTCGCCAACCGAAAAATTAGGGTTGTTAGACTCAACCACTTCGCCCACACCGCTTGAGCGCATTACATCGCCAAGCTCCACAGGTGGAATATAGCTCTCTCTGTCTTCACTCATCCAACCTAACATCGCAGGGTCTAAAGACATGTGAGTTTGCTTTATCAAAATTTGACCGTCTTTAGGCGTGGGAATTTCGAGCTCTTTGCTTTCAAATAAATGTGGCCCAATTTTTCTGTCATGGGGGCGATTAACGAGTGTAATTGCTTTGTATGTTGACATGGTGTCCTCCTGTTACAAGCACAAATGGTCGACGTCTTATCGAATGTAAAAGCGCGTCGCTAAACACGGTTGCATCTGCGCTGTTTAAAATAGGGTGGGGGTTATAGACATAAACACAACCTATAATTCAGCCTGTTTATAAATTTGAGTGAAACCTTTTTGCATTTCCAATAGGTGTTAGTGATAGTTAATTAAAATGGCGTTAACAATATTGAGATCTTTCGTTAACGCTGTTTTATCAAATTTGCTTATAAATGCGTCGAAGTTGTAGCTATAATTGTAAAAAATGCGATAAAAGTGCGTAAATGGCGTTTACTTGCATTGAACAAAAGTACTCAGATCCGTAGAATGCCCGATGCAATTTTCCCCTTTTACAATGAGTATCTTATGAAGCAACAGTTTTCTTTACGTGCCTCAGTTTGCTTAGCGCTTGCTACCTTAGCCTCTTCTTCTGCGCTGGCAGCTGGTTTCCAAGTTAATGAACACAGTGCAAACGGTCTAGGCCGTGCCATGGCTGGTCAAGCGGCTAAGCCAGAGAATGCCTCCATTTTAGCAACTAACCCTGCAGCGATTGGTGTATTTAAAGAAGCTGAGTTCAGTGCATCAGTAAGCTTTATCGATCCGAACGTAGATATCGATGGTGATGTTAGCTATGCGTTAGGCGAAGCCCCAGTTGGCCAACCTATGCCAGCAGCAGAAGACAACATTGCAGATACTGCTTTTGTTCCAGGATTCTTTTATGTAAGCCCAATTAATGAAAAGCTATCTGCTGGTGTAGGTGTATTCACAACCTACGGTCTTCGTTCAGATTACTCTGATGATTTTGGTGCGCTGCATTTTGCTGACACAGCTGAAGTAAAAACGGTAACCCTAAACCCTGCTGTATCTTATAAAGTGAATAAGCAGCTTATGGTAGGTTTTGGTTTAAACATCACTTACGCTGAAGCTGAAATTGGTTCTGGCGTATCAAACACGCTAGCGGGCACTGTTGCAGGCCTAGCGCCAACAGCAGAAGCGTTAGGTATTACATTACCTACGCTTACTCCTGGCAATTCACTGTTTAGCATGGAAGGTGACGATTGGGGCTATGGTTGGAACGCCGGTATTTTCTGGCAACCAACGGATATGACTAATGTTGCGCTTTCATACCGTGCAGAAACGAAACTAGAACTAGAAGGCGCGGTATCTTCAGAGACGCCAGTGTTTCCTATCAACTTAAACCAGCCTGGTAGTCTAGATTTGAACCTTGCTGCGATTACAGAGCTAGCGATTGATCAAAAAATTGACAATCAGTGGTCTGTACAAGCAAGTGTTACTTTCACTGACTGGAGTACGTTTGAGAAGCTTGAAGCTAACCTAGAAGACGGCATCGATTTCCTAATTAAAGAAGAGAATTTCGACGACTCATGGCGTGCAGCGCTTGGTGTAACTTACATCCTAAACGATGAAATTACCCTTCGTGCTGGCTATGCTTATGATGACGGTGTGGTATCGGTAGAAAACCGCTCACTAAGTATCCCAGATACCGACCGTCATTGGTTCTCTGGTGGTATGACTTACACGGTTAGCGAAGATACATCAATAGACGTGGCTTACGTATTCATAGATGGCCGTGAAGCGAATATCGACAAAGATAGAACGATTCTAAGCAATGTTCTTCCTGGTACTGACTTTACCACTAACTTCTCAGGCACACAGTCAGCTACTGCGCACATTCTAAGTGTTCAAATGAACACTCGCTTCTAATTTCAAAGAAGCCAAGTTAAATAAGAAAGGCAGCGTATTTACGCTGCCTTTTTGGTAATGACCTATGCACACTGGTATAACGTCGCATTTTTTATGTGCGATGGGGTTCTTGTGCGCTGTTTAACGACTAAATTTGCGCAAATAAATCTTGAAGACATGTAATTGCTGCGCCGATTTTTGCAGGCATTAGCTCCCTTTTCGGTGTAACCGCATAAACCGTATAATCTGGTAACTCCCAGTCAGTGAAGAGCTGCTTCATTTCACCAGACTTTAATAGATGTCTCACTTCTGGTTCGGGAAGAACCGCATAGCCAACACTATCTTGAGTAAGTTTAATCAATGTCTGCATTGAGTTGACATCAATGCGTTGTGTATCCAATTCATACTCGCCTTCGCTTTCGTGCTTCATGACGTATTCTTCAATATGTCTGTGAGCAATGTATGTATGCGCGTTAAGCGCTTCAGGCGAAGTCAGAGTTTCGTTTGCAAGTGGATGGTCTGCAGAGACACATAAAATGCGCTTCCAGGTCGCGAGTACCAAACTGCTGAAATTTGTATCTGAGACTGGGGCGAAGCAAAGAACAAGATCGGCACTGGAAGCGATAATGTCTTTAGGCTCGTCAGTTACGGTTAAAGAAATAGTTATTTTAGGAAATTCTTCACAAAGCTTTTTCAGTGGCTCGCTTAACAGTCCTCCGCCAAAACCCTCCGGCGCGATGATGTTTATTTTACCTGTGGGATCATCCTGCAGACTTTCAATTTTTTGCTGGGCACGTTCTGCGGTTTGTAGCATTTGCTTACTGGTTTCGTAATAGATGCGCCCTGCTTCCGTTAGGCTCAAACTTCGGGTATTTCGGTTAAAAAGGCTAAGGCCGATATCGTGTTCTAGCTTTCTTAACTGCTGACTAATAGCAGAGACAGTCATGTGCAGCTCTCTCGCAGCTACACTCATGCTACCGCTATCGGTTACTGCAACAAAAACCTGAAGAGAGCGAAGTAATTTAGTATTCATGGCGCTTAGTTAATCCTTTTTATTGGCCGCAGTATTTTGACTGTTCATTTGTAGCAAATTAACGACGGAAATAGTCGAATTCTACCGTATTTTAACGTTGATGAACGCTTTTGAAGCAGGTCTTTACGCAATGCTTACATTGGAAAGTTATGCATTCTCTTCGCATTTGTAGCTAAAAGTAATTTTGGAGCTCGCCTTGTTTTAAAGATGTTTTCTTTATGTTTTTAAATGGTAAATTATTGAAATCCAGCGTTTCTTTGCCCGATTAAAGTGCTAGTTTAACTATTCACTAACTATGCAGCTGAGAATCGCGAATGAAACAGTTTACTTTGATGATTATTGTTCTGCTCTCCACCTCGTGGATGGGCGGTTGTACTTCTACTAAAACGTCCGATGGCGCTTCATACGGGCCCGCCGCGTTCTCACAGCCTGCGTTTACTGCTGTTACCGTAGCCTACGCACCCGAAATGCAGGGTATCCTTAATCGTATTGAGCAAGATCCCAATGCATCCATTCACACAACCACAACCATCAAAGGCGTTACGTATCGCATAGGTACCTATCACGACGAGCCAATATTAATATTCGCTACTGGAATGAGCATTGCAAACGCTGCTATGACTATGCAGATGGCGTTGGATTACTTTCCGGTTAAGCAAGTGGTTTACATGGGGATTGCGGGAGCGGTTAACCCAAAATGGCAACCGGGTGACGTCATTGTTCCGGCGCGTTGGTACTACCATGATGAGAGTGTGTACACCAATGAAGATCCGAATGCTCCGGGGGAATACATACTGCCTGAATATTATGCAAAGTTCATTGAAGAGCAAGATGAACGCCGCGCTAAAGATCCTCACACACCAAAATATAAGCCCTTTCACTTCATTCATCCTGACGAAGTGCTTATTGTGAAAGAGGGGATGGATAAACCACAAGATACCGCCTATTTCAGCGCGACACCGCGTCTTTTAACTGCGGCGAAACAAGCTATGAGCACTATGCCAACGCAGCGCGTGCTTGGTGAGCGGGATGCCGAGCTCTTTGTAGGCGGAAATGGTATTACCGGGTCTGTCTTTATGGATAACCGCGAGTATCGAAAGTGGACAAGAGACGTGTTCAATGCCGAAGTAACTGAGATGGAGTCAGCCGCAATAGGTCAAGTATGTACCGTTAACGACGTTGACTGGATTATTGTTCGAGCTATTAGTGATTTGGCTGGCGGTCAAGAAGGCGTTAACGTAGAGAACAAGTACGACGATGAAGTGTCGCGAATTGGCGCTAACGTTCTGTTTTCTGTATTAGATACACTCGCTGAGGACGAGTAGTAGATAGTATGGCAAACATTGAGGCAACGTTGCTTCTTTGCATATGAATGTTAGTTTCAAAACTAAGCCAATCGCGACAGCCTAAAAATAAGTAGGCGGATAGAGAAGGTAAACATTGCGCTCTATCCGCCTTTTTGGTGTGTCGCTGATGGGATCAATTGAACGCCAGCGAGTAAGCCGTTGTCGATACGTGGCTAACGAATGGTTCTGACCATATTTATGGTATTTGTCGCAAGTTTTACTTCAACCAGAAAAACAATGAGCGCACTGATTAGAAACATCATAGCCAGTATGAACAATACGATGACTGGTGTTTTTAAATCGACAACCCATAGCGACCCAGAAAACAGCGCCATAATGACGGTACACACCATTAGTCCAGCGGCGACACACAGCCCAATCGCCCAGTTAATCACTTTTACCCTGCGCCATAGCACCTTAATTTCTTTCTTTGAGCGATCGACAATATGCGGGTCTGAAAGGGTATGAATCTGTCTTTCTGCCACCCTCACCCTGTCTGATATTCGGCCCAGCCGAGACGACATAACATTGAGGAAGCCCGCAATACCGGTAAGTAAAAATACGGGGGCAACAGCGAATTCGATAAGCTGTGAAAGACTAGGAATAAGTGTGTCCAATGGTTCCTCCAGCGAACAAAGTTTGGTGTTTTTACTTCAGGCAAAGAGTGGTTAACCCATTGCTGCAATCTACTAACGTACTGCCAGTCTATATGCGTTAGATACACGTAAATTAGAAATAGTGTATAAAACTAAGACTTGTGTTGTGACAGTAAAGTCTGCGAACTGCAAAGTCTACGCCAACGCTTAAATCAGAGATATGACGTAATTGTCAAAATGCCGCAACAGTTTAGCGAGTTTTAACCCATTCTTGCCTAAATTAACGATACACTAGCATCAGTTGCTAAAAAAACATTTTGTCATCATAAGGATAGATAATGCGCTTTGCCCCAAGCTTTCCTCTGTCGTTGCTAGCTGTGTCTCTGCTATCGCATGCAGCCATCGCTCAACAAACCAATGAAATAGAAAGAATTGAGACCACGTCTTCTCGTATACAGGGAAATATGAATGCTTCCGGTTATGCAGTGTCGTCTATTTCAGAAGAAACGCTTTCGCTGCTTTCATTTCAACATATCCAAGAGTCGCTGAATTACATTGCGGGTGCCGGCGTACAGCGGGGCAATGGGCAAGAGTATTTACCTGCCCTTCGTTCGCCAGTGTTAACCGGCGCTGGCGCGTGCGGCGGAATTTTAGCAGCAGAAGACGGTATTGCGTTGCGCGCAGCAGGTTTTTGCAATATTAATGAGCTGTTTGAAGCACACGGTGAAATTGCACAGCGTATTGACGTGATAAAAGGCCCTGCGTCAGCGCTTTATGGCTCTAATGCGATACATGGTGTGATTAATGTGATTACCCCTGACACAACCCAAGGCGACGGAGAGCTTAGCGTTGATTACGGGTCTTATGGGTTTCATCGCGTAAAGCTTAAAGAAGGGAAAGACTTTGGTCACAGTGGCGTGGGTATCGCCGCCAGTGTTACCAGAGATACAGGATATCGAAATGAAGAGGGCGTTGACCAAGAGAAAGTCTCGCTTCGCCACAGGCTAGAGTGGGACAGCACGGTTATCACGAGCGGCCTTACCTATACCCATCTGGACCAAGAAACTGCCGGCTACATCGAAGGGTTTGAAAGCTACAAAAATACACAAATAGCCAAAAGCAACCCAAACCCCGAAGCGTTTCGAAAAGCAGAAAGTTTTAGGCTATGGAGCAAGTTCGATACAAGCTTTAGCGGTGGTCATGCACTGTCGATTACACCTTACTTACGCAACCAGGACATGCGTTTTAGAATGCATTTTCTTCCAGGCAAACCCCTTGAAACGAATGCCCAAAAAGGCGTTGGTGTGCTGTCTCAGTTCAATTACGTCATTAATGACAGCCTAAGTGCAGATATAGGATTAGACGTAGAATACACAGAAGGTGAATTAACCCAGTCACAAGACAGCGCCACAGAAGGGTCTGCCTTTTTGGTTGAAACCATACCTGTAGGAAAGCACTATGATTATGATGTAGATGCCACGCTACTTGCGCCTTTCTTTACCTTCAATTGGCAAGCTGAGCGTTGGGCTATTTCTGTCGGCGGGCGCTTTGAGTCTATGCAATACGACTACACCAACAATATGAATGTTGGTCGTGTTCGCGAGGATGGCACGCAGTGCGGTTTTGGCGGCTGCAGATATTCCAGACCAGCAGACAGCGAAAATGATTTTGATAACTTTAGTCCGAAGCTTTCACTTCGTTATCAACTTAACCCTCAAACCCAGTTATTTGGCGGCATCGCAAGAGGCTATCGCGCGCCTCAGGCAACAGAGCTGTATCGTTTGCAGCGTGCGAAAACTGTTACTGATCTTGACTCGGTAACGGCCGATAATATCGAGATGGGCGTTACAGGAACACTATTTGACGGCAGCTATACGCTTAGCCTTTACAGCCTACAAAAAGATAATGTGATTTACCGCGACAGCGACTTTTTCAACGTAAGCAACGGCGAAACGTGGCATAGAGGCGTAGAGCTTACTTTTGACCAACCGTTAAGCGATATACTGCGCTTAGATTTTGCTGGTACATACGCAAGGCATACCTACGAGCACAGTCAGCTCTCAGGTGAACAAGACATTAAAGGTAATGATATTGATACTGCGCCAAAGCTTCAGTTTAACGCTCGTTTAAGCTTTGAGATGTCGAGCAAAGTACAAACGCAGCTAGAGTGGCAGCATGTTTCGAGCTATTTCACCGACGCTGAAAATCTCAACGAGTACGAGGGGCATGACTTGGTACATGCGCGCGTACGCTACAGCGTGAACGAAGACGTCACATTGTATGCGCGGGTTAACAATGTATTTGATACGGACTACGCTGAACGCGCTGATTTTACTAGCTTCACAGGACCTCGCTACTTTCCTGGGCGGCCTCGAAACTTCATGATAACGGCATCGTTCACGTTATAGCTTCAAATAAGCAGCCATAATAGATAATTATTAATCTTGAAAATACAGACTATTGCCGTGATTTGCTTGTACCCCAGCGGCATCAGGCGTAGTCTGTAGGCATCAGCATGGGTCTCAGTCACGCCATGTATAGCGCTTGGAAAGGTCAGGCGACATACGTGGAATGATTGTTAATAGGTATACCCATGCAAAAAATAGTAATTGTTGGTGGCGGTGCTGGTGGTCTTGAATTAGCCAGTCGCTTAAGCCGCACCCTCGGGAGAAAGAAACAAGCCGAAATTACCCTCGTCGACCGCAGTCGAACCCATATCTGGAAGCCGCTATTACACGAAGTGGCCGCCGGTGTAATTGATAAGCATTCAGACGGTGTGGACTACGCCATCCACGCTGCAGCTCACCACTACCGCTTTCAATTAGGTGAAATGTGCTCGCTTAACGCGCAAGCGCAAACCATAACCTTGTCGCCTTTAATCGATGAAGAAGGGACTCAGGTTTTACCTGAACGCGAGATTCATTATGACCAGTTAGTGCTGGCGGTTGGCAGCGTGAGTAACGACTTTGGCACACCTGGCGTTGCTGAGCATTGCTACTTTCTTGACTCGTTAAAGCAAGCTGAACGTTTTCACAGAGCGCTTCTTAATCAGCTAATCCGCATCAATCAGCAAGAAGATAAAGACGCCAGAATTGATGTCGCTATTGTCGGGGCAGGAGCAACAGGTACTGAGCTAGCCGCTCAACTTCACCATGTGGCGAATTTGTCCAAGGCGTACGGAATGCCAGACATGTCAGCTTCTCGTCTTAAGATTACGATCGTAGAAGCGGGAGAGCGTATATTGCCTGCGCTACCTGAGCGTATAGCAAACTCTGCAAGAAAAGCGCTGCATAAGTTGGGCGTAGACATTAAAGAGCAAACCATGGTGGCAGAAGCCGACGCGAAAGGGCTGATCACAAAAGACGGTGGTCGGATTGACGCTGATTTAATGGTGTGGGCTGCGGGGGTGAAAGCACCGGACTTCATAACAAAGCTTGCGCTTTTTGAAACGAACAGAGCCAATCAAATTCTTGTTGATAAGCAGCTTCGCAGTTCATCTCATAAGAATATTTGGGTGCTAGGCGATTGCTGCGGTTTCCAGCAGGAAAATGGGAAGTGGGTGCCGCCTCGAGCGCAGTCTGCCCACCAAATGGCGGATATTGTTGCGCATAATATAACGTCGTTATTTAATCAAAAAGACACGAAAGATTTTACTTACAAGGACTATGGATCCTTGGTTCACTTAAGTAAATACAGCACTGTTGGAAGCTTAATGGGCTCACTGTCAAACAGCAGTATGTTCATTGAAGGGCGTCTAGCTAAGTTGGTTTACGTTTCTTTGTATAATATGCACCAGTTTGCAGTACACGGAAAAATTAAAGGTGCTCTAAAGCTCCTTGTGAAGAAGTTAAGTCAGGCCATCAGCCCTAAGCTGAAGCTTCACTAACCACATGTAAAAAAAGCCCCATGTTTGGGGCTTTCTTAAATCATAAATTTAGTTCGCTGGGACTAAATGTAAATAGCTATTGTTTCACGCCTTCAACGTGAAGCTCTAATTCTACCGTCTGCGATGCTGGGCCTAAATCATAGTCGATGCCATAATCTTTAAGTGCAATCGTCGTTGTGCCCATAAAGCCTGCACGATAGCCGCCCCATGGGTCTTTGCCTTCGCCAATCTTTTTGGCTTCAATTGTAATAGGCTTTGTCACACCATGAAGCGTGAAGTCACCCATTACATCCATCATGCCATTGCCTTTATCGACAATTTTTGTGCTGACAAACTTCGCCTCTGGAAAGTCGTCAACGTTTAAGAAATCGTCGCTCTTAAGGTGCTTGTCACGCTCTGCGTGGTTTGAGTCGATACTGTCGGTATCGATAGTCACCATAATTTTTGCTGCACTAGGTGCTGCGTCGTCGTAACTAAAAGTACCTTTAAAATCGTTGAAGCGACCAGTAAGCCACGAGTAGCCCAAGTGTTGAATTTTAAAGTTGATAGACGCGTGGGCGCCTTTGCTATCAATCACATAATCTGCGGCGTTAGCGGTGCTTAAAGACAGCGCAGCGGCCAAGGCAAGTGTTAACTTCTTCATCATTTCTCCTTTTTCCTCAATATCATCGAAGCCGTAACATCTGCTTCAGTGTGTCATCGTTACTAATAAAGTGGTGTTTCAGCGCAGCCAGCGCGTGAATGATCGCCAATACAATCACTGACCACGCAATATAAAAATGGGCCTCTCCTGCAATGTCTTCTTGATTTTCAAAGAACTCGCCCATTGCAGGTACAGAAAACCAATTAAATACGTCGATGCTTCTTCCATCGGCCGTTGAAATTAAGTAGCCGCTCGCGAATAGCATGATAATCAAGGTGTACAAAAGCACATGACCTATGCGACTTAACCTTTTTTCTAACGGGGTGCCATGTGACGGCGGCCGTGAAGTAACAACGCGCGTGACTAAGCGAATAACAGTGATGGCAAGCAAAATTAATCCAACACTCTTGTGCCAATGCGGTGCCGTCTTATACCAGTCGCTGTAATATGTGAGGTCGACCATCCACAGCCCTGAAGCAAACATGCCGACAATGGCAATGGCAGATATCCAATGCAAAATAACTATAGGTCTGGACCATCTTGGTTTCATATCACTTCCGTTATTACTTACTTGCAATCAGGTTGTTTAGACCTTCAGTTAATGCGTTATCTCAAACGCTAAATGACCGCTGAAAAAACACCTCATGGATCAATTGAATCTAGTGTATTTCTAATTACGTTGGCTAAACATCACATTTAATGGGAGTGTTCGTTCTTGTTTTTAGAACGAATTCACAGCAAACAACCCACCAAACCTGAGTCGCGACACGATTAGTTTTCGAAGACGCGTCGTTTAATGGTCGATAAAATGCGCTAAACACCTCTATTAAACGCGCTAAATACTCTTATAGTTTAAATAGGCAGTAACAAAAGTGGCTGCTTTGCTTCAATGTTGTTTAGTTCAGTAGAGGTTGTACGCTTTGCGCGTTTCGTACGTTTTGTTGGCCGTTATTCTGCCAGCGTTATTTTCATCACTAGTATCCGTCTCCGTATTGGGAGAGGGAAGAAGTGTGCAAAATATTGCGGGGCAGTCGAACAGTGCAAATACGCTCTCAACCCTCATTAGCGAATGGGAAAGCTCCGCTTTTGAAGTATCTGACGACGACATTGATGATGGCATTTCGTTTGTCGACATCACCAGCGGCTTGGAAAAATACCGGTTTTCGGCTGGAAAAACGATTGATGCAAAAGCCTTTACTAGGCAGCGCGATAACATCATTCGAGGGCCACCTTCTTTCACTTAATCATTAAAAAACTGAATTTTTTATTTTTGATTAGGAGAAAGGTATGCACGCCTTAAATCTATATAAAACCGAAGCTATCGATACATTGGCATGGCCGGTTGTTGAAAACACTATTACTGTAAAATCATCTGCTATGGCGGTCTTCACTGACTTTAAGCAGCACTTACCACACGTTATTGATGCTCGAACTCCAGCGACGAAAATAGAGTCGATTATGCGTCAGTCTCATGTTCGTATGATGCTGGTGGTAAACAGTGAGAACCGTTTCATTGGTATTGTGACCAGTCACGATGTCGGTGAACAGCAAATCATTCAGCGTGTGAGCGAGCTTAAGATTAAGCGAGAAGAGCTCACTGTTCATGATTTCATGCGTCCTAAAACCTCGCTCATGTCGTTCGATTTCAGTGAGCTAATACGTTCATCAGTGGGGGACGTGATAGAAACACTCAAAGACTACGGGCAGCACCATTGCCTTGTCATGGACAGAGACAGCCATGAAATTCGTGGCGTAATCAGCGTGAGTGACATTGCTAGAGAGCTGCGTTTGCCGCTTGATATACAGGGCCGCCCTACGTTTGCTGAGCTGATCAACATTCTTGCCGCTTAATTTTCAATTTTCTCAATACTGAACCATACTTTGACTATGCGTTGTTTCAAAACAACACGTAGTCAAAGGCATATATCGCCTTAACGGTATTTGCTAGCTTAATATTTTATCGAAGTAGTTAGGTGGTTATATGCAGTATGCTCATGGCGAATTTATTATTACACGCTGTGGTGATGCGGTGCTAACGCAAGCTTATGGGCCGTGGAACAGAGAGTGTGTAAATAGCTTTGCCAGTGAGTATCGCACGCTTTCCGAGTGCTTACATGGGAAAGCTTGGTGCGATATTGTTAGTGTTGTTGGCGAATCACTACTCATTCCTGATGCTGAAGCGCTGCTTCACGAACGTGTGGCTTCGGTAAATCCCATAGGGCTCACTCATGTGGCATTAGTGATGGGAGAGTCAAGCGTTCGAGCAACCACGCAGGCGCAACTTAAACGCGTGTATCGCGATACCAATATTGATTATATTTTTGTGGATTCCATAGAAGATGCTGTTGATTGGTTGTCTTCAAAAGGATTTTCCGTCGATAAAGATGGCATCGATTTGCATCGTGAGAAAGTAGCAATGAAGCTGTAGATAAAACTTGGTACGCATTTCGCAACGTTTCATAACATCTGTATAACATTGTTCGATGAAACGAGGCGATATTATGAATAGATCACTATTTCCTACCAGCGTTGTTACGAAAGCCTTCACTTGGGCATACCAGGAACTCGGTTTAAATATCAAGCAAGCTTCTGAAATATTGGGTATTTCTCCATCTTCTTTGGCGCAGACTACGCTACTTGGGTTTGAGAGTGGCACATCAGAGTACAGAAAGCAGCTCGCTTTTATTCGTATGTATCATTTACTCATTTCATTGTCAGATGGGGACAGTGAGCAAATGAAGGCGTGGTTTAGCAGTTACAATATAACGCTGGGCGCGACCCCTTTTGAAATGTGCAAAGCGTATGACGGCATTGAGAGAGTCGCCGATCAGCTTCGCAAACTGAAGCAGTTGACTTATGGTCGAGAGCGCACACTCGCCGTTGTTGAGTTTTCTCATAAAGAGCACGTTGAAAAGGCAGGTGCAAGGCTTCACTAAGCCATTTACTTAAGCGCTTTCGTCAATCGATATTATAAAGTCTGCGCACGCTTGCACCTGAGTAACTGGGATCATGTGGCCAGCGCCAGAAATAATTTTGTGTACCGCACTTCCTATTGCCTTTGTTACCGCGGTGATGTGCTCATCGGGCCTCAAGATAGTATCTTTTTCACCATACAATACCCCAACAGGGCATTGAATATCTTCATAACGAGTTTGCTGACGGTGCAGACTGCCCTGCGCAGATACTGTATCTCTGCTACCTTCATAAAAGCTTCGAGAGTGAAGCGCTAACAAACCACCGCCTTCAGTTGAAAAGGACGGGGGGACAGGTTCGGGGTGAAAAATTTGTGCGACTTGTTTTCTACCTAACTTTGCACGCAGTGGACTGGCAATGGTTTTTGCAACACTGCTGCGTACCCATTCATTGGGTATGTAAAGCACCGAAAGAGGCCCGGCACCACCTTTTAGTGGTGTAGTTAACGGGCATAGAAGCGAAACCGATTTTATTTTGTCAGGTGCATCGATTGCCATCCTCAGTGCAATTCCTCCTCCCATTGAATGCCCAGCGATGCTCGCACTACCTATTCCCTCTTTTTGCATCCACTCGAGTATCATTTTACTTTGCTGTTCGAAGCTAGCGGATGTGCTTTTGTAGCGGCTCGAAAATCCGCTGCCTGGACGATCAACGGTATAGACCGTGTAGCGGGAAGCGAGGGTTTTTGCTAATTCGCTAAAATTGTTACTATTGCCAAGTAACCCATGAATCAGCACAAGCGCCGGACCGTTTCCTTGCTTTTGCCAGTGAATAATTCCACCATCAACAGGCGTAAGTTTTCCTGATGGTGTGAATGAAGCTTCGATATTGCTGTCCATTTTGGCGGTAAACCAAATAAGCGCTACAAAGATACAAATAATGATGAGCAATGCGATGATCATGTTTTATGTCCAAAATAAGGATAAAAAACAACCTATCGGTTAACGCAAAAATGGTCAAGTAAGCAGTAGTGATAGTGACCTATAGATGTAGGGCCGCTAGTGCTGCAACGTTTACGTGGTTACGCCATGACGTATTAGGATTTGAGATGGAATTAATAATAACCCCTTCTATCGCGATAGATGAAAGCGAAGCTGAATTGCAAGCTATTCGAGCACAAGGTAGCGGTGGGCAGAATGTGAACAAAGTAAGTAGCGCCATACATTTACGCTTCGACATAAATGGATCATCGCTGCCTGAAAAGCTGAAAGAAAAGCTACTTCAGCTTAAAGATAGTCGCGTTACCAACGACGGTGTTTTTGTGCTTAAAGCGCAAAATTATCGAACGCAAGAACAAAACAGAGAAGATGCGCTAGCGCGACTTGTTGCGTGGATAAAGGCTGCGACAATTGAACAAAAACCGCGCATAAAAACAAAGGTGAGCCGTGCGGCAAAAGCACGTCGTGTAGATGTAAAAAAACAACAAGGTGCTAAAAAATCTATGCGTAAGAAAGTGGAATTTTAAACAAAACTAATCTAAAGTATAAAGCCTTATAGATGTCATTTCGCAAGACAACGGAAAATTCTTACAATAATAAATGAATGTGTCTTGTGCTTATGCTAATTATTGGAACTTAGGGAAGCATACAAAGTGACGCGTTCGAACGTTATTCCTATGGTGCTATTTGCAGCCATAGTGGTTTCGCTTGGGATTAATACACCGCAAGCCGCAAACGAGATTATTGCTCGTTTGTTCAACAAATCTATTTCTAATACTGAACTACAGCCTTCACAGGCTGATGTTGACCGTTTTCAGTCTATTTTAACTGACAAGTCTGAGAAAGAAGTACGAGCTATTTTAGCTCAGCGTGCACTTGGTAATAAAATTACCGAGTCTGTTCTTTCAGATTTTGCCGATAAAAATGCGATAGAGCCAAATGAAAGCGAAATTCAATCTGCGTATTCTGTAATAAAATTATGGACCGTTGATTTGGACAGCGATGGCGCCTATCAAGATGAAGAGCTAGAGCGTTACCGTTTCGCAATGGCGGAAGGCATGGCAAAAAGCTGGAAAGTATCGAAAGCCCTTTACGAAGCGTACGGCGGAGATGTGGTTTTTCAACAGGATAACCCGTTAACACCGGTAGGAGCTTATCAAAAACTGTTTGAACAGTATCGCGAAAAGGGGGAGTTTGTTATTTACGACCCTGCTTTCAAAGCTGCGTTTTGGAGTTCAGTTAAAATGAAATATGCCAAAACTTACGACCCAGATAATATAGATTTTTCACTTCCCTGGTGGGAAAAGAGCATGACTGCTTCAGAAAAATAGTTCGAAAAGCCCTGTTTTTACAGGGCTTTTTTAATTCTTTTAAAAAAATCAAACTCAGTGCGGAATAAAAACTTTTCTTCAATCGTTATCTCAGTGTCCTTTATGAAAAACGGAGATAAACGGATGAAAAAGTTAAATACTGCAATTGCACTGGCTTTAGGTATCGCGTCAACGTCTGTGTTGGCTCAAGAAACCACGTTCTCTGCTAACACATCAGCTAATGCGTCGACTTCTGCATCGCTTTCACTAACAAGCGGTGCAACTACACAGTCTGCAAATCGGGTTAATACACAGACTTCTGCCGAAGGCGAAGCATCTACGCAGAGCCAAATGTCCACCGAGAGCTCAGCCGATACCGGTGAACAATTATCCGCAAACCAAACAAGCAACGATCTATCTGCCGATCAGGGAGTGAGTCAAGTTTCTGCAACATCAGATATGGCGAACTCGATAACTTCGCCAGTGGCAGGCGCACTGACAAGTAGTGTGTCTGGGTCATTATCTGTACTGTCATCAGCGTCTGGAAATGCAGAACAAGTCGATGGAGCAGAAAGTGAAGCAGAAAGTACAGCGCAGGCAGCGCCAAGCTTGGCATTGAACCAAATCGGTTCACTAACAAACAATGGTGCGGAAAATACCCCAGGAGGTTCGCTAGCTGGCAGTGTAAGTGGTGCACTAAACAATACTGCAGAAACAGCAGCAGGCAGTACCTTATCGAACACGGCTGCAGGCACCATCGAAAGTGCGGTAAACGGCGGCGTAGCCAATACAGCAGCCAGCACCGTAGCAAGCTCAATGACCAGTTCTGTAACCGGAACGGTTGGCACCGCTGTCGAAGGAACAATTATTGACACGGTAGGAAATACGGTAGAAGGCACGGTAGAAAGCACGGTAGCAAGTACGGTGAATAGCTCTGTAGAAGGCGCAGTTTCAAATACAGTCGAGCAAACTGTGTCAGCAACAGTCGCAAATACGGTAGGAAATACGGTAGAAGGTACGGTAGAAGGCACGGTAGCAAACACGGTGGATAGCACCGTAGCAAGTACGGTAAATAATACCGTGGCGAGTTCGGTTGAAAGCGCCGTAACAAGCACTGTAAACGACAACGTAGCTTCAAGTATTTCAGGTGCGCTTGGCCTTTAATATAAAGGCCTAAACCACTAGGTGGGCGCAGAGCAACCTTGAGCTAGCACGTTAAATAGCCACCTTAAAGTCTGAGTGCGGCTTGTCCAAATAGAAAGGCAAGCCGCTATTTAAGGTCTAGGCTGCAGGTGCGAATACACTGCCTCGCTATCGTGCATTCCCTAAAGCGAGCACCTCAAGTCAAATCTCACGTCTCTCCTTAAAAACAGCAATCGCTAAGTTTCACTTTCTCTGTGGTAGGTAACAACAATGAATACGCAAATACTTCAACACTCATCAACAACAAACAACCTTATTCGTGGCGGCCGCAAATGCCTATCGCTGTCCGTGGCAGCTGTTTTACTCGGTAGTAGCGCTGCTTATGCGGGCTCTGACAGTCACTCGCACAATGATGAAGATGCGAATCATACAAACGCAAAACACCAAACGATTTCATTCTCAGGGTCTGGCTATTTAGGGTACCGCTCTGATAGCAATGTGAGCGTTAGCGAGCTCGATACGAATTCAGATGTGGCCGACGGCGCGGTACAGTCAGAAGCTCAGCTAAAGGTGCTGGTGAAGCCCACAGCGAAATGGGAAAATGTACTGTCGGTAAGTCAGGCGAATACCAACTATCAAACGCTAAGCGAGTTCGATCTTGGCCTTACCACACTGTCCGTTAGCACCAGCTATGCGTTTGACTTCGCCAAACTAGGAGCGCACTACTATCACGCTAGCGCTGAGCTAGACGGGCGTGACTTCCTCACCTATCAACAGTCTGGATTATCTGTCGGAAAATTGTTGGGGCAGCGCACTTACTTGCGTGTTAGTAGCGACCTAATCGATAAACAATTCGAGAACACGCCTGAAGGTGCGCCAATTCGAGATAGTGAAGCAGCTGCTGTGCGCAGTGACCTATTTTACTTCTTCGAAGGGGAAGACTTCTTCCAAATCGCACTTAAGTATCAAAATGAAAATGCCCAAAATAATGTGTTCGATTACACCGGTATCGGGATGGATCTAGCGTACACCTATCCTCTAGCGGTGTTTAGTAAACCCTTGAAGCTTACGGTTGCCTATCAATTAGATGTAAGAGATTACGCCTCAGAACAAGATGGAGGTATAGGCAGGGAAGACGACAGACACGTTGTTGAGATGAGTGCCGATTACGCCATTCACAACAATGTTGATATCAAACTGTCTACGCAATATGGAGACTTTGCTTCTAGTGTCGATGGCGCAAATTACCAAGAAACCATTGCTGAGTTAGGCATTAACGTTCATTTTTAGTGGGCGTTAATATAAGTTCTATAATGAACAGCACGCTTAATTTAAGGCAGCACACCAAAACCGAATACGCTGTCTCGTCCGGGAGCCCCTGCATCTAAAGCTAGCTGCTGAAGTTTCAACAAGGCAGCGTTCCTTTCTTGTTTTTCGCGCAAAAAGCATGCATACAAAGCGGTGGCGCGCGGTGAAGCCATAGAGGTTCCCGTTTGCCTGATCGTTTTTCCATTAGGATGTGCGGCATCTACCGACACGCCAAACGCAGCAAAATCAACGTATTCCCCTTGGTTTGCCCACCGGTAAATTACATTAGATTTATCAACGGCCGTAATGCCCAATGTTTCTGTATAAGCCGCGGGGTACAAGGGTAAAGAGGCTGGCCCCTCGTTGCCCACCGCAGCAATGATTTGAATACCGCTCTTATCCAATTGATTTATGACCCGCGCTAAAATAGGGTTGTCGGGACCTGCAAGGCTCATGTTTATGGCGTCTACCTGCTGTGATGCAAGATAGTTTAAACCTTCAATTAACGACATTAGCGTAGCGCCTTGGCTAACGCTATTACGCGAATAAAACACACTGGCGTTAAATACCTGGCTAGACTTAGGCAACGACGCCGCCAATAGGCTGGCTACTGCGGTACCGTGGTCTGACGAAAAGGCAACGTCAGTTTCGCTGCCCGCATTGCCATCTTGCTCCTGATTTCGATCTTGATTATGACCGACAATAAAAGACGCTTGCGTTAAATTAACGTGTGAGAGCAGTGGGTGATTGGACGCTACATGAGTATCAACCATTCCAATGCGCAGTGGGGTTGGACAGGTTTCCAGCTTTTCACTGCTTATCTCTTGAAAAGACCCGTTCGAAGTGGGCTTGGTCTGTGATAAATAAATATGATTTCGACCAATTTGAGACTGCAAATTATGGGGCAAACTGTTGCGAATAGACGACACATCATTCTCATCTCCTGTGACTTTAACTTTAAAAAGCCACTGAGAGAGCGCGGGCAAAAACTGAGCTTTTTGTATTTCAATATTGGCACCTTGAAAATGTACTTTGTCGGCTTCTTCCCCTAGGAATAGCCACTCCTTTTCGACAGCCAGAAAGCCACTTTCAACCGTTACTTCATTAACAACTACCTGGCCTGAAGTCGATAAAATAGTGGTTGCTGCAGGAGCGATAAATTGGGGGGCAGGAATGTCGCCTAGTACGCCCGACGCCACTGTTGATAAGTCTCTGGCGCCTTCGATAGATGATTGCGCTTTTCGTCTTGCTTCCTCGCGAATGGCGTTTAGGTCGGAGGAGGTTCGATCAATTATCGGACGCACAGGAGACACCACTTGATTCAATGTTCCTGCTAGTTGGGCTTGTGATGTTGGTGCCGCAATCAAACTCAAAATCGCCACAATGAGTGTGTACTTCATTTTACTACCTTTACGTTAACGTTGGGGCAGATCGGTGCCTAAAGAAGGAATGGCATAAATTGTGCCATAGCCTCTATTAGAAGCCTGTGGTCCATTGTGCACAAACGTTGTTCTAAATGTGCGCTAAAGGCGAACAGGCATTTACCACTACCTTACAGTGTAGTGACGATTAGACAGAAGAAAAATTCCAATGCGACCCTTTAGACTGTTAAACATTCGCCTTGTCTAGATGGCTCACAGACCGCTGCAATACAGTGCAGTAAAAAATAGGTCTTAGTACGTGGAATAAAAACAAAAGTGGCTCGTTAACAGACTAGAGATAACGGGAAACCTCACAAAGGTACATGAAAATGAAAGATGAGTTGACTGAACTCGTCCCGTCATTGCGAAAGTTTGCATATTCGTTGACGGGTAACATGCATGATGCTGATGATTTACTTCAGAACACGCTTGAACGGCTATTGAGTAAACCGCTTCCTGAGCAAGTTACATTAATGGCTTGGGCATTTAGAGTGTGCCGCAACTGTTGGATAGACGAATACAGAGCGAAGAAAGTTAGAACCAATGCGACTGATGCCCTTTCCTATGAAGCGCAATCGGCGAATAGCTGCAATGACATAGATGACGCTATAACGCAGACAATTACGCTTAAACAAGTCTCAAGCGCTATGGATGAGTTACCCTGTGAGCAAAGAGAAACCCTTTCTTTGGTTGCTGTACAAGGGATGAGTTACGCGGATGCTTCTGAAGTGTTGCAGGTACCGACGGGCACCATTATGAGCCGTCTTGCCAGAGCGAGAGCAAAAATATCAAACTTACTAAATGGTCAAAACGAGGTGCTATCGTGATCTTAACTGACGAAAAACTCTCAGCATTTTTAGATGGAGAGTTAGATACCGCTGAGATGGATCTGGTTCGTGAAGCGATAGCACACGATGTTACCGTCTCTGACCGACTCGCCGCACTTGCAGAAGTGGATAGAGTTGTGAAGGTGGCTGCTGAAAAAGCGACAGCAGTGGCGCTGCCCAAAGAAATCGTGGCCCTTTTGAGTGATGAAAAACCGTTAAGCCAGGCAAGCGGCGTACAGGTATCCGATACAAGCTTAGCCAGCGTAAGCGCTGCAAATCAAAGCTCCGTAAATCAAAGCTCTGCGGAAAACGTTAAGCCGTTTCCAAAGAAAGCGAATTCAACTAATAGTGCGCCACATAAACAAACGAAGTGGAAGGGGCCTTTTGCAATAGCTGCGAGTGTGGCGGTATTAGCGGGCTTAGTGTTCTTTAATCAACAGGACGCTGAAACAACGCAGCCTTCTCATTGGGCGAGAGTATCATCGGTACTCGACAGTAACCTAACTGGCGAAGCAACAACCTTTGATTCAGGCGTGACGGTTACGCCACAGTTGTCTTTCGTAAATACGGAGTTTAACTACTGTAGACAGGCTGAAGTCGCATCGAAAGATGAACTAAATGTAATGATTGCTTGTAAAGATAAGCAAGGTGCGTGGCAGCTTGCCGCTAGCAAATTGGACGAGCTAGGTGAGAATGCAGGTCAATATCAAACCGCCACTAGCGCTAAAGTAATGGAAGAAGAGTTAGACAAAATGATGGCGTCTGCGCCATTAAACCGAGAGCAAGAGAAAAACGCAATTGAAGCAACTTGGCTAGCTGATAAGGCCGAAGGAGTAAATGATGAAAACTAAAATTATGTTAGTACTTGCGATATTAATTATGGCGGGCTGCGCCAGTCAACCCGATTATAGACAGGCCAAAAAAGGCGGCTTTGGCTACACGGAAAGTAAGTTGAGTGATACCCAATATCGCGTGCATTTCAAAGCGAAGGGGTCTGATAAAGGCAAGGCGATGGATTACGCCATGCTCCGTGCTGCCGAGCTTACGTTATTAGAAGGCTACGACTGGTTTGTAGTGACTGACCGAGAGACCTTAGTAGATAAAGAGACCGTGCAAACCACACCTACCGCAGGCTTTAGCCAGCGATATGCACGGGTTACCGAATGCGGTGTGCTCACTTGCAGAACGTCCTACCACCCTACTACCCAATTCGAAACGGGTGTATTTGTAGGGGGCTCTCAGCAAAGTGAGATCGAAAGTATCTTGAGCATTGAGATAGGCAAAGGTACGCGTCCAACGTCGGCAACGAGCTTTGACGCAAGGGAAGTTCGCGATAACTTACAGCCTAAGACGGAAGAGTGATAAAAAATCAAAGGGCATAACCTCCCTTGACTTTGACACAAATAAAAAGGGCCGCTGCATTATGCAGCGGCCCTTTTAGTAGCAGTAAAGATTAACAATACAGTGATACCAGATTGTTATACTGCCAGTGTCTTAATTCATATATTGAAGACGGCGATTAATTAAAATAACCATCGACCTCTTTTTCAGCTTCGTCACGGCTTTTGCCATAAGCTTGTTGAATCTTACCTACTAGTTCTTCACGTCGACCGTCAATTACATCTAGGTCGTCATCGGTAAGTTTGCCCCACTTTTGCTGCACCTTACCTTTCATTTCTTTCCAATTACCTTCAATACGATCACTGTTCATAACTTGCTCTCCTTATCCAAACAATTGGTTGAAAAAACTGGCGGAATAATTGGCCAGTTATTTTCTTAGCAGCAAATGCTGTTCCATTGTGTAGGTGCATGAAAGTATTGAATTTGTTGTTTATGAAAATTCTGCCGTACAGTTGTTTTTTATGCAGAATTTACAAGTTCTTGCAAAGCCTACAGGAAGCATAGTCATCAACTAGGCCAATGTTTTAGCATACGCTTCACTGTCCTGCCTTTTTTCTATTTTATGTTGATCTTCGCTGCGGCCTTTCTTCCAGTAGCTGCTAATGTAAATATTCTCGTGCGCCACGGATTTTTCGTCCTTGAGCCATGCCCGAATCGCCCGCATATCTGAAAATTCACACGCCACCCAAACTGTGGGGTTTCCGTCGAGCCAAGTTAACTGGTCAAGGCGGGAAGGTAAAGATTGCTCATGTTCCCATATCACCGTTACTCCTTCGGGCTTCTTAAGTGTAACCGCATCCTTTTCGTCTTCAATTTTAATCACGGCGTAGCCTTTGGTTTGCACAGGAAGCTCGGCGAGGTGATTTCTAATACTAGGAAGCGCTGTCATGTCGCCAGCCAACAGTATCCAATCATATTGCTCGCTGAGTCCCTTACTAGAACCGGGCCCTGCGAGCGTGATGATGTCGCCAGGCTTTGTACTTGTCGCCCATGCCGACGCAGGGCCAGTTTTACCACCATCGGCATGGATAACCATATCCAGAATCATTTCAGGCTTCTCTGCGTCAAAGTGCGCAACCGTATAGGTGCGCATTGCCACTTGGCTCGTATCTGTGGGGCGTTTCAGCGGGTTTCCTTCTAGGTCGAACATAAGTTTAATGTACGCACCTGCAGTAACCGAGGGAAAGGTAAGAAGGTCTTCCCCACTAAGGTGTACACGCTGCATATTTGGGGTAATTCGGACTGATTGGGTGACAATAGCTCTGCGAGGTTGCGGTTTAGGCATTAGCTTACTCCTGTGATCTTGAGTAGCTATTCTATTTAGAAATAATTCTCATTTCCATTTCTAAAGGTGAAATGATCAGGATTGTTTAGTTCTATTTTTTAGATTAACTGACCGGTCTTGAGATAAACTAATACAAATAAAATAGATAGGTGTACGTTGGATTAGTACTATAACAATAAGCGAGAAATACGCACTGGAAAAGGAAAGACTAGAGCAAAAGAAAAGGGGCTAAAAAGCCCCTTAAAAAAACCACAACATAACTTGGAAAACACATTTACACACCACAAAGACGCACACTCAACGACTTCATGTATAAGTTAAGATAGCCTAATTATAAAAAGGTTCCGCTTTTTTAAAAATAAAAGGTAAAAAAATAAATACCTTTGAAATAGGCGTATTCCTGTCACCTGTCAGGCTGGCATTAATTCGCTAAGGCCTGTTTAGCTTTGATGACGAATTGGGCCAAATGTATAGCAACGGTAAACAGGACCTAGCCAACGTGTCTTATTCTTCGCAATGTTATGTAGACGACGCATGTGGTTGCTGCGATTAGCGCTGACGCGATAGCGAACGGTAGCGCGATGTCCAGTTGGTAAATGAAAGCTGCCAGTGGCGGACCTATTACGTAGCCCATGGCAGTCGTTGCTGTAATTAACCCAGTGATCGTGGCTTGTTGAGAGGGGGCACAGTAGGTCGTTGCCGCAGCTGCCAAAGATGGGTAGGCCATTCCCATACCTAAACCCATTAATGTCATGGCCGCATAAAGCATAAATAACGAATGTTGAAGAAAGAGCAGCAAGTAGGCTAAGCCCAATAGCGGAAGCGCGATAGTGATCATCGCTTCTTTGCTTATTCGGCCTTTTTGTACCCACCCAAATTGGGCTGTAAGAGACGCGGCGGCACTGACCATCATCGCGAAACCCACTTGCCGAGCAGCGTCTACGGGTGAATAGTCGTAAAAATCGATAAAAAAGAAACCCAGTGATTGCTGCATCATCGCCATTGCGCAAAATACACAAATACATGCAGCGACGAATACATAAGGTACTTTGCTAGGCGCTTGGTTATTGTCGCTAGTCTGCTGAGCGTTTTTTTGCTGAGACAAAGGCGGCAGAACAGGTAGCTTAAAATATACCAATGTAAGCGCCAGCAAGGTTAGCAAAACGATGCTGTACAACGGTGCTAATAAGCCAAAACCGACTAAAAGCCCAGCGTAGGCGGGCCCCACAATTTGCCCTACGTTGCTTGCAGAGGTGACTTTGCTGATTGCACTTACTCGACTTTGGGGCGTACTGATGGCGACGGCGTAACCTACCGCAGAAGGTGGAGTTGCAGACATAATGGTTGATTGCAGACTTCGACTTATCAACAATGCCAAAAACAAATTGGTGCCGCTTATAATGCCAGAAAATCCTGCCATCCATGCACTAGCGAAGGCAAACGTGCCCAAGCTATAACCCGACAGACCAACCATTAAAATACGTTTAAAGCCCGCACGCTTAGCGACCTTGCTCCACACATTCGTGCCAAACGCAAAAATAAGTGCAGAGCTAGACATAATAGTGGCAATGTGGAATTCAGAAAGGTTCGCCTGTCGCCCCATAGAAGGGAGTGTGGTAAGCATTACGCTTTGGCCAACAGACGTAGCGAGCAACGCACAAAAAAGAACTCTAAAAACGATAGTAGATGCAGACGGCGAAAGCACGCAGGTAGCCCTTTTGGTAGGCGATAAAGAAACAACACAATTTTATCACAAATGAAGATAAAAAAATGCCCGCCAAAGGCGGGCCAAAATCAGAGGTATGTAAAGGCCGGGATGGGCCTTTGAGGGGAGAGGGTAGTCGTCGGATGACAACTCACTAATAACATCGACGACATTACCAGTGTCCTCACTATGGTCTCGCTGAAGCAACACACACGTACATTCAACGAATCCAAATTGGGTCAACAATCCCTTGCTGCACGAGACATCACTGTCGGTGCTTGCGATGTAGGTACTCAGAGCTTGTTTGCAATCCTTATGAAACAAGTGCCTTGCATCCTGCGAGTTTAATTAGGTTGTCTTTTACCTAACCTCATCATCGACCAGCAATTTAACGAATCTTCTACAGGCATCCATTAGCTACAATTCTGACACATCCATTTTTCCTTGGTGACACACTCCATGCACTTCCAATGTCGTCACCTTCAGTATTTGTCATCTACGCAATTTGGCCTCTCCGTCGCTAAAGCTGTCCTAGCTACAAACTGCGTTCTGTATTTATCCGTTAGTCTAATGTATGCGTGATCTGTGCCAAACCTTAAATTCAGTTTAGAATAATTTTAAATTACTGATTTTTATGGGTTATTTTTATTTTTGGACAGCGGGTAGCTCGTATTTGAAAAACTAAGGTTGAGTAGGTATGTAGTTTTTTCTCGGTGGTGTGTAGCGTTTTACAAACACTTTTCTTTTCTCTGTGTAACTCGTCGCATTGCTCTTGATCTTTTCTAAAAATACATTAGATTGTTCATATATTAGAAATATCTAATTTAATGCGATATCCCATTAACGCTGTGGCCCATAAATGTACCCATTGTTTTTGCTAACGCAGGTAGGCGTTGTGAAATGTTCTGCAGAGCAAAGGTCATGGTTTGTGAAAGTGAAGCGCCACTCAACACGTCAAGGAAACACAGTGGATGGAGTTAACCCAGTCGTATCACGATTAGAGGGAATCAATGTATTTCCTAGTAGGAGTTCATAGCTATGTTCACGGCAGTTATTGAAAAATTACTGTTCCTCTCTACCCGGAAAGGTAAGTGGGTTTATGCCGCTTTACTGTTGGCTGTTGTCTTTTGCGCTTATCAAATGCGGCTAATTACGATAGATACCGACCCAGAGAATATGCTTGAAGCCAATCACCCTGCTCGCGTTTTTCATAACGATGTGAAGCATACTTTTGCTATGCACGACGCGATAGTGGTGGGGGTTATAGCATCACCGGCCAATGACACAGCCACTGATAATGCTGCTTTAAGTACCAATAAAGGCATCTACACACCAAAGAACCTGCAGGCAATAGACGGTGTTACCCAGCAAATATTAAACACTGAGGGTGTTATTGCTAGAGATGTCATGTCGTTTTCAACAGTGGACAATATCACTCAAGGTGACGACGGTGAGCTCAAGTTCTCTTGGATGATGTCACAAGCCCCATCATCGCAAGAGGAAGCAGATTACATTGCTGATGCTATTGCACGCCTTCCAATGTTACAGGGGAGCCTGGCTTCTTCATCACACAATGCTGCGGCTATCTATGTGCCCATTAAAGATAAAAATGAGAGCTTTCGTATTGCGGAAGACATTCGTGCCTATATTGGCGCGAATACAATAAACGAAACATTGCAGTGGCACATAACAGGACTCCCTGTTGCTGAAGATCAGTTCGGCGTTGAAATGTTTATTCAAATGGCAATTTCAGCGCCAGCTGCGGGACTAATGATTTTTATCCTCCTCTTTGTCTTTTTCCGCAATTTTACGCTGATTACCGCCCCGATGGTGGTGGCAATGGCAACGGTAATTATCACAATGGGGGCGCTAATCGGCTTAGGTTTCACTGTGCACATCATGTCATCCATGATTGCCATATTTTTGATGCCTATCGCTGTTGTTGACTCGGTGCACATATTGTCTGAGTTTTCAGACCGCTATAAACCAGGTCAAAAGGCCGATCAAGTGATTACCACAGTGGTTGAACACCTATTTCAGCCGATGCTGTTTACGTCGCTGACCTCTGCGGCAGGGTTCTATTCACTTATGCTAACTCCCATTCCACCCGTACAGATTTTCGGTGCTTTCATTGGCTCAGGTATTCTGTTGGCTTTCGCTATTACGCTTACCTTTATACCTGCTTATATATCAAGAATGTCGCCAGAGGCGCTCGCAAAATTGCAGTCTGCACTGCACGCCGATGCCAATACCTCATCAATGAAAACAACATATTTACAGCGATTTGTGTACGGCATTCGCACCCTGGCGCTAAATTATAAAAGGGCATTACTCGTAGCATTCATGGTGATTTCAGCGGTGTCAGTGTGGGGTATTTTCCAAATACAAATTAACGACAACCCTGTGCGCTGGTTTAAAGAAAATCATGAAATTCGCGTAGCCGATAAGGCGCTTAATAAAGAGTTTGCGGGTACGTATAACGCGTACATTGTTATTGAAGATACCCGCAAGCTGAAAAGTGCACGTGAAATACTGCTAAGTGCAGTGTTGCCCCCTTCATTAGATGAATGGCGTGAAACAACCCTCGATACACTAAACAATGAAAATGCCGGCAATAATTTTGAGACTCTCGCATTTGCCGTCGATGATGCATTATTCGGTGATCTTGATAGCGACGAATATGACGCTTTAAATCGATTGCTTTCAAGCATTGATGAAATTAAAGGCACAAGCAAAACGTTTCAACAGCCCGATAATGTAGCGCTGCTTTCAGACCTGCAAAATTACCTAAGCACTCAAACGCTGGTGGGTAAAACTCAGTCCCTCAGTGATGTGATTAAAGTGGTTAACCGAGAGCTGCATTCGGGCAATGACAGCGACTACGTGTTACCTAATACTCAGCCGGCGATAGCACAGACGCTCTTGCAATATCAGTCCTCTCATAGGCCTCAAGACTTGTGGCATTTCGTGACACCAGACTATCGTAAAACCTTGGTGTGGCTACAACTATCCAGTGGTGACAACCAAGATATGACAAAGGTAATTGAGTTAGTCGAATACTACTTCGCTCAACACCCACTGCCTGATGGCCTGACATATCAATGGGCAGGTAAGGCATACCTAAATGTGGTGTGGCAGGACAACATGGTTGCAGGCATGTTAGACAGCTTACTTAGCGCCTTCATTATTGTTTTTGTGATGATGGTATTGCTGCTGCGTTCACTGATACTCGGTGTATTAGCCATGCTGCCCCTTACTATAACTATCACCTTTATTTACGGTGCTATTGGCATTGTAGGTAAAGATTACGATATGCCTATTGCCGTGCTTTCAGCCCTGACATTGGGCTTGTCGGTAGACTTTGCCATTCACTTTCTGGCTAGAGCCAAAGAGATTTACAAGCAAACGGGTAACGTGAGTAAAACGTTTGATGCCATGTTTGAAGAGCCTGCTAGCGCTATTACTCGTAATGCGCTGGTCATCGCGCTTGGCTTTACGCCGCTGCTTTTAGCACCACTCGTACCTTACATCACCGTGGGTATTTTCCTGGCAAGTATCATGTTTATTTCGGCACTCGTTACGCTGCTGGTGTTGCCAGCTGCTATGACGTTGCTTAAACGTTGGGTTTTCAAGGAGGCCTAAAATGCGTATTCCCATATTATCAGTGTTCATGTGGCGTCGACCAAAAATACGAAACCTTCGAAGCATGTTCAGGGGCCTTGTTGCGCTATTACTTATATCGGGTAATGGATTCGCTCAAGCCTTGGCAACCCAAAGCGACGAAAGCAGCAGTAGTATCGATGTTGCTGAAATCGTTAATAAGGCTGAGCAGGCGGCGTACTACGCGGGCAATGACGGACGTTCAATGGCGAGAATGCTCATTGTAGATGAGCAAGGTCGAAAGCAAATGCGTCAGTTTACTATTCTGCGCAAAGATGTGTCGAATGAGGCAGGCGCCGACACCGGCGATCAACGTATGCTGGTTTTCTTTAGCCGTCCTACTGAGGTTGAAGGCACGGTATTTCGCGTTGAGAAGCATGCGGCGCTTAATTCTGATGACGACCGTTGGTTATATTTACCGGCTTTAGACTTAGTAAAGCGAATCGCCGCAGGCGATAAACGTACATCGTTTGTTGGTTCTCATTTCTTCTATGAAGATGTTTCCGGCCGCGCAACAGCGCAGGACAGTTTTGAGCTGCTTGAACAAACCCAAACTCATTATCGCTTAAAAGCGACGCCTAAGGACACAGCGCTCGTAGAGTTCAGTCACTATGTAGTAGAGATAGACAAAGGCACTTACCTGCCCACCTTGATTAACTTTTATAAGGGTGACAATAACTACCGCCGCGTTGAAGCTGTAACTATTGAGACTATACAGGGCAATCCTACTGTGGTGAGAAGTAAAGTGACGGACCTTGCATCAGGTGGCTATACCCTTATGGAATTCAGAGGGATTGAATACGACATAGGTCTTCCAGATAGCATATTTAGTGAGCGTAGCCTACGTGTGCCACCGCAACGCTATATTAAATAACACTATTTTGAAAAAGGAATTTAGCACGGTGCGCTTGCCTAAATTACTAGCTCCATCCATATGGATAACGCTGCCTAGCCAAGCCTATGGTCTTTCTGAGTGGGTTAAAAAGCAATGGAGGGCGCACGCTTTACTCGCACCGATTATTCTCACTTTCGCATTTACGGCTGTAGTAGGTCTTCCATTAAACGCCCAGACAATGGGTGTTGAGACCCAGAATCAGAAAGACCCGTTGAAAAGCGGAGTAAAAGAGCGGAAAGCTAACGTAAACGACGAGTGGGACAGCGTGTGGCCTGAGGAGGATAATGTCGAATCAGGTGACGATTGGAGCGATGAGTGGGATGACGAATGGGGCACTGACAGCAAAAGTAAGCTTCGTATTTCTGGTTTCGCCGAGCTCGCCGTAGGAAACCGTTTTTCCCGTGACATGGCTACCGCGTTTGGCAGTCAGAATTCACAATTGAACGAGAGTTTTCAAGCTGCTAACGCGCCATCTGTGTTAAATAACAGCACATTGCGCGACGCCAGAGTTCAACTTCGCGCAGACTATGCATTAGACAGTTCCTCCATTTCCAGTAAAGCCGACGTTTGGTATGACGGCGTAACGTCGTCGTGGGAATCACAACTTCGCGAACTGGCATGGCAAGGTAGCTTAAGCAGTATTCTACCCAGCGCTTTAGTCGGCACGGGGGACTGGGCAAATGCATTTGACATCAAAGTCGGTAAGCAAGTGCTGACTTGGGGGACAGGGGATTACTTGTTCTTAAATGATCTCTTCCCTAAAGATTATCAGTCGTTCTTTGCAGGCAGAGAAGACGAATACCTTAAAGCGCCGAGTAATGCATTAAAGGTGTCGGGCTACACGGATTTTGCCAATGTAGATTTAGTCGTCACACCTGAATTTGAGCCTGATATTGGTATTACAGGCGAAGTATTTTCTTTTTACAGCCCGCAATTGGATGAAAACATTGCCCCTTCGTTTTCTGTTGAACGTGATAATCGCCCACGAGGAAGTGAGCTTGCCTTAAGGGTGTATAAATCTGTTAAGGGGGTAGAGATCGCAGGCTATGGTTACACCGGTTATACAAGGCAGCCCACCGCGACAGATTCTCTTGGAAGACCGCGCTACAGTAAAATGAATGCCTATGGCGCAAGTGTTGTCACGCCTCTTGGGCGGGGGATAGCAAATGCGGAATACGTTTTCTACAACAGCCTTGAAGACATAGATGGAACTGACGGGCAAATAGCGAATGATCAAAGTCGTTTCTTACTAGGCTATAGCCAAGAAATTGCCGCAAATCTTACCGGTGGTTTCCAGTGGTACACCGAGTACTTACACGATGCGGATGGCCTAGATAGAACAGTCTCGTCTTCTGAACGAGTCCAAGAGAAATACCGTCATTGGGTAACCACCCGTTTAACGTGGTTAGCACTTCGTCAAACGCTGACGTTAAATACTTTTCTGTTTTATTCACCCAGCGATAGCGACGGATACCTAAAGACTACAGTGGCTTATTCGCCCACCGACAAGTGGCAAGTGCGAGCGGGGGTGAATGTCTTTTCAGGTAAGGACAACTATACGTTTTGGGGGCAGTTTGAAGACGCAAGTAATGCGTTTATTGCCTATCGATTTTATTTTTAATCTCTTCCAATATTTAAGGATTACGCTATGTCTCAGGAAAAAGCATTAACCGCCTTCGCAGGGCTCATGGTGTTGTTGTCTGTATTACTAACCCAGTTTGTTCATGCAAACTTTATGTGGTTTACCGTGTTTATTGGCGCAAACTTGTTCCAACAGAGCTTCACTGGCTTTTGCCCAGCAACGCTATTTTTTAAACACGTGCTTGGGCTTAAAAGTGAACGGGAGATAGCGTAATCAACTGATGCTTCACAAATGCGCTAGCAAAGCATTTTCTATTGAGTAATTGGCGCTAAGTAACATTTTGCAAAGATAAACGCTTATCGCAATTTACTACGTTGTGATATGTTATAACGTGATTGTTAAATAGTATGTTAGGTCATCTTTGTGAAATTTTCTGTCACGCTTTCTAGCGTTAAATTCGGTTTAATTGCGGCACTATTGGTTTTATTTAGCACGTTAAACCCAACCCAAGCCGCCAATTATGAGGAAATTGACTGGGTAGCTCTTATGCCCGAGGACGATTTAAGCGCGCTTTTAAACAGGCCTGAGTTTTTAAACGATATTGCCGATGGCTCTGCCGCCGACTCTGTCGATGACTTTGCTTCAAAGCAGCTAGAAGATGAACAAGCACAGCGATACCAACAAGCGTTAGTGTCGACGCGAGTGATAGAGGCGTTTGACGGGAAGGCTATCCGCATCCCTGGATTTATAGTGCCTTTAGAGCAAAACGATGAGCAAAAAGCGACGGCTTTTTTCGTCGTTCCTTATTTTGGGGCTTGCTTACACATGCCACCACCGCCGCCAAATCAAATTTTGTATGTTGAATACAAAGAAGGCATTGCAGTTGAGAACTTGTACGACCCTTATTGGTTTGAAGGCACGGTAAAAATAGACAACCACGAAAGCGCACTAGGTACATCTGCCTATTCGTTAGTGCTAGACAGCTTCGCGCTTTACGAGGAGTAACTGATATGAAAAAAACAGTCGTTGCAGCTACCGTTTTATCAAGTCTTATAGCATTTCATAGTACTGCGTGTGAACTACACGCAGGTATGGGAAACATGCAGTTTGGCTTTCAGCACCCCATGATGCAACAGCATTTAGCGGCAGCTAAGGAGCCACTTATTTCGCTCAATATCGACAGAAAGCGAGAAGTGGCTAAGCTTGAGGCGTCAGCCGTTCCGCTGCGATTTACCATTCCTTCGAACTACAAAGAAGTTAGCGTAGATGTGATGGCAAGTGATGGCGTAACGCTACTGTCGCCGCAGCGCTTTTCTCTGCCGTCTACAAAGGGCGAACAAGCCATTAGCTTTCAGGCACAAAAAGAAGGCACGCACGAACTTGTTCTAAAAGTCTATGCGCTTAAAAAGAATGTGCCGGTAACTTACACCCGCAAAGTCAAAATTTTAGCAAGTTAAAAGCTAGGATAATGTATGAAGCGCGCCACGTACGTTTTACTGGCTTCTCTTATTGCTTTGATTGCATTGGGCGCGCTGGTGGGGCTCGGCCTGAGGGGTAAGCTTGATAGCGTAATTGAGCGCTTTTTCGAGAATAACACGGCGATTTACCAAGACAGCCACAGGTTAACTACCGTTCAACAGTTCCAACCCTTATCGTGGGACGCGCTGTTACCTGACGCCGAAAAGGCGCTGTTGGGCCAGACCCGATCGACTCAAAATCCTCAGCAGAATTTACCCCTTCATGAACAGGTATTTCAGTCTATTCAACGCACGTTTGACGATGAATACCAGCAAGCGCTTATCTCAGTGAATACGGTTGACACATTTAACGGCAAGTACGTCGAACTCAGCGGGTTTATTGTGCCTGTAGAGGCCAATGCACAGCGAGAAATAACGGCGTTCTTCATTGTGCCTTATTTCGGCGCGTGTATTCATTACCCACCCCCGCCACCGAATCAAATTGTGTTTGTTTCGTTGAATAATACCCACGAGCAAGGCGGTATTAGAGGAATAGACATCCAGCAGGCGTATACGTTCTCGGGTGAGTTTTCTACCGGGTTGTACGAAGACCCTCAGGGCACATCCGCTTACTTACTGGATGTGGTAGAAATAAAGCCCTATTCAGGGCTGGGAAATGGCATTAACGATGACAACGCTAATCTAACGAACGGCGCTTTCCATATAGAAAGCGACATTCGTTGATTTTACTTTATCAATGGTCTACCAAGAACCATACATGGGGTTTGGCAGAATAAAAATCTCTGTGCCCACTCGTGGCATGAGCAACTCAACGTTGGCAGATTCTTGGGTTACGCCGCCCACATCTTCAATGTTGTCGCCAATTTGCATGATAATAGTGTGAGGCACAGCCCACGTAGACGTCGCGTCTTTAGACGTATTCGAACACGCGATCTTGCCCTGAGTAAGCTGCATTCTGCGCAAGTCTTTGTCATTAACCATACCTTCCTGGCCTACCGCTTCTTTGTCTTCAGCAGTGCGGCCAACAACACAGGTATTACTCGTGGTAAGCGGCAAACCTTGCGCCAAAAGGTTATTCCAGGTGTGACTATCAAGCGCTTTATTGCGATTTGTAATAAGCGCCACCTTGCCATTTCGTGCAACAACTTCATCGATGAAAGCGGCTACACCAGGCACAAGTGTGGCTTCTTCACGTTTTACCCATTCAGCCCAGCTTTGTGAAGAATATCCCAAGCCAGCACTTTCCCGTTCTTTTTGATAGGTGCTATTGTCTAGCACGGTTTCATCAACATCCATCACCACAACATCGCCATTAGTAAAACGCGTAGGTAGCGCTGAAATAGCTTGGCCATACACAAAACTTGAAAGAACAGGGTACTCTTTGCTGCTGGTTTGGTATATCACAGCATTTGACAGAGTGTGTGATTTTACACCAGCAAGCGGGGTTGAGGGCGCAGACGAGCACGCCGCAATAGCTGATACTGCAGCGCCTATGCACGCTGCTTTGCTGATGTAAGAGAGCTTGTTAAGAGATAACAATGTTATTTTCCTTTTATTGTTTCTTCTGCCTACCGGTTTCAACACCCAAATTATGTCTGAATTTATCGATGAACGGGGCCTGATAATTCAGCAATGGCGTCGTGTGCATGCAGACTTTCTTGATGTTCTACTTTTACACGAAAATAGGTAGCTTGGTAATACGTACTTAACGCTTCATGCAGTCGCCTTACCGAATCTTCTACAAACATTAGGTTTTCAGCATTACGCTTGGCAAACGCCTGTTCATCTTCACGCTTAACTGCGGTTTGAAGCGGTGTGCCTAACGCGTTTTCTATCAGGTCAATAATACCAATAAAATCGGGGATCTCGTTGTCGCTTAAATCTAGGGTTATATCGGCAAAAGAACGCTGTGCATGCGCCGTGGCGATGCTGGCTTGTTTAGAAGCGAGCCAAGCGCCCATTTCTTCTACGGATAAACCTTTTCCTTCGAACTGCTGCACAAATACTTCTGATAACGCCTTGCGAGAGAGGGAGGCCGAACAAGGACAAGTACTAGAGTACGGTACTCTTAACTTAAGCTGTGCCTCATAACGTTCAGGTGATCGTCTTACGCAAAGTGAAGCAGGGTACGATTGATATCCTGACATCCTACTTATGAGCGCCGGACGCGACACGGTGAGGTCAAAGTGTAGATTAAGCTGGGCGCTGTTGCTCAGCCCATCTTGAGACTCGATAAGCGCGTTCATTAACGACACAAGTGCCGACTTATGTAAGTCTTGGTTGCTCAAATATCGCTGCAGCAAGCTGTACAATCGAGACATGTGAATGCCTTTAGCATTGGGGTGATCTAAACTCACTGTTACATCGACTTTTGCTTGGCTGGCTAATCGCTCACCGCGCTTACCTAGCACGTGCAGAGGGATAGCGATTCCCTGCATACCTACACTATCAATAACAGGAAGTTGCGCAGTGGAATGCTCTTTAGTGACATCGGGAAGTACCGTGTCGGAATGATTAAAACTAGACAAAATAACCTCTGAATGAGACCTCAAAAACGACTTACACCACTAATATTGCGAGCGTCGCTCGATAAGAATTACCCGCTTTTGAGATTATGATGAAACTAATAGGGTTGTGATTGGGTGGTCTCGCGCTCTTCGCAAATAGGCTCCTGCACGCTCGACCTAAGCCGATAGTTAATCAGGTGCGCACCAACGATAATAAACGACGCGATTACCGTGATTGTTACTTCACCATATTCACCTAGTACTTCGTGTCCTAAGCCTACCCATTCAACCAGCAGCGGACTACTTAAAAGTGTTAGGCCAAAAACGCCAGCAAATACTACCCACTTATTTTTGTGATGTAGGTAGCCTAGTGAGAGCGCAAAAACACCGATGGGCAGCACAAAGAACAGCAATATTTGATGGAAGGTTTCATCATTGAGAATTGACACACCTGCCAATGCAGGTATGGAAATCAATAAAATAGGCGTTAATAAACAATGTATTACGCAAAGGGATGAAAGGAGCATAGCGAGCCTGTCTGAAATGAACTGCACTTTTGGCATTGCGCTGCTTCCTTGAGATATCGAATTCATAGTATGTCCGAAAATTGCTATGGCGCACGCACAATGGGTGAAGCTTGCGCCTGAGAGAATAAAAAATTTAACTAGCTGCTTATCAGTAAGGTTGGCTGACTTGGCGTTATCTCTAGTGCGCCTTGTCCTTTGTTGGTTACCCAAATTGCATTAACGTGCTGCAGGCTTGGCCAATGGGGAAACCCTGTCATCTCAATACGCTTTACGGGGCCTTGGCAACTAAGCAAATATGCGACACGAAAATCAGAGTGCGTGTTGCGATGGGCATGGTCTTCGTGTTCACTTTCATGCTCGTCATGCTCGTCATGCTCGTCATGCTCGTCATGCTCGTCATGCTCGTCATGCTCGTCATGCTCGTCATG
>NZ_JBVTQX010000005.1:0-368111 GCF_055755235.1 Alteromonas sp. R7 | reverse complement strand
CTCGTCATGCTCGTCATGCTCGTCATGCTCGTCATGCTCGTCATGCTCGTCATGCTCGTCATGCTCGTCATGCTCGTCATGCTCGTTAGCTACCTCCCATGGGCTTTCAAGTGTGGTATCGAGTAATTCACACGTATTGCTCAGGGTAAAAATATCGTCAAAGCGCTGAAAAACCTTTTGCGTTTCTTTATAACGTTTTTTCTCGCTAGCCGTGGATGGCGCGTATTCAAACCCCAGAACATCAGCAGCAGGCAGCTGCAGCACAAACTGCCACTCACTTCCCGCTTGTAGGATTTGTAGTTTGCCTTCGCCGTGAGTATGAGGCGCAGCATGAACAGCGTTGATACCCATCCCAGCCAAATTCAATCCGACAAAAGTACCTACCTTAAGAAAAGTTGAAGAGGCGCGTAGCGCTTTTTGTGAATTCTTCCACGTAATAGAAATAGTTTTCATTTTTACCTCTTGCGTAAACGTTACAATATAACATACCATAAAAATAAATATGATACATTATCACATTACACAAATTCAGAGGTTAGAATAATGAAACTGTCTCGATTGGCGTTAGGCTTATCGCTTTCAGCGCCTGCGTTGCTATTAGCATCTCCGTCAGCGCTGGCACAAACACTTTCTGGCACGGTAACTAATGCAGCCGGAAAGCCGCTCGCCAATGCCACTGTTGAAATTGAGGCGCTAAAGCGCGTTACCAGCACTAACGAGCTGGGCGAGTTTACTTTCTCTAACGTAAAGGAAGGCGACTATACGCTTCACATATTCGCCTCTGGCTTCGCTCACTTACATGAGCATGCGCAAGTTCAATCTGACAACGCAGAAGGCGCTAACTTTGTCTTGGCGCGCAGTGCTATCGAAGTGATTGACGTGCACGCCACGCCTATGCATTTATCGGTGATGGAATCGGCCACACCAGTGAGCGTGTTATCTGGCGAAACCTTACGTCGGCAACAAGCGGCCACGCTGGGCGATACGCTAGAAAAATTACCCGGCGTACAGTCTAACTTCCATGGCAATGTTGCGAGCACGCCAATTATTCGTGGCCTTAGCGGACCACGGGTACTGATTACTCAAAATGGCTTGGATGTGAGCGACGTTTCCCGTGTTGGCCCCGACCACGCAGTAGCAAGTGAAGCCTCAACCGCTAAACAAATTGAAGTGCTGCGTGGGCCAGCAACCCTGTTCTTCGGAAGCGGTGCGATAGGCGGTGTGGTGAACGTAGTTGACCAACGTGTGCCCACGTCCACTGAAACGCGCGGTGAATTTGTATTAGAAACGCAAACCGTTAACGACCAGAAACTTGGAACGTTTAACGTGACTACTGGCGTGGACAACATGGCCTTCTATGCTGACGGTTTTTATCGCGATTCAAATGATTATGAAACACCTGTTGCCCCTGACATTGATGACCCAGATGGCGCCCATGTGGTTGAAAACAGTGACGAAGAATCGAATGGGTTTACGTTAGGGACCAGCTACTTATTCGACCAAGGCTATGTTGGCGTAGCGGTAGAGCGATTTGAGCGAGAATATGGCGTGCCTGGGCACAGTCACGGCGGAGATACTTCGGTATTCGCTGATCTTGAGCAAACGAAGTATCAGCTTTTAGGTGAGTACAACTTTACCAATGACTTTTTGCAAAGTGTTCACTTTAAAGCGGGCTATACCGATTATGAACATGCTGAAGTTGAGGGCGGTTCAGTAGGTACCACTTTTAGTAATGAAACCGAAGAACTTCGTGTAGAGCTATTGCATAAACCCATGGCCGGCTGGCGTGGCGGTATCAGCCTTCATTACAAAGGAAGCGATGTATTTGCTCAAGGTGAAGAAGCCTTTACCCCTCCTTCAGAAATGGAGATGTTTGCTATAGCTTTAATGGAAGAACGCCATTTTGGTGACTTCTTGGTTCAGTTAGGGGCGCGAGCGGAAAGAGTAACATTAGACGCATCAAGTGTGCTGTTGCCTGAGCTTGACGCTCACGAGCACGACGATGAGCATGCCCACGACGAACATGATCATGAAGGCAGCGAGTTCGTACGACAGTTCACGGTAGATCAAGAGTTTACACCTATATCGCTATCAGCGGGTGTGGTTTATACCATTAATGAAAGCTATAACGTGGGCGTTTCACTTTCCCGTTCAGAGCGCGCCCCTTCTGCCTCTGAGCTTCTTTCTTTTGGCCCGCATATTGGCACCCGTACCTATGAGATAGGCGCCTTGTTTGATTTGTCAGAAGAAGGTGAGTTTGTGCTTTCTCAAACGGCAATCGATCTTGAGACAGCAAACAACATCGACCTAACGTTCAGAAAAACACAGGGCGACGTTGGTTTTGTATTTAATGCCTTTTATAACCAAGTAGATAACTACTACTTCCAAAAAGAAACCGGCTTATTCGCTGAAAGTGGGCACGACCATGCTCACGGTGAAGAAGGTCATGGGGACGAAGGCCACGACCACGATCATGGAGAAGAGACCCACGGCGAAGAAGGGCATGGCGAGCATAGCGACGAATTACCTGTTTATCTGTTTGGTTCAGCTGACGCCATCCTTCATGGTTTTGAGTTACAAGTTGCCTGGCAGACAACTGACAACCTAAAACTCGATTTCTTCGCCGACTACGTTAAAGCCCGCCTTAAAGATGGTGGCGCACTGCCTCGCACTTCGCCCATGCGAGTGGGCTCACACGTTGCCTACACGTTAGATAACATTCGCGCAGATTTAGACATCACATATTTTGCAAAACAAGACGATATCTCGACGTTCGAGACTGAAACGGACGGCTACACCCTTGTTGATGCTTCAATCACGTACGACATTCCTTTGGGAGATATTGATTTATCGGTTTACCTGAGCGGTGAAAACCTAACCGACGAAGAAGCGCGTGTTCACACCTCATTTTTGAAAGATATTGCACCACGTCCGGGTAGAAACTTTGCTTTCGGCGTACGCGGTTATTTCTAAGATCAGCTTATAAAAAAGAATTATTGATAGGGATACACACATGAAAAATAGACTAGTACTAAGCGCCATAGCCAGCGCACTTTTGCTTGCCGGCTGTGGTGATGCAGAAACCAATATTGTAGAGCGGGATCCTATTGAGGTGCCAGAGGATGATCACGACGATCACGTCTCAGACTATGAAATTGAAAGTGAAGGCAGATTGGTTGTTGCCGATGCTGCATCAAATACGCTCACTGTCTTTGATCTAGATGATAATTCAGTACTTGATACGTTTTCTGCAACCTTTGATGGAAGCAGTGTAAGCGCCTCCGCAGACTATCGCTTTGCAGTCATCAACAGCCGAGCAAACGGATTAACTGAGTTTCTTGATGGTGGATTATGGCGAGAAGATCACGTAGAGCACCTGCACGACTATGAAGAAGCCCCAAGTCTATCTGGTTTCACACTTGAAGGTAGTCAACCAACTCACGTAGTATCACACGACGGTCAGCTTGCTGTGTTTTACGACGGAAATGTCGATACCAGCATGCCGGCAGCGGTAAAAGTGGTAACTGATACTCAAATTGCCAGTGAAATTACAGAAGTTCCTACTTTGGAATTTACTGTAAATATGCACGGTGTCGCGGAACCGCGTGGAGACATGCTAATTAGTACTGTACGTCGTGATGATGCAGAGTCTCGTTCTGCTAACCCAATCTTGCCAGACAGCGTTGCGGTATATCACTGGCATGATGGCGAGTACGAAGAAGAGCAACGCTTTGATGGCGAGTGTGCTGATTTACATGGCGCCGCTCAAAACGAAATCGCTGTGGCATTTGGCTGTAGCGACGGCGTATTAATTCTCAATGAAGATGATGAGGTATTTACCAGCGCGTTTATTGACAACATTGATGGGCTTGACGATCTGCGCATTGGCACAATGTATGGACATGATCACGCAGAAGCGTTTATTGGCATTGCTTCACAGCACGGCGGTGGCAGCGCCATCTTGGCCAATGTGTCGCCTGTAACTAGCACAATGAGCGTGATTGACTGGCAGCCAGGGATTGACGCTCATGCAGTGTCATACGGTTTCTCAATGGGCGGTGAATTCTTTGTTATTTTAGATGACAAAGGTTTTGTAACACTGCTAGAAGCGCATGCAGAAGACGGTGACTCGCACTGGGAATTTACGCACAAAATTGATGTGGCTAGTGCCAGCGCCGCAAACCTAGCAGAAGGTCAGTCATTTAGCATGGCGGCATCGCAACACGAAGAAGCCTTGTTTGTTGTTGATCCTGTTGCGCAAGCTATCCTTGCTGTTGATTTGGAAGCCGAGACCACGGAAACCTTGCTTGAACTGGACTTTGAGCCTGCAGGTGCAGTTTGGCTAGGTATTGCTGAAGAACACGAGCACGACGATCACGACCACTAATACACAGTGGCATTTCACTAACGAAAGAGCAGGCTATAAGCCTGCTCTTTTAAGTTTTAACTACGCTTAGCAAGGCATTATTTTGGCAGAGGAATAAATTCGCGGTCATCACCCGGAATAGTTGGGAATAACCCGTTTGCCCAACGAGCCTCAGCGTCTTCTATTTTCTCTTGAGAGTACGCCAAAAAGTTCCAACGTAAAATGGGTTGTTTCTCCATTTTCTTGCCACCTAAAAGAAAGTAGCGACTATTCTCTATGGTTTCAATTTCACTTTCATCGTCCAGTAGCACAAACTCGCCAGTGCTGAATACTTCATCGCCTAGTTTTACTTTTCCAGAAATAACGTAACAGGCCGTTTGAGAATTGCCACACGGACGCTCAATAACCGCTCCTGCTTCTGTTATTACATCTAAATAAAACATGGGTGAGTATGTCTTAACCGGTGACGTATAGCCGTACGCTTCCCCTGCAATTAGTCGCATCAGCACTTTTTCACGATGTATATAAGGCAGTTTAGCTTTGTTAACGTGTATAAAGCTGGGCTCCATATCTGCCTTTTCTTCAGGCAATGCAACCCAGCACTGCAAGCCGTTTAGCACATGATCACTGCCTCGGGTTTCAATGGTCTCTCGTTCAGAGTGAACAATGCCTTTACCCGCTGTCATCCAGTTTACGTCACCAGGCTGTATTTCCTGAATAGTGCCTAAGCTATCCCTATGCAGCATACTACCTTCCATTAAATAACTAATGGTGGCCAGTCCTATATGCGGGTGGGGCCTAACGTTAATGCCGCTGCCTGCTGGGAAATGTGCAGGTCCCATATGGTCAACAAAAACAAATGGGCCAATGCTCCTTGCGTCAACGTGGGGAATAATGCGGCTTACTGAGAAGCCACCTAAATCTTTTTTGTGAGATGAAATTCGTTTTGCCATGATCTTTCTCAATTAACGTTGTTGGGAGAAGTTAACCGGTGACCACGCGGGCTCGGCTGTTTCTATTGGTGTTGCGAGTTCTGGGTACTGCTGTCTATCGGCAAAAACGACAGTGCCGTCTACGACAGTTAACTGTGCTTGTGTGTTTAGCAATGCATTTTCACTTACTGTTAAGATATCGTGGTTAAGAATAGCAAAGTCAGCGTAAAAGCCAGGCTGTAATCTACCCTTAACGTTTTCTTCTCCAGATAGTGCAGCGCTGCCTTGAGTAAATAGCTTAAGGGCTGTCAGTCTGTCTACATGTTCTGTACCTAAATCAAAACCACCCACGGTTTTTCCGCTCACTGCCCAGTAATAGGTTGCCCATGGATTAAAACTTGAAACGCGGGTACCGTCTGTGCCTAAGCCTACTGTGATACCAGCACTAAGCATTTGCTTTATAGGGGGCGTGCGCTTGGCTTGCTCGGCGCCATATCGCTCAACGAAATCCTCACCGGCAAAGGCCATACGACCTTGCACCGCAATCGAGCCACCTAACGCTTTAATGCGCGAAAGGTTTTCATCAGACACCGTCTCGGCGTGGTCGATTATCCAGCGCACGCTATCAACGGGCTGTGTTGAGTGAATATGTTCAAGTACGTTTAAAATACGTGTTATAGATTGGTCATAAGTGGCATGGAGCCTAAACGGCCACTGCTGCAATAGATGAAGCCTAATCACTTCTTCCAGCGCATCTTCGGCTTCGCCTGGAAGTTCAGGGCGTGGCGCACGAAAGTTTTCATAGTCTGACGCTTTATAAGTGAGTAGCTCGCCGCCCCCTTCAATTACATAGCCATTGTCTAAATGAATATGCTGGTTTTGATTTGCTTCATACTTACTCATCCATGTAGCAAAACTCACCATTTCTTTATTAGGCACTTGCGGGAACAAGTAATTAGAAACCCGTATCGGTAACTCACCGAGCTTGGCAAGGGTTTCACTGGCTGTATAGTCTTCAGGAAAGGTATGGCCACCGCCGCCTGCGTCTACTACGCTGGTTACGCCTAAGCTAAGTAATTTGCGATAAAACTGTCGACTGGAATTTAACTGCTCATTTGCGCTTAGCTGAGGCAGCGCTGCAATGGTTTTATACAAAATCATTGGGTTGGGTTGAGCAAGCAAAACACCTGTGGGGTTGCCGTTAGCATCTCGCTCTATCACGCTTCCCTTTGGTGCTTGGGTGTCTTTGTCTATTCCCAGTGCTTCAAGGCCTTTTTTATTGAGCACACCACCTGAGTAAAGATGAAGCACAAATACAGGTGTGTTTGGCGCGATGTCGGTAAGCTCTTGTGGTGTAGGTAAGCGCTTCTCTTCAAATTGATAAGGGCTGAAACCTCCAATGACTCTTACCCATTGCCCCTTGGGCGTGCGTTGGGCTTGTGCCTCTAGCATGGCCAAGCCTTCTTTCAAGCTTGTAATGCCTTCCCAGCGAGTTTCTAAGTTATAAAAACGTCCCCCGCGCGTTACGTGCATATGCGAGTCATTAATACCTGGAATGAGCCGCTGTCCTTTTGCATCGATTACTTGAGTGGCACTATCTGCGTCTGCTAGCAGCTGTTGGGCATCTTGCGAAAAGGCGCTAAATTTACCGTTTTCTACGCTAAGAGCCGTATAGGTTTGGCCGCTCGAATTTGTGATTTTTGCATTTACAACGATCAGATCTGGGGCAGCCATTGCCTGGCTAGCGCCAAACAATAGAGCAACAATCGAAAAACGTGACAATAATAAATTCATGGGATAGCTCCTAGTTATTGCTGCTTTGGCTAGTGGTTTGTTGACCTGACTGGGCTGCAAAATAAGTGGCTAGGGCGTCAATATCGTCATCGCTAAGCCCTGATGCATTGGGGCGCATGATGCTGGCCATACCGCCTTTCCTGATGCCGTCGCGATAAGCTTTGAGTGCATAAACTAGGTACGGTTTGTTCTGACCTGCCAAATTAGGATTACTTTCAATGTTGGCAATACCTGTTTCACCGTGACACCCCATACAATATTGTGAAAGTGTTTGGCCTTTTTCGTATTGCGCGCTATCGGTATTAGCGCTAACGCTGAAAGAAAGTGTTGCGATATAAAGCGCAGTCAATAGTGCTACAAGTGGGTGCAAAGCTCTCATGTTAAACTCCTCGTGCAGTAACGATACAAGTGCGACAGGTCACGGTGACCTGTCGCATTGAAGGCTACTGGCCTTCTTTGGCGTTAAACATTTCGGTTGCGTAAATAAGGCCTAAACCGTATCCTCCAGCATGTTCTTTTGCGATGTTTGTCACGTCCACATAGCTTTCAGTGCGAGCCCAATCACGTTGAAGTTCTAGAAGGTACTGCAACCAAGTAATGGGCTGAGCACCTGCCTGAATCATACGCTGAACCGCCATGTCGTGAGCTTCTTTAGATACACCGCCAGACGCATCGGTTACAAAATACACGTCATAGCCTTCTTCAATGGCAGACAGCACTGGCCCTACACCGCAAACTTCTGTCCAAAGCGCTGCAATAACAATTTTGTTCTTTTTAAATTTCTTAACCTTGTCGGTGACTCGCTTATCTTCCCAGGTGTTCATCGTTGTGCGGTCAATAGGTGTTTGGTCGGGGAATACTGCTTTTAATTCCGGGAAAAGCGGGCCGCTGAATGACTTTTCAGCTACGGTTGTCAGAATAGTGGGTACGTTAAACGCCTTGGCAGATTTTGCTAGACCTGTCACGTTGTTGCGCACGTCTTCGATTGAATGTGAGCGTGTTGCAAACGCCATTTGAGGCTGGTGGTCAATAAGAATGACCGTGTGATTGTCGGGGGTAAGAAGACTCTTGGCTGGCTCTCCCGCTTGCACAGAAGGGACAAGAAAGGTTAAGCCAGTAACAAGTGCTGCCATTGATTTTTTAATATTGAACATTGTGATTTCCTCTTGGATTAAGTTTGTCGTGAGTACTTCGTAAACCTCGAGATAAATCTTATGTTCGTTTTACTTGGTTTAAAATGCGTAATATTTCGATATATTATTCTAATTTTTAGAATAATAAATTTAAATTTGAGAGAATCACGCAAAATCTAACAAGTCAGTACCGAAGAAGTTATCGATGACACAGCGCCATTCTCCACTTGCATCCCTTTGCAGAACATAAACGGCGCGCTTACCCTCGCAGGGTAGGGCGTTGGGTGTTGCTTTGGGAACAAGGTAAAGCTTCGCGACGACTAGCGCTACTTCACCGGCTTGTATAACCCGTTCATCTCCGGTTGTAACAAAATGATCGGGCATGAATTTCTTTTGAAATTTAAGCAGGGCTTCAACGCAGTCGCGCTGCGTGGCATGTTCTTCAGCGGCTTGGTTTTGCGTTGAGCTGGACATGGGGGTCGCGACCACTGTTGCATCGCTAGCATAACATTGGGATAAGGCGTCTTGATCGCCGCGGTTTACTGCGTCATGCAACTGTTGTAACACGTGAGATATTGGATTGTTCATGGCTGTCGTTCCGTTATTTTTACCGCAAGACGAGCCAATAAAAAACCCGCCTTTGCGGCGGGTTTAGTGAATTCTATTTACGCACTACCTAACCCGCCCATTCCTTAGAATAGCGAGAATAATAATCAGCGCAGTCGCTGAGTAAGCAGTATGTGTAATCGTGTTTTTAGGCATAGTATTTAAAAACAGTGCGCTGCTAGTGAGTATTTAATGACCCGAGTATCCTGTGCACAATGAAGAAAGTCAATGGGTTTTTAGGTGTAGAAATTAGACCCATGCGAGTGGGTGGGCAAGCGGTAAGTGTAAGATATAAGATGTAAGGTTTAACGTTACCCTAGGCTTCAAATATGGTAATGCGAATAATCGAGCCCTGCTTTAAACAATCATAAATATCTCTATCAGTGAACCCGCTATTGCGGAGAAGTTGCCTGGCAACTAGCTTAGCGCCTTTTGTACATTGCTTGTCGTGTATTATCCGAAGTGCTTTGTTTAAATAACTAATAGAAGGCATGATAAATAACCTAACGCGCTAGGCGTGATTTTTGTATGATATTTAAACGATATGTTTTGGTGTAATGATCACTCAAACCATACAAACTGTGTTACGAATTAAGGTGGAATTTGACCCTTGGAGTTACTTTATAGCTGGTTAACGGCCAATGATGCGATGTCGATGTCATCATCAGTAATACTTGTTGTTACCTCCTTCTTTACGTCGATGATGACAGCAACGCTGGGTATTGGTGGCGGGGTCTTATTACTGGCAGTAATGGCCGGTACTATGCCAGTCAATGCGCTGATCCCGGTTCACGGTTTAGTACAGCTTGGTTCGAACGGCAACCGTGCACTGATGACGGCAAAGCATATCGACTGGAATATGCTGAAGTATTTTTCTTTAGGCGCAATTGTGGGCGCTTTTTTGGCCTCGTTTGTTGTGGTTCAGCTGCCGTTGGTTATTATTCAATTTGCGGTTGCTGCATTTATTTTATTTCTGGTGTGGGGGAGTAAACCCAAAGCACAAGAAATGAACCCCGCGGGTAGAACATTGGCAGGGTTGGTAACCACGTTGGTTTCAATGTTTGTAGGTGCCACAGGGCCTTTGGTGGCGGCATTTGTACACCGAAATAATTACAGCAAAATGCAGATTACCGGCACGTTTGCCAGCTGTATGACACTGCAACACGGCCTTAAAGCGTTTGTTTTTACCTTTGTAGGGTTTTCTTTTGCCCAGTGGGCCGGGCTAATCATTATCATGATTGCCAGTGGTGCGCTCGGCACATTCATCGGCTTGAAAGTATTAAAGCGTGTCCCAGCTGAAAAATTTATGCTGGCGTTCAAGATAGTGGTGACACTGTTAGCTATTAGGCTAATTGTTGACGCAAGTAAGCATCTTTACTAGGAGATACCTTTATTATAAAGGGGTTATATTATGTAAGTGGTATCGAAATTTTATAATTTTTACCCGAAGTTGACACAAACTCAAATGATACACGAGTACCTACTTTCTGAGATATATAGCTTTTAGCCTGACTTGCAGGGCATCCTGGAATTTTACATCCCATAATACTAATCAACTTGTCTCCTGTTTCAACGCCTAAAGATTCAGCAAGTGAATTAGGTTCGACTGACTGTACTGTCGCGCTGGTGACCTCTGGCGCAAAGAAACCTTTGACTGTAACGTTAAGCTTAAAGCCAGTTTCTTTTTTTTCGGCTGCTTCAGCTTGGAGCGTTAAAAGTGTTACAAGTGACAAAATTAGTAGTCGACACATAAATTTTCCTTTGAGAGAGTAAAGAATGGATTATAAAAATTCGTTTTTACTATATGCCTGAATAACATTTGAAATGTAGTTTGTATCAATATTCAGACTGTTAGCTACAGCTGAAATTTTTCCTCTGCTATTCTCGAAACCCTGATTTTGGGGCAAGGGTAAACCCAAGCGCTCATTTAGCTGCCGCAAATAGACCCAATGTTCAGGAGCTTTTCTTATTTGCTGCTCTATCGATTTAAAAAGGATGCTTGTTAACTCAAAAATGTCTTGCTCAAAATCATTTGTTTGAACATATCGAAACGGTTCATCCAAAAGGCAATGCACACCGCCTGATGCAGTAGGTACACAATACGCTTGTAAAACTAGCGCATTTGTCTTCAGCGTAAGAAAGGCTGTGCCTGCCATTGCAGAAGCAAAATGGCCAAAAAAAGGAACTGAAATGGACTGACCTGATAAGTCAAAAACATCCGGCATCATAGTTACTATTTCATTGTTTTTAAGCCTTTTAATTGCGCTTACTAGTCCTCTCTTATCGTTAAATATTGGGTTAAAACCGCTACCCAACGAACCTAGAACATCTTTATAAATTGCGTTGGTTGAATTTTTTTGAGGAGGATCGTAAAACGCATTAATTGTTCTGGTTGCTCCCATATCTAAGATAGCTTTCAAACATCCTATAGAGAAAGGGCCATAGTGTGGGGTCACGAAAATAACCGGCCCGTCAAAATTATGTACCTCTCTCCAATAGACTTTATTGCTTATAGTAACTCTTTCATTTAGAAACTTTGTTAAGGTTGCATGCGAACTATTTAGACAAAACTGATTGAAGCGATGAGTACGCTCCATTGACCAAAGATGGCTGTATACGTTTCTCAAAGTAAACGATGTATTTGTATGGCTAAATGATTTCTTGAGGTTTTTCTTTAGTTTTTCGTCGGTCAGTGCACGCCAGACATTAGACATTGTGCTTATGTGAGCGCTTAAGAGATTATCGGTCATTCGTTTAAGCTCCCTGCCAAGATCGCGAGTTTGTTTTTTGTTATTGTTTCTAAGGTAAGCTGAAGATCGATGCTCTTAAAATGTGGCCTCATGTAACGTAAAAGTGCTTCTAGTTGGTTCGCCTGGGAGATGAAACGCTGAGAAAGCTCACTTTCCTTATGACCATTTAATCGACTCCAGCTAAATATACTTTCAGGTGACGAGTTGTATTGAGCCTCAAGTGCTTTGTATGTGTTAATAGCACAATCTGCTTTAACTAAAATACTATTTTTATCCAAATAGTAGATAGGTAATTGCTGTTTCTTCTTTAAAAGCCAGGAATACGAAGAAAATTTGCACCTGTGAGTAAAGATAGAAATTAAATGTTCACTGGAAACGCTTTTTGGATGAAATTCTGGAACACTTATGAAAACCGATGCTGAGCATTGTCTGCGTTTATCGAGCGTTAATGCAGTTCTATGATTAATCAAACTTACTCTCTTCAACGCTGTTAGTTGTGTCAAAAAAGGCACTGAATCGTCTTGGTCTTTTATAATATAAATATGAAACGCTTTATATTGATAAAGACGCTCGATGAGAGCGAATAAATCGTTGCTGTAAGGTGATATTATTATCGACCCTGATAAGCTGATGCTTTTTTGGCAAAAATTTATTGGCGGTGCTGTCTCATATCGTTTTTTATCAAGCTTTCGTAGATTAGATAGATGCTTAAGTGCAACCGGTACTTCAATTGAAATTTTATTCGAACAAAAAGCCTGAAGAGCTTTATGTTGACCAGCAATATACTTGTTTTTAGTTCGAGCCTTGTTCAGTTGTTTAAGAAATTTCATTGAGTTATCTTCTATTAATTGCTTTTAGAATAAAGTAAGCCGGATATTCGCTTGATGTAGAAGGTTAAAAGCAAGCATGATAATGCAACCCACAACACACCTTGAAGAAATGTAAAAATATTATCATTTAAAATAATATAGCTTAATGTATCTAGTAGTCCCTGTACTGGTGCATCATTGACTATGTCAGATAGTTCATGACTTGTATTTACCAGTTTTCGGAAGAGAAAAGATGCTACATAAACAAAAAAAAGAATAGTTAAAAGGCTATATGGAATTAAAATGTAAAGAGTTTTATCTTGCTCAATACCTAATGGTTTGTTGTGAATTAACTTGTTCTTTAGTGAGATTAATGCTGACCGCATTTTTTCATGTAGATTAGTGATTCCGCTTAAATCACTTAGCAGCCAATATCCATCGAACTTAAAAAATGGATTCAGAGTATGAAGCATTGTAAGCGTGATGGTCCAAGATAGCATGAATGCTAAAGCACTGTTATTTAGGTAAGCATATATGTCAATTATTATCAAAAGTATAGCTTGAAAGTAGAGGCCACCTAGGTCTACAGTTGCACGTTGATTACGCTTCAAGCGCCAAGCTTTAGAAACGTCAGCGTAAAACACGGGGAACACAAAGTAGATGCCCATCCCAATATCGCCATGAGGGCAATCATAACGCCTGCACGCAGTGACATGTCCCAATTCGTGAATAAAGTAGCTTAATAACATTAAAACAATGAACTGGAAACCATCACTGAGGGATAACCCTGACGTTGAAAATTGTGTTATCTTCGAAAGTAATGAACCATGAGTCGCTGTGAATAGCAGGGTCATGAAAATTACTATCCATTTGCTAAATAGTGGTGTGAGTTTTTTTGTTACGGGCATCAAAACTCTTTCTGGTAACAATGTTATGCTAAGAATAAAAGGCATTTTCTGGTCAGAAATTTCTGTTACCGCAAAAAGTTCAGAAGGAATATGCTCATATGCAAGAGCGGCAACTTCTTCGTCAGATAAATTTTTGTTGCAAAGCGAAAAATAGCTTTCATTTAGTTGAATGTTTAGCGACTGGGATTTAAGTAGAGCTTCTATCAGCACTTTTACAGGCCGAGATACAACATAATTCAAATGTTCACATTGAATTAGAAACCTGTCTTGCTTGACCTCTTCAACATTATGAGCGGCTTCAAATTCACTGATTTTGATGTTGGGATGCAATAATAAAGACATTAGCTTATCAATACAGTTGAAACGGAGAGAGGCTCATGAGCCTCTCTCAGCTAGACTACCAAATAACCTTACATTCACAGCTACCGTTAGTGCTCTCATCGCCACTATCTACCATAGCTTCCATTTCAAAGCGCGCTTCTAGAGCTTCTACTGAGTATTCGTTTTCTAAATCGTTTTGTAACTCGTTGTGTTCAATAGTCATAATGACGTTCCCTTATTAAATTAAATTTATAAATGTGAATTTTCGACGAAGTGTTGCTTCGACGGAGATAATTCTGTCATTCAAAAAAAATAATTTAAATAACAAATATAAGACAAACCCTTTAAAAATCACGTCTGTCGAATAATTGTTATTTTTTGGCGTGATTTTTATTGTCGATGTGAAGCTTAATTATTATTGTTTTGTATTTTTATTAAATGCTCTGATGGTGTACATCCATATTTTTCTTTGAAGCATTTGCAAAAATATGATTGAGAAGAAAAGCCACTTTCGAAAACTATGTTCTTTATTTGCTTTCCGGAGTTTAGCTGAATAGTTGCATATTCTAATCGCTTACTTTTAATTAACCTGCTTGGAGACTCTTTTCCTAGATTCTTGAATTTTCTTTGAATGCTTCTCTGGCTTATGTTTAGTGTGCTTGCGATTTTTTCGCAATTAAAATAAGGATTAGAAAAATTGATTTCAATAAGAGATATCGCTTTGTCTACCAGTTCTTTATCCTTTTCGATTGCCGAGGAATAAAGTTTGTTAGCTTTATTTTTTTTATCTTTATTAAAAAGAGTATAATCTTGCTCAAGATTTAATCCTCTATTTTTTAAATTAAACGTAGATGTGATTTTAAAATTGAAGATCGAAGTAAAGAGAACGGTTAAGCCAAAAAAAGCTAAAGCGAGTAGAATACTTTCCATGTGTACTAGTCCATTTGTCTTTTATTTCTCGTTATTATCTCTATTTGATTCGGATGGTTGATATTGTAAGATGTCTCCTGGTGAGCAATCTAGTGCTTCACATAGCGCATCTAACGTTGTAAATCTAATGGCTTTCGCTTTACCACTTTTTAAAATAGAGAGATTCGGTATAGTTATTCCTAGCTTTTTAGATAAGTCTTTGAGTTTTACTTTTCTTTGCGCTAAAACAACATCTAAATTGACGACTATTGCCATTAGATCACCAACCCTTGCTCTTCTTTCATAAGACTTGCCTCTTTCATTACCCATGAAATAACCAATATGACGGAGCTCCAAATGAGCTGGCTAATCTCGTTACTCCCTAAGTAATAGTTTATTTCCAATGTTGGGTAATTAAAGAAAATGTTAATGAATCTCGAAACCAAAGATGGGAGGAATATCATTGCAATACCGTAAGAGAACATCGTGATACCAATTAATTGTAAATATTGGCTGTTCTTTACATTAAAAATTATTCCTTTTTCATAGAGAGAGAATAACTTAAAGAGAAAAAAGAAAATTACCAATTGGACGATAAAATCTAACGGACCTAGTACCCAGAAACTATTGATGCCTATACCTTCTAGAGCTTGAGCATAGCTCAACCATTTATCGTGTATTGCAGATAAGTTGACGCTCTTTTCCCCAAAGCTCTGGTGCGTAGAAGCCGAAGTCGTGTTGACCATCGCAAAGTAGGAAAAAATGAGGGCTTGAATAATACCTGCAACTAATACCAAGAGTTTAGCAACCTTACTAATTTTGATGATTTTATTCATACCCTTTCCATGACTCTATCAATACAGTTAGCTAAACGTGAAGCGAAAAATGTTCAACAAACACTCAATATACCGATGAGTTATTTTAAATCAATAAATATTTATCGTTTAACAATAAAAAATTAACGATTTACAGTCTTCTAAGAGTTAAGAGTGGGCGTACTTTACAGATAGCTGAAGTGAAGATCTTGCTTTGACGATTTGTTACTTGATGATGCTGCTGCTCTTTCACAGTAGTCTAAATCTAATTATGGGGCGGGTACCGCCCCCACAATCAATCTAAAAGGCTAAAGATAGTGAAATTAGCCACTCTCGTCCCGCAGCGGGTACTCGCTCACCTACTACAACATCAGTATTCATCACGCGGTTAATTCCGGCAGTGTGTGGGGCGTAGTGTTTATCAAACAGGTTATGAACGGTTGCCGTTACCTGAAGGTTTGAATGTGCATTATCTATAAGGGTAAAAAGCCCCGTAATATGCACCAATCCATATCCAGCGGTAGTGTTTTCACTTTGTAGCGCTGAAACGTGGTTTTGTGCTCCTGCCAATTCTGACGTTAATTGGAGTGCCATTGGCGCATCAAGCAGCTGTGTGTCCCACTGAATGGTGGTGATCAGCTGTTCGGGGGCAATACGAAACAACGCATCGTCGATATCGTCGCGATTACCGTGCTGAACACTTGCTACTGCGTTAAGCTTCACGTTATCAAACACGTTACCCGAAACATTCAGATCTGCCCCTTTGATTACGGCGTCTGTATTAGTCCATTGAAATGGTGTTGTGCCTGCCATCATGGTAGAGACCATATTGGCAGCCATATTCGTGCTGGGAGAACCAGTAATATAGTCTTCAATTTCTTGATAAAAGAGGCGAGGAGAAACTGACCAGCTTTTGAAACGGTAATCAATACCCACATCTATTTGGCGTGCAGTTTCGTTGTCTAGAGCCAAGTTTCCAATGTAGTTAAACCCGTCTGCCATTCCCCCAGAAATACCAAGAGGCAGCCACGTATAGCGTTCGAAGTAAGTAGGGGCACGGTTTTTCTGCGATACGCCAAGGACAACATCGACATTGTTGCTGGCGTGATATCGCGTGCTAGCGGCAATATCTAACATGTTATAGCTCTTACTGCGTTCTGCCTCGTTGAAATCATCAACGAGTGAAGCAATGGCTGGGTTCATCATAACCATATTAGAACCGGCTAGCCCGGCATCCATGTCAACACGTGTATATCGGGTACCAATTGTTGTTGAAAAAGATGCTTTATCTCGCTGCCATTCTGCGTATATGCTGGCTGTGTCTTTTTCTACGTTGGTAAAGTTATCAACGAAGAACATGCCGTTATTAGGGTTGGTGATGGTCGAGTTATTCCTGCTGTGGTGCAGATAGGCACCTAGTTTGAGGTCACCTTCATAAAATGGCATTACATAGGTGGCATCTACACCTTGAGCAATAGCATCAGCGTTATTCTCTCTCGCCATGTCGGCAGACATCACCATGCGCTGTGAGAAGTTGTCCATGGCATGTTGGTTGCTGTTGCCAAACCAGCTTAACGTGAAGAACTCCCTATCGTTTGCATTATAGCGATAGCCCAGTCGATACCAAGCGGCATCAATAAAACCAATGTCCATGGCTAGAGCAGGCGTGCCGCTTTCGTTAGTATTAAGTTGCTGATAACTCACATCGACTTGGTGATTGCCCCACTCGACGCCCGCCCTAAACTTACCACCATTTCTTTGGTAATGGCTGTTTGGTATAACGCTGTTATCTCCCGACTCTTGTTCGTCGCGCTGCTGATGAGTGAAGGTGCCGCTAATAAAAGCCTGCTCACTCTTATAAAACAGATTGCCTTGGTATTGCTGACCGCTCCCCGGAGATATTGCGCTAGCACTTACGCTACCGCTAAAGCCTGTATTCAAGTCAAAAAGTGCTGAGGCATCAGAGTGAATGCGAAGCTTTCCGCCTAGCGTCTGCACACCAGCACTTACTGGCACAATCCCCTGGTAAAGGGTGGCGGTGAGTCCTGGTTCTGGCAGCACATGAGAAAGGGGCGAGTCCATGGCGTTTGGTCCTGCTCCAGCAATATCAACGCCATCAATGCTTACGCCAACTCGGTCACCATAAAGTCCTCTATACTGAATAAGCCCGGTGACTGGGCCGTTTCGAGATATCGACACGCCAGGTAATGTGGCAAGCTGATCGCCAAAGTCAGCGTCAATATTGCTGGTAGCACTAACAGACTCTTGCTCGATATTTTGCGTGCTAAGGGAAAGCGGTGTGCCAATAACGGTGACCACTTCTGTCGAAGTGTTATCGTCCAAGTCGCTGGTGTTTGCGTAAATGTGTACGGGCGCGCACGCAGTGAATACAGCAAGCGCAATGATAGATTGCTTCATAACAATTCCATTTTAAAAAACGAGTGTTGTGCATGGTGAAAGCATGCATGTTCAGTGTGTTTTGGAGGTTGTTATGCGTGTGGTGGGGCACGACTTAGCGGCGCCGCGTAAGCAAAATCTGTAAAGGGCTTAGCCGCTAAACGCGCGACTAAAGCGCGATAGCGAACCAGCGATAGTAAGGGTAATGTGGCATGTAGTGGCTCGTCAATCTGAGGTAAGTCGGCTAACGTGCCATTGGTACAGTCAACGTGCTCGGCGGGTGCTTTGAGCAGTTCGGGGCTAACAAAAACGAACTCACCTTCAAACTCAGTGGCGCTAATTGAAATGTAGCGCATGGTCTTGCCAGTACAAATAAGTTCAATATCTTCACCCACAAACGCACGTGCTTGCTGCATAGTATGGGCAGCAAGGCCAAGTGCTAATGCATTCTGCAAAAGCATACAAAGGCAAAGTGTTAATGTAAGTAGGCGTCTTAAAGTCATTTTTCTTTATCTGGTTAGCGCCTTTTTATCATAGCCCGCGTTTTGGTAATTTTTCTACCTATTATTTTTAAGTATCTCCAACCCCCGCTTTTTTCAGCTTTCTGTAAAGTGTACGGGTACTCACTCCCAGCGCTTGTGCAAGTTGCTGGGTATCGCCTTCAAAAGACGTGTGAATCTGACGTAAGTATTGGCGTTCCAATTCGTCTAAGGTTACAACGTTACCGTGAGATGAAGAGGCATCATTGATAGCATCAGAGCTTATGTTATCGAGCTCGGGTAAGTCTGTATCGTAAATAACGGTTTCATCAGCCAGTAAAATAGCTTGGTCTACAATGTTTTTGAGTTCGCGAATATTGCCTGGGAACGGGTAGTTGGTTAGTTTTTCTAGCGCGTTTTTATGAAACCGTTTTTTCTCTTTAGACATTGCCAAAAAGTGAGCGGCTATCAGTGCTATATCTGATTTTCTTTGTCGTAAAGAAGGGAGGTTGATAGGAAAACCGGCAATGCGGTAGTAGAGGTCCTGTCTGAATTCGCCCGTTTCCACCATATGCTTTAGATTTTTGTGAGATGCACACACTAAACGAAAATCAGCCTTTTTAGACACTGTGCTTCCTACAGGCCGATAAGTTTGAGACTCGAACAGCCGCAGAAGCTTTACTTGTGTTGAAAGTGGGATATCGCCGACTTCATCAAAAAACAATGTGCCGCCTTCCGCTGCTTCTACGAGCCCTTTCTTATTTGTGGTTGCGCCTGTAAATGCCCCTTTTTCATAACCGAATAGTTCGCTTTCAAGCAGCGTGTCAGACATGCCGGTACACTCGATGACAACAAATGGTTTGCCAGCACGGTGACTACTCGAGTGAAGTGCTTGGGACACCAGCTCTTTACCCGTGCCGGTTTCGCCAAACAGTAGTACTGAAATATCTGAGTTAGCGGCGCGATTTATTTTGTTTAGCATTGCTTTAAATGCCTCTGATTCGCCGACCATCTTTCCTGCTGAAGGTCGGTTTGAGGCAAACGAAAGCTTATCAAGTATTTCCAAGAAACCTAATAATTCTCCGCTACCGTCGAAGATCGGGCGCATGAGGATGTCGCAGTAGCTTTGACCCTCACTGGTGGTATGAACGTGTACTACGCTAGCCGCTCGTCCTGTGGCTTTACTCTCTTGCATGGGGCAATGCTCGCCGCACTTATCGCAAGGTTTGTTGTTGCGGTGAGAGACTTGATAGCAGGTACTAAAGCCAAGCTTTATATCCACAGGGTAGGTATCTCTGTAGGGCTGGTTGACAGCTTCAATAACGTAGCTTGGGTTAATGAAGATTGCGGGTTTATCTATCGCATCTATCATCGCTTGTACTATGGATATATTCATGGGTGGCTGAATATTAGTTTGTTCTAATTTAATTTTGGCAATTTATCATATTGGCATAGAGCTTGTTCACAGTTTGAGACAAACGACAATACTTCGGTAGCAACTCATTCAGTTCCAAAGAGAGTTTTATAATGAAAAATAGCGTAATGCTGGTGGCGATAAGCTTATTGGCAAGTAGTGCTCATTCATTGGCAGATACAGTGACTGCCAATGAGAAAAAAAGTGAAAACAGTGTACAGGAAAAAGTCAAAGAAGCGCGATTACACGCAAAAGCACTGGGAGGCGCGCTAAAGTCACGACTACAGCAAGCAATTCAATCCGGAGGGCTAGAGGCTGGCGTTAACGAATGCCAGATTGCAGCGGCTCCTATTGCTCTGGCGCTTAGTCAAAACGGGTGGGAGGTTGGGCGTACCGCGCTGAAAGTAAGGAACCCAAACAATGCGGCAGATCAATGGGAGCGTGAGCAGTTAGCGTGGTTTTCACAATTACTGACCAAAGCTAAGCAAGACAATTTGGCCCCTAAAAGACCTATTGAAACTTATCAATACGATAGCGAAAGCGGTGAGTTTAGGTACATGATGGCGATTGAACAAGGTCAGGTGTGCATGGCATGCCACGGAGCCAATGTGGCACCTTCAGTAAAACAATCCATTCTAAAGCACTATCCCAGTGATCAAGCTACAGGGTTTGAATTGGGAGAATTACGAGGCGCGTTCACACTCTCATATACCCCTTAACTTTTCCTTATACTCCACTTTTTGACAATCTGCTAAGCAGCCTTTCTCTTGTGCCATATTTGTCACCTAAATGACAAATATGGCGAATGCATCGCCATCAATTGTTGCGTTGGATCAATAAGCCACACGCTCGGTCGTGGAATAATTTATCTGCACAGTACGAAAATACCGCCGTTTATCGGTAATTGCGCTTTAGCAGCCAAATTACTGATGTATGGCATAAACCGTGCTCTTGCCATGCGGCATATTCATGTGTTCATCACTGAATTTTAAACCACTTTTCTGCTAAGCGTTTAACGCGCACACGAAATACAAGGGAGATAACCCATGAGCGATACGTTAATAGAACTATCGCGGTGGCAATTTGCATTAACTGCAATGTTCCACTTTATATTTGTACCCTTAACTTTGGGGCTTAGTTTCTTACTTGCCATTATGGAATCGGTATACGTAATGACGGGTAAAGAAATTTATAAGCAGATGACCCAATTCTGGGGAAAGCTGTTTGGAATTAACTTTGCCATTGGTGTAGCCACAGGCTTAACCATGGAATTCCAGTTCGGAATGAATTGGTCTTACTATTCTCACTATGTAGGCGATATCTTCGGTGCGCCACTTGCCATCGAAGGCCTAATGGCCTTTTTCCTGGAATCTACCTTCGTGGGGTTGTTTTTCTTTGGCTGGGACAAAATGTCAAAGGTGAAGCATCTGATGGCGACTTGGCTGGTGGCCATTGGTTCAAACTTCTCTGCACTGTGGATCTTGATTGCTAACGGCTGGATGCAATACCCGGTAGGCGCTGAATTTAATTTTGAAGCCATGCGTATGGAAATGACAAGCTTTGCTGAGGTTATTTTTAACCCCGTAGCACAGGTCAAATTTGTTCACACTGTATCAGCAGGTTACGTGACCGGCGCAATGTTTGTGTTGGCAATTTCAAGTTACTACCTGCTTAATCATAAGCATATCGCCTTTGCGCGCCGTTCGTTCGCCATAGCTGCTAGCTTTGGCCTAGCCTCAACGCTTTCTGTGATCGTGCTAGGTGATGAGAGTGGTTATGAGCTTGGTGATGTACAAAAAGTGAAGCTGGCAGCAGTTGAAGCTGAGTACGAAACCCATCCTGCACCTGCGCCGTTTACCGTGTTTGGTATTCCAAACGACGAGAAGCAGGAAACCGAGTACGCCCTTCAAATTCCTTGGGCAATGGGCATTATTGCTACCCGTTCGTTAACCGAAGAAGTAAAAGGTATTAAGGATCTTAAAGAAGAGAATCGCGAGCGTATTCTAAGCGGAATTAAAGCCTATGAAGTGCTTGATGATGTAAGAAACGGCACCGCGACAGCTGAGCAACGTGCTGCATTCGATGCAAATAAAGATAGTTTAGGCTATGCCATGCTGCTAGAGCCTTTTACTGAGAACGTTTCAAACCCCTCTGATGCCGCGCTTCAACAGGCAGTAGATTACAGCATTCCGCCAGTTGCTCCTTTGTTTTGGAGTTTCCGTTTGATGGTTGCGGCTGGCTTTATCATGCTTGCGCTATTTGTGTGTGCCTTTTACTACAGCACCAAGCACAAAATTACTAAGCCACGCTGGCTATTAAAAAGCGCGCTCTACGGCTTGCCGCTTCCTTGGATTGCTTGTGAGGCTGGCTGGTTTGTCGCTGAATATGGCCGCCAGCCATGGTCAATTGCAGAGGTGCTTCCGGTGCATACGTCGGTATCTAATCTCGCCGTAAGCGACGTGGTAATAACCCTTGTAGCCTACAGTGCTTTCTACACCGGCATGTTCATTATTGGTTTTTACTTAATGAAGAAGTTTGCCAAAAAAGGGCCGATTCCCCCTGCAGATAAGCAGCCTGACACTGAATTTGATCTTATTGACCTTGATGAGCAAGGAGCAAAAGCATGATTGATTATGAATTACTAAGAGTCATTTGGTGGTGCTTGGTTGGCGTTCTGCTAATTGGCTTCGCGGTTACTGATGGCTTCGATTTGGGCGTTGGAGCTCTGCTCACGCTTATTGGTAAAAATGACAAAGAACGTCGCGTAATGATAAATACAGTAGGACCGCATTGGGATGGCAACCAAGTTTGGTTTATCACCGCAGGTGGCGCTATTTTCGCCGCGTGGCCGATGATTTACGCCACTGCGTTTTCTGGGTTTTACCTAGCATTGGCCCTTACCTTAATTGCCCTTTGGATGCGCCCGATAGGCTTTGACTACCGCAGTAAACTACCAAACCCTCAGTGGCGTAAAGCGTGGGATTGGGCGCTATTTGCTGGCGGTATTATCCCAGCCCTTATCTTTGGTGTGGCGTTTGGTAACCTGCTGTTGGGCGTACCGTTTGAAATGGACAGCACGCTTAAATCAACCTACACAGGCTCGTTCTTTGGCCTTTTAACACCGTTTGCGCTGGTGGCAGGATTGCTTTCTGTGGCTATGTTGCTGAATCACGGTGCAACCTGGCTACAAATGAAAACCGATGGCTTTATTGAAGTTCGCGCACGTGCAGTATCGGTTGTGTTAAGCCTGGCTGGTGTCACGCTATTTGTACTTGCAGGTCTTTGGGTAGCATTTGGATTAGATGGCTTCGTGATTACGTCGGCAGTCGACACTATTGCAACGTCAAATCCACTTAAGAAAGAGGTTGCCATTGAAGCTGGAGCTTGGATGAGCAACTACAGCAAATACCCCCTTATGATGGCAGCACCTGTGCTGGGTATTATTGCGGGTCTGGCCTGTGCGCTTTTCTCTAAGAAAGGTAATGCAGGCATGGCGTTTGTATCGAGCGCGCTATTTATCGCAGGCGTTATCTTAACGGCTGGCTTTTCTATGTTCCCATTCTTAATGCCAAGCATCACCATGCCAGAAGCGAGCTTAACCGTATGGGACGCTACGTCTAGCCATATGACGCTAAACGTAATGTTTATCGTTGCCTGCATCTTTGTGCCTATTGTACTTAGCTACACGGCCTATAGCTTTTACGTAATGCGCGGACGCATTAAAAACGAAGACCTCGACCAGTCTCACACCATTTATTAAGGAGAACGCTATGTGGTATTTCGCTTGGATTTTAGGAGTTTTGCTGGCGTGCTCTTTTGGCATTATCAACGCCATGTGGTTGGAGTCGACGGAAAATATGGATAGACCCGAAGACTAGGTGTTTTAAATAGCGCGGAGTTCATCCGTTTTCAAACACGCCGTAAACCCATCCATGGGGGCTCTTCAGCAGCGTCCCTGCTGCTGAAGGTTTGAAAACGGATGAACACCGCGCTATCAGTTTAATTGGCAGGTTCTTGCAGCCAGCCCACCACCACTTGGAAAAGAATGAAAAAGAAATGCGAGATTTGCTCTCGTTACTAAGTAACGAAAAAGATGAGTCAAAACCACAGTGATCAAAGAAAAAGTTCCCAACCGGCAAACGCTGAACGCGTGGTCCAATAAGATAGATAAGGCGCAGTCGCTTGGCTTGCGTACCTCTCTTACGGCCCAAGTAATGGTTAAGTGTTTGTCGCTTTTTTCTTTGATTATTGGGTTCTATTATTTTTCACATATTGCTCATGACTGGGTAGTAAACCAGACTCCTGCAACAGCGAGTGATGTCACAGGACTTGCCGTTTCTCTGGGAATGAGTTGGCTGCTTCAAGGCGCATTCAATGCCTTATCTAGTAGTGCAAGAATGCAGGTATTAAACAAGCTCGAACAGCACCTACAACACGTATTCATTGAGCGTCAATATGCGCTTATTCGACAGCACTCGGTTTACTATTGGCAAACGGTGTGGCTGCAGCACTTACAGGCTTTTGCTGACTGGGCACTTGAATATCGAGTGCAGCAATTGATTGCAGTTGTTGTCCCCTTGTTTGCTTTAGCCGTTATCTTTTATGTGAACCCCGTTATAGGGATTGGCCTATTACTAACATTACCTGTAGTGCCGCTTTTTATGATCATTGTGGGCAAGGGAGCCGCTGCCCTACATCGAAAGCATTTTATCGCCCTTGAACGTTTGGGAAGTTTATTTACTGATAGGTTAGCCGCGCTGCCGATGCTGGCAAATTATCAGGCGCATCAAAAACAAACAGCCCTGCTTAAAGATGCCAGTGAAAATTTGAATGCGCGTACTATGAAAGTAGTGAGCGTAGCGTTTTTGTCCAACAGCGTGCTCGACTTCTTCGCAACACTCGCGGTTGCACTTACGGCAGTATTTATTGGTTTTTCACTGTTAGGTGAATTGAGTATTGGGCCGGAAATAACGCTCCAGCAAGGCTTATGGATATTGCTGACTGTGCCATTGTTACTCAGTGAAATGAAAAAGTTGGGGCAGGTATACCATCAGAAGGCGCAAGCAGAAGCCGCCAAAGCTGAACTCGCGCCGTTATTCTCGCGCTTCACACAAAATCTTGATGGTAGTGCAATGAACCCGGTCAAAGCTGACACAACCCACCATTATTCATCAGAACACGAGGTATTGCTTGCGGCTAAAAACCTTAAGGTTTTTGACATAAACGCCCCGCAACCTCGCTTGCCGAGCGGTAAGGATAAATCGGCTGTTGATGATCCTCCTGCACTTTTGCACACTGAATCCCTTGCAGTATTAAAGGGCGATAAAATACTCATTAGCGGGCGCTCTGGTTCAGGTAAAACACTATTATTAGAAGCCTTAGGCGGTCAAAGACCTAGCACACATACATTCAGTGAACCGGTAATTTGGATTACCCAGCACCCCGTGATCACGCCAGGTACCGTGCGTGAAAATTTGTGCTTAAACGACACCTATACAGACGACGCGCTTATGAAAGCACTAGAAACAGTAGAACTTGACGCGTGGCTGTCGTTATTGCCTTGCGGGCTTGATACGGTAATGACTGATTATCCGCTGCTTTCAGGTGGAGAAGCGCAACGGCTGTCGCTAGCGAGAGCGCTGTTGCGCAAAGACGATATATGGTTACTAGACGAGCCTACAGCCCATTTGCCAGATTCCCAGCATGCAAGATTGGCACAGTTAATTGAACGTTTGGGTAGAGACAAAACACTGATTTGGGCTTCTCACAAAGCACTCCCTGCAAACTGGTTTAACCGCTTTTGGACGGTATCGCGAAGTACGAATGAACAAGACGCCATTTCCAACTCAATGTCAAAATCAGAGGCAGGGCTTAAAAGTAAAATAGGCGCAGTACAAGACGGGCACCTACAAGGCTGTAGCAGCGTGACGGAAACGAGCTTTAAGATGAATGCCAATCAAAAGGAACGTAGCCTTGATGAAAAGTAAACCGGCTTATCTCACGCTGCTGCTTGCTCTTTTACACGGTGTGGCAGGAATAACCATTCTTGTTATTTCTTCGTGGTTTATTGCTATCAGCGCTATTGCACCAATAGGTTTTAATTACGTTATTCCCGCGGTGGTTATTCGCGCGCTAGCACTACTTCGCATTGCTTCGGGATATGCAAGTATGTGGGTGGGTCATAACGATTTGCTTACCCGTATCGCAGAGGGTCGCTTGCTTGTATTCAGTCAACTTGAAAACAGTAAAATTACCGACAAAGCGTTCACCACAGAAGCATTAGCCCAGCATACCGAAACGCTTGCCAGTCGGTGGATTGCTTGGATAGCTCCGCTTTCTAACATCACATTTATATTCACTAACCTTTGCGTTGCTGCGGTATGGTTTGACCTTCCCGGCACCTCGTTTTTACTTACACTTTTTGTTATTTGGCTCATCATCGTTGTGCTGCAAGGCTTTAGTGGTTTAAACGTTGCGAAAAAAGCGACAAAGGAAAACAAAGTGTTTCGCCAAGAGTCAGCCTACTTTCTTAACTGCAGCGCTTTATGGCACTTAAATAAAGCAATGACAGATAAGCCAAAGGAAGAGGGTAGGCATGTGATCAATAGTGTGCCGAGTGCTGACAAAGTGTGGCGACAACAAACTACGCAGAAAGACAAAGCGCTACGCGCGAGCTGGTGGTTTCAAGGCGCGGCGTTTTTTGCGGTAGTGTTAGTTATGTCGGGCGCAGTTAGCCCAATATCTGACTTTTCGTATATGCCTATTGCTATTGTAGTGCCCATGATATTGATGGCTGCGCCTGATTGGGCTGGCGCGGCTTTTCACAGCATTACCAAGTTTGCACAGCACAAACAAAGCGCGAAGGCCCTTAAAAAGCTCAAAACCTCACCCATTAAAGTACTTGAACGCACCGAACTGCACCATTCACTCACGTTATCTGGCTATACTGCCAAAAATAGACGCTTACCTTTGGTCAATGCTACATTCCCAGCCACTGGCATCGTATGTATATCCGGGCCGTCAGGCTGTGGTAAGTCATCTTTGCTTCAGTCAATTGCGGGGGTTGTGCCTTCTACTGGACTTAAAGAAGTGGATGGCATGCGTATATCCGATGGCTTAATTAAAAACTGGCGCTATGTAGAACAAGAGCCAATAGTGCTTTCTGGCAGTGTCTCTTCAAATTTAGACCCTGCCGGAATGGGTATTCCCCTCGATGACATGACTAACCTGTTGGCTCAATTAGGGCTAGAGGCACTGTTGCCGTTGTCTATGTGGGTTGGCAAGGCGGGAAGGGCACTTTCTGGGGGAGAGCGTAAGCGACTAGCCTTAGCGCGCGCTATTTTATCTCACGCAAAAGTGTTGCTTGTTGATGAACCCTTCGAGGGCTTGGATGTAACTACTCAGCATAAAGTGTGTGAGGTATTAAATCGCTATGCTGCCAACCATCTCATCCTTGTTGCTTCTCACGTTACGCCAAGCGCGTTAAATGTATCATCAACACTACTATTAGAAGAGGCGAGAATGGATAACCTTTGTGCAGTCAGCACGCTATCAAGTAGCCTTAATATACAGGATTGACCTCAGCTAAGCGCAACGCTCAAACTCTTCTGTGATTTCCTCCAAGGTTCTTCCTTTTGTTTCTGGGAAGAGCTTGGCAACTAAGATCAGACTGACTAAGGCAAACCCGCCGTAGATTGCAAACGTGGCCGCGGCTCCCAAGTTAGCCAACTCCCAAGGAAAGATGACCTGGACAAGAAAGCTGGTGAGTGAATTCACCATACCCACTAATGAAATAGCCAAAGCACGGGTTTGATTCGGAAAAATTTCAGCAAGCATTGCCCACATCACAGGGCCAAGAGACATCGCAAACGAAGCAACAAACGCAATAATGCCAAACAACACTAAAGGCGCATTCATGTTAATACTGCTTGTAAGCAATGGTTGCTGGTAAGTATCGTATTCTTCGCTGGTTAGTGCGGTTTTAAGCGCGCGCTTAAACTCGACGTCTGAATAATAAGTATCGTTGGTTAATGATGTTAGCTTTATTGCCACACTCGGCGCATCTTGCTGTATTTCGTTTATGGCCGTTTGCTGTACTTGATATGTCGCCTGTTTAAAGCCATAGGTACAAATAGACATGCTGATCACTACGCCAGCTAAGCCAATCAGTAGCAGCGGTTTTCTTCCCCATTTATCAATAGTTAGCATAGCGACTACGGTAAATGCTACGTTAACCAAGCCAATCCATACAGCCTGCATAAATGCCGCATTGGTACCTACACCGCTTTGTTCAAAAATCGTGGGCGCGTAAAAAAAGATAACGTTAATGCCGGTAATTTGCTGAGCAATGGCAATAATAATGCCGACCATTAACGGAAATCGCATGGCCTTTGCCTTTAGAAAGCCCAGGCGTTCACGAAAAGGCCACGACTTTTCTTTAAGTGAGGACGCTATATCTTCAACAAGAGCGCTGGCTTGGGCTTTGTCGAATAAGCGGTTTATAACCTGTTCGGCTTCCTCGTGTTTGCCTTTGAGTACCAGCCACCTGGGGCTACGCGGAATAGTAAACAGGAAACCAAACCATAGTGCTGCGGGGATAACCTCCAAGCCCAGCATGTAGCGCCACAAATGCGTATCTATACCCCATTCAGCAACCCAACCTGCACCGCTGTTACTCAGCTGCAACAGGTAATAGTTGGTGAAATAGGATAGGGCGAAGCCAAATACAATGTTTAGCTGGTTCACCGACACCATTTTGCCTCGGTTTTCTGGTGCGCTTATTTCCGAAATATACAGCGGGGCAATGATCAGCGAACAAAAGGCAATGCCGCCAATAAAGCGAGAAAGCACTAATAGTTCGAAATTAGGGGCTAAGGCTGAGCCGACAGAAGAAAGCAGGTAAAGGAAAGCGACAAGAATAAGTGCTTTGCGCCTGCCAATAGCGTCGCTAACGCCGCCGGCAAATAGCATGGCTATTAGCGCGCCTAGTGTCGGTGAGCTTACGACGAAGCCTTGCTGCCAATCGCTTAGGTTAAATTCGGCATCGATAAAGCCATTGGCTCCTGCTATTACACTGGCATCGAAACCAAAAATAAACCCTCCAAGAGAGACAATGAGTGTGTAATACAGCGACGGAGACAGGGCTTTATTCATTTTATAATTTGCCTAATGTGTCCCTATTTACTACTTCGGGTTCAAATAAGTGCTCAATAGGAATAGGGCTTTTTATGTCATAAACATGTTGTAGCACCCAATAAGCAGCCATTTCTCCCATAGCGTGAATAGGGTTATTAATGGTAGTGAGTTTTGGATAAAGGTAGCGCGAAAACAGCACATTATCGAAACCGATTATGGAAAGCTGTGAAGGGATATCAAAACCCGCTTCTCTTGCGGCGGTCATTGCACCAGAGGCCATTTCGTCGTTAGCACATACCAAAGCTGTAAAATGAGGGAATGCCTTTTGAAGATGCTGCATACCCTCTTGGCCTGACGACTCATGAAAGTCGCCTTCAAAAACACTGTTTTCACTAAAGGTAACCCCTGCTTCCTGAAGGGCTCTTTTGTGACCTGCCAGACGATCGCTCGCATCTTTTTTAAATAGCGGGCCGCTGATGTACGCAATCTTTTTGTGGCCTGCATCAATAGCAGCTTTCGTTGCCATGTAGCCGCCTCTTTCGTTGTCCACAACAAAGCAGTTCTCGTCGAGAGCGTCCACTTTTCGGTTTATCACAACAACGGGGATTTTACTGTCTACTAATGTTTTTAAGTACTCATCAGATACCGCTTCAGCGTGCAGAATTAACGCATCGCAACGGCGGCTTTTTAAAAACTCAATAGCTTCGTGCTCGCGCTTTTCATCCACATGACCGGCGGTAATAATAACGTGCTTACCATTTTGTTTTAGCACATGTTCTACCGTACTCATCAGGTCGCCAAAGTAAGAGCCGTGAAGTTCTGATACGAGCAAACCTACGCTGTTAGTGCGATTTGACGCAAGAGATTGAGCAATGGCATTGGGTTGATATCCCAACGACGCCATAGCATCCTCTACTTTTTTGCGGGTGCGTTCACTTACCTTCGCGTTGCCATTCATAACGCGAGAAACGGTAGCTAACGAAACACCTGCGGCCTCTGATACTTGGTAAATTGTTGCCATACGGTTTGGTACTTGTCCTTATTTGATACCGGTAATGTACCCATTTATCCGGCTCTTAACCAGTTTTGAATAAGCCAAAGCACTTTGTTTTAGCGTACGTTTTTGGGTTTCGTAGTCGACATAAACTATGCCGAAACGCTTTGAATAGCCCAGTGCCCACTCAAAGTTGTCCATTAGGCTCCATGCAAAATATCCGCGTATGTCTACGCCTTTTTCTATTGCCTCATTTACCGCATTTAAATGTGTGTGAAAGTAGGTGGTACGCCCATTGTCCAACACTTCCCCATCTATGAGCTCATCATCCATTGCTGCTCCGTTTTCAGTAATATAAATAGGCGGTAAGTCGTAGCGTTGGTGCAAATCAACAAGCAGCTCGGTAAAGGCATCAGGAGTAATTTCCCAGCCCATTGCGGTTAATTCGGTTGTGGCTGGAGGCACAATTTCAAACCAACCGTTGCCATCGCTTTGATACACAGTGCGGGTGTAGTAATTAATGCCTAAGTAATCGATTGGTTGGCAAATAAGAGCCATATCACCGTCCAATATGTCAGGTTTTGCGTCGGCATCAAGCTTATCGATAATGTCAGGGTACTTACCTTCTATAATAGGCTTTAGATACCATTGATTGTGGTAGTCATCGGCGAGTTTGGCGGCGTGTATGTCTTCCTGTGAATCACTTTTTGTATGGCAGTTGCTAAAGTTAAGTACGATACCGTTTTGGCTTTTTGGGCAAATTCGGTTAAGCACCTTCAACGCTAAACCGTGAGCAAGCAATAAGTGATGCGCTGCCTTTCGACCATTTGCCATGCCTGTCTTTCCAGGTGCATGAATGCCTGCCTCATAACCCAAATAGGCTGAACAAAATGGCTCATTTAATGTCGCGTAGGAGTGGACTTTTTCGCCCAACGCGTTTGCTACGGCTTCAGCATATTTTTCGAATGCATAGGCTGTATTGCGATTAAGCCAGCCACCGTTGTCTTCAAGGTGTTGCGGTAAATCCCAGTGATAAAGCGTCACGAACACTTTCATGCCGCGCTTGATAACTTCATTGACTAAGTTTACGTAAAAGCGCATGCCCACTTCGTTTACGCTACCGTCCTGTTTCATCACTCGTGGCCACGAGATAGACAGTCTATAAGCGTCAACATCAAGAGAATCAATTAGCTCTACATCTTGTTTCCACAAATCTATGTGGTTACAGGCAATGTCACCATTAGTGGCATCAGTAATGGCATTTTTCTTTTCGCAGAACGTGTCCCAAATACAATCTAATCTTCCTTTTCTGTCTCCCTCTATTTGGAAACTTGATGTAGCCACACCAAACAAAAAGTCTTTCGACAACATCATTGAATTGGATGGAAGGTTAATTTCTTGCATCGTGGGTATGTCCTGACTATAACAATTTTTTCATATTAACCCTGCGCTAGACAGGGCAAATAACATCATATTTACATTGAATTCGATTACGCTTCGTGTAATTATCTCTTCAATGTAAGCGCTTACAAAATTGCTTGCAGTTAGATGTAAGCGCTTTCAAATGTAAATTTATCATTAAATAGAAAAATAGCAACAGAGGTTATTCGTGGACACACCAGTGCAGCCTAATATTTCAAGCGCCCAAGAGGCAGAGGCAAACGGTGGATACCGTTTTGCGCTTATCTCACTCACCACGCTGTTCTTCATGTGGGGTTTTATTACCTGTCTGAATGACATCCTTATTCCTTACTTAAAAGGTGCATTCAACCTTAGCTTCACACAAGCAATGCTGATTCAGTTTTGCTTTTTTAGTGCCTATTTCATTGTGTCACTGCCTGCAGGCATGGTGGTGTCGCGCATTGGTTACCAGAAAGGTATTGTACTTGGGCTCGCCATAGCCTGCGTGGGGTGCTTGCTGTTCTTCCCCGCTGCATCAAGTCAAATATACGGTATTTTTCTGTTAGCTCTTTTTGTCCTAGCGTCTGGAATCACTGTACTTCAGGTCTCTGCCAACCCTTATGTAACGGCGCTTGGTGACCCTAAAACTGCCTCGTCACGACTCACCATGACCCAAGCATTTAACGCTTTTGGTACGACTGTGGCTCCCTTCTTTGGCTCTTATCTTATTTACGGAGCAACGGGCGAGCACGGGGGCGGCACGCCAAGCGCATCAGACGTGCAAGTGCCTTACCTAATTCTTGCTGCGTCACTTTTTCTTCTGGCTCTTATTTTTATGTATTTAAAGCTGCCGAAGTTAAATCACACCAGCGCAAGCACTGGAGTGTTTAAAGGCGGAGCATGGCACCACAAGCACCTTGTTTTAGGCGCTGTTGGCATTTTTATGTACGTCGGCGCGGAAGTGGCTATTGGCAGCATGCTAGTGAATTATCTAGCGAGTCCGGCGGTTGGCGGATTAAGTGAGGCAGGGGCGGCCAAGCTACTTGCTTACTACTGGGGAGGCGCGATGGTAGGGCGCTTTATCGGTGCTGTGGTCATGCAAAAAATCTCGGGTGGCTACGTGCTGGCGTTTAACGCTTGTATGGCTATTGCGCTTATTTTGCTATCACTTTCAAGCACAGGAGACATCGCGCTATGGAGCATTTTGGGAGTAGGTTTGTTTAACTCAATCATGTTCCCTACCATTTTTAGTCTTGCACTTCACCAGCTAGGAAAAGACACCCCACAAGGTTCTGGCATTCTTTGTTTAGCCATAGTTGGCGGCGCCATTATTCCACTTCTACAGGGCATGCTGGCAGACACTATCGGCGTCACGCTGTCATTTTTACTACCCGCTTCTTGCTACCTTTACATTGCCTACTATGGCCTTGTAGGAAGTCGCGTATCTCACATTAATACCACTGAAAAGTAACGAGGATTAAGAATGCGAAAAAGTATAATCGCGAAAGTTGTTACCGGTGCATTGGTTGGCGTTTTAGTTAGTGCATGTTCTGCTGAAAAAGATGCTGCTTCAGTTGAAAGCGTTGAGCCGACGCCAAGCAAAGCGAGCGCTGTGTGGCCTAAGCTTGATATTGAAGTTAAATCAAACCCTGCTGTCGAAACCAAGGTTGAAGAAATTCTGTCTACCATGACTGTCGAGCAAAAGATTGCGCAGATGATCCAGCCTGAAATTCGCAATATCACGGTAGAAGATATGCGCAAATACGGATTTGGTTCTTATCTTAATGGCGGTGGTGCATTCCCTAATAACGACAAGCACGCCACACCAGAAGACTGGGTAGCGCTTGCAGAAAAGCTTTATCAAGCTTCCATTGACGACAGTTTGGATGGCTCGACAATTCCTACAATGTGGGGGACAGACGCTGTTCACGGTCATAACAATGTTATAGGTGCAACCTTGTTTCCTCACAACATTGGTCTAGGTGCTACGAACAACCCTGAACTGGTTGAGAAGATTGCACACATTACGGCTAAAGAGGTCATGGCGACGGGCATCGATTGGGTATTTGCGCCTACCGTTGCTGTGGTACGCGACGACCGATGGGGCAGAACCTACGAGAGCTATTCTGAAGACCCAGCCATTGTTAGAGAGTATGCCGCTTCAGTGGTTAAAGGTCTTCAAGGCGCAGCTGACAAAGACTTTTTAAGCGATCAGCGTGTAATTAGTACAGTTAAGCACTTTGTAGGTGACGGCGGTACGGTTGGCGGTGATGACCAAGGTGACAATGTTGCCAGCGAACAAGCGTTATTTGATATTCACGCCCAAGGCTATGTGGGCGGATTAACGGCGGGCGCACAGTCTGTTATGGCGTCGTTCAATAGCTGGAATGGCGAGAAACTTCATGGTCATAAGTACTTACTAACCGACGTACTTAAAGAGCAAATGGGCTTTGACGGGTTTGTAGTCGGTGACTGGAACGGTCATGGGCAAGTTAAAGGTTGCAACAACGAAGATTGTGCGCAGGCCATTAACGCAGGTTTGGATATTTTTATGGTGCCCAACGATTGGAAGGTGCTGTATGACAACACTCTTGCTCAAGTAAACGACGGCACCATCCCTATGTCGCGTATTGACGATGCGGTACGCCGAATTCTTCGAGTGAAAGTACGCGCTGGGCTTTTCGAAAAGCTAAGCCCGGCAAACCGCCCGTTATCTGGTGACCGTTCGCTTATAGGTAAGGCAGAGCATAGAGAAGTGGCGGCGCAAGCGGTGCGAGAGTCTCTGGTGCTGCTGAAAAATAAGAATAAAACTCTCCCGATTTCTGCAAGCAAACGCATACTGGTAGCGGGCGATGGTGCAGATAACATCGGCAAGCAATCTGGGGGGTGGAGCATCACGTGGCAAGGAACAAATAATACCAATGATGATTTCCCTGGCGGCAGCTCTATTTATGACGGTATTAAAGCGCATGTAGAAAATGCAGGTGGCAACGTACAGCTATCAGTTGACGGTAGCTTTGAAACTAAACCTGATGTAGCCATAGTGGTGTTCGGTGAAGAGCCTTATGCAGAAGGTCATGGCGATAGAGAAACCTTAATTTATCAACACGGTAGCAAGACGGATCTAGCGTTGCTCGAAAAATTGAAATCTCAGGGCATTCCCGTGGTGTCGGTATTTATCAGCGGCCGTCCGATGTGGGTTAATGCAGAGCTAAATGCATCTGATGCATTTGTTGCAGCTTGGCTTCCTGGCTCTGAAGGTGCAGCGGTGGCAGACGTTTTGTTTGGTGAGCAGGACTTTAAAGGCAAGCTGTCTTTCTCGTGGCCGTCAGAGCCTCAGCAGATCGTTAACAAGGGCGATGAAACCTATGAACCTTTGCTGCCTTATGGCTTCGGCTTAACGTACAGCGATGACAACGTGCTAAGCGATACCCTAAATACTGAAATTAGAGTCAGTACTGACAGCAACAAGCCGATGGAAATTCTAAAGGGCTCGGTTGAGGCACCTTGGGTATTATGGCTTTACTCTGGTGATGATTCTCTGGCAGTGAACGCTAGCACGCATACTGTTGGAGCAATTACTTATCGTACGGTTGATAAGGAAGTGCAGGAAGATGCGCGTAAAATCACTTTCGATGGCACTGAGTTCGCCGCTATGCGTTTTGCAAGCAAGAGCTTTTTCCGTGAAGATTTAAGTGCGCAACTACTTACGCATGGTGCCTTAAGCTTTAACGTTAGTCGTCACTCAGACATAAATGCACCTGTAACGGTAGGCATGAACTGTGAAGGCGAGGGAGACGCAGCAGGCAGCTGTTCAACTCAAATTGATATTAGCGAGCAGCTAAAGGCGATGCCAGCTGACACATGGACAAACATAAGTATTGACCTACAGTGCTTCGTTGATGAGGGTATCGATTTTACCGGCCTTGTTGTGCCGTTTGAGCTGGGAAGTTCAGGGAAGGCTAGCTTGAGTGTGGCAGATATTCAGTTTACCCCTGAGGCTGACAAATCGGCGAGTATAAGTTGCCAAAACTAAACAGTCAGTAGCTCTCAACGCTACTAGAAAAAACAACGCCGCCAACCTCAAAAACTGGCGGCTTTTTTATTTACACCGACCTTGAGCCTTCCGTTTATCGATCTATTATGCAGTTCATCCCGTAGCCAACCTGTAATATAAATAACAATCGTTGGTGAGATGAAAGTAGGTAAGACGTGTTTCCGTCCTGCATTCATTCTTGTAATTCGGGAAAATTACAGGGTAGTAAAATGACAGATGAACAGCGTGCAACACCAAGTCTCTTACTTGCGTTAACACCTGTTGTATTGACGCTTTTAATCCTCGGCACCCAGATATTTTACTTCGGCGTGTTTGAGCCTCATATACCGCTTGCCATTGGCATAGCATTAACAAGTTTTGTTGGTACTTATCTTGGTCTAACGTGGGAAGAAGTGCGGGCAGGAATCTTTAAAGTTATTCATGTTGCCTTGCCGTCGGTAAGTGTACTAATTGTTGTAGGGATAATCATAGGTATTTGGATAGCCAGCGGTACGGTACCCACCATTATTTACTATGGGTTAAAGACCCTGTCTCCCCAAATTTTTCTGGCCGCGGGTATGGTTATCTGTGCAGTCGTTTCAGTTTCTTTAGGTACAAGTTGGGGCAGTGTAGGCACCGTTGGTTTAGCATTAATGGGTATCGGTGAAGGATTCGATATCCCCATGTACTGGACGGCGGGAGCAGTAGTTTCAGGCGCCTTTTTTGGAGACAAGGTATCGCCGCTGTCGGATACCACAAACCTTGCTCCAGCGGTTACAGGTACCGATGTGTTTTCACATATCAAGAATATGATGGCAACGACAATCCCTGCCATGGTGCTCGCATTTCTGATTTACCTTGGCGTCGGCTTCTTCGTTATCGATGCTCAGAGCGTCTCATTTGCAAAAATTGCAGGTATCACCAGTGCATTAGAAGATAACTTTACCGTTACGGGGTGGGCGTTATTGCCAGCGCTTGTTGTTATGGGGTTAGCCTTAAAGAAAATTCCACCACTTCCTGCGTTATTTGCAGGAGCGGTTGTGGGAGGAGCTTTCGCCATGTTTATGCAAGGTCAGAGTCTGCAAGCCGTTTTCAATTATGCAAATAACGGATATGCCATCCAAACGAATATTGTTGAAATAGATAGTTTGCTTAATCGCGGCGGCGTTCAGTCAATGATGTGGACTATTTCATTGGTATTGATTGCGCTTGGTTTTGGTGGGGCGTTAGAAACGACAGGCTGCCTAAGAAGCATTATCAATGCAATAAAGAGTAAGGCGAAAACCTTTGCTGGTACACAGATAGCAGCGGTTGGTACGGCGTTTTCTACTAATCTGGTGGCTGGCGACCCGTACTTGTCGGTAGCCTTGCCGGGAAGAATGTATTCACCCGTTTATAGAGGCATGGGTTATTCCACGCTTAACCTGTCCCGTGGCATTGAAGAAGGGGGCACGTTAATGTCTCCGCTCATCCCTTGGAATGCCGGTGGTGCGTTTGTGATATCTGCTCTTGGCCTGGGTATTTCTGGCGCAAACTTAGAAAACCTGCTGTACATCCCTCTTGCCTTTGCTTGTTGGACGGCACCCCTAATAGGAATATTTTACGCCTACGTTGGTTGGTTCTCACCCAAAGCCACTAAAGCTGAAAAGGAAGAGTGGGAGTCTTCTGGCGCTGAAATAGCGAAATTTAATAAGGACGGAACGCCCGTTACCGAGTAATGTTGGATAAGCGATTTGTCGACGTTAAAACAATGCTATTTAATTACAAAAAAGGGCCTGAAAAGGCCCTTAGTATTATTGCTCTATCAACTTAGAAAGTATATCTAGCGCCAAGCGTGTAGCGAGGTCCGTATTGACGAGCAAATAAGAATTGCTCTTCAAATCGGCCGTAGCCACGCTCTGTTTCGTCGTTAATGTTTACGCCTTCTAGGAAGACAGTTAGATGCTCATTCACATCATAGTTGATGCTGGCATCAACTTGACCAAAGGTGTCGAACTGAGTTGCTGGGTTATCTGAAGAGCCTTGTGCTTGGCCTATACCCACAACATAGTCTGAGCGCCATGCATAGGTCACTTTCACAGAAAGGCCTTCTTTCTCATAAAACACTTGGAAGTTGGCCGAGTCACTGATACCTACTAGCGGGTCTTGCTCGTTCAGGTTGTAAGGATCGTATTCAACGTCACCGTCAACTAACGTTGCGTTGGCGCCGAAACCAAAACCAGTGTCGCCAAACGTGTGCTGTATAGCTAGCTCAATACCTTCAACCGTTTTTGAATCGCTGGAATTACCAGGCTGTGTGGTACGCCAGGTAATTAACGGGTCGTCCGCATTAGGGGTTACCACACCGTTTTCGTCAGCATAGCCGTTATCAATAAAGTAATTATAGATAGCGCTATCGGTGGCTTGCTCACCAGCTGCCGATAATGCGGTCACGGCTTCGTTCCAGCGAGGGCCTTGATAGATGTCGCGTAAACCTTCGAACTGCTGATCTTGACCTGTGGTTGTAATGTAGTTTTCAACCGACTTTCTGAATAAACCCACGGCAAGCATGCTCGACTCGTCGTAGTACCACTCAAATGAAAGATCTAAGTTAGTTGACTCGAACGGTAGCAAGCTGGTGTTACCCGCCGATGCGGTTCTCGCGCCAATTTTAGGGCTTCCACTGAATGCCAAGCCACCTTGTAGTAAGCCAATTGGCGCTCTGGTAATTGATTTACCCCAAGAGAAACGCGCAACAATGTCATCCGTCACATCTACTTTTACGTCGAACATGGGTAATAAAATGTCATATTCGCCAGTAAAGTCTTGCACCTGTAGCTCGTCTTCAAACTGTGTGATCCACTCAGAAGCTGCGACCCAATTTACCTGTACCGGAACGCGCACTTCCGCAGAGCTTGGTACTTCTGTTTCTTCGTAGCGTACACCAGCATTTATTTGCACGTAATAATCACCGACCTCGAAGTCCCACTCTGACTGAACATAAATAGAGTCGGTAATTTCCTCTACGTTACTGACAGAAGGTGCTCCGCTGAAGTAAGGGTCGATAGAGTAAGCGTTACTCTCGCCAACGACATCACCAGTAATGAAAGCAAGTTGACGGGCAATCGCTTCATCAAAATCATAGGTGTAGTAATAGCCTGGATTCATGCCTGCGCCGCCACCGTCAAAGGCGTCTAAGAAGCCAGAGGTGTCATGGCGAACAAACATACTGTCAGGAAAAATTTCGGTAAACGATGGGCTAAACCCTGGGCCACCGCGTAGTCCACTCCACGCACTAAAGCCGGATAGCGCTTGCTCTGTGCGAGCGTAACCAAAATCGATTTTTACAAGTGGAATCTCGAACGCTGAGTTGTACCAAGTGCCGTCTAGTTGAAGCTGCTCGATATCAGAGCGACCAGGCGAGTAAATGAACTGACTGAAGTTTGAGTCAATTTCACTAGGCAGAATTTCATTGGTGCCATTATTCCAGTTCACATAAACCTGCGGAATCTCACCTTCGCGGAAATCATAAACCTTTGAATCAAGTTGGTTTGAGCCTAAGATGATTTGGCCAGAGCTACCTAAGCCTTTATCGTAGCCGTTGTCTATTTCGTTGTACGAGTCGTGGTAATCAAGGCTGACGTGCCAGTCGTCGTTAATCATCCAGTCAAAGTTAACACCTAGCGAGCGGGCATCAACACGAGTGGTATTTCTACTAGCAGTAAATGAACCATCATCACCGCTAATGTCAGCGTACACCGCCGTACCATTCTCATCTAATTCATACGCATTAATGTTAGCGCCGAAGTTGTTCCATATTCCCCAACCCACGGAATTTGTGCCAGTTGTGGCGCGCGAAGCGGTATAGTCTACTGTCGCTGTAAAAGCATCAACCGGGCGGAATTGCAGTGTGACTTGTCCGTTCTGGCGCTCACGCTGAACATCATTGATGCCATAGTTCATATCTTTCGGGAAGAAAGCTACGTCGGTAATGTTCGTGCGGTTGTCTACCACATTCGCAGGGTCAAGATCAGGCAGAGCTGCATTTTCTTGAAGCTGCCACCCTTGGATATTTGCAGACTGCTGTTGAAAATCACGCTCTTGGTGCGAGAACGAAACACCAAAACCGAACATTTCATCCGCAAAAGTATTGCTATATACACCTGCAATTTCAGGCGTGAGGTCATCGCCTTCCTCAACAGAGGTGTCATGAATGCCTTTCACCGAGATTGTGGCATTTTGTCCCGGCTGAGACAGAGGCTTCATAGTAATAATATTTACTGTCGCGCCTAGACCGCCACTAGGATTTTCTGCGCGTGCAGTTTTTTGTAGTTCAAGCGTACTTACACCTTCAGAAGACAAATTCGCTAGGTCGAATGAGCGAGTGAATCCGGTGCCCGGCATTTGGCGTCCGTTTAGTGTAACCAAGTTAAATTCTGGTCCAAAACCACGCACAGTAATCTGACTACCTTCACCGTTATTTCGGCTGATAGTTACACCGGTAATACGCTGAAGTGCTTCCGCCAAGTTTGTGTCTGGAAATTTACCTAATTCCTCGGCAGAAATGGCATCTACAACGCCATTGGAACTGCGTTTCAAGTCCATGGAGCGGATCATACTGCCGCGAATACCGCTTACTTGGATAACTTCGACTTCATCTTCTGCCGGAGTAACGGCTTCTGATTCTTGCGCGTAAGAGGGAAAAGCTAGGGTAGAGCCCATCAACAAAGCCATTGATGTGGCAAGCTGGGTCTTTTTAAATGGTGTGTTTTTCATAATTGCCCTACTAATTCTTATCAATTGGTCACTGCCGCTTTAAAAGATAAAGCGGCATTTGCTTTGTTACTGTGCTGCTATTTCTACATTGTCGATGCGATAAACTGCACCTTCGCCTTGCCCCCATGCTGGGAACATCATGATGACGTTGATAGCGCTGATATCTAAGCCTGCGTCATATAGGGTTTGTAGTGGGAAAGTGTATGTTTGCCATTCACCTTCAACCGGATCAGCACCTTCCAAGCTGGCCGACATTGGAAGTTCAACAGCAGAAGAGACATTAATGGACTCTACTTTGAACAACCAAGGTGCAGAGGCGTCGTTAGGCATTGAACTCACTTTCATTTCAAACTTAATCGCGCCATTTGAAAGTAGTGATGAAGCATCGAATGATACGGTTTCATCAGCTAAGAAACCCATCACCGTTGGTGTGGCGCCAATGCGAAATTCTGCTACTGTGCCGTGTTCCGCGTCATCTACTTCTTCAGTTGGCGTGGAGCCACCACAACAATCCCAGATTGACCATTGTTCAGCTGCTGTATCAGCAAAGAGCGTGATGCCCGCACCTGACGCATCTTCGCTGCTATCAGGGTGGTAAAATTTCACATTGTCTAAGCGATAAACCGCGCCTTCACCTGTGCCCCAAGCTGGGAAAACCATAATGACGTCGATAGCACTCACGTCCAAACCACGTGCCTGCAATTCTGAAATGGTAAATGTGTAGGTTTGCCATTCACCTTCTACAGGCTCCTGACCCTCAACGCTATCAGAAAGTGGCAATTCAACAGCAGTAGATGCGTCATTAGACTCGATTTTGAATATCCAAGATGCTTCGGCGTTACTAGGCGCACTCACTACGCGCATATCAAATTGCAATAAGCCACCGTCGGTAAGTGCTGTTGCATCGAATGGGGTGTCACCGCCGCCAGATTCAGAGCGCGTGATAAAGCCCATTACAGTCGGTTCTGCGCCAATGCGGAATTCTGCAGTTAGACCGTGTTCTTCGTTGTCCATTTCTTCAGTAGGGGTAGAGCCACCACAGCAGTCCCACATAGGCCAGTTAGGGTTTTGCCCATCTTCGAAGATGACTAATTCTGGGTAGCTAGCTCCGCCTTCTTGCGAAATTTCTACGTTAGCCATGCGATACACTGCTCCATTGCCGGTGTCCCATGCAGGGAAAACCATGATGACATCGATAGCACTTGTATCTAAACCTGCTGCTGCAAGCGCGCTAAGTGGAAATTCGTAAGACTCCCACACACCTTGTTCAGGCGCAGCACCAGCGGTGTCTGCGGGTCCTACATAGCCGTCCATTAGTGGAAGTTCTGCGGCAGTTGACCCTTCAGAACTTTCAATCTTAAATAGCCAGTTAGTTGTCGCATTTGCAGGCAGCGATGTAACTTTCAGATCGAATTTAACACTGCCGGTTTCTTCCATTGGAGACGCATCAAACGGTGAAGCTTCACCTTCTGGGTCGGTAATGAATTGAGCTCGACTGATAAAGCCCATTACCGTAGGTGTTTCATTAATAGCAAATTCGAAAACCTGTCCTTGCTCGGCATCCTCTACGAGTGCTGGTGTTGACCCACCACAGCAGTCCCACGCAGGCCAGTTTGGATTAGGTGTTCCGTCGAAAATAGTAAGGTTTTGTGCAACACCGGTTGACGGTGGTGAAGGGATAGGCGCCTCGCCTTCCACTAATGCATCGTCTAGTGAGTTGTAACCTGGGCGAACAGTTTCACAGCCCTTGCCGGTGTCTGGGTTCGATGCACATTCGTACACTCGAACATAATCGACCTCGTAAGTCTGACCTTCGGAAAACGCTTCAGCATCAATGCCTGTTTCGTTTACGTTAGCGGGCCAGTCGCCACCTACTGCAAAGTTAAGGATAATGTAGAATTCTTGATCGAATGGCGCGTTGTCCCAGTGAGTGGTTAGCTCACCTGTGCCTTGCTCAAAGTATTCCGCATACCAGCCGCGGTGAGAAAGTCCAGTTGCGTCACCGTTTGCGTTATAACGAACTTCTGAACGACGCTGCGTAGCGTAAAGGTAATCGTCCATGTACCAGCGAATTTCGCCTTCTTGCCATTCAACGGCGTAGGTGTGAAAGTCGTCTGCTGGATTCGCTCCATCAGGAAGCGAGTAGGCTTTGCCTGAGCTATCGTTATTTGGCCATTCTTGACCATAGTGAAGGGTGCCGTGAATATGGCTTTCAGGATTGCCGTCAGCATCTAGTGCCTTAAGGTTTACGGCTTCCATGATGTCAATTTCGCCAGAACGAGGCCAGCCACCGTAAACCTCATCAGTAGGCATCATCCAAAACGCCGGCCAACTGCCTTGGCCCGAGGGTAATTTAGCACGCATTTCAATACGGCCGTATTTAAAGTCTGCTTTGTAGCGCGTGTTTAGACGGGCTGACGTGTAAGGCTTTTGCGCTCCTTCTTGGGGTTTTGCGCCCATCCCCTCGAAATCGGCATTAGGAATTAAAACATTGAGTCTGTTATGATTATGAAAAAATAATCAGGACTATATGCCATCGCTGCTGAACAAACAAAACGCATTCAAATACTCACGTCGTTTGAAGTCAAAGAACTTTATGCTCTCCCCAACTTTAGTCACTCCGACAGAGAAGACTACTTTTCACTCGACAAGGAAACTCAGAAACTGGTCAATACGTTGAGGCAAACAGAGACCAGAATCTATTTTATCCTCTTATTGGGTTATTTCAGATCCAGACCAATAATTTTCAATTTTACATTCTCAGATGTTGAACCTGACTTTAACTACGTTAAAGCAAAATATTTCAGCGATAAAAGCGTTCAAGATGAAGATATTCCACCGCGAACCAAAACAGCGTTAGTTAGAAAACTTCTGACTTATACAGGCTTCTCCGTTTACCAGAGCAAGAATGACAAGGCACCTTTACTCAAAAGGCTCAATGTCGTTGTTAAAATCAATCAAGAGCCAAGATATGTGTTTGATGAATGCATTGCTTACTTTGGACAAAACAGGATTGCGTTAGCTGGTTATACGACACTTCAAGATATCATATCGAGTGTACTTTCTAGTGAGCGTAGTCGCATTGAGTCTGTCCTGAACCAAAACCTAGGCAGTGATACAAAAGCTACGCTTCTTAGATTGCTTGATTCCAAAAGCACGTTCACAGATCTCGCTATGTTAAAGCGCATGGCGAAGGATTTTTCAGCCAGCCAAATATCACAAGAACTAAAGACGCATAAAATCATACGTGCGCTTTATCCAGAAATTAAGACACTGATTGCTGAATTAGAGCTGTCACCGAAAAACCTTGAATACTACGCGTCTTTAGTAAAACACAAGTCGGTTTATAAGTTAAAAAGACATGCTGATAGTCAAACCTTGTTATATCTTGTTTGTTATCTATTCTTCAGGTACCGCGAAACTAACGACAACCTCGTTTCTGCATTTATCTATCTCGTCCGAAAGCTTGCTGAAGGAGCAAAGAGTCACGCCAAACAGGGAGTTATCGAAGATATAAACATTGTCAGAACAAAATTGAAATCGGCTGGCAGTCTGCTGAATTACTTCATTGACAGCGATATTGACGATGCATTGACCTTTGGCGATGTACGCAAAAAAGCCTTTAAGTTGCTACCTGCTGAGAACATTAAATTGCTTAGCGAACATCTTGATAGCAATGATTTTGATGGGCGTAAATATGAGTGGCAATTTATTGATAAACAGTCAAGCAAGGTGAGTAAACTTCTACGCTCCTTGTTCATGGCCATAGACATTGAGTTTATCCATTTAAAAGATGATTTACATAATCAGTATGTAACGTTGCGCTCTGAACTCAGTGAATGCAAGGCTGTTAGAACCATCAACCTAGACTTGGTACCCAAAGGTGACCGAGGGTATTTGCAAGGAGAAGTTTCTAAGCAAATAGCTATTCGTTTTGAGTACTTCCTGTATCGTAAAGCAGAGCAACTATTTCAAAACAATAGCCTTACCGTAAAAGAGAGTGTCAATAATCGTAGTCTGAGTTCAGATTTAATCCAGCCAAAAGAATGGCAAAACAAAGACGATATTATTGAAAATACAGGGCTTGATAAACTATCAGCACCAATTAACCAAACCTTGGATGAGAAGCAGTATCAGCTTGAAGTGAAATTGAAAGAGGCTGGCACACATATATTCAGTGGTGACAACAAATACGTCGAAGTTATACCTGGTAAGTCAGAACTAAAATGGTCTATCCCAAATAGCCGCTGGCAACAAACGGTTGATAACCCTCTCTATAATCAAATTCAGCATATGGGTATTGTCGAGCTTATGCTGTTTGTTGACGAAAAAACTAATTACCTCAATGCTTTTACACATATCGCTACCACAAAACAAAAATCATCAGTAGACAAAGAAGATCTGGTTGCCTGCATACTCGCCAACGGTACGAATTACGGCCTATATAAAATGGCCAATATCTCCGACCGTTCGATGGGAAAGTTGCGCAGTGTTAATGATAGTTACATCAGATACGAGACGCTGAAAGAGTCTAATGATCAGATCTCTAATGCCATTGCTATCCTGCCAATATTTGCTTACTACCATATTGATGACAATCAGTTATTTTCAAGCATCGATGGTCAAAAATTCGAGTGTAGGATCAACACCTTTAAAGCCCGTTATTCATCCAAGTATTTTGCCAAAGGCAAAGGTGTCTCAGCGCTGACGTTAGTGTCAAATCATGTGCCAGTGAATACTCAAGTTATTGGCGCGAATGAATATGAAGGTCATTTTGCATTTGATTTGCTTTACAACAATACCTCTGAGATACAGCCAAATACGTTATCCACCGATAACCACGGCACGAATAACGTCAATTTCGCTATTTTAGATTTCTTTGGCTACACCTTTGCGCCTCGATACGCAAAAATGAAACGAGTGTTTTTTGACTTATTTGAAGTTACTGAAGAAGAAGGTGGCCGAATTCAGTTAAAGAAAGACGTTAACTATAAATTAGTGGCTGAAGAATGGGAAAACATTCAACATATCCTTTGTTCTCTTAGCCAAAAGACAACTACTCAAAGCACCATCATTAGAAAGCTCAGTAACGGCAAGAGTCGCACGTTGTCAGCTTTGCATGAGTATGATCGTCTAATTAAAGCGATTTACGTTTTGGAGTACGTTGATAGCTCAACACTACGCCATTATGTTCAGCAAGCGTTAAATAGAGGGGAAGCCTATCACCAGTTAAAACGAGCCATTACCTCAGTCAATGGTAATAGATTTCGTGGTGGTAACGATTATCAGGTGTCTCAATGGAATGATTGTGCGCGGCTCATTTCAAACTGTATTATCTATTATAATTCTGCCTTGTTATCAGCCTTTTTGAAGATCCAAGAAAGAAACGGTAGACAAGATGTGGTAGATATTATTTCTAAACTATCACCGGTTGCTTGGCAGCACATCAACTTGAACGGAGAGTATGCCTTTAACAAAAATCGTAAAGCGATTGATTTGGCAGGTTTGCTTAGTGGTGTGGAGCCTCTGCAAAGTGAATAATAGTTCAATGAGTTGCTTTCTTATAATCACATTGCTAAATAACGATAGAAAGTTGCTTTAGATATAGAAAGTGAATTACAAATAGACTCTATAGAAAGTGAATTATTTTGGTGCATCTGCTTTGCCATCTGGACTTTAGGGTTGTTGATACCGATTTTAGGTCTACCGCCATTCCGTCCTCGTGCTCTTGCAGCAGATAAACCAGCATTGGTCCGCTCTTGGATTAATCGTCTCTCAAATTGCGACAATGCACTAAATATATTGAACATCAACTCACCTGAAGCTGTTGTTGTATCAATAGCACCGTCCTGGATCGATTTGAATCCAATGTCTTTTTCAACTAATGACTCAATCAAATTGATCAAGTGAGACATTGAGCGGCCAAGACGATCTAATCGCCATACTATTAAAATGTCTCCAGATGACAATGTATCAAGACATTTATCTAATCCTGGTCGAGTTGATTTTGCTCCCGACGTTTTATCGGTAAAAATATGTTCAGGAGCACACCCGTTGTTCATTAACGCATCGATCTGTAGATTTAAGTCTTGATCAGATGTACTTACTCGAGCATACCCTATTTTGAGCCCCATAATCTTATTTACATGTTGAAAAATGACTTTATGAGACTATATTAAATGAGATGGGTTTATAAAACAAATAGAACCAATAAAATCAGACCGAGCGGAGAAAATACTTTTCACTCTCATAAAACGGTCGTTTTTTAATACTTTCTTGTTTGATGAATTTATTGATTTAGTATTAATTTAATTAGTTTCTTCATTGAGATACTGACGCTATCATTAACACAGCAGTAGGTGTAAATAGAGGAAGTTCAAACGTCGGCGTTGAACTAAAAGGTATTACCATTGCATAGACTTGAGAAAGAGTTGCTCGACTTAGTTCAATCCGATACGCGCATATTCAGGTTTATTGAACACTCGTCATTGGACGGTATGTGGCATTGGGACTTGGAGAACGCTGAACACTTTTTGGTCCATATTTTTCTTGGTCGAAAGATCGGATCTTGGAACAGGCAATTAGTTCAATTTCTTAAACCGAGTTCAGGTTAGTTAGACCGTCAAGTTCCTTTAGTAATCACGCGACTATACTTTAGGTATGGTCGTAGCTCGTGATATCAATTCCCAGCGTTAAGAACTTAGTTAATAACTTTATTACTTTCTGGCAAATTTTTTAAACAACGTCTTTACAAATTTGCAGATCATTTCTATGGTTATTTTGTGGTATGGACTTTCCAATTGGAAAGCCGTATGACGTTGTGTGGAACTCGCCTTGATTTTTTTGAGTTATTTTGTAGGTTCAAGTAAAACATGTGTTTGCTTTAAAGGTCCAGTTATCTGTTAGGCATTGATGTAACTCATTTTCTGCTGTCATGAACATTAGTAGCAATTTGAATTTCTGAAAAAGGTGGGCATCCTATAGACAGGACCTTACCAAGATTAACTTCGCATTTGTTCTTGGTAACTACTTTTCCAAAAAGGACTGTGAAATGCTACAAGAATCTATTGCTGTAAAAGATGTAAGCCCATTCCATATATCAACTCCATCAGAACTACTTGAAACACCTAAAGAATATCAAGATCTCGTTAAGAGGCAATTGACTGCCCATGCTGAAGGGGAACTTTCTGGAGCTGATGACTATGTAAAATTGTTTTACTTTTTGACAAATGACCCCTACGAGAAAGCAGTGTGCTGCGAATTAGCCAAGGATGAACTTGACCACTATCAAAGAGCTGCGGACATTTTATTAGATATTGGTATAGATACGTCATTTATGCTATCGCAAAACTTGAACGATAGAGCGTTCTACGCGACCGAAGCCGTAAAAAGTTGTCGAAATTGGGCTGAAAGAGCATTGATTTCGACTCTTGTAGAAGACGCTGTAATTGATGTCCTAGAGGAAATGGCTCAAAGTTCCTACAGGCCTATTGCTGACATGTGCCCTCATGTTTTAAAGGATGAAAAACTGCACGTTGGGCATGGATTCAGGATTACGAGGAGCATGTGTAAGACGAAAAATGGATTCAAGCAAATTCAAGAAGCTCTTATAAGAATGTGGCCAGTAACACTTGATACCTTTGGCAGAAGTGATTCCCCAAGGTCAGAATTGTACGTGAAATACGGGTTGAGGCAAAAGTCATATTCCGTTGCACGCAACGAATTTGCGGAAAAGGCCAGAAGAAAATTAGAAGCTCTTGGACTTCATGTACCAGACGATACTGCAAACAGAAAGTTTCTCTAATCTTATGCTAGAAGGATTTGCTTATGAAAGATGTTACCAAAAATGCAATATTTAAAAGGCTTAACGGTGACTTTGAATATTATGCTCGTTATCAACGGATTAAACAAATTAGTTCAAGAGTTAGAGTGTCAGAGTATTTAATCACTACAGCGTGCAATATAAGGTGTAAAGGTTGTTGGTTTTTTGAATATGACTTTGACAAAAGAACAAAAGATTTGTCCAAAAAGGATGAAATTAAAAAGTTTCTTATCTCTGAGAGGAATAGAGGTATCAATACTAGTCTGATTATAGGAGGCGAGCCTACGCTCCATCCCAAAAGACTCGAATTATTTGCTGAGATTATGGAGTTTAATAGCATATCAACCAATGGTCTTAAAGCTTTGCCCAAAGAAGGCTTTAAGGATTTTTCGGTTTTAATCTCTTTGTTTGGTGGTGGCTCTCTAGACGATGACCTGCGAGCGATCAAACCTAACGGAAACTCCTTTTCGGGTCTATTTGAGACTGCTCTTAAGAACTATAAATATGATCCGAGAGCCCATTTCATTTTTGCAGTGACTGAAGATGGAATTGCTCATATCGAAGAGACAGTGAGAAAAATATCGGAAAATGGAAATACAGTCTCAGTTAATTTTTATAGTAAGTATGGTACGAGCGATCCACTCCGGACCAAGTACGAAAAAAGATTACTTGATGAAATTTTGCGAGTCAGGGAGTTGTTTCCAGAGACACTCGCTAGCCACCCTTACTACATTGAAGCTATGGTAACAGGGAAAAGTCACTGGGGAGATTTTGGATATGATGTTTGCCCCAGTGTGAGTGTAGACCATCCACAAAATGCTGAAAGAATTAAGAACGGTAATGCTGTACTTCCAGGATTTAATGCCTACGCCTCAGACTGCAAAACGGTAAACTTTTGCTGCACTTCAGGACATTGCGAGGATTGTAGAGACAGCCAAGCTGTAATGAGTTGGATAATGATAAATCAAAAGAGATTCGTCAAAGATGAAAATCTACTCAAAATATGGATTGAGATTGCAGAGAGCTATTGGCATCAATTTGTATGGGCTCATGATTTCCGCTATTCCGCGCCATCATTGCAAACTAGCGAAAATCTTAATCTGAGAAATCAGCACCATCTTCTAAAGGAGGTTGGCTAATGCAATCTATGCAAAGCGTTCAGGAGCAGAAAGAATATTTGCCAGACGTAGGCTACATCATTGAGTCCCAATTACTCTTAAGTGAGAAGGAAGTAGTAGATGGAGCCAAGTTCATTGGCGATTTAAATCCTGTACATAATGACCCAGATAACGAACAAACAATTCGTCTTGGAGGGATTATTGCAAGTGGCAGCCATATCACTGCAGTATTTTCCGCTCTTCTTCCTACTCACTTCATGAAATTTGGTCCTATGCTTGGAGCTCACATGGATGTAAAGTTCACAGCACCGATAAAACCCAATACAATCTACACTATGAATTGGGTTGTACAGTCAAAGGAGTATAAAAAGAGTCTCGGCGGTACAATTTACGCCAATGCGGGTACTATTATCGATCCAGCTGGCAATGTGACAGTTAGAGCAAACGCAAGCATCATCCTCTACTAGAACTATTTAGAGGGGTGTTGATTGCTAACCCGAAAACGCCCCTCAAGTTTACTTGTTATTATTCGTTCTGAAAATTCAGATGCCGTTGAAGCAGCGATGACAAAGCATATCTGCGGCTCAACTACTGTCCATGCTGATGAAAATGCCGCTTATGATGTATTGAGTGCATACTAAAATAGTACCGACTAAACACACCAGTCAATTGATCTACATGTATCAACTCTCGATATGTTTCTAATTGTTTTGAAGTATTCAAGTGTTTAACAAGTCATTGTTGAAGAGTTGAGAGAGATAGTGGCTTCTTTAGGAAGTCGGTAGCGCTCAATACCATTGATGTCTGGTAAGTAAACATCTAGCACAATGATATCTGGTTTATACAATTGGCAAAACTTAACTGCACTTTTACCGTTTGCAACAATACGGATTTTCTTTAATGCTGTGAGGTTGTTTGATATAAGTTCAGAAGTAATGGCGTCATCTTCAACAATCAGAAGTTGACCTGCGAGTAGCTTATTTACATCTTTAGACATGTGGACACCTCACAACTTTGTCTACTAGTAGTAATAGTCTTGGCGATGTCTACCATTAGTCAAAAGACTATTTCACTGTACGCGCAGTTATTGCTTGAACAAGCATGAGGGTCATTCTCACAGCAGAAGCTTTTATCATTTTAGTTATCTATGCCTATTTTTAATTATTTGGCAGTTTTTCGAAGAATTCACAAAAAGCGCGTTCATTTGGCCGTCATCATTCTGATGCCGATTTCGAGGGGATGGGCGCAAAACCCCTTCTTCCGCGGGTAGAGCAACAATTTTTAGGCTACCGTCAGACACAAATGAATTGTCTTCGCTGTCGGTATAACACTGAGATTCATTATTGCCGCCACCGTCGCAGTTTACTTCGTGAGTCCAGTTGTCATCGTCAATACTGTTCCCATCGAATTCGTCGCTCCATACCAGCTCCCAGTCAGAAACGGGTGCCGCAGGATCAACAACGTCGATGTCTGTAGATGTGGTTGCTCCGCCTCCACAGCCAAATAGGGTTGCGACTGAGATCGCGGCAGCTATCCGCGAAAGTTGAGATGCTTTTTTCGTCATTGTTTTCAGCCCTGATCTAAAGAAATTGGGTTTTTATGTAGTGGCAAATGCCACGTAAAAAGCTTTTTGTAAGCGCTTACAATTTAGGTCAAATAAAAATGGCTGTTTGAAAGCGCTTACATTACATTAAGCGACTGACACATAAAGATCAATACTGTTCTCAAAAAATTAACATTTGGCTGTCGGTCTTATTTTTGTTGTTTTTCTTTTATTTCCAAATAAAACAATAATATAAGTTTGTATTGGGAGGTGGGTTAAAATTTAAAGATGCTTGTTTCACTCACTATTTACAAATTGTCTCAGGGGCTTGTTAATGATCTGTGCTCGATATTTTGTTCGCACCTGGGTACACATCACGTTAAGCTCAATATACGATCACATGTGAGTTGTTATTATGCATCACCACAATCACAGTACTACCGCCTCCAATCATCATAAAAGTCAGCATCACGGCCATCACCACGGTACGCATGCTGAAGCGCTAGGCACAGATTCCACACGCATTGGATGGGCGTTCTGGCTAAATTTCATCTTTACTATTATTGAATTCATCGGGGGTTGGCTTACTAACAGTGTCGCCATAATGGCAGATGCTGTTCACGATTTAGGAGACTCTCTATCCATAGGTCTGGCGTGGTGTTTAAGTAAGCTCGGGAATAAAGCATCTACCGAAAAGTATACGTATGGCTTCAAACGGCTAAGCCTTATGGGAGCTATGATCAACGGCGTTATCTTGGTGATTGGCTCAATTTGGGTGTTGTCTGAGGCCATCCCTCGTTTATCTAACCCCGAAATGCCCGTTACAGAGGGTATGATTGGATTAGCGATCCTCGGTATTGTCGTGAATGGATTTGCAGCTTATAAACTCCACGGCGGTCATTCGATGAATGAAAAGGTGCTTAACTGGCACTTAATTGAAGACACGATGGGGTGGGTAGCGGTACTGGTAGTAGCCATTGTGCTCCATTTTGTTGAATGGCCTATACTCGACCCAATTTTATCTATTGGTTTTACGCTATTTATTTTGGTCAATGTTGTTCGGTATGTTGTGCAGACCATGTCTTTGTTTCTACAGGGCGTACCTGACTTGGCTACAAGGAATGCTATTAGCAACACGCTTTTGAAAATCGAGCACGTTGAAGAAATTCACCATGTACATTTTTGGTCGCTTGACGGAGAGCAGCACGTGCTTACTGCACACGTGGTAATAAACTGTGCAATAGACAATGACAAACTGAGAGCACTCAAAAAGGAAGTTCACGAGCGTTTAGCCCCCTTTGAACTTGCTCATACCACGATAGAGTTTGAGTTGCCGGGTGAGCCATGTCGTGATGATAATGACCATTTACACGCCCACTCTCATGAACACCAGCACGAAGAGATAAATTAATACTATTATTTGGTCAAAGGCGTTTGTTTTGATTTTCAGGGACTAACAGTCTGTAGTTGTGCAAAAAAGAGGGGCGTTCACACGCCCCTTTCAACACACACGTTTTTTAATTTATAACGAGATTAAAACCTTGCTTTAAATGCTACGCCGTAATAGCGATCTGCATCGCGCGGTATTTGATAGCGGAAGTTGTCGCCGCTATATGTGGTCGCGTAGCTTTCATCAAGCAAGTTCTTCGCAATCAAAGATACGCGGAAGGCATCGTCTTTGAATGAGAAGCTAACGCTTGCGTTAAGCATGCTGTAGTCTGGTAACAATGAGTGAGGATTGAATTCACCCGTGTTGCCTGGCAAGTCAGAGTACTGTTCATCGGTATAGATGTAAGACGCGTTGTAGTAAACGTCAAAACCATGCTCTGTTTCCATGAAGTACTCCGCTGACAGCGAGTATTTCATGTCAGGTGAGAATGGTACATCCAAGCCCGAACGGTCGGTACACTCTGCTTCTTCAGGACAATTAAATCTATCGATCTCAGCCTTGGTGTACGCAGCGCCACCGATTAGCGTTAGGTTGTCGGTTGCGTTCCACATAAAGTCTACTTCAACGCCTTGGGTCGTCACATCACCAGCATTGGTAAGGCGCGTAATACATGCGCCGTCAGAACAATCAAAGTTGTTTGCTTGGAAGCCTTCAATGTCGGTGCTAAATAGCGCGATATTTAAAAGTAGATCGCGACTTGCGTACTTATAGCCAATTTCGTAAGCGTCAGATTCTTCCGCGCCAATAGGGCGTCCGTCATTCTCTGGATTGAAGTTATAGTAAACATTGAAACCAGGGCCTTTGTAGCCTTGGGAATAGGTTGCATAAACCATTTGATTTTGGTCGAGATCGTATTGAACACCAAGGCGGCCAGACAAATTGGTTTCATCTACCACACCTTCTGCATCGGTGTTCTCGGTCGCAGGGCGAACGCCCACACCGCGGCGTCCATATTCGTCGTTACTTATACGACGGTGAGTGTAAGACACTTCATCATCGGTATAGCGAAGACCGAAGATAAGGCGTAAGTCATCGCTTAAGTCGTAGGTGCCATCTCCGTAAACGGCCCAGTTATTAAACTCAGTGCTCATGAATGCCGTGGCAGACACAATGTCGTTGGCATTACATGTCACACCTAGTGAATTAGCGTAAGCGTCTAGGTCAGAAAGTGCGTCTGTCAGCGCGTCTCCAGACAGGTTATTCTGCGCATAGAATGTCAGTGCTTGGTCAAGTTGAAGGTTATTGTTTTGGCAACTTGCATCACGAGTGAAGTTACGCTCTGAATCCATGTTCCAGTAGAACATACCGGCTAAGAAGTTGAATGGGCCAGCTAGGTTTGATGCAACACGGAATTCTTGAGAAAACTGACTCCATTCTTGCTCACCTACGTCATGCAGCTGAAACGGCACTCCAAATACTGGCTGGTCGCTGTCGCCAGCAATAGACGTAAAATCACCTTCGCGGAATTCTGTATTTTCCCACGAGCGCTGGGCAGTGATCGACGTGAAGGTGTAGTCACCAATGGTTTTGTCCACTTGTACGGAGAAGGCCGAGTGGTCGTCAATAGTGCGAGATTCGAAGTCATGATCAATTTGACGCTGCTCTAAATCGATACCGTCGGCAATGGTCTCACTGTTGGGTGCTGCCTTTGAGTCGGGATTTCGACCGCTAGATACGCCTTCTAAATCAGCACAACAGTCGTCATCCGCGCTGTAAATTTCGCTAATGAACTTTACTTTTAAATCATTGGTTGGCTCGTAAACCACAACTGCACGGGCACCTTCACGGTCATAGCCGTTTACTTTTTCATTGTTGTAAACGTTGTCGATATAGCCGTCGAATTTACCTTGGAAGACGGTTAAGCTGGCTGAAAGGTCGTCGGTTAAGCCACCACTTACTGTGCCTTTTAAACGGTATTCGTTATCTTGATAAAACTCAGTAGAAAGACTGCCTGTGAGCTCCTGAGAAGGATCTTTTGTGGTGATGTTTACCACACCAGCAGAGGCGTTCTTGCCAAATAAAGTACCCTGTGGACCACGTAATACCTCAATTCGATCTACATCGTACAAATCGGCAAACGCTTGACCAGAACGCCCTAATACAACGCCATCTACCACCGTGGCTACGCTTGGCTCTGCGGCGATACTAAATGAAATTGTTCCAATACCACGAACGGTTAAGGCTGAATTTCGAGTTGTTGTCCCTTTGCGGAAGCTCACAGAAGGCACAAGCGCTTGTAGATTTTCAACATTGTTAGCAAAGGCAGATTCTATCTGGTCACCGCGTAACACTGATACAGCAACGGGCACATCGCTGATGCTTTGAACACGCTTTTGCGATGTAACGACAATTTGTTCAAATGATTTATCATCTTTTGAGGCGTCGACTTGCTCTGTATCTGCCTCTTGCGCAAATGCATTGGTGTGAAGTAGCAATCCAGATGTCATAGCAAGGGTTACCGCCTTGCTGATGAGTGATCTCTTTGTATTCATGTTGTTCTCCAGGGTGTTTCGCTTATCACGCCCTCACTTACACCTTGCTACCTTTATTCGGATACAAAAGCATTTGAGCAAGTAATCGGCGTTTCGTTTTTTATTCTGGCTGCGTAGGGTACAGCGCTACGCGTATTATTCTTTCAATAGCAAAATTCAATAGCGTAAAAATACGGTCTTCTATATAAAAGATATCTTGCATCTGATGTCTTATATAAGAGTGGTTAAGTTAAACAATTGTTAAGCCGTTTGCAAACGTTATGTTAATTTTTTTGTGTTTTTTCTATACAAAAATGATGAAGGAGAGTTAGGCGTGCTGAGAAGCAAGGCGCTTCAAGCCTTGCTCATACTTTACTCGCCACCATTTCAGACTTATACCGATTGCCACGAAACATGTTGCCCACAAGCCGACTAGTGCAGGGACAAACGCGTTGCTTAGTCCATTCACAAAGCCTATAGGAGAGAACATCAGGTAAAGCGTTGCGATAAGGCCAACAAGCACGATGGCGCAGGGAATGGCATAGCGCCATGGCGTCATATTGACTTCAGCCTTTGCAGTGAAATGCCATGGAGTAGTCATTGGGTAGAGCCTGCCTATAGTCAACATAATAGCCAATTCAATAGCGAACAAAATGGCGTAGATATGGATAAAGTTAATATCGACTTCCCATACGAACTTTAGCAGTCCATAGGCAATTACGTGGAAGATAATCGCGACTTTTGCCGCCAGCGCAGGAACGCGTTTTGTAAATAAGCCAACAAGCACAATAGTGATAACGGGAATATTGTAAAAGCCGGTAAATATGCGAATGATTTGCCACAATCCTTCAGGGGCAAACATAAGCAGCGGCGCCGTGATAAAAGAAAGCACAGCAATAACAATACTGGTGATCTTGGCAACGCGAATAAGCTTTTCGTCGCTCACTTTGTCTTTTTTGAAGGGTTTGTATACGTCTAAGCAAAATAGGGTGGCAGCACTGTTAAGCAGTGAATTAAAAGAGCTAAACACCGCACCAAGCAATACTGCTAAAAAGAAACCCGACAAATACTGTGGGAGTACATCTTTAACTAAATGAGGATAGGCAAGGTCGATAGTTTGAAGATTTTCGTCTTGATATAAGTGATAAGCAATCACGCCTGGTAACATCATCATAAAGGGCACAAGCACTTTAAAATAGCCAGAGAACAACACCCCTTTTTGGCCTTCAACCAGATTTTTAGCGCCTAAGGTTCGCTGAATTACGTATTGGTTAGTACCCCAGTAAAACAAATTGGCTAAAATCATACCCGTGAAAATAGTACCAAAAGGAACAGGGTCGTCGGAACCACCTATAGCATTGAGCTTTTCAGTTTCCGTTGTAGCAATAGTAGATAGACCTTGGCTAAAGCTGCCGTCGCCTAAGGCCACCAAGCCAAGGACGGGAACCAATAAACCCACAATTAAAAGGCCAACTCCATTAATCGTGTCTGATACGGCTACCGCTTTTAAACCACCGAAAATGGCATAGAGAGCGCCAATCGTACCGACTATGACGATGGTAAGTACCAGTCCCACCTCATAGCTTACGTTGAAAAGCCCGGGTACATCAAAAAGCCTAAGCACGGCAATAGAGCCAGAGTAAAGCACCGATGGAATGGTAACTAACGAATACCCCACCATAAACAAAACTACCGTCATTCTGCGAACGCTATCGTCGAAACGGTCGCGTAAAAACTCAGGTAGGGTGGAGAAAGCGCCCGCTAAGTAACGAGGCAAGAAAATAAGCGCCATAATAATGGTAGAAATACCAGCGGTAACTTCCCACGCCATGGCGCTTAAGTTATACCCAAAGGCAGAGCCATTTAATCCAATAAGCTGCTCTGCGGAAAGGTTGGTAAGGATCATGGACCCAGCAATAAAAGTGCCGGTCAACCCTCTTCCTGCAAGGAAGTAACCGTCTTGCGTGTTTACTTCCCCTTTTGTTTTCATGTAAGAAATAACGGCAACCAGTGCCATAAATGCCATGCATGACAATAGGGTAAGGGTGATATCCATGAACTGCTCCTATGCGCTACGCTGGCCAATGTGTGGTGTTCGACATATCCATATCGGTATGTTGAACATCTGGGCCCATTACAATGCGACTGCCTTTTTGGATGAACACCGCCACATCGTTAAGCGCAAGTATTTCTTCTCTGTATTGCTCACCCTGCACGACTTCTTCGGTACCAAAACGTATCCATTCACCTTTTGGTAAGTAGTATTTAATTTTTCCGCCGGGCACCACGCAAGGCACAACAAGTAGGTCATCACCGCACATAAATTGTTGTTCAAAACCGTGCGAAAGCGGCTGTTCAGGGAAGGCTAACGCCATGGCGCGCTGAACCGGAAGTCCTGTTTGTGATGCTTTTTCTGCGGTTTGCTTTAGGTATGGAATAAGCTTATATCTTAGCTTAAGGGCCTCAAATACTGCATTGGAAGCGGCATCGCCGTAGGACCAGGGTTCACGAGGGCCAATACCGTGCAATCGCATGTGGGCACTAAACACTGACGCTTGTGCCCATCTTACGTAAAGTTCTGCATCTCGGGTGTCTTTGTAAAACCCGCCTATATCGGTAGCGAAAAACGGCCCGCCTGACATCCCCCAGGACAAACTGCCACGAATACTTGCGGCTAGGCCATGCCAGTCGGCTTGCGGGTCGCCGCCCCATTGTGATGGGTAGCGCTGACTTCCTGTCCAAGCTGAACGGCTAAATAGGAAAGGACCTGTTTTACAGTAAGCTTCTGCGGCTTCGTAAACACAACGGTTGTAGAGCATACTGTAAACGTTATGTAGACGATTACCTGAATCACCGCTATACGACAGCATGTTGTCGTCTTCAAGTTGTTCGCCAAAATCGGCTTTTATCATGTCCACGCCAAGGTCAAATAAAGGCTTGTGCGAGGTTTTCCAAAATTCGTAAGCGTCTGGGTGGGTAAAGTCTAGAATACCCGAGTCTGGTAGTGGCGTAAGCACTTCGCCAAAAGGGCTTAAATCCCACTCATACCGGTAAGCTTCTCCGGTTCGTTTGTCTTTTATCAGCCAGCCTTTATCAGCGGCTTTTTTGTATAGCGGGTTTTTCACTGAAATCATGGGGTATTCCCACACACAGATTTTAAAACCTAACGCTTTAAGTTCATCGATAACTGGCTGTGGATCGGCGTAGCGCTTAGGGTCCCACTCAAAAGCAAAGCGGGTATCTGTGTCTTGCCATGCGCGGCCATCAAGGGTAATAACATCGCAAGGCATATTCTTTTCGCGCACTTCGCGGGCAACGGCGAGTAGTTCGTCGGCGTCTTTATAATACGCTTTAGAAAGAATGACGCCTAAGCTCCAGGTCGGCGGCGTAGGGGCAAAGCCGGTGAGCTCGCTGTAGGCTTTAAGACTTTGCGCTGGCGAGTCTTGATGGAACAAGAACATGTCGAGTACGTTATCTTCAACTAAGCACACGTAAGCTCGCTGTGACCAAAGTGCGTAGCCGACTCCATGGGTGACGGGGGCTGGAGTGTGCACAAATAAATTCCAGCCTTCAGGACTCCATGCGTAAGGTGTGTTTTTATAAGACTTTTCGGCGTTTACGCCTAAAGCGTCGTGGTTGTATGAGCGAATTAGCTGGCCGCGTTTATCAAGCTTGCCCCATTTCTCTCCAAGACCATAAACGGCTTCGTCGTAGCTAAGCTCTAAACTTACTAACCAACCTTTGTCGGTTTTAGCGAATGGCGGCAAGCGATGCTGACGTACAAAGTGGCCGTCGGTGGCGCTTTGCTGAACTAAAACGTCATTTTTATACAGCTTGAAATGAAGAGGTGCGGCAAAAACTTCTAATCGATAGTCGCCTGCTACCAGGGTGCTGTGAGACTGATCACCGGAAAGTACTAGCGATAGCCTTTCCGGCGCTTGAGTAAGCATACCAAAATCATCTGCTGCATTTACGTCACTTTGAATGCGTAAACCAAACTGACTAATACTTAGACTCAACTCACCATATTGGGTGGGGACAATAAGTGTCTTATCATCCGACAAAAAGGGCTGCTCAGTAATGTCAGCGGCTTTAATATCGTTCCATTCTGGCTCATTTACACAAAACGCGTTACTCATTTCTACATTACCCTTCATGTCTTATATAAGACATAAGTTAATGAAATGTAACTTGGGTGTCAATCTGCAATTAGAAAATTATGAAGATTTAGATCCGCGTTCACTATCAAGCCGTCTTATATACTGATATTTTGGACAATAAGGGTTACGCCACTTAATGCAAGCATGGTCAAGGCTAACAGTCGGACAGCGGCAGCGGACACGCGAGCAGCGAGAATTCGTCCTAATCGCGTGAAAATTAAAATGACGGGAATGGCGAAAACAGCAGACAGAAACACTTCTGTTGAAGGCAAAGTACCAAACGGTATTATGGCAAGGCGTATAAGTGAGGTAACACTAAATACGGCCAGCAGTGTTATTCTGATTTCATTTATTGGCCAGGTTTGTCGATAACACTGAAATACCACAGGTGGGCCAAAGGTAGAAAAAAGACCGCCTAGCAATCCACCTAGAGCGCCAGCGATAGAAAAGCCGTATGCGCGACCAGATGGCTGTGCCCGCTTTCTTTTTATTAATAAAAGGCCGCAGCAGCTGAGAATAGCCAAGCCGAGCAGTAAATTGAGCCAAGTTGCCATCCCAACAGACAGGTATTCCAATAATGCGTAGCCTACCGCCATGAATGGTATACCGCTAACCAGTATAATAGTGAAAGCACGTCTATTTATTTGCTCCGTGTTTTTCACTACTAAGCTGATGGAATTGAAAAGACTTAGAAAACTCACCATAAAGGTGGTCGCCGTAAGCGGCAAGATGCCGAATAACGTAAAGCTTGATACCACCATAAGGCCAAAACCAAACCCGCTTAAGGTCTGTAGCAGTGTCGCAAGCCCTAATAGCGCAAACATGGGAAGCAGTGTTTCCAAAAGCATCACGTGTAATTCCTGCAATGTATGTGATTTATATCAAAAGTGCGCTATAACTCTTGTGTATGATATAACAACAAAAATTAAGCGTTTAGGTTAGGGTTCATGTCTTCATCTCAATTCGATCACAAACTCAGCGGTCCAAGTCTTGCCTTTCAGCCACTGTATCAACAAGTCGCTGAATACATTAAGCAGCTTATTGTCGAGCGCCGTTGGCAACCAGGCGAGATGCTACCTAGTGAGTTTAAGCTTGCTGACGAATTCAATGTTAGCCAAGGAACCGTTCGCAAAGCGCTAACATTGCTGACAGATACCAAAATTGTAACCCGTCGTCAGGGGGTCGGTACATTTGTTTCTGAGCATACGGCACAAGATGCGCTGTTTCGTTTCTTTCCGCTACAAGCTGACGGAAAAGGTGCTGACCTACCCAAAGCTGAACTGTTAAGTAAAGAGCTGGTCGAGCCAATTGAAAGTGTCCAAACTGCACTATCAATTACCGCTAAGGACAAAGTAGTGAAGCTTAAGCGTAGACGAATTCTCGATAACGAATTTTGTATGCTTGAAACTATTTATTTACCGTCTAAGCGATTTCCTGACATCGAGAAGCGAGAAGATATTCCGCATACTCTGTATCATTTTTATCAAACGGATTATAACCAAACTGTATTTAAGACCCGTGACAGCATTAAAGCGGTTTTGGCCTCAAAAAGTGATGCAAAAAGCTTAGGTATCGAAAAAGGAATGCCGTTACTTATGGTTACGCGCGTCACTGAGTCTATTGACGGTAAACTCATTGAATATCGTGAAAGCAAATGTAGAACTGACCACTACCATTACCAAGTTGAACTTGATTAATCCTTTGCTATCAACGCCAAACTGTTCAACCACAACGTTTTAAACGTCCGTTCCTATCAAATTGTTTCTTACCGACTCTCGAACACCTAGCATAACAAGGTAACGCTTTACCTTGTTATGCCACCGCTAGACATCTCTTTTTATTGCACTCCAAACTTTTCATTAAGTTTGTTAACACTTTGTTGACATCGGTATATCTGTGTAATAACTTATATCTTATACAAGACTAAAGTTTGAAGCTAAAGTTATACAAGAGCATACTGCAAAAGTAAACCGCGGCTTTTTATCTTTGCAGTACGTTTAAGAAAAAGTCCGTACTAGCTTAAAGCAACGAATTCTAAGGTGAATGAAACAATGAATAAGATACCAGAGGTAGGTTTTGGTTTTTGGAAGGTCGATACTGCCATATGTGCGGAAACCACGTACCAAGCAATTAAGGCTGGCTATCGACACTTAGATTGTGCCGCTGATTACGGCAATGAAAAGGAAGTGGGTGAAGGCATTAAGCGAGCGATTGATGAAGGCTTATGCACCAGAGAAGATCTTTGGGTTACTTCTAAACTATGGAATACCTTTCACGCCCCTGAGCACGTGGGTCTTGCTTTAGAAAAAACCTTGTCAGACTTACAGTTAGATTATGTAGACTTATACCTGATCCATTTCCCGATAGCGCAGAAATTTGTGCCTATCGAGACCCGTTATCCACCAGAATGGTTTTACGAACCTGATGCTGCCGAGCCTAAAATGGAACTCGCGCCCGTACCTTTGCATAAGACATGGGAGGCAATGGAGTCGCTTGCCGATAGCGGAAAAGCAAAACAAATTGGTGTGTGTAATTACAACACCGGTTTGCTTAACGACCTGATGAGCTATGCGCGTATTAAGCCAGCCATGCTGCAAATTGAATCTCACCCGTACCTTACGCAAGAGCGATTAATTCGTTTGGCAAAAGACTATGGTCTGGAGGTAACGGCCTTCTCTCCGCTAGGTGCCTTATCTTATCTAGAGCTTGAAATGGCTGATCAGGCGGAATCAGTGCTTGAGCAAAGCGTAGTAAAAGCCGCGGCAGAAGCCCATGGTAAAACGCCAGCGCAGGTTGTCTTGCGTTGGGGAATTCAGCGCGGTAACGCCATCATTCCAAAAACGTCAAAAGTTGAGCGTATGAAAGAAAACCTCGCACTTTTTGACTTCTCACTCAGCGACAGTGAAATGCAGGCAATATCTGCATTGAACGTAAATCGCAGATTTAACGATCCAGGGCACTTCTGCGAAGCTGCCTTTAACCGTTTCCACCCTATTTACGACTAGGAGTTAGCTATGAAAAACGTCAATGACAGCTCTGCGGTAGCCTACGCAAGTGTACCTACTCAGCACAATTATAACGGCGGTGTGTTCCCTGAAATAGTCGTGAACAACGAGGGTTGTACAACGGTAGAAGAGACCGTTGCATTTGTAAAAGCAAATCAATCAGAGCTTGAAGCAAAACTTGCAAAGTCGGGAGCACTACTTTTCCGAGGGTTTCCAATTGATTCCGCAGAGACCTTTGACGTTTTCTCAGCAGGCTTCGGCTATCCTAACTTTACCTATCAGGAGTCGTTGTCTAATGCCGTGCGTATTAACTTTACTGAGCGCGTATTCACAGCAAATGAAGCGCCGAAAGACGTAGAAATTTTTCTACATCATGAAATGGCGCAGACGCCTATTTCACCAAGCAAGCTGTTTTTCTTTTGTAAGACTGCAGCGGATGAGGGGGGAGCAACGCCTTTGTGTCGCTCAGACAAATTGTTTGAAGCATTGAAAGAAGAAAATCCGGCGCTTGCTAAAGACTTTAAAGAGAAAGGCCTTAAATATACGACTACTATGCCAGCAGCCAATGATGCCAACTCTGGCCAAGGAAGAAGCTGGAAAAGCACGCTAAGCGTTGAGTCATTAGAAGAGGCAGAAGCTAAATTAAAAGAGTTAGGATACACCTGGCAATGGTTGGAGGATGGTAGTCTAAGAGCCATTACGCCTGTCTTACCTGCGGTTATCGAACTTAGTGATGGCTCAGAAGTGTTCTATAACCAGCTAATAGCTGCGTATATGGGATGGAAAGGCGTAAGGGAAAACCCGTCGTCGGCAATTACTTTTGGCGATGGAAGTGCAATTCCTAAAGCCGGTTTAGAGCGCGTTGCAGAACTGTCTGAAACTTACACCTTTGACTTAGAGTGGCAAGATGGTGACGTGGCTATTGTTGACAATTACCGTGCAATGCATGGCCGCCGCCCTTATTCTGGCGAGCGAAAGCGCGTAGTGCTTGTTGCGCTTGTGGCCTCAGAGCGATAAAAGAAAATGAACGATATAGCAGTAAAATGTAAAAATATTTGGCCCGGGCTGGGAATTGCAACCATTACCGGTATGGCGGCGCTCTTTTTGAGTGAGCATTACAACGCCCCTGCTATGTTGTTCGCATTACTTTTAGGTATGGCTGTATCGTTTTTGTATCAGAACGATACGCCCTGTGCGTGTGGTATCGATTTCACGGCAAGTACTCTTCTTCGCGCTGGAGTTGTTCTGCTTGGTCTACGCATTGCGCTAGGTGACTTAGCGGTACTTGGGTGGCAGACCGCTCTTATGCTGGCCGCTGCCATACTCACAACAATTATTGTCGGAGTGGGTCTCGCCAAATTACTCGGGTTACAAAAGCGTTTTGGTGCATTAACGGGAGGCTCAGTAGCCATTTGTGGTGCGTCTGCGGCTCTCGCCATTTCCACCATTCTTCCCAAGGGAGAAAACCACGAAAGAGACACGTTGCTGACGGTTATTGGCGTAACCGCTATGTCGACCATCGCCATGGTGCTCTACCCAATTGTGGCGGCGCAGTTGGGCATGAATGATATGGAAGCTGGCATTTTCTTAGGCGGCACTATTCACGATGTGGCGCAAGTTGTGGGGGCAGGTTACTCGGTGTCTGACAGTGCAGGCGACATGGCGACACTGACCAAGCTGGTACGAGTAGCCATGCTAATGCCAGTGGTACTCATTATGATGATTGCCATTAAACACTTTTACAAAGCCAAAAGTCAGGCTGACGGGGCGCAAGTGCCTAAAATGCCGATGTTTCTAGTTGGCTTTATTGTACTTATGTTACTCAACAGCTTTGTAACCCTACCCGAAGTAGTTATTGAGACGGGGACCCAGATATCACGCTTCTTCTTAGTCGTTTCAATTACGGCAATCGGTATGAAGTCTAACCTTGGTAAGTTAGCCGAAGTCGGTATGCTGCCAATTGTAATGATTGTGGCAGAAACGCTGTGGATTGCACTGCTTATATTGGGCTATTTGTTCGCAATATAGTGGGATTTTTTGCGCGATTTATCACAATTATTCTTAATGCACTCTTAATACACAAAGCACTCAATGACGAGGTGGTAGCAGTGAAAAAACATGGCCTTCACGAACTGTACGCTAAGGACCCTGTAAAGGCCGACGAACAGGTTTTTCAGCGAACTAGCAACGCGCTGACTCGGCGTGGCTTTATCAAAGGTCTGAAGTCTCTGTCTTTGCTACTTGGTGCTGAAGTCGTTTACGGTCAGTTCATGCCAGCAGGACTTATTCCCGCTGCATTTGCTCAGTCGAACACGCCTTTTTCTATCGAGGGAAAAGACGGGCTAACAATACTTAACGACCGGCCAATTAACGCTGAAACGCCAGCGCACTTACTTGATGATGCGGTTACGCCTGCCTCTCGATTTTTCGTAAGGAATAATGGTATTCCCCCGCAAAAGCCAGACGCGAGTACGTGGACGCTTACTATTGAAGGGGAGTCGGCCGAGCAGTCAAAAACCTTCACGTTGGAAGAGCTCAAAACTCAATTCAAACATTACTCATACCAACTAACGCTGGAATGCGGCGGTAATGGACGTGCCGAGTTCTCGCCAGCAGCGACGGGGAACCAATGGACTACCGGAGCTGTGGGATGCCCTAAATGGACAGGTGTAAGGCTTAAAGATGTACTCACGTCAGTGGGCGTAAAAGATAGCGCTGTTTACATTGGCTATTATGGTGATGACCAGCATTTAAGCCGTACACCGGGCAAAGCGGCTATTTCTCGCGGGGTGCCGATAAACAAAGCGATGGAAGATGAGTCGTTGATTGCATGGGCAATGAATGATGAACCTCTACCTTTAATGAATGGCTATCCGCTCCGACTGGTTTTTGGTGGTTGGCCAGCGTCTACGTCTGGCAAGTGGCTTAAGAAAATAGTGGTCAGAGACCGCGTGCATGACGGTGCAAAAATGCTGGGCAAAGCGTACCGACTCCCTTGTAAACCTGTTGCTCCGGGGGCGAAAGTAGCCGATGAAGATATGTGTATCATTGAAGCTATGCCTATTAAGTCACTCATTACTTTTCCACAGTCGGGCACTGATCATCCTTTGGCCAAGAAACTAAGCGTGCGCGGTCATGCATGGAGTGGCGAGGGTAAAGTGGCTGAAGTGTACACATCTATTGATTTCGGACAAACGTGGCAAATAGCAGAGCTCACGCTTCCCGTAAATAGACATGCATGGCAGCAATTCACTACAAAAATAGCTTTTCCTCAACAAGGTTATTTCGAAATATGGGCCAAAGCCGTAGATGAAAATGGAAAAGCACAACCTATGGTATTGCCGGGCTGGAATCCAAAAGGCTACTTAAACAATGCCTGCCATCGCATTGCTGTGCGGGTTGTGTAAAACACATGGTACCGAGTAACGTGTTTGAGATATGGAGCGCTCGCATGCGCCGTCTATTCGTTTTTGTTTCTATTATGGCAGGGTTAGTTAGCACACCACTGGTTGCGGCCATCAATGAAAGTAGCGATAAAAATAGCGGCTCAAGTATGCATTCCGCTGACGCCACGACTGTGTCTGTTGACCCCCAGTCAGGTCTTACTGTAGCGCCCGGCTATAATCTAGTGGTTGCACACTGTAGCGCATGCCATTCGCCTTCACTAATTACACAGAACGCAATGAGCAGAGAGAGATGGCTTGAAACTATTCGATGGATGCAAGACACGCAAAAGCTATGGCCATTAGGTGATGCGGAGCCCGCTATCCTAGACTATCTGACGTTGTGGTATGGTCCTAAAAAAGGCGCCCGTCGCCCGCCCCTAGAGCCGCATCTACTGCCACAAAAATAAAGCTCGTCTCAACCGAGCGTTTTATTTCATCAGTTTTTCAAGATTCCGCCGATACTCATAGCATAACGCTACTTCAGACTAATAGTTAAATGGTCTGGATATCTGTTAATCTGAACAAAATAACTCTATAAAAAACATATCGGTAACCACACATGTTTGTATCTCGCAGTAAATACGAAGAAAAAGAAGCGCAAGTACGTAAACTAGAAGCAAGAGTGCAAGAAGCCTTAGACAAAATTGACGTTTTAGAGGCAGAAAATAGTGAACTCATTAATGCCATTGAGGCTGCAAACGGTCAGCATGCATCGTCGAACGATTCCGTTGTAATGAAGTGCATTGTTGATGCAATGCGTCAATTAGAAGGTATTCGTGAAACGGTGTTGGCTACTTATCAACGTATCGATGCTGAGAACCAGTCTGTTGCTAATATTAATGAGTTGTTTAGTGATTCTGCGACTACATTAAGCAAAATTGTTACCGACATGAGCGGGCTTAATGTCCAAATGGGCAGCATGAGCGAACGTATATCGGGGCTATCAACAACAGCAGATAACATTAATAAATTTGTTACTACTATTACGAGTATTTCTGACCAAACTAACTTACTTGCGCTAAACGCTGCTATCGAAGCTGCGCGAGCAGGCGATGCAGGCCGCGGGTTTAGTGTTGTTGCTGATGAAGTACGTGCATTGGCGACAGAAACCAACAAATCAGCAACAGAAGTATCTGAGTTGGTGAACGGTATAATTCAGTCTACTTCCAAAGCGGTTTCAGGTGTCAATGAACTGCGCGGAAACAACGAGCAGCTAGAGACCGGCATTAATCAGCTAAATGGCAGCTACGAAGTTATGGTGCAACACTGTGACAGTATGAAGTCCACCATTAGCGAAGGCGCAATTGCTACGTTCATTCAAACAGTAAAATTGGATCATGTAGTGTGGAAGGCCGAGGTTTATGCAGTGCTGTGCGGCTACAGCAATAAATCTGTGGCGGACTTTGGCGATCATAAGAACTGCCGCCTTGGGCAGTGGTATAGTGACAATGCTAACAAAGCGATTGGCCAGACAACGGCATTCAGAGAGATTGAAGCGCCGCATGCAAAAGTGCATAGTAGCGGTATCGCTGCCGTTCTAGCTAAACAAAATGGCAACAATGCTGAGGCAGATGCTAAGCTTATGGAAATGGAACAAGCCAGTGAGAGAGTACTAACACTACTTGATAGGCTAGTTAATTAGCGCCCGTAGAGCCTTGCGGTTCAACTGGCCCTATTGAAAAGCGTGGCGCCCGAATTCATAGCGGCGCCCAAAACGGAGGGCTTTTTGGTGAGTGAAACATCGTATTCCACCGAACAAGAGCGCATTCTAGAGCTGGAAGCCCGCGTTAACTCTTTAGAACGACAGCTTAAACGTCAAAAAATAGCGCGTAAAAACGCAGAGTCTTTTCTTGAAACCTACTCACAAGATGCTTACTTAGCGAATCAAGCGCTAAGAAAAGCCTTAAAAGATTCAAAACAGCGGGAAAGGGAGTTGTTGTACCTTAACCGTGCCGCATCACAGCTTTCAAATGCTCAGCCGGGTAAGAGTTTTATATTTTCTGCGCTGGAATCGGCGGTCGAATTTAGCGGTGCCCATTGTGGAAAAGCATTTATTGTAGAAGGTGAAGCGCTAACGGTGGGGGATGATAGTCAGGTGCTATCTCACGAAAACGGATGGTATAGCTCTCCCGAGCTCGCCAAACTTCTCAAAGACGAAACCCCTCTGACACTGCGCGAGAGCTATTCCCACTGGTGCGTTAATGCAGTGCAGCGACCAGATACAAAAGAAGAAGCAAGGCTACTTCACTTTATGCATGAAATGGCAGACGGCGAATTCGCTTGGCTCGTGTTGCTTACCAAAGACGATCACTTAGAAGAAGAAACGCTACACGTTCTTGATACCACCAAACATTATCTAAACATTACGTCTCGTTACCAGAACAAAAAAACTGAGCTCACCAGTCGGCAAATAGAACTGAGTTCGGTTAAAAAAGACAGAGACTTTCTAGAAGAAAGGCTGGTTAGTGCAGACAAGATGGCGATGTTGGGGCAACTTGCTGCGGGTATAGCACACGAAATCAATAACCCTATCGGTTATGTTCGAAGCAATACGGTGGTTGCAAAAGAAATTTTTAGCGATTATCAACACGCGTTAGAAGAAATAGGCAAGCTTTGTCGCACTGCTGGTGGAGAGGTAGAGTCGCAGTTCGAGGCGCTGGAAAAACGCTTTTCACTACAAGAAAGTGCGAGCGAAATTACAGAGATGTTCAATGAATCTCACGAGGGCATTGAACGTATTATTGAAATTGTAAAAGCGCTGCGAAGTTTTTCGTATCCTGGTTCAGGAAAGCATACACAAATTAGTGCCATTGACGCCATGAACACGGTGATCAAGCTCACGAATAACCTGCACAGGTACAAAAACAAACTTAATGTAGAAGTACCCGATAAGGATGTCTATTTCCTTGGTAATGCAGGACAGATTCAGCAGGTGTTGGTTAACTTTGTGACCAATGCTATTTATGCAACGCCAGAAGGGAAGTCCATAACACTAAAAGTGCAGCAAGATGACAAAAGCGCCATGCTTATCGTAGAAGACGAGGGTATTGGTATGTCGAAAGAAACACTGGATAGAATATTCACGCCCTTTTTTACAACTAAACCACCCGGCGAGGGAACAGGGTTGGGAATGTCTATTTCCATGACTATTGTTGAAGAGCACAACGGAAAGATAAATATCACTAGCGAAGAAGGAAAGGGTACGCGCGTTACCGTTTTGTTACCTCTAGCCTAAAGTATAAATTGCTTTCCTAAATAGCTGATAGAATATAGAATTTCTCTAATTTTTTCTTCCTGCTAGACAGAATTTGTTTATGTTCTAGTCTTAGGAGGTAAGCAACATTTCCTACGATTAACGGATGATTGCTTTGCTACATGGAGAAAGCACCCAATGAGAAATAATCAGCCAGTTACCCAAAAAGAGTACAAGTTTCCCGCACATCATCGTCTTATTTCATCTACCGATAAGCGCGGTGTAATCCAGCATTGTAACAGCGCATTTGTAGAAGCAAGTGGCTTCAGTCGCGAAGAGCTCATTGGCAAAAATCACAACATTATCCGTCATCCAGATATGCCTGCTCCTGTCTTCAAAGAAATGTGGCGTACTTTGGAATCAGGGCAAAGCTGGATTGGGTTAGTCAAAAACAGAAGAAAAAATGGCGATCACTATTGGGTTTCGGCGTTTGTGACTCCCGTTTATGAAGGTAAGTCAGTAGTAGGCTACGAATCTGTTCGAGTGCCGGCGTTAAATGACGAAATAGCACGCGCATCTAGTGTTTACGCCAGAATGCAGGAAGGAAAATCTGCGGTATCACCGATGTCGCGACTGGGGCAAGGGCTAATGCACATGGCGCCAGCAATATTGTTAAGCGCCCTACTTGTTTTAGTACTCGCGTTTACCCATGGTTGGGCAGCGGCAGGCATTGCGCTGCTTGGAGCTGTAGTTTTAATGATTGCTCAAGAAACCAAGACAAGAAAAGACTGGGGCGCGCTGCTTTCTCTTAGCCCAGAAAGCTACGCTAATGAAACGGTGGCACAAACCTACTTCCCAGACCCCCCTCACATAAGCCAAGCCAAACTTGCACTGGGGTGTGAACTTGCCAGAAATCGCACGGCATTAACCCGAATTAAAGATGCGTCAGCGGGGCTCGAATCGATAGCTAACACCACGCATCAACAAGCAGAAAGCACCAGTGCCGCGGTTGTTCAGCAAAATCAAGCTACACAGCAAATTGCGTCTGCGGTAACGCAAATGAGTCAAGCGATTCAAGAAGTTGCCGAACGAGTAGAAAGTAACGCAAAGAGCGCAAGGACAGCGGCATCTAATGTAGAGACAGGCAACCAAAAAGCAGAACAAGCCATGCAGGCGATTGTCGCCTTACGCGAGGCGGTTGAGTCTATCTCTACCACAGTGACAGAGTTGGCTCAGTCAACCAGCGATATTGGCGAAGCGGCCAATATCATCTCGACCATCGCTGAGCAAACTAACCTGTTAGCGCTTAATGCTGCGATCGAAGCTGCAAGGGCTGGCGAACAAGGAAGAGGTTTTGCGGTTGTTGCCGATGAGGTTCGTACTTTAGCTTCGAAAACTCGCGAATCGACCGATAAAATCCACAACATCATTAATGAATTGGCTGAGCGTTCTGACCGCGCTGTTAGGGTATCGACGGAAGGGCTAGCTTCAGCTGAGCACGGCAGCGCTATAGTAGAAGAAACCCGAGGTGCATTGTTTGAAATTAACAATGCAGTAAAAGGTATCGCTGATGCCACGGTAGAGATGTCTTCAGCGGTAGAAGAACAAAGCACGGTGGCAGAGCATATTAACCAGCAGTTAGTAGAAGTCGCTGACGGCGCGTCTGAAACCCAGCGTTCATCTGAAGCATCGCTTGCAGCAAGTCACGATTTGCGCGCAACGGTTAATCAGGTTCACGAGCTAATATTGCGTTTCAGTACAGATAAGCGAGTGGGAGAGTAATACTCTCTCCAGCTCGCTTAAGCTCGATCCATTAAAAGACCTATTGCCTATTGGCGCATAGATGTGGGGCTAAATAAAAGCCTATAAAACCGGAAACAACGCTGTAGGCATGGGTATTTATGAGTTCGCGTTTAGTCCCGCGTGTAGGCCGCGTCTGTAGGCCGCCACAGCGGGGAATAGCGAAACCAAGTATGTGCACCCCAGTATCAGTAAAATGATAATAACACTGCTTTGTCCAAACAGTGGGCTGCTTAAAAACAACCCATAGGTACTGCTTAACCAAGGTTTTAGTGCGCTCATAAGCCCAGCTACCAAGCCTAAACTCAGTGCGGCACTCACAATCGTAAGCAGCATCGCTTCAATCTGTATGAGTAGCAGTAAGGTAAACGGTCCTGCGCCTATAGTTCGTAAAACGGCGATTTCTTGATAACGCTCTCTCATCGTTGCCAGCAGCATAGTCGCAAGCCCAATTAACGCGCAGATGACGATAAGACCGGAAAGGCCAAGCAATAGCGATTCAACATTTCCCATAATTTGCCAAAGTTCTGCGAGTGCCATGCCCGGTAGAATAGCCATTAGCGGCTCTTTTTTACTTTGATTAATTTGATACTGAAGCTGCAGTGCAGTTACCCGATGTTTAAGCCCCAGCATCACCACGGATACTGACTCAGGCGTAAACGCTTCGCTATTGTAAACTGCATGTTCTTTTGTATGCTCGTCATGCTCATGCTCATGCTCATGCTCATGTTCATGCTCATGCTCGTTCGCCTTGTCAGCAGATTTACGGCCTAACATTGAGGTGGGCGAATGTTTAGGTCCTGTGTGGGCTTCTTCAAGTCCCTGTAGGGTAACGTATACGGCTTTATCTACGGGCGTACCGGTTTTCTTAACTATGCCTGAGATAGTGAAAGGGTGATCGTCATGGTTGTTGAACGATACGCTACCCAGACCATGGGAAATAATAATCTTATCCCCTACCTTGTACCCCAATGATTTGGCGATATCTGCGCCAATAACGGTAGACAGTGGCTGCGTAAATGTCGAGCCTGCTGCCATTTCAAGTGATTGCATATCACCGTATTTAAAGTGGTCGAAAAAGCTGTTGGTCGTACCTACTACTCTAAAACCTCTGTGGGTATCACCCAAAGATAGTGGGATAAGCCACGATACCTGCTTGTTAGATTGAAGCGCCGCAATACTTTTATATTCAATACCTTTGGTGGGAGTGCCTATATTAAACACTGATGACAGGAGTAAATTAAGCTGTCCACTTGGTGCGCCAACAATAAGATCTACACCAGAAACGGTGCGCGTAAAACTGGTTTTAACTTGGGTGCGAATAATGTCCACGCACAAAAGTAAACTAATGCTGATGGTAATGCTTAAAAGTGTGAGGATTGCCGTTGTTTTCCTGCGCTTTAAGCTTTCAATAGCAATGGTACTTAGCATTACGCACGCTCCTGTGCTTTTGGGGCCTCATCGCCTCGCGTTTTTAAGTGGTTTGTACTTGGGCTTAATTCACTCATGCTGCAGTGGCGGTCGAAATAACTCTCCATGGCTTTATCGTGACTAACAAAAATCATGGTGCTTTCACCTGCAACGTCTTTTAGCAGCGACATAAAACTATCTCTGGCATCGGTATCTAGGGCAGAGGTAGGTTCATCGACAATTAATAATTGTGGGTCGTTAATCAGTGCTCTGGCAATGGCAACGCGCTGCTGCTGACCAATACTCAATGCGTCAGCTTTCGCATGCAGCACGTGAGAAGGCAGCTGTAGCTTGTCCAGTAAATGACGAAGCTTTGCGTCTGATGCTGTCTTGCTGACGTTTGTACTTGCAAAATACACCGCCGCATTAATGTTCTGTGCCACAGAAAGGTAGGGAATAAGATTAAATTGTTGAAAAACAACGCCGATACTGCGTGCTCTAAACTTGTCCCGCTGTCGGTTCGATAATGTGGAGAAAGGCTGCGCTAATAAGGCAATGTCGCCCTGAGTTGGAGTTAATGTTCCGCACAGCAAATTGAGCAATGTGCTCTTTCCGCTACCCGAAGGCCCTGAGAGAAAAACGTGCTCACCTTGCGAAACTTGCCACGCTTTAATGTCAATGATGGGGGGACTTTCTTTGGTGTACGAAAACTGTAAATTGCTAACTTCAATCGCTGTGTTGCGCTCTTTATTCACTGCGTTGTGCTCTTCAGACACTGCGTTGCGCTGGGAGTGAGTGCTATTTTTTTTATTGATGGTATTCACGCTAAACCCGACCTGTATTTACGTCTTATGTTCACATTAGCAAAAGCGACACGTCTGTTCACCCAGTTAAAAACCAGAGAAAACACATTGCCGCGTTGAGGTAATGTTATCAAATAACATTTTTGCGTATAGCTATGCTATCAGATCTCATCAGCCTAAAGCGGCAATTGCTCTTATTAATTGCTCATCATAACGACGCAAAAGAGAGGCGCGCCTAAATTATCAGCCGTTAGCTTGTAGCTTTACCACTTCTGCGCTTTCATCTTCTAATACGCTTTCTGCGGTAGCGCCTTTGAAAATCTTACTGATTTTATCTTTGTTTTTAGACAGCATGATGGTGAGCTCTTCCACTACGCTATCGTCTAGCTTGATGCCCTTCGCATGAATGTAGTCAGCAAGGTTATCTGCTGCATCGAGCATTTTGTCATACTGATCGGCTTCTTTTTTGTCGGTAGTTACCAATTTTTCTACCCCTTTGTGCGTAACAACATACTGTGTGGTAATGGCCATGGTAGGTCCCCTGTTTATTAAAGACACAAAAACTGTACAGTATTTTACTGTATAAATAAACAGTATTTTGATTAAATGTCTGAGCGTAGTGTTTGGGGAAAGGGCAAATGATTGCTCTAAAGGTGATTAATGCTTGTGCAATTAGTAACTGCTGCGTATAATGCGCGCCCTTACAGCCATCCCAATTCGTTCCTTGTCTCCATACAGTCGGCTGTACTGTCGAGGCTACAACCGTAAGGAGCTATAATGCGTCATTACGAAATCGTATTTATGGTTCACCCTGATCAGAGTGAACAAGTACCTGGTATGATCGAGCGTTATACCACAATCCTAAAGCAAGACGGTGGTCAGATTCATCGTTTAGAAGATTGGGGCCGTCGTCAACTGGCTTACCCAATTGAAAAGCTGCACAAAGCCCACTACGTACTAATCAATGCTGAAGCGTCTGCAGAAGCTGTTGATGAATTGGAAAATGCTTTCCGTTTCAACGACGTGATCCTACGTAACATGGTTATGCGCACTAAGACTGCTGTGACTGAGCCTTCTCCAATGATGAAAGAAGAGCCTCGTCGTGAGCGTCGTGACGATTCTGCTCCTCGCCAAGATCGCGCGGAAAAGAAAACTGAAACCACTGAAGACAACGCTTAAGGAGATCACCCATGGCTCGTTTTTTCAGACGTCGTAAGTTCTGCCGTTTCACTGCAGAAGGTGTGACTGAGATTGATTACAAAGATATCGCTACTCTTAAGAACTACATCACTGAGAGCGGTAAAATTGTCCCTAGCCGTATTACTGGTACAAGCGCAAAATATCAGCGTCAGCTGTCTTCTGCGATCAAGCGCGCACGTTTCCTTGCGTTGCTTCCGTACACTGATTCACACAAGTAATTTGGCGAATATAAGGGTTAGCTAAGATGAATATCATCCTACTAGATAAAATCGCCAACCTTGGCGGCCTGGGCGACCAAGTGACTGTTAAGTCTGGTTACGCTCGTAACTTCCTTTTCCCACAGGGTAAAGCGGTTCCTGCAACTAAAGACAACGTTGAAAAGTTCGAAGCACGTCGTGCTGAACTTGAAGCGAAAATTGCTGAGCAACTAGCTGCTGCTAACGCACGCGCTGAAAAAGTTGCTGAGCTTGCTGAAGTTACAATCGCAGCTCCTGCTGGTGACGAAGGTAAACTATTTGGCTCTGTTGGTACTCGTGACATCGCTGATGCAATCACTGCAGCTGGCGTTGAAGTACAAAAAGCAGAAGTTAAACTACCTACTGGTACTCTTCGTGAAACTGGTGAGTATGACATCGACTTACAACTTCACTCTGACGTTATCACTTCAATCAAAGTGATCATCATTGCTGAAGCGTAATCGCTGACGTATTTGAAAAAAGCCGCTCCTAGAGCGGCTTTTTTTTGCTCTAAATTTTTGTTCGATACTTAAAGAACAATACCAATCCGCATAGATGATTGCCCACCCAGAAGGTGCTGGTAAGTTTCCTAGCAAAGCGTGGGAATGTAGGAATGGCCGTTGCTTTTTAAATTCCCATAGTGATGCTTGCCAAACCTTCCCGAAGGGCGAGTTAAAAATATCCCTACCCTCACTCCACGTCGCGACGCCTAATTAACGGTGGGTGTAAGCAAATATGTCCAGCGCCGACAAATGGCGTATTTTTGAGGTCCACTCATCTGCGATAAATAACGTTTTTTAAACGGTGTTTAAACAAAATGTTAATAATCGCTGAAATTCTTAGTGTCATGGCTTTAAACTTTTTCTGTCATTCCTGCGACCTATAGTAAACCAAACAATAAAAAGCATAAGTGCCATATTATGGACATCACTAAGCAAGCAATAAAAAACGCGACTGGGGTAGGTATAGGAATAACACTGCTGGTATTTTTAGGGCTATATAGCCTGTTTAATTTACCTGTACAGCTGTTTCCTGACATTGAAAGACCGAATATTAACATCCAGACCTCGTGGCGCGCTGCGTCGCCCCAAGAAATTGAGTCGGAGATCATTGAACCTCAAGAGGAAGTGCTGCAAGGGATCCCTGGCCTTGAGTCGATGAATGCATGGGCAAACCAAGGTAATGCGTGGATTAATCTAGAGTTTGGTTTAGATACGGACATGCAGAAAACGCTCATTGAAGTGATTAGCCGCATGAATCGCGTACCGCCACTACCTCGCGATGCCTTGTCCCCTAATATTATGCTTGCTGGAAGTGGGGGAGACGCCCCCGCTTTGACCTACTTTTTTCTTCAGCGCCTTCCGGGCAATCCAAACGAAATTAATACCTATGTAACCTTTTTTACCGATGTCATTAAACCTCAGCTTGAGGCTATTCCAGGCGTGGCCAGAGCACGTATGGAAAGCGGGGTTGGCGGCGTTGAGGAGTTTCAAATTGTTTTCGACCCGTTTAAAGCGGCGCAGTTAGGCATTGACCTAACGGCAGTTGCCAACGAGTTGGGGCGTGCGAATGATATTTCAGGCGGCTTTGTCGATGTGGGCAGAAGACGCTATACCCTGCGTTTTGAAGGTCGCTACGAGCCTACGCAAATGGGTGAAATGATCCTTGAATGGCGAGACGGCAGCCCGATCACTTTAAATGACATTGCCGAAATTAAAATCACCCGCGCTGACGGTGCAAACTACAGTGTGCAAAACGGCAATCCGGCCATATCTATTCGCGTAGACAGACAAAACAACGCCAATGTTTTAGCTACCTTAGAAGCCGTAAAAGCAAAAGTTGCACAAATAAACGAACAGGACTTGGCCCCTGAACAGTTAGTAATGGCGCAAAGCTTCGATGCCTCAGTGTTTATCTATAGAGCGGTGCAGCTAGTTACCAGCAATTTATTTATAGGCGTGCTGCTTGCCATTGCCGTGCTTTGGCTCTTTATGCGCCAGCTGCGGGCAACGCTCATTGTGGCATTGGCCATTCCTATCTCACTACTTAGCACTTTTGTGGTGCTTCAACTTACCGGTCGCTCGCTCAATATCATTTCACTGGCAGGACTCGCCTTCGCGGTAGGTATGGTGCTAGATGCCGCTATTGTCGTGCTGGAAAACATTGTAAGAACGCGCAAGAGCGCCGAAGCCGAAATCGAAAATAAAGACCCAAATTCACAAACGCACATGGAGGATTGTGCCCATCGGGGAACGAAAGAAGTGTTTGGTGCCCTCATGGCGTCAACAGCCACCACCGTTGCTATTTTTATTCCCGTCATGTTTTTGGAAGATGTTGAAGGGCAATTGTTTGCTGACCTCGCTCTTACCATTGCCATTGCAGTGTGTATGTCGCTAGTGGTTGCGGTAACGGTATTGCCCGTCGTTGCCGCTAAATACCTTAATGGCAACATGCCAGCTGATAGCTTACAGCGGGTATGGGCTAAGATAACCCGCGCTATTATGTCGCTATCAAGTACGCCGCTTCGCCGCCTTGTATTAGTTCTAACACTCATGGGCGTGCCTATTACAGGTAGTGTTTTGCTTATGCCTTCCATGGATTATTTGCCGCCCGTAAAACGCGATGCCGTTGACGCCTTCTTAAGTTTGCCTGCGGGTGCCAGTGAAAACTTTATTAGTGAAGAAGTGATGCCAATTATCGTTGAGAGACTGCAGCCCTATATGGACGGAGAAAAGCAGCCAGCGCTGAAAAACTACTACATTATCACATGGCCAAATGGCGGAAATTTGGGTGTGCGCGCTAAAGATCAGTCTAAGGTCAAAGAGTTAGAAGCCATTGTTCGCGATGAAATTTTAAAGGATTTGCCGGATACACAGACCTTTTCACAACAAGGCAATTTGTTCGGCGGCTTTGGAAACGGTCGCTCAATCGACATTCATCTTCAAGGTACCGACCAAGCCATGCTCGGCATCGCTGCGCAAGCAGGTTTAGACAAATTGAGAGAAGTTTTCCCTAACGCTAATGCGCGTTCGAATCCTCCACTAGAGCAAGCTGAACCAGAGCTTCGCTTTTACCCTAATGACAGCAGAATGATGGAAGTCGGGTTAAATCGCGGCAGTATGGGGAACCTGGTACGTGCCATGGGTGATGGTATGTATGTGGGGGAGTACTTCGATGGCACCAAACGCATGAATATTATCTTTCGCTCAGCACCTTGGTTTACACCCGAAGACTTAAACAGCACGCCAGTCATGACGCCATCAGGCGAGGTGGTGCAATTAGGCGAACTGGTAGGTATTGAAAGAGCCGTAGGACCAAGCCGTATTCAGCGCATTGATGGTCGAAGAACCCTTACGCTAAACGTAAATCCGCCAGAGGGGATGAGTTTAGAAGAAGCCATGAAAGTGATTACCTCTGAGGTTGAACCTGCCATTATGGCCATGATGCCTACCGATGGCGCTATTAATTATGGTGGTAGCGCGGATAGCTTAAAAGGCGCTATTGCCTCGATGGCTGATAACTTTCTTTTTGCCATGGTGTTGCTACTGCTGTTAATGGCGGGGTTGTTTAAATCGTTAAAAGACAGCGTGCTGGTAGTACTTTCTATTCCGCTAGCCACGGTGGGCGGGGTGATTGCTATTCGTATCATGAACATCTTTACCTTCCAGCCCATGGACCTGTTAACCATGATTGGCTTCATTATTTTGCTAGGGCTTGTGGTGAACAATGCCATTTTACTCGTGCATCAGACTCGTATAGGAGAGCAAGAAGGGCTGACCCGTGATGACGCGGTAGAACAAGCCATCAAACTACGTTTACGGCCTATCTTTATGAGCACGCTGACTTCAATCTTTGGCATGCTGCCCCTGCTGTTGCTACCAGGTGCAGGCAGCGTTATTTACCGAGGTCTTGCGGCTGTTATTGTGGGAGGAATGACGGTGAGTACCATATTCACCTTGCTATTACTGCCTACCTTGCTGCGTATGACGGCTTCAAAGTCACCTGTAAATATACTCAAACCCCTGGCCGAGCGCATAGAGAGCACTGGCGCTTCGCCGACTACCTCATCCACCGCAAAACAAAATAAATACAACGATCATGTGTAAGGAAAAGACAACCATGAAAGCAACGACTTCTACTCTCGCCCTTAGTGTGTTTACCTTATTTGCAAGCTGTGTATCGTTGAGCGCACAAGCACAGGATAGCAATCAACCACCGCCGGTGCTGGTACAAATAGATGAAGCCAGAGAGCAAGCGATTTCACAACTTACCTGGGTTCCTGGAACGGTACTTAGCGTTATCGATGCGAACCTAGCCTCTGAGGTAGACGGTCGCATTACTTGGATGGCAGATGTAGGTGATGTGGTAAAAGCGGGGGAGCCTTTAGTTAAAGTCGACGATACTCGCTTAAGTATTACCCGCAATCAAAATGCCTCAAATATTGCCAGATGGCAGTCGCAGGTTGAACTGTTTACCAAACGTCTCGCGAGGTACAAAAACCTTCAGGCCAGTCAAAACACGTCCAGAGGTGAGTTAGAGGAAGTGGAAGCTGACTTAGAAAATGCTAAGCAGGAGTTAGCGCAAGCCAAATTGGATTTAGAATTCACCGAGTATCAGATAGCACAAAGCAGTATTCGTGCTCCCTTTACGGCTTTGGTGGTTGAAAGGCTGCAGTCGCCGGGCGAATACACTGGGGTAGGGCAAACCCTGCTTCGCGTGGTAAACCCTGATAGTGTTGAAGTTCAGGTGCGCGCACCGCTCAACGTATTACCCTATATTGCTAACGGCATGAGCGTAAGCGTTCACAATAACGTGAACCAAGTAGAAGAATCTATTCGTGCCATTGTACCGGTAGGCAACAGTACATCGCGCATGATGGAGCTACGAATTGCCATCAACCCCGGTGACTTTCCTATAGGCAGTGCAGTGCGCGTGGCGTTGCCTAGCAGCGATACTCATGATGGTGTCACCATACCCCGCGATGCACTGGTACTAAGAAAGTCGGGAACCTTTATCTATCAGCTCAATGAAAATAATGAAGCGGAGCAGGTTAAGGTGACAACCGGGGTGGGCATGGGCGATAGAATTGAAGTGTTTGGCGATGTGAACCCGAAGCGCTCGGTCGTGGTGAGAGGAGCTGAACGTCTGCGTGCAGGCCAGAAAGTACGTTACAACAATGAGCGTGAGTCTTTGACAGCGAAGAACTGAGAGAATTGTAACAAATGTAAAAGTGCTATCCATTTAGACTAAAGTTAATGAGAATGTTTCTTATTTGTAATTGTTGATTATCAAATGGAGACATCCTTGAAAAAGTTAGTTTTAGCCAGTGCAGTATGCACGCTATCCAGTCCGGTAGTATTTGCGCAATCCCTAGAAAACCAGAATGAAGAAACCAAGTCTATAGAGCGAGTTGCTGTGGTAGGCGCAGCAACTAACTTGAGCATTACTGCCGAGGATATTGAGCAGTTTCAGGCAAACGATTTAGCTGATGTTTTTAGAGAGTCTCCGTCGGTCAGCGTTGGCGGTTCAGTAGGTGTAGCGCAGAAAATCTTTATCCGTGGACTAGAAGATGCCTACCTGAATGTAACCGTAGATGGCGCGCAACAAACCTCAACCCTATTTCACCACATTGGCCGCGTAACGCTAGATCCCGATCTTTTGAAGCAAATCGATGTGCAGGCTGGTGCAGGTGAAGCAACCAGTGGCCCAGGTGCCATTGGTGGTTCAATCCGCTTTAAAACCAAAGATGCGCAAGATTTATTGAGAGGCGACGAACAATTTGGTGGTCGAGTAAAAGCGAGTTATTTCTCAAACGAAGGCACCCGATATAGCGGCAGCCTTTATGGAAAGCTAAGTGATTCATGGGGCTTGCTAGGTTATTACAGCACGGTTGACAGAGATAACTTTGAAGATGGCGACGGCAACGAAGTGCTGGGTACTGCCGCAGATCAAGATCTCATGTTCCTTAAAGCCAGTGGTTACATTGCGGATAATCAATACCTTTCAATAAGTGCAGAGCAGCGCGATGAAGAAGGTGAGTTTTCGGCAAGACCTAACTGGGTAGTACTAGAAGGTGCTCCACTTTATCCTAGTGAAGCAGAGCGTGATACCTACGTAGCGAACTACCGCTTTGACCACAGCGCATTGGTTTTCTTAGAAGCCACTGCATACCAAACATCATCATCGTTCCGCGGCGGCCGTTTCGATTTCTTGTCTGATATCGATACCTATGGTTTTGATATTAGAAACACCACCGACATTTCAAACCACGTATTCACCTACGGTATCGACTATCGTAAAGATGAGGTAGAAAGTGGCCCTGGCGTAGGTCCTGTGCAGAACGCAGAAGAAGGCAGCGTAATGGGTATTTACGCGCAAGCTCATAGCAATATCACACCAGAGTTGCTGTTGAGCTACGGTGTTCGTTATGACGACTTTGATTTTCAGCAACAAATCTTGATCGATGACTATTACGGCACACCCGTTACCGATGAGCCATCTGGACTAGACGACAATGAACTTAGCTTTAACGTCGGTCTTGAGTATCAGCTTACCGAAGCTTGGACCCTTGGTCTTGGTTACGCAGAAGCGGCGCGCGGTAAGCAAATTGGTGATGGTTTCACGCTTGACGAATACTTATATGATGGTGAGGACGTTCCCGTTGTTGCCAGTGACGTGGTGCCTGAAACTGTCACTAATATTGAAGCGTCAATCGAATACAGCGCGAATAACCTTAATGCACGCCTTAGCGCCTATGAATCTACTATTGATGATGTGCTATTTAGCGGTTATCAAGGAAACTCGGTATTTAATAATATCGGCGACCTAGAATCATCTGGCGTAGAGTTTAACCTTGCGTATCGCTGGGACTCTGTTGACGTGTACTTTGGGTTTTCAAGCGTAGATGTTGAATTGATGCCTCGTGAAGATCTGTACAGCGTACCCTATAACAGCATCGATATTAACGGATACGAGTTTGTTGGCTTAGGTAATAGTCGCGGTGATACGTGGGTACTTGGTGCAGATTACACCGTTACTGCAGACATTAGCGTTGGCTTTAACATCACTATGGTTGACGACATCAACATAGATACACTACATCAGGCCTTGGAAAACGGTTGGACCGACTCGCTTTATTCACTTAACAAAGCAGACTATACCCTAGTGGATATTTATGGCGAGTGGGAAGTCACAAACGACCTTCGCTTAAATCTGGCGGTAACGAACTTGTTTGATGAAGCGTATATCGACCATTCAAGTGTGGGTGACTACAGCGAAGTATTCCCAAGCGTTATTGGTCCGCAAGAAGCTGGACGAGATATTCGTTTGTCTGTGACTTACGATTTCTAAGCAACGCCTTTAGATGAACTTTTCCACGTTTAAAAGGTGGGTCTTTTGGGCCCACCTCTTTGCTGGCTTATTGGCCAGCATTGTCGTTTTCATTATGGCTTTTACCGGTGTATTACTCACTTACGAGCGCCAGTTCAAAGAGCTAAGTGAAATGGCTTATGCACAAACGATTGATATCGAAAAGTCGGTAATCTCGACTGAGCGGGTTGTATCAATACTTCGTGAAAAGCATCCTAACGAAGCGCATATTTTTGTTCGATGGGTCAATAGCGAGCGAGCGGCAATTCCCGCATGGGCCGGCGAACACAGCTATCTTATTCACCCCTATACCGGAGATATATTAAGAGAAGGAGAAGGGGTCGTTGAAGAAGCGTTTCATGTCATAACTGACCTGCATCGATATCTTTTAATGGAAGGGGATTACCAATTAATTGGCAAAACCATAACGGCTTATAGCAATCTTATTTTTATTTTTTTGCTGTTATCGGGAGTCATCATATGGTTGCCCAAACACATATCGAAAAAATCCTTAAAGCAGCAAATGTGGTTACGGCAAAAGTACACTAATAAACAGCACCGTCGCCGACATTGGCATTTTGTTTTTGGTATGTGGTCACTGCCTTTTTTAGTTGTGATTGGACTAACGGCTACCCTGTTTTATTTTGAGTGGGCAAACAAAGCATTGTATGGAATGTACGGTGAACAAGTCCCTACTCGCGAAAAGAAAGCTATGCCTGAGACGCTAGACGCCGACGTTGTCAGTTACGACACGCTATTTACCAAAGCTCAGCAACACGCCAATGAAAATGGCTATCAGGATTGGTATTCCATGTGGATGGAAATTGGCAAAAGTGAGGGTGTTGCACGGTTTTATATCGATAAAAGTATAGGGCACAGGCAAGAGTTAGCGTATTCACTGTATTTCGACACGGGAACCGGTGACATCACTAGGACACTGTACAAAACCGATTGGCCCAAAGGGAGTCAGGCTTGGGGTACTTCCCGCTTTTTGCACACGGGAGAATACTTTGGCTTTATAGGGCAGACCATTGCAGGGCTGGTAAGCTTGCTTTGCTGTATCTTAGTTTATACTGGCACACTACTCGGTGTGCAGAGACTTCTCAATTTGCGAAAGCAGCATTAAAAGACTTAGGCAGGGTAATGGTAACGACTAGCCCTGTTTGCTTTGTAGCACTAGCGTCTCTATGTAATGCGTTGTCTTTGATTAGTGCAGCGCGATTTATCGCCGAAATGTCGCCGCCCACAGCGGCAATTTGACGTTTCGCCAGTGCAAGCCCAAGACCAAAGCCAGAGCGCTTTGCGGCATGTACGTAGTTTTTGGCTGCCCGTGCCTTGTCTACTCTGAAAAAAGGTTCGAATATGGCGTCTAGCATTGATTCAGGGACGCCGGTGCCTTCGTCTGTAACCGTGATAACATAGTTATTATTATCGCTGGTCAGCGTTAAACTCACTTTGCTTTGCTCAGGGGTATGACGCAAAGCATTACGAATAATATTTTCTAACGCCTGCCCCAAAGCAAGCTGGCTGCTCTTTTCAATATTCGCGCATTCAGGTGTGTCGACATGCAAGGTTCTATCAGGGTATTCAAACCGCGCATCTTCACAAATAACATTGATAAGTTCTACCAAGTCAAAGTCATCGCTGTTCAATTGTGGCGATTCTGTATTTAGCCATGCAAAGGTTAGGGTATCTTCAACAAGCTCTCTCATCGTACTTGCTTCATAACGCAGGCGTGAAAGTGCTTGTTCACGATTAATGTCTTGCTCTACAAAGTCTATTGCCATATCAATGCGGGCAAGAGGCGTGCGAAGCTCGTGAGAGAGATCAGCAAGCAAACTTCTTTGATTATAAATGAGACTGCTGGTTCTTTGGGCCATCTTGTCGAACGTCTGGGCAAGCCCAGTAAGTTCGTCATTTCGCTTGGGCATTGCAGCCATTGCACGGGCTTCTAAATTGCCATTTGCGAAATCTTTTGTGGCATTTTCTAATTGCTTTAGTGGCGTCATTAGGTGTCGATACAGCATAAAACTCAACAGACTTAATATCACTAGAGGTAATGCGATTTGAAGCGTTAAGCGTGTGGCGAGCAATAACGAACCTGGGCGCATACGCTGTGGAAGTTGAATTAAAAAGTGCGTATTGTCATCGACGAAGGGGACTTCCATCACAGGGTTTTCAGAAAAGTACAAATGTATTTTCCATTCGGGGCTGCGGCCTATTTGAAATCGGTCAACAAACTCATCTAACATTTGGGTGTTAGCGAATGTGGTCATTTGGGAGTTAACTACGGCAAGCCACGTGTCCTCTGTTGTCTTCACTTCTTGCAAAAAAGCAGCTAACGCTTGTTCTCCATCCTCCAGGTAGATTTTCTCCGCTTCTTGACCATAGGAATAAAGGGTTTCTTGATGAGCTTTATCGATAAAACTCATGCTGGTCTCGGTATGATTGGTAAGCCACGCGATGGCCCAAAATAACAGAACAGTACCAACGGCAATAAATGCGCACAGTCGCCATAGCAGTTTATTTTTCACGAAAAGCGATATCCTTGGCCGTGGACAGTGGCAAGGCGTTCAGGGGGCATGCCAGTCTCAACGAGCTTTTTGCGTACTCTAGACAAATGCATATCTAAGCTTCGGTCGTACCTCGAAAAGGGTTTGTTAAGCACGCTGTGATAAAGAAATGCTTTGCTCAACGTTTCCCCTTTGTTATCTACTAACATCCAAAGAAGCTTAAATTGTATTGGCGTGAATTCGAGTAATCTTGAGTGGTATTTGGTAACTTGCTGAATGCGATTTAAATAAAGCACATCAACAATGATTTCCGACTTTTGCGTGCCTGAGTCGTTTAGTGTTTTGCTGCGTCGCAACAGTGCGTCGATGCGAAGCATCATTTCAGTAAAATTGAAGGGCTTGGGTAAGTAGTCATCTGCGCCCTTACGGTAGCCTTCAATCCTTTCTTGCTCGGCACCTGACGCGGTGATCATCATAACCGGTGTTTGCTTTATTTGCCTTAATTGGTTTAACAGCGACAAGCCGTTTAAAGAGGGAAGGCGTATGTCGAGTAACACAAGGTCAAAGTTCTCCTCAAGCACAGCTTGTAATCCAGCATTACCGTCACTTTCGTGGCGAGTGTCAAATCCTCGAGACTGCAACAGCTGTGTGATTTGTTCACTTAACGTCGCGTCATCTTCAACAATGAGTATTCGGGTTTTACGCATAATGGCTTCAGGAAAGAATTTTAAACATACTATTAATAATAGTTATCATTTGCAACTAATCGGTTTGTGACGATAAATGGGGCCGCTAACGCGCGCTTTTATATTGTTACAAATTTACTGTGGTGCTGATGGTTTCTCGCTTTACAATAACGGTTAACAGCTATCTTAGTGCTTGCGCTAAACTGCGGTGCTCTTGATGTCTGCACAATTGAGTAAATAAAGCATAGACGAAGCAGTCAACTAAGCGCTTTGCCTCCTAGGTTGGAGCTACAAGGACACGATCTTAAAAATGGTAATGAGTTTAAAGAAGTTAACGACGTTGTCGGCGTCGCTAGTAGTAGCAGGAAGTGTCGTTACTGGTTGCGCCAGCTCTAATCATGTTACTCAGATAGAAAGTGAAAATGCTGTAATCAAGCACGCCAATGAGCCTGGGTATGAGGACAGATTCAGCAATATTTACGACAGTTTTAAAGCATACCCCGTCACGTGCACTAATGATTGCTACCCAGCGTCTGCCGATATTGAATGTGAAAGTGACATGCAAAATTGTCAGTTCGTTGGCAACAACCCGACAGTGAACTCGCACACCGGCTTTAATGTCACCTGGTTAGGGCACGCAAGTTTTTTACTTAACACCGCAAGTGGTGAGCAAATACTTATTGACCCTGTGTTTGGGCAGTTTGATTGGCCCGTCAATTGGGCTTTTCGATTGGCGGAGGGGTTCAGCCGCAACGAACCCGCTGAGGTAGGTGAAGACAAACTCGCACAAACCGATGCTGTGGTTTATTCCCATATTCACTATGATCATTTCAATAAAGCCGATATTGCCGAATTAGGCACAAAGCCCGAATATCTTGTTCCGTTAGGTTTCGCAGAGCACTTCCCTAATAGAGGCTACACCATTAAAGAAATGGCGTGGTATACCAGCAAAAACGTAGGCAAAACCTCTATCCACTTCGTGCCGGCCCATCATTTCAGTAACCGAATTTGGGTGCCTTATTTGTACGAGGACGACAATGCGACACTGTGGGGTGGTTGGGTATTTGAGAGTGAAGGCAAAACATTGTTCTTTGCGGGGGATACGGGATATTCACCGCACTTCATGGATATTAAAGCGCGCTTTGGTGAAATAGATGTTTGCCTGTTACCTATAGCGTCTTATTTCAGCGAAACCTCACCTAAATGGTATCGCAAGGTACATACTACGCCAGAAGATGCCATTGTTGCGGCCCAAGACCTAGGCTGTAAAGCCGTAGTGCCTTGGGGCTATGGAAATGCCAGCTGGATGATGGGTGACAAGACGTCACATTCTGCGCTATTTCGTCTTATGAAAATGAAGAAGCAGCTAAACCCTGCAATGCCTTGGGTTATTTTGAATGAAGGTGAACAGGCGTCTTTTTAATTTAAGCTACGGATAAATGGCTTATTTATCCGCAATCTTATCCGCAATTTTTTGGCATTTTCCGCGCCATTCGTCATCAAGCGCCTCAAGATTCGCTAGCTTTTGGGCCAGGGCTTTGTCTGCTTTGGTATGGGCGCATTGCATTAGGGTGTGAACATTAACGGTATCGTCCTCACGGTGCAGTAGTGTTACTTCGTCGCCAACACTGATGGTTCCGGTTTTAATAACCCGGTAATACCAGCCAGTGATACCTCGTTCTCCGACAAATCTATCTAAATTGGGCACTTCGAAGCGTTGCGAGATTTTATTGCAAGGGGCACGGGGGGCGCTTACTTGCAGTTCTACCTCGCCGAACTTCCATATATCGCCGATATAAACGGTAGCATCGTCCATGCCCTCTACACTGATGTTTTCGCCAATGCTGCCCAGCGAAAAGTCGCCTTCAGGAAAATGCTTTCTTAATGTCAGATAGTTGGTCGGGTTGAACTGATGCAGCACTTTCTCCGGTCCACCGTGAAGCCGTTTGTTGGCCTGTTCGTCTTCATCGGTTCTGTCCATATGCACCGTTAACGCGTCGACGGGGACTTTAACAATACTGCTTGGTGCCCCACGAGGGCCTAGCGGCTGAGGTTTTCCAGCAAACAGAGCGTTAACAGAAAATGAGGTAGACATGGCATCTCCAAAAAATATTTTTGTGCATTTAAACCTTTCTACTATAGGGTACGACTAACCTTATAACACTAACAAGTGCTAATGCTAATCAGCACCACAAATAACAAAGAGAAAAGAATGGAACACACACAACAACGTGTTGTACACGCCAATGTGGTGTTTGGTAATAAAAGCGAAAATGAGCTGATATCTAAAGCGAAAAAGGGCGATAAGCAGGCGTTTCGGTCCCTTTACGATGAACATATTGGGCGAGTCTACGCGCTTTGTTACCGGCTTACAGGTGAAAAGGGAATGGCAGAAGATGCTTCGCAAGAAGTCTTTATTCAGCTATGGAAAAAATTGGGTAATTTTGATGGGCAAAGCCAATTTTCCACATGGTTACACAGTGTTACGGCAAACATTACCATCTCTTATATGCGCAAGCAGAAAGGGTGGGTGCAGCGCATGTTTAACTTGGAAAACAGCGGCATTAACGAGATGCCGGCTGAAGAAAACAGCACCGATGTGGATTTAGAAGCATTAGTTATTCGCTTACCCGAGCGAGCCAGAATGGTTTTTGTCCTCCATGCAATTGAAGGTTACAGGCATGAAGACATTGCCAGCATGTTGAACATGGCAGTGGGCTCAAGCAAAGCACAATTTTTCCGTGCTAAGCAATTATTGAAAGATTTTATGGGAGTCGATGATGAGTAATTTTGACGACAAGCTTGCTCAGCATATTTCTGGGATATCGAAAGAGAAGCAGCCAGAACGAGATTTGTGGCGAGGTATTGAACTCGGCATAACATCGCAGCAAGGCGACGCTTCACAAGACGACGCTTCATCATCTACGGTTACATCAAAACAGTGGATGGCAATAGCCGCAAGCGTTTGTTTAGTTACTGTATTGTGGTTCGCGGCTCCTTTTGCGTTTAAAGCTGATGAAAATCGAAGCGATGGCTATGCCCTGATTGACGCAATGAGTATGCAGCAACAACAACAAGTGAATAGTCTTCTTGCTAGTTATGAAAGTACAACGGCGCTAACTGAAGATTGGCAAGAGCAATTAAAAGAATTGGACGATGCTGCAGATGTTATTAAAGCGGCATTAAAGGACGATCCAGACAACTCAGCATTAATTAAAATGCTGCATCACGTATATCAACAGCAGATTGCCTTAATTGAGCGAGTGCACGCGCCAAAGTGGCAGCAAATTTAATAAGGGTTTAAAGATGAATATAAATACGAAAAGCACATTTTTGCACACGTTCATGGCACCTTTGGGGGCCAAGGTATTACTTACTACTGCGCTGCTAAGTATCGCTACTGCGGCGTTTGCAGGAGAAAAAGTAGATAAGACCATCGACACATCGTCTTCGCCGAAAGTGGACATTGAACACATCAACGGAAAAGCAGATATCCGAGTTTGGGATAAGTCTCAGGTTCGTGTCACCGGTGAACTGGGCGATCAAACTGAAGAGTTTATCTTTGAAAGACGTGGAGATGTCGTGGTTATACACGTTGAAGTCAAGCGCCACTCAAAGAGCTGGTTTAATAAAGGTAAAGATGGCGACGACCTTGTTATCTATATACCTTCAGCAAGCGACCTTCACTATACCGCGGTCAATGCTGATCTTATTGCAGAAGGTATAACAAAAGCAGTAGATGTTGAGGTGGTAAACGGCGACGTAACCCTTAAAAACATAGGTGAGCGGGTTGAAGTTGAGTCGGTTAATGGCGATATCGTGCTTGAGAATGTGAGAGGCCGTTTAGAGGCGGAAACAGTGAATGGCGAAATTGAAGCGTCACACTCAGGAAACACGCCAGTGAGCTTTGCGTCAGTTAATGGCAAGCTCGACATCACTTCCGATAGCCCAGACGTATCAGTAGAAACCGTCAACGGTCGAATCGATGTGTCTCTTCAAGCGGTAGACGTACTGCAAATCAATACGGTTAATGGAAGGACTTACGCAAGTTTAGGTCTTAATAAGAACGGTAGCGTAAAAGCGAATTCTGTAGGCGGTGCGATGGAATTTGTCTTTCAAGATGGCGTATCGGCACAATTTGATATTGAGACGCACGCTGGCGGCAACATTGTAAACAATATCAGTGATGAAAAGTCGCAAAAGCCTAAGTATGGCCCAGGTAGCTGGCTACGCTTTATCCACAACGGTGGGGCTGCAAATGTAGACATCTCTACGGTACACGGGCGAATTGAAATAGACCAAAAGTGAATAAGCTATAGGCAACACAATTGAAACTTTAGGTTGAAAAAATGAATTTAGTCCACATTTATTAATCAGACATGTGGTGATTAATGAAAAGCTGCGAGTGATCGCAGCTTTTTTTGTTTGGTCGCTAAAAATGTGTAGCTGAGCGTTTGTAAGTAACAAAAGTGCGTTTTAATGGCTCTTAGTTACAAGTTAGCGGACCTGCACGCTTCACCCACATCATCACATGGTTTGTTATTTTTTGATTGGAGGTTAAATTGAGTATTGTTGGACACGTCAAAAGGTTTTGGCGATTTCATAGTCTAATTATTGGTGCGTTTGGAATATGCGCATTTACGCTAGGCTGTGCTGTTCAGGAACCCGCTTATTACGAAGGTACTTGGGTGGTGACTAAGGCCTATAATGTAGGTGTTTCAGCTCACTCATCAATAGAGTCAGAAAAGTTCTTGGGTCGCTCGGTAACCTATGCTTCAGACTCGGCTAAACTCGATCAGGCATTCTGTGAGTCACCGGTGTATTCAACGAAAAATATCAGTAATCAAGATTTTTATGCTGCTTTTAAAGCCTCTCCATCATCGCTCGGCTTTAGCGACGACAAGATTACTGAAGTAAGTTTGTCGTGCCTTGATAATTCAGCAATCATGGGTTCTACACTCATTTTTCAGGAAGGTGGCAGCGCCTACACCTTGGTTGACGGTACGTTTTTAAAGCTGGAGAAAACGCTTTAAACGATGTTGTCTTTTTGCGCTTTCGCAACAAAATGACGACTTCCTTTGTTGAGTGATGGACGTTAAAAGCGCATAATATCCAACTGACTTTTGTGCATTGGAATAGGTTTCACTCGTGGCGTCTGCGTCTAAAAACGATAAGAATGTTGAAAAATTGAAGGTTCCACCTCATAGCATTGAGGCTGAGCAATCTGTTTTGGGCAGCATGCTTATTGACCCTGAAAGCTGGGACAAAGTCGCGGAGCTTGTTACCGATAACGATTTTTACAATCGCTCACACCAAATTATCTTTCGTGCTATCACTCGACTACTAAACAGTAGCCAGCCAATAGATCTTATAACAGTATCAGAAGAGCTGGAAAAGCATGATGAACTGGAAGATGCTGGTGGTTTTGCCTACTTAGGTGAACTTGCCAAAAACACGCCAAGTTCTGCGAACGTTGTGTCTTATGCGCAAATTATTAGTGAGCGCGCGATAACCCGAGAGCTTATTGGCGTGGCGCATGAAATAGCGGAAGTTGGGTACAACCCCGAAGGCCGTGACAGTGCAGACATTCTTGACCTGGCCGAAAGTAAAGTATTTGAAATTGCCGAACGAAGAACTGGTGAAAACGAAGGTCCTCGCGATGTCGAGTCTATCTTAGGGAAGACCATTGACCGTCTAGAAGAATTGGTGAAAACCAATAAAGACGTTACCGGTGTTACTACCGGCTTTACCGACCTAGACAAAATGACCAGTGGTATGCAGCCCTCTGACCTTATTATCGTGGCGGCTCGTCCATCGATGGGTAAGACTACTTTCGCCATGAACTTGATTGAAAACGCCATGATGGCAGAAGACAAACCTGTACTTGTTTTCAGTCTTGAGATGCCCTCAGAACAAATCATGATGCGTATGTTGGCGTCATTAAGCCGCGTTGACCAAACCAAAATTCGTACTGCGCAGCTGGATGATGAAGATTGGGCACGTATCTCCAACACCATGGCTATGCTCAAAGACAAAGATTGTTTGTTTGTTGATGATTCGTCAGGCCTTACACCAATGGACGTGCGAAGTCGCGCAAGAAAACTCGCTCGCGAACGAGGTGGAATCAGTCTCATCATGGTGGATTATCTTCAGTTGATGCGCGTACCTTCTCTTAGCGATAACCGAACATTGGAAATTGCAGAGATCTCTCGCTCACTGAAAGCATTGGCTAAAGAGCTTGAAGTGCCGGTAGTTGCCCTTTCACAGCTTAACCGTACGCTAGAACAACGCGCCGATAAACGTCCTGTAAACTCTGACCTTCGTGAGTCTGGCTCAATCGAGCAGGATGCCGACCTTATTATGTTTATTTATCGTGATGAGGTTTATCACGAAAACAGTGAGTATAAGGGCATTGCAGAGATTATTATTGGTAAACAGCGTAACGGCCCAATTGGTACCTGTCGACTTACGTTCCAAGGCCAATTCTCACGATTTGACAACTATGCAGGCCCTGCCATAGCCGACGAATATTAGCCCCTCTTATAGCGACTAAAGGCTTCGACTGCGGCCACGGTCTACATTTTAAGGGTTAACAAGTTAAAGTATTTCAGACACAAAAAAGGCGCCGTAAGGCGCCTTTTTCAATTCATATACACTGAATTACTTTTCTTCAGCTACTTTCACTGTGTCTTTAACTGTCACTGAAATGCGACGGTTAACACGGTGTGCTTCAGCATTCTTACCATTGTCTAGAAGCTGAGTTTCGCCGTAACCGATAGTCTCTAAACGAGAACCTTCGATACCGTACATGTCTACCATTACTTCTTTGAAGTTCGCAGCACGACGCTTAGAAAGGTCCATGTTGTAAGCTTCACTACCTGGTGCAGAAGTGTGACCTTCAATTACCGCAGTTGTTGAAGGATACTGCTTCATGAACTCAGCAAATTCAGAGATTTCTGGATCTTTTGGCATTTTAACTACAGCACTTTCGTTGTCGAATAGAACGCGTAGTGTGATTTCTACTGTCTCTTCGTCAAATACTGTACAACCTTTTGCATCAACTTTTACGCCAGCTGGTGTATCAGGGCACATATCTTTGCTGTCTACAACGCCGTCGTTGTCCGAATCTTTAATTGCACAGCCAGTTGCATCTACTTTAGTGCCAGCTGGAGTGTTAGGACACTGGTCAACGTTGTTTAGAACGCCATCGTTATCATCATCGATGCTACAACCATTTGCGTCAACACGAACACCCGCTGGTGTCATTGGGCACTGGTCTTTGCTGTCTACAACGCCATCGTTGTCGCTGTCTTTAGGTGCGGCAGGAGTGCCTTTACCAAATGGGATCGCGATACCAACTTTAACACTGTAGTCATTGTAATCTTCACCGAAGTCGTGATAAGCGGCGATTTCAGTAACAAGTTTAACATCTTCGTGGATGTCCCAGTGTTTACCGATACCGATGTTACCAAGCGTAGTTGATTCGCCTACTGCTTGACGCTTAACACCACCAAAAACGAACCATGCATCATTTGGCATGAAGTATAGTGCGTCAACACCAACCATTTCACCGCTTTCATCACCGCCGCCTGCATAATCAAGGTCTAGGGCTGTAAATTCAACACGAGCTGCCCAGCTTTGAGTAAAACGGAAACCGTATTCAAAAGCTACGCCACGACCATCGTCGTAAAGGCCGCCGTCAGTTAGATCTAACGGACGTGAGTCGTCAGTGTTGTAATACATGCCAGACAAACCAAACCAGTTTTTGTACTCTGGCTCAGAAGAGTCTTGTGCAAATGCATTAGTCGAAGAAATTACAGCAAGAGATAGCGCTGCCATTTTAAAGTGTTGTTTCATAGTCACATCCTGTTTAACGTTGAGTGATTATCGATTTTTGATAATTTTGTGTTGTGCTTAACGTTTAACGCTAGCACAAATTGTGCCATTTATAATATGGGTTAGGCTGCGATCCCTTGTAATGTGGCAATAATTGTTCGTCTTCCACCATGATCTCGGTGTTCGCCGAGCATGATACCCTGCCACGTGCCAAGTGCAAGCTTGCCTTGTTGGACAGGTATAGTAAGTTGACACCCTAGTATACTCGATTTTAAGTGAGCAGGCATATCATCTTTACCTTCATAAGTATGCCTGAAAAAAGAAAGCTCTTCTTTTACACTATGGTTGAAGAACGCTTCCATATCATGCCTCACTGTAGGGTAGGCATTTTCATTGATTGTCAAACTAGCGCTTGTATGCTGAAGCCATAGGTGCAAAAGGCCGACTTCAACATGACGAATACTGGGTATTGCAGATTCCACCTGCTGTGTTATCAGGTGAAATCCTCTCGGGTAGCTGTCGAGTGTAATTTTTTCAGACTGCCAGAAATTATTTGTCAAAACAGATTTCCAAATGCGCTAATCCTTCGTCGCACATGAAAGGAAGAATAATTTTAGCACCATCAACCTGGTGACTAATCGTATGTTGCTTTCCTGATACAACGATGGGTGTTGCCATTCCAAACTCGTAACCCCGCTCAGCAAGGTCTCGTTTTGCGTTACCGCAAATCATGTTGGTAACTTCGCCAACCATGTCGCCTACTTCTGCATCAAGCTTCTCAGGGCGCTCTCCAACCATTCTCTCCATTATGGTCAGGGCCAAAGACTCGTCAAAAGTAATAGACATCGAGCCGCGAACGTCAGGGCCCACCATGCCAATTAGCCCCGATACATCGCCTTTGGCGATATCACTTTGTTTGCGCTTGGGCTTGCCAGGGGTCAATTTAGTTTGAGCCATGGTTTCAAGCACGTTCAAAAGACCAGCAATAAACGGGTTCACAAAATCAGCATTCATGTACACTCTCCTGGGCAGCGTGATCTTCCGTTTGTTGACAATCGGCACATAATCCATGGGCCTCTATAGTTTGTTTCGATACTTTGAATCCGTGTTGCTTTGCTTGGCTATCAAGGGTCTCTTGAAGACCTTCAGATTGAATTTCAGCAACATCACCACAGCTGTCACAAATTAGAAACTGAACAGGGTGGTTACAACCAAAATGATAGCAGGCCACAAACGCATTGGTAGACTCTAAACGGTGAATAAACCCAAAATCGAGAAGAAAATCAAGGGCGCGATAGACTGTCGCAGGTTTGGCACTAGACTCTGTTTCTTTCAGTGAGTCGAGTAGTTCATAAGCACCCATAGGGCCGTGCTTTGAAACAAGAATTTCGTACACCTTTTCTCTAAGCGGTGTGAATCTGGCGCCGCGTTGCTCGCAATAAGCCCGTGCCTTATGAATAAGTGTGGTTTTGTTCATTGATGATAACCGTAAACTCGACTTTCATTGTTATATTAAAGCGTCACTTCTGGATCACGTTTTTTAGTGTGTACATGAGCTATTAACTCATCTTCCAAGGAGAAACGCTCTTCTAATGTCTCACCAAGCTTGGCTAGCGCTGAGTCAAATTCAGCTGCCTGCTCGGGCGTTACTGCTTGTGCAAACGTATCATTAAATGCGAGTGCTGCGTCAGTGGTTTTTGTCAATCTGGGGTAAAGTTTATCTCGTAGTGCAAGGCCTTCATTGTCGTTTTCAACCAACATATCGAAAACCTCAAAGTGTCCTACCGACAAATAATCGAGTAATGCGCTGCAAAAGTTGTCTATTTCATCTGGGTCAGGTAAACACTCGCTTCGCTTGTTAATACCTGCTAGTTCACAGAAAGAAACTAACAGTGCCTGTCTGTCCATTAACCAGCGGTCAATAACCTGGCTTTTCCCGCCCCATTTTGATTTAACGCTTTCTAACTGTTGCAACATTTTGATGTGTTACCCGTTTAGCGACAATAAGTTTCAGTATAACACTGTGCACTAGCGACACAAATTTTGCGCGAAAAAGTTCGTTTCAAAATGTATGGTGGCGATCTATACGCTCAGTATTTAGTGTAGTATGAAGCATTAAAGAACAGGAGTGATGTGCAATGATGATAAAGTTGGATGAGGCGAAACTAGCTGCTCAGCAAGCCCTGTGGGTAGTTTTTAGTCGCGGCAAAATTGTAGTACAAGAATCGTCTGAGTCTATCCCCATTGCTTATCTGAGTGATATTCCATTTTTAGCATCTTATGTCGATGAAATTCATCAACTTCCGCCGCTCAATGAGACGGCGCATAGAGACCTGCCCGTATACGTCGTTGATTTGGGCGCTGAGCATGTTGAGGAACCCGGTTGGGAACGGGTATCGCTTAGACAGCTTCTTTTTGCCGAATACGATATAGCCTTTTCCGTTATTGGGCGAGCCTGGCAATACATCCATTTCTTGCGTACTCATCAATTTTGCGGGCAATGTGGAGCCAAGACTGAACGCGTAGATTGGGAAATGGCAATGCATTGTCACCGCTGTCAACATCGCAGTTATCCAAGAGTGTCTCCCTGTATCATTGTTTCTATACATGACAGCGAAAAAATACTTTTGGCCAAAGGCGTTCGCCATCGAGAATCCAATATGTATTCAACTCTTGCAGGCTTTGTAGAAAGTGGTGAAAGTCTGGAGCAAGCGGTCCACAGAGAAGTTTTCGAAGAAGTAGGCGTTAAGGTTAAAAACTTGCGCTATTACAATAGTCAACCATGGCCATTTCCACATTCCTTAATGGTCGGGTTTATTGCCGAGTATGACGAAGGGGAAATTCGTTGTCAGGAGAACGAGATAGATGATGCGCAATGGTTTGATATAGATGCGCTGCCGACTATTCCACCGAAAGTGTCTATTGCGGGACAATTAATTGCTGAAACGGTGTCTCTGATCGGCGACAAATAAAAAACCCTGCCGAGGCAGGGTTTCAATAAGTTTAGCACGGTCCCATGTAGGGCTTCTTTTCTTTAACGGTTATAGTAATAGCAAACACTCACTTTAAGTGCAAGCGTCTTTTTAAAGTAATGTTCAAGTATTGTTTGTCTTTAATAATCGACACTACACCGATTTGTCGTTAAAACATTGATTTTTTAATACAGGTTTTAGCACACCTTAGTTAAGAATACTGGTATACTTTCGCGCTCAAATATCTTCAGTAATTTAGGTGAGTTATATGTCGCAAAATTTCCCCAGTGTTGATAAGCCCGCGTTAAAGAACGATCGTTACTTACGTGCGTTACTTAAGCAGCCGGTTGATGTCACACCTGTATGGATGATGCGACAAGCCGGGCGCTACCTCCCAGAGTACAAAGCGACTCGTGCAGTAGCAGGCGATTTTATGTCGTTGTGCAAGAATGCAGAACTTGCATGTGAGGTGACGCTACAACCTTTACGTCGTTTTCCTCTCGACGCTGCAATTCTCTTTTCGGATATTTTGACCATTCCAGATGCGATGGGCCTCGGTCTTTACTTTGAAACAGGTGAAGGCCCTCGCTTTAAAAATCCAATCACGTGTAAAGCGGATGTGGATAAAATCGGCCTTCCTGATCCAGAAGGTGAACTACAGTACGTAATGAATGCCGTTCGTACTATTCGCCGTGAGCTTAAAGGTGAAGTGCCATTAATTGGTTTTTCTGGAAGCCCTTGGACACTCGCGACTTACATGATTGAAGGTGGTTCAAGTAAAGCCTTTACCAAAATCAAGAAAATGGCATTTGCTGAGCCAGCAACGCTTCATGCGTTACTAGCAAAACTGGCTGATTCTGTTACTGAGTATTTAAATGCTCAAATCGCTGCGGGCGCGCAGTCAGTCATGGTATTTGATACTTGGGGGGGCGTGTTATCTCCTCGTGACTACAAAGAATTCTCGCTTCAGTACATGGAGCGCATTGTAAGTGGGCTGACCCGTGAAAATGAAGGCCGTAAAGTACCTGTTACCTTGTTCACCAAAAACGGTGGCATGTGGCTAGAATCGATTGCGGCGACAGGCTGCGACGCAGTAGGTTTAGACTGGACTATCGACATTAAAGAAGCGCGTGCGCGCATTGGCGATAAAGTTGCACTTCAAGGTAATATGGATCCATCAATGCTGTATGCTCAACCGCAAAGAATTGAGCAAGAAGTGGCGTCCATTCTAGAAGGTTACGGTGAAGGTAGCGGTCACGTATTTAATTTAGGTCACGGTATCCATCTAGACGTACCACCTGAAAATGCAGGTGTGTTCGTTAATGCGGTACATGAACTTAGTAAGCAATATCACAAGTAAGCGACTTCGATAAAGGAAGTAAAATGAAAACGTGGCTTGTGTTGTTGCTGATAGCGTTTGCATCGATAGCAGGGTATAAATTTTCTGGCTATCAACACCAACTCAGTGAATCCAATGCAGATAAAGAGCGACTAACCAATGTGTTAGCGCGCTCTCGTGCCACCGAAACGAGTGAGCTGAAAGTTATTAAGCCCGCCGCCAAGTTGGTTTCAAATGAAACAGGTGCGGTGCTCTTGGATACAAGCGTTACGAAAAACGGCGAGATGAATGTTGCCCCCGTTGCTGAGAATGTCCAAATCATGGCGCCAGAGGTTTTCTACACTAAAACCGAAGGCTCACTCAATACGTTTTTTGCGCTGCCGCCTAACAACGAGCGCTTTGTTTTAGACTCGGTAAAATGTGAGAACGGACATTGCGAAATAACGGGTGAGTATGACGGTTCTGAAACTGAGCTGTCGCGAGTTATTGAAGCATTGGAACAGGAACCGTGGTGGGAATTCGGCTCGCCTATCATAACCACGCAAGTGGCACAGCGAGGCCTCAAACTTAACGTTTCTTTCGCCGCATCCCATTCGCCAAATGCTCGTGTGCGTTATCGGAATAGCACTCAGGCCGATTTAAACAGTCAGCTTGCCTCAGCGGGTTAACCCCAAAACGTGTATATCGCCAATTGAATTCGCGGTATGCCTTATTCAAACGTGTACTGGCGTTAGGCGTCTCTTGGTAAACCTTTTTCAATTACGCGAATAAGCCGCGCTTGCTGCCTGTTTTTCGCATCAGACGCTTGTTGCTTCTCTTGCTGCCGCTTAAGAGCCCAATCAATATGTCTGTCCACCAAGTCACTCACGCTCCCTCGTCTTTCTTTCAAAAGCAGAATGCTTTGTTCATCATACGGAGCGTTTCCTAACGCAACGGCAATATTACGCTGCCACTTCTCAAAGCCAATCCGCCTGATGGGAGAGCCTTCCGTATTGCGTAAGAAGGTTTCTTCAGACCAGCCGAAAAGCGCATTGAGACTTTGGCCGTGAAGCACTTGTCGCGGGTGGAAATCTTCTTCACTGGTAACATCGGCAAAGCGATTCCAAGGGCAAACAAGTTGGCAATCGTCACAGCCATAAATGCGATTGCCCATCATGGGACGTAAATCTTCGGGAATATCTTTGTCTGATTCAATGGTGAGATAGGAAATACAGCGACGGGCATCTACTTTATAAGGCGCAACAATTGCATTGGTCGGGCAGATGGTTAGACACGCCGTGCAGGTGCCGCAACCCTCTTCAATTGGTGAGTCAGTGGGTAATGGCAAATTGATGAACAGCTCACCTAAGAAGAACCAAGAGCCGGCTTCTTTGTTGAGTGTCAGGCTGTGTTTCCCCGTCCAGCCAATACCCGCTTTTTCAGCAATAGCGTGTTCCAATACGGGGGCTGAGTCTACAAACGGGCGATATTGGGTATGCGCCAAGGATGCGGTGATTTTCTCTCCCAATTGCTTCAGACGTTTGCGCAGCACTTTGTGGTAGTCACGGCCCAATGCATAGCGGCTGATGTATCCTATTTCTGGCTTTTTTAAATGCTTAGCAAACGAGGCGTCAGGAGGTAAGTAGTTCATGCGAACGCTGATAACCCGTAATGTCCCTGGGACCAACTCATCAGGCCGGGCACGCTTCATCCCATGACTCTCCATAAAGGCCATGTCACCGTGATACCCATTGTCTAACCATTCCTGAAGGTGTGCCTCGTGCTGATGTAGATCAATATCGCTGATGCCAACCTGCTGAAAGCCTAGCGCTGTACCCCAAGCCTTGATATTGTTGGTTAATTCAACAAGGTCGATAGAACTAAATTCGGACATGTGCTCATGCTAGATACTCAATTAACGTCAAGTTTATCATACAAATTATTTCGGGCCGATCAGGTTAGGGAAAATGAAGGACAAGCCGCCGCGAATTCGGGCTGCGATATGTTCACGTTGATGCAACGAGCTGGTGATGTGGTGTTTAAGCAGTGTCTTGAGCTTATGCCAAACTCAGACGTTTACTTAGTGCTGGTGGGCCAAGGTAACAATGCGGGTGACGGCTACATTGCAGCAATAAACGCAAAACTTGCGGGCAAACAAGTGCATTTATGTGCGGTTGAGCCTGAACGTACGCTGGATGGTGATGCTGGCAAAGCACAGCAGCGCTGGCTCGATTCAGGAGGCAGTATCAATGGGTTTGACGCTGCGCTCCTCGAGAAGTCTGACGTAGTGATAGATGCGCTTCTTGGTACAGGTATTAATAGCTATATTCGCAATGAGTTTGCAGACATCATTGATGCGGTGAATGCGTCATCAACACCGGTTGTAAGCGTTGATGTGCCGTCAGGGCTTGATGCAAATACAGGACAGAGCCTGGGGCGATGTGTTCAGGCTGATATCACCGTTACTTTTGTGGGCATTAAGCCGGGGCTTGTTACTGGTGCGGGTAAACAATCGTGCGGTAAGTTAGTGTATGCGGACTTGGGTATCGGCAAAGCGTTCCAAGCATTAGCTAAAGCGAGCGCGACCATGCTAAATATCGACCACTTTAAAGGTATGGGGCCACGGGAGATTAACAGTCATAAAGGGACTTATGGTCGACTGTTGTGCATTGGCGGTAACCGCGGAACAGCAGGTGCCATTCGACTCGCCAGTGAAGCCGCGCTGAGAAGCGGTGCGGGCATGGTACGCGTGTATACCCATGAGTCGTCAGTCGTTCAGGTCAGTGCAGGCAGACCTGAACTCATGGTCACCGACTTTAATTTGGAAGATGCATTAGCTTGGGCAACCTGTGTGGTTATTGGACCGGGTCTTGGGCAAGATGAATGGGCAGAAAGCGCATTTGAAACCACCATGAAGCACTGTCAAAGCCAAAATAAGCCTGTGGTCATTGATGCTGACGCGCTAAATCTGTTGTGTCAGCAGTCAACCGCGTACACCTTGTCTGACAGTATTTTAACCCCTCACGCGGGCGAAGCTGCGCGTTTACTCGGTGTTTCTATTGATGATGTAGAAAGCGACCGTTTTAACTACGCAAGGCAGTGCTCACAGCGATACCATGCGGTCTGTGTACTAAAAGGGGCGGGCACGCTTATCGACAATGAAAAGAAAACCTGGGTTTGCCGTCACGGTAATCCAGGTATGGCTACCGCAGGAAGCGGTGATGTATTAAGCGGAATATTGGGCGCGTTGCTCGCGCAAGGCGTAGAAACAGATATTGCAGCGAAATATGGTGTAGTGCTTCATGCTAAGGCTGGCGATGATATTGCCCAACTGTATGGTCAACGTGGTATGATAGCGAGCGATTTGTTTGACGCAGTACGTGCGCTTATAAACCACTAGTTAGCGTGGTTTTGTCTTGAACGGGCAGGCATCTACTGTGTTATTCGGCTTTCTATTACTGTGGAATATTGTTGATGTCTTACCCGCATACCTCTTTTTTTGCTAATGAAGTAGATGATACTGCGCAGCTTGCCAGAGATTTAGCGCAGGCTGTTTCGAGTCAACTCCCTACCGATGCTGTTATTTATTTAAACGGCGACTTAGGTGCAGGGAAAACGACATTTAGCCGATATTTCATTCAATCTTTAGGTCATTCAGGTAGCGTTAAAAGTCCAACCTATACATTGGTTGAACCTTATGAGTTGGATGGCGTCAATATCTATCACTTCGACCTGTATCGCTTAGCCGACCCAGAAGAGTTAGAGTTCATGGGAATTCGCGATTACTTTGGTTCGGGCGCTATCGCGCTTATTGAATGGTCGGAAAAAGGGGGCGAATACTTGGCATCCCCAGACTTAGTGATTAGTATAAATATTACGCCATCGGGTAGGCAGTTTAATTTGGAAGCAAAAAGTGCCCACGGTGCGAAATTGCTTCAGCAATGCAAGCGCGTTTAGCGCAAATGCGAAATGAAAGAAAAACTGAATAAATAGCCGCTCCGGAGTTGACGAGAGCAGCATAACAATAACAGAAAGGCTAATTATGGTGCGCAGTATAGTTTCGGTATTATTATTGTGTTTCGTCGTGCAATTCGCACACGGTGCGCAAAATAACATCGACGGGGTTAGGATATGGCCGTCGCCGGACAATACGCGCGTTGTTTTCGATATGAAATCAGCGCCAGAGTTCACCTATTTTACACTTAAAAATCCGCTTCGGCTTGTCATCGATCTTAACAACACCAGCGACACCGCTAAGCTTTCTGGCATTGAAAACAGCGGTGATTTGATTAAAAAGCTGCGCTACTCCACACCGAAAAACAAATCATCTGCCAGAGTGGTTGTTGAGCTCAATAGAAATACCAAGCCTTCGTTATTTGCAGTAACCCCCGATGGTGCTTACGGACACAGGCTGGTTGTCGATTTACCAGATAGCGCGCCGAAGCCGTCGCCAACGTTATCAGCGTCGGCATCAACTGGCTCTGTCGTTATTGATGATTCTACCAGTGCCCGAGACCGAGACATTATCGTCGCCATCGACGCCGGGCATGGTGGACATGACCCAGGTTCAATCGGTCCGGCTGGTACCTATGAAAAGCACATCACCCTGAGTATCGCCAAAAAACTGGAAGACATGATAAACCGGGAGCGAGGTATGCGCGCCATCATGACTCGTGGCGATGATTATTATGTTTCTCCTAATCGACGTCCTGAAATTGCGCGGGAGAAAAAAGCCGATTTGCTTATTTCCATCCACGCCGATGCGTTTAGTCAGCCTCAACCGCGAGGTGGTTCGGTGTGGGTACTATCCATGCGAAGAGCAGACACTGAATTAGGCCGCTGGCTAGAGAAATCTGAACGTCACTCTGAATTACTCGGTGGTGCAGCTGAAGTGATCAATGATAAATCAAGCGAGCGATATCTTACTGAAACCATACTGGGTTTATCGATGGATCACAGCATGGCGACCAGCCACGATTTAGGTAATAAAGTGGTTGAAGAGCTAAAGCAGGTGACCAGTCTGCATAAAAGAAAACCACAAGCCGCCAGTTTTGCAGTTTTGACCGCGCCTGACATCCCCTCTATTTTGGTCGAAGTCGGTTTCATTTCTAATCCGCAAGAAGAGAAGAATCTGAACTGGTCTAAACATCGCGAACGCTTAGCGAATGCCATGTTTAATGCGACTAAGCGTTACTTCAAGCAAGTTCCCCCTGATGGTACACTGTGGGCACAAGAAAGGGCGAACAACCGAACGCACAAAGTAAGAAGCGGCGAGTCGCTCTCGTTATTAGCACAGCGTTACAATGTAAAAGTAAGCAGCATCAAAGCAGCGAATGATCTTTCAAGTGATGTTGTACGCGTAGGGCAGGTACTAAATATTCCGAGAACATAAACCAAGGTTTTGTTTCATCGGCTTTTTCAGCACTCATAGCACTTACATATCGTATCGCCACGAATCCATATAGTTAATATCATAGGGTAGTCCTTTGCCTATACAGCTTTTATCTCCCCAACTTGCAAACCAGATTGCCGCTGGTGAAGTGGTTGAGCGCCCCGCGTCTGTGGTTAAAGAATTACTAGAAAACAGCCTTGATGCTGGTGCCACCAAAATAGAAGTCGATATTGAAAAAGGTGGCCACAAACGCATTCGAATAAAAGACAATGGGTCAGGCATTGTCAAAAGTGAACTGCAGCTGGCATTAAGTCGCCATGCAACCAGCAAAATCACCACTCTGGATGACTTAGAACAAATTCTCTCTCTTGGCTTTCGTGGCGAAGCGCTGGCCAGTATTAGCTCGGTGAGCCGGTTAACTCTGACATCGCGCACTGAGTCTCAAGGTGAGGCGTGGCAGGCCTATTGTGAGGGTAGGGAAATGGCGGTAAATATCCAGCCAGCGGCCCACCCTGTTGGCACCACAATTGACGTGGCAGATCTGTTTTACAACACGCCAGCAAGACGTAAGTTTTTACGCACCGAAAAAACCGAATTTCAGCATATTGAAGAAGTCATAAAACGCATAGCACTGAGCTATCCCAAGGTTTCATTTGTTTTAAAACACAACGATAAAGTAGCAAAGCGCTTTATCGCCGACAAAGCAGGCAGTTTAGCCACCCGAATTGGCGCTGTGGTTGGACAAAAGTTTGTTCAAAACGCCGTACATATTAGTACCGAGTATGAAGGTCTTCACATTGATGCTTGGCTAGGTAATGAGGCCATGCTTCGCAGCAGCAATGATTGCCAGTTCAGTTTTGTTAACGGCAGAGGCATGCGAGATAAGCTTATTATGCACGCTATTCGCCAAGCGTACGAAAGCGTTTGGGGGGTGGTGGAGCAACCAAGCTTTGTGGTGTACTTAACGGTTAACCCTAAAGATGTGGATGTAAATGTTCATCCCGCCAAGCATGAGGTGAGGTTTCAACAAGGCAGATTGGTGCACGACTTTATCTGTAAAACCGTGAGTGATGCGCTGCATGCCATGACCGACGAACAGCCTTTATCAGGAATGGACGCAAGCCGTCCTTCGGGCTCAGATTTCATGTCTTCTCAGGTAGAGCACGATTACATTAGGCCTTTACAGAATCAAACGTCGGATAATGCACAGGCGTTCAACGAGTCTTCTCGTTACTCGACGGGGGGAGTCTCGCAAGGCGCGCCACAGTCTTATGGGCAATTTACAGGCAGTCCAAGAAATACATCCTCGGGAAGTGCCAGTGGTGGACGAAGTGGTGGCGCTGCACATAAGCAAAGTCGAGGGCCAAGTGCGGCATATCAGTCAAATTATAATGCGTTAATGACGCCAAATAGCGACATTATTAACAACAATGCAGACCCGATGCCCGTTGCAGAGCACGTTAATCTAACTTCCCAGTGTAGAATTTACCCAAAATCAGAAAAAATTTACCTTCTTTGTGCAACTAAAGTTGCAAGTATCTGGTTAAGCGAACTATTTTTAAAAGCGCAGCATGGACAACCGTTGTTAATGCCCGTTGCTGTTTCGCTCAATAATGTCAATGAGCAATTGGTTACACTGCTAAACGACGCGCATTTTGAAGTGAATAAAGTGGCTGGCAAATATCGGCTGCAACAGGTGCCGGCCGGCACCAGGCACTTGCCGTGGCTCAAGTGGTTTGAATACTTCTTATTAGTTGAACTAAATGATGAAGTAAATTCACTTGATGATGCCGTAAAATCATTGGTTTTGCCTGAACATGTTTTAGATGAAGAGACATCAAATGCGCTGTGGTACTGGTTGGATCAGCAGAGCGAAGTGAAACAATGGGAAATTATTGAGCAATTTGCTAAAGTGCGCCCCTTAAATTCAGTGCTAGATGTATGGGGAGAATAAGGTGTCCAATGGCATAAATTCTGCATTGCCAGTAATAGCAATTATGGGCCCCACGGCATCAGGCAAGACAGGCTTGGCGCTTGATATAGCGGCCAAGGTTGAAAGCGAAGTAATTAGTGTTGATTCAGCCCTTGTTTATAAAGGTATGGACATCGGCACTGCGAAGCCAACGCAGGAAGAGCAAGCAGGTGTAGTACATCATCTAATTGATATTATCGACCCTGCACAAAGCTATTCGGTGTCGCAATTTGTAAACGACACTAATGCGCTAATTGGCGATATTTTAGCGCGTGGCAAGGTGCCAATTTTGGCTGGAGGTACAATGATGTACTTTAATGCCTTGATAAATGGAATTTCGCCACTACCTAAGTCAGATGAAAAGATACGGGACGAAATAACACAGCAGGCACAACGCTTGGGTTGGTCTAAATTACACGATGAATTACGTGGTGTAGACCCAATTAGTGGTGAGAGAATTCACCCCAACGACCCACAGCGCATTACCCGTGCGCTGGAAGTGTATAGAAGTACCGGCAAGACGTTGACACATTGGCAACAACAAGAGGGTGAAAAGTGCCCTTATAACATTGCACAATTTGCCATAGCGCCCGCAGACAGGGCAGTGTTGCACGAACGTATAGCGACCCGCTTTGATTTGATGTTGGAGCAAGGGTTTGAGAATGAAGTAGTAAAGCTCTACGAACGCAGTGATCTTCATGAAGATTTGCCTTCTATTCGTTCGGTAGGGTACAGACAGATGTGGCAGTACCTAGACGGCCAATTGAGTTACGCAGAAATGCGTGAAAGAGGCATTATCGCTACAAGGCAGCTCGCCAAGCGTCAGCTCACGTGGTTACGGGGCTGGGAGCAGGTTACATGGCTAGACACATTTGCTAACGATAATTTGACTAAAATTACAGCGAAAGTCACACTTTAAATGTTTGAGTGTGGTATATATTAGACGTGCAGTGATAGTGAAATTCCTATCACGAATAATAAAAACTAAGGATATCAAATGGCTAAAGGGCAATCTTTACAAGACCCATTCTTGAACGCTTTGCGTAAGGAACGTATGCCAGTATCAATTTATCTGGTAAACGGTATTAAACTTCAGGGACAGGTTGAATCTTTCGACCAGTTCGTAATTTTACTGAAGAACACAGTAAGCCAAATGGTGTATAAGCACGCGATTTCTACTGTTGTTCCAGCACGCGCTATCACAATGCCTAGCGCAGGAGATTCTGAAAATACTAAAGGTGAATAATTTAAAAGGTAACGCGCTTGTTTGACCGTTATGAAGCCGGTGAACAGGCTGTACTTGTTCATGTTAATTTTTCCGACGAGAACAGTAAAGAAGACTTAAGTGAGCTTGAATTGCTTGTGTCTTCAGCAGGGGTTAATGCGGTAGAAGTTATTACGACTTCGCGCAGTGCGCCTCATGCTAAGTTTTTTGTTGGTTCAGGTAAGGCAGAGGAAATAGCAGCGGCAGTGAAAGCACACGATGCCAACGTTGTTATTTTCAACCACGCGCTTTCTCCTTCTCAGGAGCGTAATTTAGAAGCGGTGTGTAAATGCCGGGTGTTAGATAGAACGGGGCTAATTCTTGATATTTTTGCGCAGCGCGCAAGAACACATGAGGGTAAGCTTCAGGTCGAACTAGCCCAGTTGAGGCATATCTCAACTCGTCTCATCAGAGGATGGACCCACCTTGAGCGTCAAAAAGGTGGTATTGGTCTTCGCGGTCCAGGTGAGACACAGCTAGAAACTGACCGTCGACTACTTCGTGGTCGTATTAAAGCCATTCTTCGTCGTTTGGAAAAAGTGCAAAAGCAACGCGAGCAGGGTCGCCGCTCGCGCAAACGCGCTGAAATTCCAACGGTATCCTTAGTTGGCTATACGAATGCGGGAAAATCGACGCTGTTTAACACCATTACCGACTCACACGTTTACGCTGCCGATCAGCTGTTTGCAACGCTAGATCCCACGTTACGCAAAATCGATTTAAAAGACGTAGGGCCGGCTATTTTAGCCGACACGGTAGGTTTTATTCGTCATCTTCCCCACGACCTCGTTGCTGCGTTTAAAGCGACACTTCAAGAGACTCAAGAAGCAGATTTACTGCTCCATGTGGTTGATATTGCTGATGCAAAATATCGCGAAACCATGGATGAAGTTAATGATGTACTTGAAGAAATTGAAGCTGGAGAGATTCAACAATTACTAATCTGTAATAAGATTGATAAACTAGACGACGTTCAACCGCGTATAGAAAGAAACGACGAAGGCGTGCCTGTTAGAGTGTGGCTATCTGCACAAACAGGCGAAGGAACGGAATTATTGAGCCAGGCTTTAACCGAATGTTTAGGTAAAAGCATGGTGAATTACACATTAAAGATTCCGCCTGCACAAAGTCGATTGCGCGGCGTGTTGTACGAACTAAACTGTATTGCTAGTGAAGAATACGACAGTCAGGGAGACTGGGTAGTTGATGTAAGAATGCCCGCCGCTGACTGGAACAGACTTGAAAAACGTCTGGAAAACGGAATATCAGAGTATGTTGTGCGACATTAGTCAGTGCTAGTCACTGCATTGAGCATGCGAAATTCAAAAATATAACAGTAATCTATGGAGTATCAGCATGGCTTGGAATGAGCCGGGTGGCAATAATAACGACCCGTGGAAGAATCGCGGTGGGAAAGAGCAGGGTCCCCCAGATTTGGACGATGTTTTTAAGAACTTATTTGGTAAGTTTGGAAAGTCAGGTGGCAACGGTGGCGGCTCAGGCAAAAGCCTAGGTGGTATCGGCGCTGGTATTCTTGTAGGTTTACTTGTCGTAATTTGGTTCATTAGTGGTTTTTACACTATTCGTGAAGCAGAGCGTGGCGTAGTGCTTCGCTTCGGTGAGTATCACGAGCAGGTTGAGCCGGGTCTTCGTTGGGCGCCAACGTTCATTGACTCAGTAATCCCAGTTGATGTTCAGTCAATTCGCGACCAGTCATCTTCAGGCTCTATGCTTACAGAAGACGAAAACGTGGTAAGCGTTCAAATGGAAATGCAATTTCGCGTTGTAGACCCATATCGTTGGACGTTTGCCGTTGAAAGTCCTGAGCAGAGTTTAAGTCAGTCTCTTGATAGCGCTATTCGCTACGTAGTTGGCCACTCTAAAATGGACGACGTACTTACCGACGGCCGTGAAGTAACGCGTCAGCGTGTATGGGAAGAGCTTCAAGCGATCATTGAACCCTACAACATGGGCGTTTCCATTATCGATATGAACTTCCGTGATGCCCGCCCACCAGAGCAAGTTAAAGATGCATTTGATGATGCGATTGCTGCACAGGAAGATGAACAACGTTTTATTCGTGAAGCTGAAGCTTATGCGAGAGAGATTGAGCCACGTGCACGTGGTCAAGTAAATCGTATGAATGAAGAAGCGCAAGCCTATAAAGAGCGTGTAACGTTGGAAGCGCAGGGTGAAGTGGCACGTTTTGAAGAGCTGCTTCCACAATATGAGCGCGCACCTCAGGTTACTCGCGAACGTATCTATCTTGAAACCATGGAAGAAGTGTTGGGTAACACCAGCAAAATCATGGTTGATAGCAAAGGCGGAAACAACATGATGTACCTGCCTCTGGATAAAATTATGGAGCGTCAGCAGTCGTCGTCTAACGATCGCTCACGCAACACGCTAGAAAGCTTACAAACACCTGTAACTGATACTTCAGGCAGAAGCCGTAATTCGTCGCCAACCTCTGGTTTACGCGGTGACAGCTACAGAGAAGGGAGATAAGCATAATGAAGAATTTATTAATAGCAGCATTCGTTCTTCTTGTTTTGCTTGCATCAGGTTCTCTGTTTGCAGTTAAAGAGGGTGAGCGTGCCATTGTTATTCAATTTGGTAAGGTTCAGCGCGATGACGCGACCGGTGAAACTCGGGTTTTTGAGCCAGGTTTACACTTTAAACTTCCGTTTATTGACTCGGTACGCCATTTAGATGCGCGTATTCAAACGTTGGATGGAACGCCTGATCGCTTTGTAACAAGCGAGAAGAAAGACCTGATTGTTGACTCTTATGTTAAGTGGCGCATAGAAGACTTTGCACGTTACTACCTATCAACGGGTGGCAACAAGCTGCAAGCAGAAGCGCTACTGAAGCAAAAAGTAAACAACGGCCTACGTTCTGAGTTTGGTACTCGTACTATTGCACAAATCGTTTCTGGTGAGCGTTCAGCGCTTATGAACCAAGCAATGGAACAAGCTTCTACATCGTCTGACGAGCTAGGTATTGAAATTGTAGACGTACGCGTTAAGCAGATTAACTTACCCACTGAAGTGAGCAACTCTATCTTCCAGCGTATGCGCGCAGAGCGTGCCGCCGTAGCCCGTGAGCACCGTTCAGAAGGTCAAGAGCAAGCCGAAGTCATTAAGGCAAACATCGATGCTAAGGTAACGGTAATGCTTGCTGATGCTGAGCGTAATGCACGTCAACTTCGCGGTGAAGGTGATGCGATTGCGGCACAAATTTACGCTGACGCTTACTCAAAAAACGCTGATTTTTACAGCTTCCTGCGCAGTATGGACGCGTATAAGCAAAGCTTTAACAGCAAACAAGATGTCATGGTTATTGCACCAGACAGCGACTTCTTCAAGTATATGAACAAGTCAAACGGTAACTAAATAGCCGTAATTTGAAGCTTTAAAAACCAGTCTTTTTAGACTGGTTTTTTTACGCCTTTTGAAAGGCTAACGGTATGATATAGCGAGTTATATTTAATCTGTGTAGCCGGGCAATTTAGGAAAATGTACACTGACTTAACCCTTCATTTACCCTATCTACTGCCAAAATTTTACTAAATCGGGTAAAATACCGTCTGAATACTATTAAAACACGTCACTATTTATGTACAAGGTTGATGCCTTCCCAGCATTAACCTTGGTGTGGTAGACGTCAATAAACGACAGAGGGAAGATTTTGACAACGGAAAATACAAATACAGTGTCTGCCGATGATAGGGGCGGACAAGGTGGGTTATTCTCGCGATTTCTCACCACGGTGGAATGGTTAGGAAACCTGCTCCCACATCCAGTAACGCTGTTCGCTCTGCTTTCACTTTTCATTGTGTTACTTAGTGGGATACTTGGTTACTTTGACATTGCTGTAGCTGACCCTCGCCCAATAGGTGCAAAGGGGCGTGAAGAAGACGGTATGATTGAAGTCATATCGCTGATGAGCGCAGAAGGTTTGCAGCGAATAGTGACAGGCTTGGTTACCAATTTCACAGGCTTTGCGCCACTGGGTACCGTACTTGTTGCGCTTCTTGGTGTATCGGTAGCAGAACATTCTGGCCTGTTATCAGCAGCAATGCGCGCGTTGGTAATGAATGCCTCTAAACGTGCCGTGACCTTTGCTATCGTCTTCGCAGGTATCATTTCAAACACAGCATCAGAGCTTGGCTACGTGGTACTTATTCCACTGGCAGCGATGATTTTCCACTCGTTAGGTCGTCACCCGTTAGCGGGTCTGGCCGCCGCGTTTGCAGGTGTATCGGCTGGCTATAGCGCCAACCTACTGCTTGGAACTGTCGACCCACTGTTGTCGGGTATCACGGAAGCCGCTGCTCACATGATTGACCCCGACTATATGGTAGGCCCAGAAGTAAACTGGTACTTCATGTTCATCAGTACCTTCGTTGTAGCCACAATGGGAGCGTTGGTCACCGAAAAGGTTGTTGAGCCGAGACTCGGTAAATTTGACCCTGCTGATGCTTCCATAGATTTAGGCAAGCAATCAATGGACGCGCCTACGGATTTAGAAAAGAAAGGCTTGCGTTGGGCAGGTATATCGTTTGTTATTGTTTGCGCGATACTAGCGCTTACGGTAGTGCCAGAAAACGGTATATTGCGTCATCCAGAAACAGGTGAAGTAGCGGGCTCTCCGTTCCTTAAAGGCATTGTAGCATTCATATTTATCACCTTTGCTATTCCTGGCTTTGTTTACGGTAAAGTTACCAAGTCGATGAAGAACGACAAAGATGTTATTGATGCCATGTCTAAAAGCATGGGGGCAATGGGTCTTTACATTACGCTAGTATTCTTTGCTGCGCAGTTTGTTGCGTTTTTCAAATGGACAAACCTAGGCACAGTATTAGCCGTTAAAGGTGCTGCGTTGTTACAAGCGGCAGGGTTAGATGGCCCAGCGGTGTTTATTCTGTTCATTTTGATGTGTGGTGTAGTGAACCTGTCGCTAGGGAGTGCATCAGCGCAATGGGCGGTAACAGCACCTATTTTTGTGCCAATGCTCATGCTCATAGGTTACGCGCCTGAAGTGATTCAAGCTGCATACCGTATTGGTGATTCAGTCACAAACGTTATCGCACCTATGATGAGCTATTTCGGACTCATCTTGGCCATGGCTGCAAGGTACAAGAAAGACTTGGGAATGGGCACGCTCATTGCCATGATGCTGCCTTACTCAATGGTGTTTATCGTAGGTTGGACAATTTTGTTCTACATTTGGGTGTTCCTACTCGGTATGCCGGTAGGCCCGGGCGCAGCGACTTACTATCAGCCTTAAATAGATAGCTTTACGGGCTGCCACACGCATAATGCGGCAGCAAACTAAGAAAGCGGCATGTGTTTTTGAAAAGTATTTTCGAACACCTGTCGCTTTTTTAATGCCCAAAATCTATTAACGCAATCGCACTTTTTTGGCGTTATAGCAGATCATAATCTAAGGTAATTCAGTATAATACGGATATAGCGCAGTACTTCTCGGACTATGAATACATGAAATACAAATCGAACAAAGGTTTTACTCACGGGCAACCAGATAAAATTGGCGTACTGGTAACGAATTTGGGGACACCGGAAGCGCCAACTAAGCAGGCGTTACGCCCTTATTTGAAAGAGTTTCTTTCTGACCCGCGGGTTGTGGAAGTGCCTAAAGCGATTTGGTGGTTTGTATTAAATGGTATTATTCTAAACTTTCGCCCCAAGCGCTCGGCAGAGGCTTATTCCACCGTATGGACGGAAGAAGGCTCTCCACTTATGGCTATTACTAAAGCGCAAGCATCAGCTATTGCTGAACGCTGTAAAGCCCAATATGGCGATGACGTAATTGTCGACTTTGCCATGCGATACGGCAAGCCCGCCATAGGTGATACCATCGAGTCCATGTTGGAAAAAGGCGTACGCAAACTCGTCGTTTTACCGCTTTACCCTCAATACAGCGCGTCGACAACTGGCTCCACATTTGATGCTATCGCTAAGGATTTCACCTCTCGCCGTTGGCTCCCAGAACTTCGCTTCGTGAATCACTATCACGACCGCGATAATTTCATTACCGCGCTGGCGAACAAAGTAAAAGCGCATTGGGAAACCCATGGAAGGGCGGACAAGCTTATTTTGTCTTACCACGGTATTCCTAAGCGCTATTTAATGAATGGTGACCCCTATCACTGCGAGTGCCACAAAACGTCGCGCTTGCTTGCCGAGAAACTTGGCCTTTCACATGACGAATATATGACAACCTTCCAATCTCGTTTTGGTCGAGAAGAGTGGTTGAAACCGTATACAGATGAAACGTTAAAGTCTTTACCTGAAAAAGGGGTGAAATCTATTCAGGTTATGTGCCCTGGCTTCTCAGCCGATTGCTTGGAAACTATTGAAGAAATTGGTGAAGAGAATCGCGAGTACTTTATGGAAGCTGGTGGTGAGCGCTATGAATATATCGCGGCACTTAACAGTGACAAAGAACATATAGACGTGCTTTTTGACATAGTACAAGAAAACCTGCATGGGTGGACAGTACAGTCGGACAACGGTTTGCGCGCAGGCTTAGCAAGAGCGTTAGGCGCTGAAAAGTAGCGTTTGAAAAGCTGACAGTAAACGTTTCGAGGAAAACCAATAGGGAAATCACCCTTGGTGGCGCATTTATTATATTGAAAGGGAGATAAGGTCGTGGAAGGCAAAGCACCAAAGGCACTACTTAAAGCGCAAAAACTGGCGAACTTGCTGGATACTGCTGTAAAGCTCCCTTTTATCCCAATAAGAATAGGCTTGGATTCAATCGTGGGCCTTATCCCAGGAGCCGGTGACGCGCTGATGCTCTTCGTTTCACTTCGAATAGTTTGGCTGGGAAAATCATTGGGTATGCCCAAAGCGCTAATAGCTCAAATGGTAAAAAACTCAGCAATCGACTTTGGCTTAGGTTTTATTCCATTTGTTGGCGACATTGTGGATATATTCTATAAAGCCAATCAGAAAAATGTCCGTATTATGGAGCGCTGGTGGATAAGCGAAAATAAACATGAGGTAGATAAAGTAACACAGAAGGCACTATCCGAATGGAGTGCTGAATAACCTAGGTTTAGTTACCCAAATACCTGCGCTTTTTTCACTTTGCTTATTTACTGTGTAAAGCTACGTAAAGCTTGAGTAAATAAGAGAACCTTGTCCTTTAGCTAAATGTCTTTTTTGCAAAGACAACCAAGGGCAACGCACGATGACATCAAAAAAATTAACGGAAAAGCCGCTCAAGCGACGCCGCTTTATGAAAACAGCGGTGGGGCTTACATTGGCTCCTATTGCTATCGGGTTGTGGGGTTGTGGAGGTTCTAATTCCACCTCTACAAGTTCCACAGCATCTAACTCCTCATCTTCCAATAACGACACCGATTCAAATGCCGAACCTGAAGAAGATTTTGACGGTTGGGCAAGCGGTGGCACGTCAGCTATGACGTCAGACTTTCCAGACGATAGTTTATTTGACACTGCTTCTGTATGCAGTGTGGCTCTCACAGGTTCTCAAACGGAAGGCCCGTGCTATTTTCAAAGTGACTATCTTGACGACATCTCATATGAGCAAACAGGTTTGCCGATGATGTTGTGTCTTCAGTTAATTGATGAAGCGTGTAATCCCCTATCGGGTTATGAAATTGAAGTATGGCATTGCGATGTAGATGGCGTTTATTCAGGAGATACCAGTGATAGTGCCGATGCCAGCGGATTTAATTCGGCATTTTGCACGGGAAATGAAGTGGATGCATTAAGTGCGAAGTGGTTCAGAGCTATTGCGGTGACAGATGCTAGCGGAAGAATAAACCTAAAAAGCTGTTTTCCCGGCTGGTACAGCAGCCGAGCTATCCACATCCATTTTCGTATACGTCGCAACAATACTGATCAATTGGTTTCTCAATTTGGCTTTTCCGATAGCTTTTGCCAAGACATTTGTACCAATCATCCCGACTACAGTCACCGGGGTGAGCCAGACACGTTGCTGGGGCAAGATACAGTGTTTGGCAGTGACTACAATGAATATACATTTAGTGTGTCACAAAACGAAGATGGTTCTTTGCTCGCATACAAGCGCATAATAATCAGTGATTAGACTTCCTTTTTCTCTCCTATACACTATTTTTTAACATGCCCGTTAGCAACGGGCATTTTATTACGCACAGTAAACCCATTCGCAGCATTGTTTCGTAGCACAACTAATAAGAACTTTATTTTCTGCTCAAATTACAAGGAGCGTGCAGCACATGAAAGCGTCCGATTTATTTGTTAAAGCGTTAGAAGCAGAAGGCGTGGAATACGTCTTTGGTATCCCAGGTGAAGAAAACCTCGACTTACTTGAGTCGTTGCGCGAGTCCTCTATTAAACTGGTGCTGACGCGTCACGAGCAAGGTGCTGGTTTTATGGCTGCTACTTACGGCAGGCTTACCGGAAAAGTGGGAGTGTGCCTTTCGACCTTAGGACCTGGGGCCACTAATCTAGTTACTCCCGCGGCTTATGCTCAACTTGGCGCTATGCCAATGTTGATGATTACTGGGCAAAAGCCGATCAAAACCAGCAAGCAAGGTCGCTTTCAAGTTATCGACATCGTTGACATGATGCGGCCGATCACTAAATTCACCAACCAGATTGTGAGTGGCGATAGAATACCTTCTACTGTGCGAGAGGCATTTCGTCTAGCCCATGAAGAGCGCCCGGGCGCTGTACACATTGAACTACCGGAAGACATTGCCGCAGAACAAACCAGTGCCCAAATACTAACACCTAGCATGGCCCGTCGACCTATCGCCGAATACAAAGCAATTGCTGCTGCGGTTACTATGATTGAAGAAGCCCAGTCACCTTTGTTATTGATTGGCGCCGGAGCAAACAGAAAGCTAACAGCGAAAATGCTCAGGGAGTTTGTTGATAAAACCTGCATTCCATTTGTTACCACCCAAATGGGCAAAGGGGTACTAAACGAAAGCGACCCGCGCTTTGCAGGGAATACTGCTCTGTCTGACGGTGACTTTGTACACAGGGCAATAGAGCGTGCCGATCTTATTATCAACGTAGGCCACGATGTGGTAGAAAAGCCACCGTTCTTCATGCATCACAACGATAAAAAAGTGATTCATGTCAACTTTGATTCGGCTGCCGTAGACCCTGTTTACTTCCCGCAACTCGAAGTCGTTGGAGATATTGCTAACAGCATCTGGCAAATAAAAGAAGGCATTACTCCCCAAGACAGTTGGAAACTCGACTTCTACAAAGATGTGCATCAAGCCTATGTAGACCACCGTGCTGAAGCAGAAGACGATAATCGATTCCCTATCTTACCAGAACGTCTTGTACGCGATATTCGTAAAGTTATGCCTGATAACGGCATTGTTACGTTAGACAACGGCGTATATAAAATATGGTTTGCCCGAAATTACCCCGCATATCATCCGAATACCCTGCTTTTAGATAACGCACTGGCTTCAATGGGAGCCGGTTTGCCATCAGCTATAGCAGCCAAATTAGTGAAGCCTGATGTCCCTGTGGTAAGCGTATGCGGCGATGGCGGCTTTATGATGAATAGCCAAGAAATTGAGACTGCCGTTAGACTTAAGCTTGACCTTGTGGTGATCATCTTGCGCGACGATGCGTACGGAATGATCAAGTGGAAACAAGCAAACATGCAGTTCGATGAGTTTGGTTTAGATTATGGCAACCCCAACTTTGTTAAATACGCACAAAGTTACGGCGCGCAGGGCTGGAGAGTTGACGATGCGGATGTACTTATTCACTTGGTTGATAAGTGTTTGAACACAAAAGGCGTACATATTATCGATTGTCCAGTTGATTACAGTATGAATGACAAAACACTAAATCATACTATTAAAGAGCTTAGCGCCAAGCTTTAAGCCAAACGTAACAGAAAGGTAAGGAGTAAAAAATGTTGAAGGAAAGCTATCCCTATTATTTAGCGAGTGAGCCACATTATGCCAATACCGACTTGGACGTGACTAATAAATACACCGGAGAGGTAGCAACCAAGGTGGCGATGGCCGATGCGGATACCATCGATAAGGCCATTGCTGCAGCAGAAGAAGCGCAGCCTGCGATGGCCGCCATGGCTCCTTTCGAAAGACAAGCGGTGCTAGAGCACTGTGTGAAGCGCTTTACCGAAAGAGCCGATGAGTTGGCACAAGCGCTTTGTATAGAGGCTGGTAAGCCAATTAAAGACGCTAAGGGCGAAGTCAGCCGTCTTATCGATACCTTCAAAATAGCGGCAGAAGAATCAGTGCGTATTAACGGCGAGGTGGTGAATTTAGAAATCTCGGCGCGCGCCAAAGGTTATCAGGGCATGACCAAGAAGGTCCCCATAGGTCCATGTTCATTTATATCGCCGTTTAATTTTCCTCTGAATTTGGCTGCGCACAAGGTGGCTCCTGCAATCGCAGCAGGCTGTACCTTTGTACTTAAGCCTGCCTCGCGAACCCCTATTGGTGCGCTTATTATTGGTGAGGTATTAGCTGAAACCGACTTACCCAAAGGCGCATTTTCTATTCTACCCTGTAGCCGCGACGGCGCTGATTTATTCACTACTGATGAAAGACTAAAGCTGCTTAGCTTCACAGGTTCACCTGATGTGGGCTGGGCGCTTAAAGCAAAAGCAGGAAAGAAGCCGGTGGTATTGGAGCTTGGCGGTAACGCCGCATGTGTAGTTGATGAAGATGCCGATATTGAAGACGCCATCGACCGGGTAATTGTCGGAGCTTATTATCAATCAGGGCAAAGTTGTATAAGTGTTCAGCGCCTTTTAGTGCACAGCAAAATATACGATGAGTTTAAGTCGCGCTATGTGGAAAAAGTGAAAGCGTTAGTGTCTGGCGACCCGTCTAATGAAGACACCTTTATTGGCCCTATGATCTCAGAAGGCGAAGCAGAGCGCCTTCACGGCTGGATTGAAGAAGCAAAAGAGAAAGGTGCCACCATTCTATGCGGCGGAACACGAGACGGCGCCATGCTTGAGGCTACGGTAATGGAAAATGTACCAAAGGATTGTGATGCCAGTGCCGAAGAAGCGTTTGGCCCTCTATCTATTCTGGTGCCATTCGATGACTATGACGAAGCGCTTGAAGAAGTAAATAACAGCCGCTACGGACTTCAAGCAGGTGTGTTTACCCGCGATATATACAAAGCGCACAAAGCATGGGACGTGCTTGACGTTGGCGGTGTGGTCATTGGAGATGTACCTAGCTGGCGGGTGGACAACATGCCCTATGGTGGCGTGAAGGACTCAGGTCTAGGGCGCGAAGGTATTCGCTATGCGATTGAAGATATGTCTGAGACTCGACTTATGGTTATTCGTACTCCTCAGCAGTAAATTGAACTTCACTGCTCAATCAAGCAATGTTCGCGCAATAGTGCGAATATAAGCATTCGAGGGCGAGGCGGCAGGTTTAGATTAATCTGCCGCGTACTCTTCTAGCAGTGAAAGTGGAATAATATCTAACGCTTTTTCATGTGTGGCTTCCAAGCGTACTTTCGGCGCTACACCTGCCTCATAGGCTTGTAGCCAGCGAGCGGCACACAAACACCATCTGTCGCCTGCTAACAGGCCAGGAAATGTCATACTAGGCCACGGCGTGATGAGGTCGTTGCCTTGTCGTAGCGAAAATTGAAGAAATTCGTCAGTGACAACCGCGCATACGCTGTGATTACCCACATCAGCGTCTGGTACATAGCAAAATCCTTCTCGAGTAAATCCAGTATTTCCACAGCATAGCTGGAGTGGGCGTCCATAAACATTTTTTGCGTTCGCCAAAATCAGAACCCTCTTTTACAACGTATGGTTTAATAGGTATGTCTTATTCAAATCGCCAAGTAGCGAATTTAGGATGAATAGAACCTTATCTATCCACCTTATGACCCTGCTCGACAAGGGTCAACAATAAGCGCTACGGTAACTACGTTTTAAGGTAAAAAATCGTGCTCGATAAAAGCAAAAAAACAGGCGACAGTAACTTTTCTGAACAAGAGATTGCGCGCTTCGATGCGCTGGCTGACTCTTGGTGGGATCCAGAAGGCAAATACAAAACCGCGCTGGATTTTAATCGGGCAAGACTAAACGTTATAAAAGCACAAATAGAAAATCATTTCGGTCAGGGCAACTTGCCTCCCAATTATTCCGCCTTATCAGTGATAGATATTGGCAGTGGCGGTGGGCTAATAAGCGAACCGCTAGCAAAATTAGGCGCTCAAGTTACGGGAATAGATGCCAGTGCGGTGAGCGTAGAAGTGGCAAAGCGCCATGCTCAAAATATAGGAGTAAAGGTAGACTATCAGCATAAACTCTCAAGCGAGGTAGTAGAAGAAGGTCGGCAATATGATGTGGTAATTAACGCCGAAGTTGTTGAGCACGTGCCTGACCAGCAGCAGCTTATGCGCGAGTGCGCAAGTTTGGTTAAGCCGGGTGGCCTCCTGATTTTGGCGACGCTGAACCGCACGCTGAAAAGTTATGTTGTTGCCATAGTGGGAGCGGAATACGTAATGCGCTACTTACCAATAGGAACCCATGACTGGAAGAAATTTGTTAAGCCCTGCGAATTAAAACGCTGGATTGGAAATGAGTTTACCCTTAAGTATCAGGTCGGTATGAGGCTAAACCCACTTAAAGGAGAGTGGCTAACCACTTCGAGCCTAGCGGTAAACTACATTCAAGCATATTCCAAACATAAATAAGCGACTATAAGTGTTATTTATGTCCTGTATGTTTAGTGCAAATGGTATGGGTTAACATACTTCATACCTGACGCTATCTTTCTGAATTAACTGACTAATAGTAACTAACTCCGTCGAAAATTTACCTATACACAGTAAAAGCCTTTATTAAAGATTTCACACAAAGGTTGATCTTTACATAGTGTTTACATTATTATAACAAAGGTCTGACCACAGACCACATATAACCATAATTATGGGACACACTCGATGACACTATATAACCACTTACGCTCTATAAGAATACGCTCTACAAAACCATGGCTCGGTAAATTCGCCGTGTTATTAGCTTTGTTCAGTATGACATTAGGCTTGTCTGGCCAAGCCTACGCTGGCACCTACGCAAAAACCAAGCACCCTATTGTGTTAGTTCACGGTCTGTTTGGGTTCGAAGATATCTTATTTGTTGATTATTTCTATAAGGTACCGCACAAACTTAGCCGAAACGGCGCTGTTGTCTATATCGCAGAGGTCTCACCAGCAAACTCGACCGAAGTCCGCGGTGAACAGTTACTCGATTACATTGATGAAGTTCTGGCGCTATCAGGAGCTGACAAAGTGAATTTAATTGGACACAGTCACGGTGGTCCAACGGCACGTTACGCCGCAAGCGTTGCCCCAGATAAGGTTGCTTCGGTAAGTTCAGTTGCCGGCGTAAACTGGGGAAGCAAAGTGGCAGATGAACTACGAGACGCTTTTTCTGAAGGTTCAGTGGGCGAGGGTGCTGCGGGCGTTGTAGTTAATGCGTTCGCCAATATCATCGAGATTGCCTCTGGGTCAGATCCGCGAGACAAACCTACAGATTCAATCGCTGCGCTTAATTCATTGTCTACGTCTGGCTCTGTTGCTTTCAATCAAAAATATCCAGAAGGGATGCCTACTGCCTACTGCCGCAACGATGGAGAAATGCTGGCTGAAAATGGCGTGTACTATTTCTCGTGGAGCGGAGGCAGAACTTACACCAATGCACTTGATGTAGTTGACCCATTCTTAGCTATTACTGGCACCGCATTCAAAGAGCCAAACGATGGGCTAGTATCGACCTGTAGTTCTCATTTAGGCAAAGTACTTAAAGACAACTATAAAATGAACCACCTTGATGAAGTCAACCAGAGCTTTGGCATAACGCACTGGTTTGAAACCGACCCAGTTGACGTGTTTGTTCGTCAGGCTAACCGACTGAAAGGCTTAGGACTGTAGTGGAGAAGCGTCAATTACGCCGTGTTTTTCCAATACTAGGAGGGCTGCTCGCCCTCTTAGTATTCGGTGCTATTCTTTACAACCAGTTAGCGTCTGAATCCCAAACCTCTAATTCAGAAATTTTCAGTCAACGCTCATCCTTAGGTGAACAAGCGAAAGCCGGAGAATATGAGTTAGAAGGAGGCGGTGCAGTACATCAAGTAACTGATGTAGGTAGTCATCGGGATAGTGACTCTGATATTGCAGCTGATCTCATTCCCTTTGAACTCAATTACTCAACCAAAGACGCTTTCGATCGCTTCGTATTTGCACGCACCTCAGAAGTGCCGCAAGCAGTGAAACTTGCCTACACAACCCATGCTCATGAAGTATTCACACTCAGCACGCAAGGTGACGCAATCGACTTATTTGCCCGGTATGTCGATTACAAAGTAGCGCTGTCTTTGGTTGAATTGGACGTCGACCTTGCCAGTCACAGCTTGCAGGATGTGTCGTTTAAACTAGATGAGCGAGAGGAAATTAGACGAACTTACTTTAATAATACTGAATACCACTATCTGTTTAGTCAAGAAGCGCAGGTAGACGAGGCGGCGCTAGCACGTTTAAGTGTTGCCCAAGAAAACACCTTGTCCAGAGACGAGAGAAAGGCCCTTATCGTCGAGTCAATTAAAGTGGGAAACTCTGCCGAACGTGAAGCCTTCCAGCCCACGCTTAATATGCATCGAATAAACGAAATAAAAAACAACCACAGCACTATTAACGATCGCTATAACGCAGTGGCGGCTGAATTTGGTAGCGAAGTTGCAGAACGCTTTTCCAAAACATGGGCACAACAAGCTCAGTGGCAAAACAGAATTGCCGAATACAAAACATTCCGCGATAACTTGGTTCAGCAATCTCTTGATTCAAACGCAATAGAAAAAGCACTGCAAGAGTATCAATCTGCCCATTTTACTGACAATGAAATAAAGCGTCTTAAAGTACTCACAGCGCTGTAGCAGCATCTAGATAGAGCTGGTTCAAGACCTGCAACTGGTTAATTATCTGCGAAAAACACAGAGGTATAACCATAAAGGCGCTGAATAGTATGAGTCATATACAGAGTGATTTGAAAGCGTACTGCACAGTTACTAATCTTGGGTTATTACAATTCCTGACTAATCACCATAAGGCCCGTAATCATCATTATGAAAATCTACGAAACAAAGACTGCGCCCAACCCACGTCGAGTACGAATGTTTTTGGCTGAGAAGGGCATTGACGTTGACTACGTTCAGGTCGACATTCAAAAGGGTGAAAATCTAACTGCGGAAATGCGCGCGAAGAACCCGCTGGGAAAGATGCCTATTTTAGAGCTTGATGACGGCACCTGTATTGCCGAAACCGATGCCATTTGTACGTATTTTGAAGCACTGCAGCCAGAGCCACCGCTAATGGGAACAACGCCCGTTGAAAAAGCGACTATTTCTATGTGGCAACGACAAGTAGAGTTCGCGTTTATGATGCAAATTGGTATGTGTTTTCAACATACTACAGGCTACTTTAAAGATCGTATGACGCCGGTTCCTGAATTCGGTAAGGAAGCGGGTATTAATGCGTCGAAATATTTGAACATTTTAGAGCGTCGACTTGGTGTTAAAGAGTTTATTGCTGGTGACACCTTTTCTATTGCTGATATAACCGCGTTATGCGCTATGGATTTCGCCCGTGTGGTAAAAATTCGTATGACTGACGAGCATGTCAATCTGGCGCGCTGGTATGAGGCGGTAAGTAACAGAGAGAGTGCAAAAGCCTAATGATAGATTTATTCACCGCAGCCACACCGAACGGTTGGAAAGCGTCGGTAGCGCTTGAAGAAATGGGGCTTGAATACACCGCCCATGCCGTAAACCTGATGAAGGGAGAGCAGAAAACTCCTGAATTTTTGGCAATGAACCCCAATGGCCGCATTCCTGTAATTGTGGATAGAGAAGCCGACGGTCACATCGTGTTTGAGTCTGGCGCTATCATGATTTATCTCGCAGAAAAAAGCGGTATGTTTTTACCCTCCGACGCAAAGCGAAAAAGCCAGGTTTTACAGTGGGTCATGTTTCAGATGGGAGGCATAGGCCCAATGATGGGCCAAGCTAATGTGTTCCACCGTTACTTAGAAGAAAAAATTCCGGTGGCGATAGCACGTTATCAAAACGAAGTACGTCGCCTATTCACCGTGCTAGATGGGAGGCTAGAAAATCGAGAGTATTTGGTCGACGACTACAGTATTGCTGACATGGCGAACTGGTGTTGGGTGCGTACCTATGAATGGTCTGGTGTAAGCATAGAAGGGTTAGACAACTTAACCCGTTGGAAAAACAGTATTGAAGCGAGGCCAGCCGCACGGCGTGGAGTGGAAGTCCCTAATAAAATTGACAGAGAAGCACTGATCAAAGGGGCTAAAAATGTTGTTACGAAATAGCGCTTTTAACTGAGTCGACAAACCGGTTGAGCCATCCCGATGCCATGCTAGGTTTGTAAACAAGTTCGAAGTGCTCCGTATGATAAAAGTCATAACCTAATACATCGACGCTAGTAAGGTTATGGCTTTTTGCTATGAAGTCAGGCACGTAGGCCAAGGCCAGTCCTTGTCGAACAATAGATATCAGCGTGCCAAAATCATTACATCGATAGCGAATTGAGCGGGGCACTTTGTCGTCTCTCCATCCATCAGAACCGATGCCGCGTTTTATTCCACAAAAGGGCGAAACATCAGGGCAGGCGAATGCGTAACCGTACAAACTTTGACTTGTTAATGCGCCGTTCTTTGCTTCAGTTACCGCAGCGTGGTTTTCCGCTGCAGCGACCACATATGTAGACGAACCTAACGATATATGATGAAGCGAAGGGTCTTTCTCTCGTTCTTCCATCGCAAAAGAGGTGGCAATAGCGAGATCGCTTCCCCCTTTTGACACACTATCCAGCGCTTTACCTTCCCAACAAGCATTAATATTTACGTGAAAGTGAGTTTGTACAAAAGAGGGCTTGGAAAGCAACGTAGGTAAGTAGTATTGAAGCAATAGCGATGGGCCAGCAACAGTAACGTTGTATACCGCAGTACTTCCTCTAAACTCACTGAGCGCTTGATCGGCTTCGTGCACAAGATGAGTGGCATAAAGCAGAAATTTGTTACCCCGTTGGTTTAGTCGAATATGTTTACCTACTCGGTCAAATACTTGCACCTCCAATTTATGCTCTATGCGCTTTACTACTTTAGACAACGCGCCCGTGGTCACTGATAAATGCTGGGACGCCTTGTTCAAGTTCTCATATTGCGCAACAACAATAAATTTTCTTAAGTCTTCAATATCCATAAGTGCATCGCTATATTGCTTCCAATTGGGAATTAATTGAATCTTAATTGTAGCTTAACTGTATGTAAATTGAATGTCAGTATTGCCACAGTAGCCTTTCAAACATACTTGCCGCCTTATGAAATATCTCTTTCTTACTGCTTTATATATATTCGCGACTTTCATTAATACACCCGCCTCCAGTGCGAATGTCGTCGGCCGCGAGTTAGCGCCAGTTGCCACAACACACGCTACTCACGATAAAGTTGGATCTCACGGAATGGTAGTGTTTTCCGATGGTACCGATCTCTACGCTAGTCATCTGCCGCTATACTACTCGCCACACGATTATCAACTTATCTACAAGATAGACAGTTCATATAAAGCGCTAGTTCTTGAGTCTTTAGATCTGGATCACGCTGGCGCTTTTTCTCAGAGCAGCATGGTTACACTGTTGCCGGCTATTTTTGATTTAAATAAGCTCATTAATGGAGAGCAATTTTCTATTCCTGCGGAATTCTTTAAGAGGCACTTTGAACGAGGCGGCAATCAGTGGCTAAGTGAATCGAAACTGACATTCGTTGAGTTGCTGTTTAAACGTCGAGTGTCAAAACAGTATAAACGGCAACACGCCGATGTAGATGCCCCTAATGATCCGAGCGCTAATTCATGGTCAATCATTGAGCTTGGCGATAGTCAACTGTACGTTCATAGTATTGGTACACGCCCTTCTTATGATGCGTTAATACTCGTAAAAGGATGTAGCGAACCAGCGATAAAACCAACGGAAACGCATGTGCCTAGTGTGGAGCAGCTCAATGCGGCGTTTGCAGTATGCGACTTATACTCATTATTGTATTTCGAAACACAGGACTCTGCGCTGTAAAGCTAGCCACGTCTATTTAGTACTTTTCTTGACCAAAAACGTCGCTGATGGCTTTAATATGTTCAGGGCCGATACCACAGCAGCCCCCGATGATAGTTGCGCCAGCAGCCACCCAAGTCTTAACGTATTCAACATAGCGGGCGGGGGTTATATCGTCACGTATTTCGGAAAGTAGCGCGTTGGCCGCGTGCGTACGTTTTCTCTCAGAAAAGCTATTTGCATAAGCGCCAATATTAATCGAAGTATTTAAACTTCGCGTTATTGAAATAGCGTCTTCCATCTCTTCCGGCTGCGAACAATTGAAAAGCACGCTCTGTACTTTGCTCAATATTGGCGCTATCTCACTTAGCGGCTCACCTGAGCGCAATGTCACAGGCTCGTTAGATGTTTCTCGATTACTAACGGAAAATGACAGCCATAAAGGCAGTGTAGAGTGCTGTTTTATAAGTGATACCACGGCTTTAGCTTCTTCTACCGAGCTTGCAGTTTCAATCAACCAAACATCAACGTAGGGCTCCTGCGCTTTAATAAGCGGTGTGAGAATGTCGGCTACACGGGTTGCATCAAATAAATCTGGGCGGTAAGAACCAAAAGCCGGAGGAGCGCTACCCGCGACAAATCGCTTATTGTCACCATCGCTCTTTAGTGCGTTTACTGCGCCTCGAGCGAGTTCGGCCGCATTCTGAGCGAGAGTAAAAGCCTGCTCCCTAAATGTATTTTCCCCAATATGAAAAGGTACAAGCGCATAGGCGTTAGTGGTAATAACGCAGGCACCAGCTTCAAGAAAACGTTTGTGTACATCACTTACTAATTCAGGTGTTTGCATTAGTGCCAGTGCTGACCACTCTGGCTGCTTAAAGGGCGCACCTGTCTTTTTCAGCTCTCGCCCCATGCCGCCATCTAAAATTAAAATGTCATGCATTCCTTCTTTCATGCTGCCCAAAGCCAAACCTTTTGAGATGTTAGATGATTAGTAATAATTTGCCTGAAGGGCTAGGTTTGCACTTCCAATGGATTGCGCTTTTCTGCCTACAAGACCTTCGCTTATCTGTACCTGAGCAAGGCCACGCATATCAAGCGTCTCCATCGCGCTTTGCGTATGCGCGACCAATGCGTTTTTGACATCATCAGGAATTGCGCCATCTATGATTACGCCGTCTAGGTCTAACAAGCTCATTGCACATTGAGTCGCAAAGGCCAATCCTCTGGCGGTTTCGTTTAACCAGTCTTCTATTGAGCGCGTGTCACAAGACCAGTGGGATGGCGATTCATAAATATGCTGACCGTTATGCCCAGCGTCGTTTAGCTTTCTTTCCAGCAAATAAAGTGAAGACTGGGTTATTAGCTGGCTTTGTGTACTGCCATTGTAAAAGGGCAAAGAGCCAATGGCCCCAGCGTTGCCTGTTTTTCCATTAACTAACTGGTTATTGAGTACCAGGCCACCACCTAAGAATGTGCCCACAAAGATGTAAAGAAAACTATTGTAGTTTTGGGAATTACCGAAAGACATCTCTGCGCTGCACGCTGCTCCAGCATCATTTTTTATAAAAACAGGCAGTGATAATAAATCTTCCAACGCCGCTTGTGGGTTAAACTCTCTCCACTCTTCCAATTCAGTTTTTGGGGCTCCGGCTTCTTCTGCCCAACTCCAAATTTCGAAGGGCATAGCAACGCCTAAACCTCGGATTAGGCGCTGTTGGTCGGTATCCAAATTTTTAATGAGTACATTGAAAGCACGTTTTGCAAAGGTAAGCAGATTGCTTACGGTCGGGTAGGCAAACTTCTCGTGAAGTGTTGCTCTTACATTGCCTTTCAAGTCGAGTAACGTCATATCGAAACTTCGTCGACCTACTTTCAGCCCTATACCAAACGCGCCGTTTTCATTTAGACCAAACGGCACCTTGGGCTGGCCTACTCCGCCTTTGATTGGCTTTAGTCGCCTTACTAGGCCGTCAGCCTCTAGTTTTTTAATGATCACTGTCGCTGATTGTGCAGACAGCCCCGTTAACTGTGCTATTTCAGCTTTAGGCAATGAAGAACGTTGGCGAATTAGGGTAAGGATATCCCGTTCATTCGCTGAGCGGCTATCAAGCAATGTAGGTGCTTTTTGTGATGGCAGGTGAAAGGCCGATTCAGTATTCAATGTATTTACAATCTATCGTTTTAAGAAGCTAGAGTGTAATAACAACCTAGCCGTGTATCAAATTTAAGAAATGGTGTAGGTACTTGTTCAGACATAACTTTATTCGACAGTACTAGGTCAACCCTATCACACCCGTTGATTTTTGCGCAAAAGGTTAAATCAATTAGGTTGATTTAATTGATTCTTTCGACAATACTATGCCCCAATTAATTAACGATTCGTTAACCTTGCGCGAACTGTGCATAGGTAAGCTGCAATTTTTAAATTCTGTTAAGTGAGGCTGGTATGAAGATTTTATGTTTAGGTGAAGTGCTAATTGATATGTTAAGCCAAGGTGCTGCGCCCAAAGATGGCAACATACCAGCAATGAAACCTTTCCAGCCCTACGCGGGTGGTGCACCTGCTAATGTGGCAGTCGCTGTAGCTCAGCTAGGTGGTGAGAGTGCGATGGTCTCGAAAGTAGGTGACGATACTTTTGGCGCGTTTCTTAAAGAAATGCTAGAGCATTACAAAGTAAACACTGACTTCGTGTGGACTACACAAGAAGGTAATACGGCTCTGGCATTTGTAAACTTGGATGCAGACGGCGAACGCTCTTTTGATTTTTATGTTGATAATGCCGCGCATAAACACATTTCAGAGCAAGATTTGTCGACGATAGATTGTGATAAAAATACAGTGCTTCATTTTTGCTCAGGTTCTATTTCAGGCCCTGAACTTATTCCTGGTACCGAGTTTATTCTGAACAAGGCGAAGGAAAACGGCATGATGGTGTGTTTGGATATTAACTATCGCCCAGCGTTTTGGGATGACACGGCGAATGCGCCGTCACGTATAGATGAAGCTGCAAAGAAAGTGTCTGTTTTAAAGGCTAGCCGAGAAGAACTCGCAGAGCTATATGGCGAAGAAAATGCTGATACAAAGGTTCAGCAGTGGTTAGATAGTGGCGTTAAAGTGGTGCTAGTCACCGATGGTGGTGAGCCCATTCACTATATTACCAAGTCCTTCAGCGGCACGTTAGCGTCACCTAAAATGGATGTAAAAGACACGACGGCAGCGGGTGACTCTTTTATTGGTGGCTTCTTATATTTCCTATCTACAAAAGTGAAAAGCGCTGATGACTTCGACGCGTGGGCGGAGAACTTCGAGAATGTAAGCGAAGCTACGGAATTTGCTATCCGCTGTGGTGCTTACACGGTAACGCAGTATGGTGCGTTTAGCGCATTGCCAACGCAGGCTAATATCGCTAAATAAGTATCGATTATCTTAAGATAAACAAAAGGGTTCAAAATGAACCCTTTTTTCTTCAATCGCTGCGCACCGGCAAAGGTGGCGTCAGCTGATGTATTGGAGGCTTAGTGCTTATCTGCTCTGCTTTGGAACTTACGCTCTTCAGTATTAACCTTAATCCATTCGCCAGTGCTGATGTATTCAGGCACCTGTACAACCAGTCCGGTTGAAAGCGTGGCAGGCTTGGTTCGAGACGTAGCAGAGGCGCCTTTAATAGATGGGTCTGTCTCAACAACTTCAAGCTCTACGCTCATTGGCAAATCTAGCGCTACTGGCACTTCACTTACGATAACCACCTGAATACCGTCGGTGTCTTCATTAATGAATAGCGCCTCATTTTCAATACTTTCTTTGTTCAAGTGATAAGGCGTGTAGTCTTCCTTATCCATAAAAATGTATTCGTCACCATCAACATAAGAAAACATTGCCGGACGACGAATTAAATCAGCCATATCTAATGTGTCTGAGTCTTTAAATGTTTCGTCGTACTTAGCATCTGTGACGACGTCATACATGCGCATGCGATAAATGCTGCCACCTGCACGACCTTGGGGTACAGAACGTTCTATGTCTCTAACTATGCAGGTCTTACCGTCAAATACCACGGTGTTATTCTTTTTGATTTCACTAGCCTTAGGCATGGCGATTTCCTATTTTTGTTCTCTTCAGGCAATCCGCCCGAGGTCATCTGTAAAACTTCATTTTCAGCGATTTTTTCTTACTTAGGAAGTATTTTTACGTGGTTAGTTTTCGATTAACGCTTTAACGTTGGTTAGCGTGTCAGCTTCGGCGGCGGGTTTATCCCAACGAATACGGTGAATGCGAGGGAAGCGCAGCGCTACCCCCGATTTATGTCTTGAGGAAGGGTGAACCGCGTCGAAAGCCACTTCTAACACCAGATCTTTCTTTACCTCCCGCACAGGGCCAAAGCGTCCCACTGCATTGCGCCGTACCCAGTTGTCTAGCTTCTTAAGTTCTTCGTCGGTAAATCCAGAATATGCTTTTCCTATTGGCAGAAGCTGGTCGTCTTCCCATGCACCGAACGTGTAATCGGAATAGAAGCTCGATCGTTTCCCGTGCCCTCGCTGCGCGTACATCATTACCGCATCAACCACCAGCGGGTCGCGCTTCCACTTGAACCATTGCCCTTTGGGACGGCCGGGGATGTACTTGCTATCTAAGCGCTTTATCATCAACCCTTCCACCGCGCGATTTTGACAAACGCGGGCATGAAGTTCACGAAGGCTTTTAGGAGAGCTCGCAGAAAGGGTTTCCGATAAAAACAAGCGCTCGCTTTTGTTATGGTTAAACCATTCGTGGAGCGCCTGGCGACGTTCCTTCAACGTTTTCTCAGTTAAATCTTTGCCATCTAGCACCAAGGCATCGTAGACAATAAGTCCAACAGGTGAAGACGCTTGCAGTGCTTTACTTGGCTTTTTTTTGTTGAGGCGTTGCTGAAGTGCATTGAATGTGTCGACATTCGGCTGTGAAGCCATAGCGTCATAAGCGTCGCCTTTTATGTTATGAATAACCAGTAGTTCACCGTCTAGCACCATATTTCCTTTTACCGTTTCAAGTAGGTCGGGAAAAGAATGGCTAATGTCATCTCCTGTGCGTGAGAAAAGCGCCTTATCCGGCGTCTCTTCATCTGTTGTTTGCCCTTTTTTGTTATCGTTCTGGTCTTTTCTTGTGGCGCATTTACTGGCAATAGGCTCCGATTTAACAGCAAGCTGAACACGAATACCGTCGTACTTGTTTTCAATTTGCCACGTGTTTTCCGTAAAAGCATCAATATCGCTGTCCTCAATAGGGTGGGAGAGCATCACGGGGTGGAAAGTAACTGCATTTTCAATGTCAGGTTTGTCAGCTTTGCCTTCTAGCCAAGCAAGCATGTCGGTGTAGGGTGGTGTAACCGCGTGCCACAGCGTTTCAATTTCTTTGATATCTTTATTGCCATAATCGGCCAGTATTTGTTTAATGGAGCGAGCCGACACGCCTATGCGCAATCCGCGGGTGCCAAGTTTCAATAAAGCCCAGCGCTGTGCAGGGGTCATTATCGTCAGGTAGTTGGCTAGCGTTTCCGACACCTTCTGTTTACTCACAGACGCAAAGGTTTCTACGACTTCAGTAAGACTTGGAAGATTATCCGTAGGTTCACTGTAAGGCCATAAATGCGCCACGGTTTCGCTAACCTCTCCCACATAATCGTAGCTCATTGCAAAAAGTGCAGAGTCAGTGTGTTCGGTAATGAGCTTTTTCACAGTGTTACGCTTAAAAAAATCGAATCGCAACGTACCGGCCATAGCGGCTATAGCCCAGCCACGATCAGGGTCAGGTGTGTTGGCAATGTAATCAGCAATGAGTTGCGCTTTGGCTTTGTTTCCCGACGTGTAATAAAGTTGCTCAAGCAAATTACTAAATGTTTTCATTAGTCGCCTCCTTGCTCTTCTTCATCGTAGCCGACAAGCGATAATGCCCTAGCTTTGAACCCCATTTTTTCAGCTTGATACATTAACGCGTCCTCTCTACCGTGGGTCACCCATACTTCTTTGGGATTCACTTCTTCAATGGTTTGTAATAATTCTGGCCAATCGCAGTGATCGGAAATAATAAGCGGTAGTTCGGCATTTCTTTGCTTCGCACGGGCGCGAATTTGCATCCAGCCAGACGCCATAACAGGGCGCACATTGGGTAAGCTTCTCGACCACCTGTCGGCCAATGCCGAGGGGGGCGCTAATACAATCTCACCTGCCAGTGCTTTTTTATCTGCGACGTCGGATACAGGAATTAAAGCGCCTAGACTTATTCCAAGCTGTTCATATAAATCGCATAGCTTTAGCTGCGCACCATGTAAGTAGATGGGCTTTTCGTACCCCGCTTCACGTAGCGCTAAAATAACCCTCTGGCATTTCCCAAGGGCATACGCACCAACAAGGTGGCATCGTTCGGGAAAAACACGTAACGAGTGAAGGAGCTTATCTATTTCGTGCTCTATAGGTGGATGTTTAAATACAGGAAGGCCAAAAGTGGCCTCGGTAATCAATACATCGCAAGGGACAACTTCAAACGGCGGGCAGGTAGGATCGTGGCGACGTTTGTAGTCGCCGGAAACTACAACGCGATAACCTGCATATTCGATAAGAATTTGAGTAGAGCCTAAAATGTGTCCGGCGGGGAAAAAAGTGACCGCAACGTCATTAAATGTCACTGACTTACCTAGCGTTATGGCGTGTTGGTGTGTTGCCATTTCATCGCCGTAGCGGGTTTTCATAATGGCCAGTGTTTCTGCGCTGGCATAGACACTGTGGTGGCCTGCGCGAGCATGATCAGCGTGTCCGTGAGTGACCAGTGCTGTGGCCACTTCATTCATCGGGTCAATATAGAATTCACCCGGCTCGCAATACAGGCCAGTGTCGTCAGCTTTAAGCCATGTTGATGGATGCACTACACATAATTTCCACGAAATAAACAATGCTCTTACTACGTAGTGAGTACCTAAAATCGACCATTTGATATTCGTTCGTTGAGGATTTTTTCGAACTGTAAAGCGCTTAAGCACTTTGTTTGTCGCAGTAGATATGGACTTGGATACAGCTTCGGAAGAGGCACTTTAAAAGTCTCTCACATTACATGTGCGGTTGAATCAATGGAATACTTTCCTTGATGAGAAGTAACACTGATAAGGATGCTGTAGTCTTATAACGTGCTATTCGAGCTACCTATTGTACAACCTCAAGTTGTTGGGCTTCTGATGCTGTTGCCTCGAGCGTCGCTTCGGAGAGGTGTGGATTATTAAGTTTGAGTACGGTTCTCTCTGAAAGCTTCAGCGCTTTTTCAATATCTTTAAAACTAATGTACTTTTCAAATAACGCGGCGAAGCTTCCGTCTTGTCGAGCAATATTTAATCCCCGTTCTATGCGCTGCGCTAATTCAGGTTTCGATTGTGAAACGAAGAAGAACATGTAAGACGGGTAATACAATAAAACTGAAGGCTCTATGATAATGTCTGGGTCGTTTAGTGATTTCGCCTCTACCACCGCCTCATGAGCCGCACGTGGAAAGTAATCAATTCTACCAGCCTTTAAAAGCTCAATGATAATGTCGTAATTACTGGTTCCTAACGTAGTAAATCCGTTGTGCTCTAGAATCTGAAAATCGGGCCAGTCGTGACCTTGACCTGCAATAAATCGCTTTAGGTCAGGCGCGCTACGAACATTGTTAAACTCACGTAGAGTACTTTGGCGGATCAAAGAGACGCGATAGCCCATGATTCCGTTCAATAGAGGAACCCGCACCGGAATGGCTTGCTGTTCACGTAGTTTTGACGTCACTGTCCAAAAAACGTCAATTCCCCCTTCTTGGTTTAGTTGGCGCAGAACGCGTTCTTGCACCAAATTGCCGCTACTCTCTACGAGATATGTTGGTTTAATAGGGTCTTCTGTTTTGCTAAGCGCTAATTTAAGTAATGCAGAGTAATAGGCATGAGAGGCATAGTCGAGCTCACTACTTTCGACTATCTTAACTTCGTAACTGCTAGGGGGGAGCTGTGATGTTTGCGCACTGTCCAACACACTTCCAAAAGCTTGTTGACAGAAAAGGTGCCGAATTATCATCACCGCTACTATTGAAAATAGCCCTACTCGACGTTGATTTTGTATCATGCCTATTTACCTCAATGGCTAAGGAAAAGCCATTGGACCTGCTAACCTTTAACATTGAGTAAAGCTTAGCAGGCCTACTTATTTAGGTTACGTTTACCGTTCAGTATAGACACAATTTTCAAGATGCAAGCGACATGGCCTCAGGTGAGCTGCTCTACTTCATCATGTTTCAATTTTTGCTTTTTGTGAAAACTGCGCAAATACATTTTTCGCCATAGGGCTTCAAAGGGACCTTGGTTGAAGTGCTTAGTAATGGCGTTCGCCAAAATAACTTGTACTGCGGTAAAGGTAATGGTGACCAGAAGCAAATCAAGCAACGTTACGCTGTAAATAAAGTTTGGAAAATAAGCGGGCATGACGATGCGAAATAGCACAGCGAGTGCTATTGATTGGGTTAGGTAGAGCGTGAACGCAACTTTGCCGCAGTTTATAAGCGACTGATACCACCACGTCGAAGTATGTCTTATGTTTATCAATAGGTGAGCGTATACCAAAGCACAGAAAATGGCTGGAATGCTAGTGAACATGGGAATCACATCTAATGTTACCTGTTCGAATAAAAATTGCGGAAGTGCAGTAATGATGGATGTGACGATAGCAACCAATACTAACTTCTTAAATATCAGTGACGAGAAGCCGTGATTGAAAAAGCCTGCCCTATACAAATAAGCGCCAAACATCATAAGCCCCATAGACTGCCACAGCATAGTGAATGGCGCGACAATAACCGTAGACAGCATAAATGACGCTTGAATACCAAGTTGCGTTAAATAGCCGCTTTGCCACAAGGCGACTTCTTCGTTAAATGTTTCACTGGGTCGCGTTGGCAGTTCAGCCCCCATGTCGAACACAAACGCCATGACGAGCCCACCAACTAACATAATTGCGCTTCCCACAATAAGGTAATGAATACTTTTCTTTTTGAGTTCATCTTGAGGGAGCGTGAAGTGTTTTAAAATAAAAAATGCGCACAGGCTGTAATAAAGCAAAATGTCGCCGCTGAAAATAAATACGCCATGCAGTAGCCCAAATACAAACAGCCACTTAAGTCTGGCTTGTGAGAAATCTAAAAAATGGTGTCCGCGCTTTTCGCAGGACTCAAATTGAATTGCCAGACCTGCACCGAACAGCAAGCAGAACAGAGAACGAAATCGTCCATCCAAAAACAGCGTGTTAAAAAGTGAAATAACCGTGTCTGATAATAGCGGCTCTTCAAAAAATGCATAGTTAGCGTAACCGTTTTGGTGAAACGTAATGTTCATGAATAAGATGCCAAGAATGGCTAAACCTCTAACGGCGTCTATTGAATGAATTCGCATGTACGGTCCTTGTAAGAAAATCGCTAATTCGTGAAGCATAAGAAGGTCAAAAACTCTGCGCTGAAGTTTACGCTAAGAAAATGCATAAGGTCGAAGTGAAAAATGTATCTAAACATTAAACGCGCTGAGGATGATTACATTGTGCATCTATCGTAAGGCGTGACAAGTAAACCTAACCAAGGTTTTGCCGTATAAGTGCTAAAAGTATTAACAAGAACCATCAATGACTCCACTTCCTTCAGTCTTTGCCCATTGGTTTGAACAAAAAGGCTGGCAACTACGCGATTATCAACACACCATGCTGGTGGAGAAAGACCAGCATGACTGTACATTATTGATTGCGCCAACCGGCGCTGGCAAAACCCTGTCTGGCTTTTTACCTAGCCTAATCGAACTTGCTGAGATGTCGAAAAACAGCGAACTTGCAGAGACATTTGGTATGAGCGAGCTTGCTGAGGCATTCGGTACGAGTGAACTTGCAGAGATGTCGGAAAACGGGGAGCTTGTTAAGGAGACCGGAACCAGTGAACAAGCCGAAACAAAAGCAATAAACAAACAGGCAACAAAAGGAAAAGAAAAGGATGGGTTCAACGGCCTACATACCCTTTACATATCGCCGCTGAAAGCACTCACGCAAGATATTCATCGTAATTTGTTACAGCCCATTGAAGAGATGGCGCTGCCGATAACGGCAGAAACACGTACTGGCGACACGCCTTCTCATAAGCGCCAGCGTCAACGTAAAAAGCCGCCAAACATACTGCTTACCACACCAGAATCGCTCATGCTGATGTTGAGCTACGCCGATGCCGATAAGCTTTTTGGCAAGCTTAAACGCGTGATCATCGACGAAACGCACAGTTTAATGGCCAACAAGCGCGGAGACTTTCTTTCACTCGCCCTCGCGCGGTTAAGCGTTCTATCACCGCATTGTAAGCGTATTGGCTTATCAGCCACCGTCGCTTTTCCCGAAACGCTAGGTGCGTGGCTGGCTGGCAGTGACGGTGTAGCTAATATTGTAAAAGTGAAAGCGGGTGAAAAACCTAAGGTGGAAATGCTGCACTCTAAAGCGCGCATGCCTTTTGGCGGCTTTATGGCTCGCTACGCCATCGATGATATTTATCAGGCTATTGAAAACGCCAAAACCACGCTGGTTTTTGTGAATACGCGAGCTCAGTCAGAGCTGTTGTTTCAAATGTTGTGGGAGGCAAACAAGGCTGCGCTGCCCATTGCGCTTTATCACGGCAGCTTGAGCAAAGAGCAGCGTCGTAAGACCGAAGCCATGATGGCAAGCGGCATGCTGAGGGCAATTGTATGTACGTCGGCCTTGGAGTTAGGTATCGACTGGGGTGATGTAGACAAGGTCATACAAGTTGGCGCACCTAAAGGTGTAAGCAGGCTGCTGCAAAGGATAGGGCGAGCAAACCACAGGCTCGACGAGCCAAGTGAAGCGTTGCTCGTACCGGCAAACCGTTTTGAAGCGCTGGAATGTCAGGCGGCGATCTCCGCTATTGAAAAAGGGGAGCTAGACGGGGAAAGCCCACAGCCAGGGGCACTGGACATTGTCCCGCAATTTATATTGAACTGCTTGTGTAGTAGGGCTGATAGCCCAGATACCTTGTATAAAGAGATACTTACCGCCACGCCATACCAAGGGCTCGATAGAGATGATTTCGACAAACTATGGCAATTTACCCAAGACGGGGGCAGTGCGCTTAATGCGTATGAAAGATATCAGCGGCTGACGAAAAACGACGATGGCACTTACTCGCCAGCGAATCGGCGGGTTATTCAACGGCACAGACAAAATATCGGCACAATCGTTGAAGCGGGTCGGCTTAAAGTAAAGCGTATACGAAGAGGAAATCAGGGCAAGATAATTGGTGAAGTAGAAGAGTATTTCGCTCAGCAGTTAACGCCCGGAGACACCTTCTATTTTGCAGGAGAAGTATTGCGTTTTGAGGCTATTCGCGACATGCAACTACACGCTAAGCCTGCAAAAGCAAAAGAGCCGAAAATACCAAGCTATGCGGGTGGCCAAATGCCGCTATCTACCTATTTGGCGGAAGGGGTACGGGCAATTTTGGCTACTCAGAAATCATGGAGAGCACTGCCTGCACAGGTACAAGAGTGGCTTAAACTTCAACAGGCGTTTTCTCAATTGCCTAGTCCTGACAACGTGCTTGTAGAACAATTTCCGTTTAGACAGGCGCACTATACCTTGTACTACACCTTCGACGGACGCAAAGCGAACCAAACCTTAGGTATGTTGCTAACGCGACGAATGGAAAAAATGGGCATTAAGCCTTTAAGCTTCAGCGTGACCGATTACGGATTATCGGTGGCTTCAGTAAACGCCATCACACAAGGGCAGCTCCAGCAGCTATTCCAACCAGATATTTTAGGGGACGAGTTAGAAGACTGGATGTTGCAGGCACCTATGCTTAAGCGCTCGTTCAGGCAAGTGGCGGTGGTGAGTGGGCTCACTGAACAGCGCTATCACGCCAGCCAAAAAACCATGAAGCAGGTCACGTTCTCCACGGACCTTATTTACGATACGTTGCGTGAACACGACCGCGACCATATCTTACTTAAAGTAGCTCGGGCCGATGCAGAACGTGAGCTACTTGATTTACGGCGACTCGCTAATTTACTTATCCGCTATGTAGATTCAGCGACATTAGTGAATCTTGAAAAGCCGTCGCCCATGGCCATTCCAATAGTGCTGGATGTGCGTAGTGAACAAGTGAAAGGCGCTGGCGCACAGGCTATCATCGAGCAAGCTAATTTATATGCCGAAGCTGAAACCATGTTAGATGAAGTGCGCGCATTGTTATCAGGGGCTAGCGTTGAATAACGTGAAGATAAACACGACCTTTAGGCTTCGCTTTCATATCTTGGCGATGCACTTCACGCCTGATACCTTGCTCAACTAACTAGAGCGGTCAGAATGCGGAGGCTACGAAGCGTAGTCCCGCAAAATTAACGAGCGGTTTCAAACCGATAATAAAAAATCACAAACGAAGAGCAAAAGAGGAAATTTTGGCAATAACTGACGCGTGGCTAACCGAAAAAGTAAGCCAGCGCCACATCACTATCACAAAATATGCAGACTACTTGTGGCTGTTAGACGCGCGCGGTGTGGCGTATTTACCCGCATGCGATTGGCTTGTAGTGTCTGATCTCCACTTAGAAAAAGGCAGTTATTTACGCAGTTATGCGAACCCGTTGCCGAGCTTGGATTCCACCGCTACGTTAACGCGATTAGAGAGCATCATCGATGATTACAAGCCACTGCGAGTAATCAGCTTAGGTGACAGCTTTCACGACAAACACAGCATGTCGCGCATGACCACTGAGGACCGTCAGCACTTATGTAGGCTTGTTGACAATGTGAACGAGTGGATGTGGGTAGAAGGTAATCATGACCCAGATTTACCCGACGGCATACCGGGTACGCCGTGTTTTGAAATAGTGTTAGATAATATGGTATTCAGGCACGAAGTAGAAACGAGTGAAACTCGTGCTCAGGTTATTGGCCATTATCACCCCAAAAAGCGCACAACCATTACTCGCCGCCGTTACTCAGGCAAATGCTTTACTAACAACGAAAATGTATTTGTGATGCCAGCCTTTGGTCAGTTCACTGGTGGGCTGGATATAGATGAAGAGGTAATGCTAACGCTTCTGCCCAAACGCTCACGACAGGTATTCATGCTCTACGACAAGATTATATTTAAAGTATGAACCACCAAAATGGGGTCAGAGTACATTTCCACCGCGGCAGAATTAAAAAAGGGGTCAGAGTACATTTTGTGACATAGATTTGTCTCGGAAAATGTACACTGACCCCATTGTTTCAAATAATGTACTCTGACCCCATTATTCGGGTTAGTCGCGCCAGCGCTTGGTTAGTTCGTCGTAGGCGTCTATGCGGCGGTCGCGGAAGTAAGGCCAAATGCGCTTCACCTGTTCGGTACGTTCCATATCAAGCTCTACGGTTAGCGTGGTTTCACCTTCAGCTTCGGCTTTGGCCAAAATCTCACCTTGCGGGCCTGCTACAAAGCTTTGTCCCCAGAACTGAATACCTGGATCACCTTCAACAGGTGACGCTTCAAATCCAGTGCGGTTTGCCACGATAACCGGTACTGAGTTTGCCACAGCGTGAGAGCGCTGAATGGTTTCCCATGCACCATGCTGACGGGTACGTTCTTCTTCTGTGTCAGTTAAATCCCAGCCGATTGCGGTAGGGTAGAACAACAAGTCCGCACCTGCCATCGCCATTAGGCGCGCCGCTTCTGGATACCACTGGTCCCAACACACCAATACGCCAAGTTTACCTACGCTGGTTTCAATAGGCGTGAAGCCCATATCGCCCGGTGTGAAGTAAAACTTCTCGTAAAAGCCTGGGTCATCAGGAATATGCATTTTACGATATTTGCCCGCAATTTCTTTACTGCGGTCGAACACGACTGCGGTGTTGTGATACAAACCTGAACCGCGCTTTTCAAATAAAGATGTCACCAACACGATATTGTGTTTTTCGGCTAGTTCACCAAAAAATTCTGTCGCAGGTCCAGGAATTGGTTCAGCCAAATCAAAGGCGTCAGTATCTTCTTGCTGGCAAAAATACAGGGTGCTGTGTAGTTCTTGAAGCAAAATACACTCGCATCCTTCAGCGGCTAATTTGGCAATTTGCTCGGCACTTTTATTCCAGTTCGTTGCTTTATCGTTATCGGCAACGGCCTGTTGTACCAGACCCACTTTTAGCTTAGCTGGGCGCATGTAATGACACTCCTTTCTTTAAGGTGGTGATAATCGAATCTTTTAATGTATTTGTGGGAACCTGCATGGAAATGCAATGCAAGCTGCCGTATTGTCTTACGAGTACACTGCAATCGATTGGTTCAACAATATGATTGGGATGTGCTCTTTGTACAGTCTCAATGGCTTCTGCGTCTTCCTCTTCACCGTAAACAGGCAATAATATTGCGTTGTTACAAATTAAGTAATTTGCGTACGATGCCGGCAGGCGGTCCCCTTCGTCATTTACAATATTAGGCAGCGGCAGATGAAACTGTTCATGCTCAGGCAGCTCAAGGGCGCACTCGTCGCACAACGCTTTCAACCCTTCAAAGTGACTGTCATTAGGACGGTTGTTACACGCCTGGATCACTAGGCCTTTGTTCGGCGTGAAACGCACTAATGTGTCGATGTGACCGTCAGTATCATCGCCTTCTAAATGACCATGTTGCAAAATAGTAACTTTGCTGCAGCCTAGCATATCTTTAAATGCATCTTCGTAAGCACTTAACGACATATCACCGTTACGTTCAGGGTTAAGTAAACACTGGGCAGTACTTAATAGGTGTCCGCCTTCATCAATTTCCAGCGCGCCACCTTCTGCCACAATTGGGCTGCTGCGAAGTACAGATTTACACATGCTGGCAAGATAACGCTGATTCGCCAGATTATCTTCAGCGGCGTTAAACTTTTTGCCCCAACCGTTAAAGCGAAATTCTACCGGCGAGCCATTGCCTTCACTGTCTTTACAAGTGATGAAGCCGTAGTCGCGCATCCATGTGTCGTTAAATGAGGCAGGAACAATAAGCACTCGAGCGTTCTCTGGTAAACGAGAATTAAGATCGTCTACGTCACTCGGCGCACATAATAAAATCACACCCGCATCGTTGCGGTTTACTGCAGCAATCACGTTCAGATACGTCGCTCTCGCGTCTTCTAACCATGGAGCCCAGTCGGTTTGCGCATGAGGCCACGCTAACATAACAGCATCAATGTTATGCCATTCAGGCGCCATAGTACGGTTGCCGTGCATAGTAAAATTCCAAATAGCTACGAAATAGGGTTCGGATTATAGCCATGCCTCAGCATGAGACCAAGGCAAATGGCGATGAAATTAATTGGCGGTGACGATTACTTTAAGCCATAAGGAAAACTGAAATGAACGAAAAGGGGGCGGTTTTTATTTCAAATGCCGCCCACCGTTGAGGTGAAGGGTTTGCCCTGTCACATAGTCACTATCAAATAAATAGTTCACGGCTTTCACGGCCTCTTGCGCCCCCGGTACTATCTCTAATAGTGATTTTTCTAACGCTTTTTGCTTATAAGCTTCGTCATCACCCTCATTGAACATAAGCAAAGCTGGGGCAATGCTATTTACTTTTACCTTTGGTGCGAGCTTCTTAGCAAATGATAGGGTCAGGTTGTGCAGGGCTGCCTTACTTGCCGCATAAGCCATGTGTTTCTCGCTGCCTGTTTCTTGAACGTAGTCAGTCATATGAATAATGTCAGATTGAACGTCGCAATCACAAAGAGCCTTTTCAAGTGCCAAGTTTATGCGGTAAGGGGCAACAGCATGGACCAACATCATTCGTTCAATCAAGCTATGCTTGTCATGGTTATCTTTTTCTTGCGCCCAATCTGACGCGTTGTGGATCACCGCTCGATAGGTTTTACTGATTGCCTTAATCTCATCAATTGCTCGATCAATAGCCGCCTCAGTGCTAAAATCCGCCTGTAAGACTGTAGCACCTTTATCCTCAAGCATTGAAATACTTGGACGAAGTGTTCGATAAGTCACGACAACGTGGTGGCCCTGGTCAAGTAAACTATTGGCCATAGCTAAGCCTAAACGTTGGCTTGCGCCTGTAATTAACACAGGTGAATTCAAGATGATGTCCTTCTTTCGTAAAAGGTAACGGTTTTATTATTCTGTGCCAAATGCACAGTCGGTAGCAATGACATTAAATAAAAGTCATGTTGCCAAGTAATCGATCTGTAACGAACTCATGCTCGTACAAGATCAAAAAAGAAGTAACTACGGATAAAGTAATGTTAGCAAAAGAAGCGGTAATTGTGCGCGACGCACTAGACCCCTCTATTTCAGAGCCAGCACAACGTGTACGAGAAGCATTAGAAGCTAAAGGTTTAGAAACACCTATGGTGGCTAATGGTCTTACTGACGAGCAAAAGCGCAAACGAATTGAAAGTGCTATGCGTGACGTAATGGACACGCTTGGCCTTGATCTAACTGACGACAGTTTGTGTGATACGCCCACGCGAATCGCTAAAATGTATGTTAATGAAATCTTCGGTGGATTGGACTACCGCAAATTTCCTAAGATTACTGCCATTGAAAACAAAATGCAGATTGACCAGCCTGTACAGGTATCTGATATAAGCCTGACCAGCACCTGCGAACACCACTTTGTTACTATTGATGGCACGGCAACCGTTTCTTATATTCCAAAAGATACAGTAATCGGCCTTTCAAAGATTAACCGTCTTGTGGGTTTCTTTGCTCAACGTCCACAGGTACAAGAGCGTTTAACTCAACAAGTGTTAGTTGCGTTGCAGACGTTGACCAATACTGAAGACGTAGCGGTGAGCATTAACGCCACGCACTATTGCGTTAAGGCGAGAGGGATCCGTGATACTAATTCATATACGAAAACGTCTGCGCTCGGCGGCCGTTTCCTCACTGATAATGAATTGAAACGAGAGTTCTTTCGGTAGTTGATGCTTGTTGAAATTCCTGCATCGGAACTTTATTCAAGAACTTTAAAAGCCGCTCATGAAGCGGCTTTTTGTTTGCTAACATTTTGCTACGCTTTCCAATGCGCTTTATTTGATAACAAGCTCTGCATCCAGTGAATCGACAATCAAATTGATACGGCCACCAATACCATCGGCCGCCGTTAAACTGAGTACTTTATTGCAGCACCCACAAGATTCATGCTGTTCGTGATACATGTCGCGAACTGTTTCTAACTGGAAGTCATTTATTGCGCCGCAATACGGGCACATGTATTCCAAAGCACTATCACTTTGCATCGTTTTATCCGTTACCATGTTAAACATATCCATATGACATAAGTCGAATCCCGCTGTGTAATACTTCTGCGTGAAGCAAGAAACAAACCACACACAACAAGAAGAGTGCTACTTCCGCGTCAATCAGTTTGAGAGCCAGTCAAACACAGGCCAAGCTACCAAAGTTATGCGGAAGCTACGTGAACTATCTATTCACTATAAAAAGTATAGTGGGTATTTATTGGTGTGCCTGTGAAAAAATGACTTATTCGATAAGTCACTGGCAGTAAAGATAATTAATTTGGCGACTAAGCCGCGGATAACTTGCTAACCACTTTTCAAACAGCAATTAGCAAGATATGACGAAAGCTCGAGCTCTAATCAGTAAGAAGCCACATTTGTTGAAAAGGCTCAAGCAATAGTGGTGATGCATTCATTTCGACCGTTTCATCAGTTAGCAAATCTCGGCTTGATGCGCCCTTTAGTGTTGCCAAAAGGCTACGCTGAATGGTCTGAGGGTGCTCACTGAAGTTACATATCACAAGCAGCTTGTGACCCTGTGTATTTTCCCGAAGAAAAGCAAAGCAATGATGGTTATCGGCATCTAAAATTTGGGTGCTAGACTGCCCGAAAATCGCATTTTGCTTTCTAATTGCTATCATTTTGCGCAATCCGTTAAACACGCGAAGGCTCGCAGTCTCTGTAGGGTTGGCAGGCGACGTGTTTCCTAGCGCCAATTCCGTATCTGCGCGGGTAACAGCAATTCGGTTTACCCATCTGTCGTCGTGCTTTTTGGTGTCATCAAATCGATAGCTGTAGTCATTAAGCTTGCCTACTTCATCACTTGAGTAAAGTAGCGGAATACCTCCAATGCTAAAGGTGATACCGTAAAGCAGCATCATTCGTTTCACAGCGTCATCAATGCCTTTTGAATCGTTGGATTTAAGTGCGCCTTCTAGCCCACATAAAGAGGCCAGTGAACCACACACACGACAATCGCCGTTAGAAGGGTTTTCAGCAAACGGCACGCCGTTGGCAAAACTTCCTTCAAAACGACCGGTATAAAATTGATTAAGAAAATGGCGGTGATCGAATGCGTTAATACCCAGTTCGTTGGCTACCGCGTCGTCGAAGGTCCATCCGATATCGTCGTGGCATCGCACGTAGTTCACCCATGTGCAGTTCTCAGAAATAGAGAAGCTCTTTTTCATTGAGCGCGTAAGCAAACGGGTTTTACGCGTGGCTAACGAATTCCACAGCAGTGCCATTAGCAAAGGGTTGTAGGATAGCTGACACTCATCTTTGTCGATGTACTTAAGTACTTCGTCAGGGTGCACGATGGCTTCTGACTTAAAGACCACGGCAGGCGCTACAATTTGTAAGCAACAGTTGAACGCTTGTATAAGAACATGGGCCTTTTCCTGATTTTCGCAGTTAGTACCAAGCTCTTTCCAAATAAAGGCCAACGCATCTAAACGCAGTGCAGCGCTACCTATATTGGCCAGAAACAACATTTCAGACGTGATAGCGTTAAACACCTCAGGATTACTGTAGTTTAAATCCCATTGAAAGCTGTTAAATGTCGTCCATACCCATTTTTCTATCTGTTCATTAAAGGTAAAGCTACCTCTTCTTACCTGGGGAAATATTTCTCTTAAAGTATGTTCGTACTGATCGGGAATGGTTCTGTCATCGAAAAGGTAGTAGTAGTCTTGAAACTGCTTCTCACCAGCCAGTGCAGCTTTCGCCCAAGCGTGCTCGTCAGAGGTATGATTGAACACAAAGTCGAGAACAAGGTTTATTCCCTCTTTCTGAAGTGCTGAAGCAAGCTTTTCCAGGTCTTTCACTGTGCCTAGCGTTGGATTAACCTTGCGATAATCCGACACAGCATATCCTCCATCGCTATCCCCTTTGGGCGCATCGTATAAAGGCATTAAGTGCACATAGGTAACGCCTAAAGACTTAAAGTAGGGAATTTTGTCATGCAAGTCATTCAGAGTGGGGCCCATCAGGTCAACATAGCAGGCCATGCCGACTTGCTGTTCATCGCGATACCAAAGCGGGTTTTTTAACCTTTCATTATCAAGCTTTTTGAGGGCTGGTTTACGGCTTTTTAACCCGTCTCTTAATATTTCAACCAGTTTTTGTAAATGAAAGTAGCAGTCATACTGGTGCCCATAAACGTAGGTATATTTGTCAAAAAGACGAGGAAAATGTTCCTTCAAGCGACGCGTAAAAGTTGTTGCATCTTTCTTACTTAGGCCAGATAAATCGGTTGATGCCAAGATTCGGTCTAAACATACACCACTGTCAGCAGCATAGCTCATAGAAAACTCCAAAGTGCGACGCTTAGGTGCGTCATACAACCTATCCTAATTAACAGGTTTACAGGCTTTTTAAATTCTGTTAACTTTTATCTTAAACGATTAAGCTCATTTATCAAGTTTATTACATCGTTATTTTTGACCTACTGAATGCGTGCAATGATCAACGTGTTTTTGTGAAGTTTAGAAGGGCGGAACAAGGCCTTTCATACCGTGCTTGTGAGACAGACTATGCCCAATCATGATCCTAGTAGCAGAATTATCAGATGGCTAACCTACCTAATGTTTATGATGTTTGCGATGACGTCAGACTCGGTAGGCGAGATAATCAAAGAAGTGAAAGTGGCGTTCTCTGTCACCAATGCTCAAGCAAGCTTAATGCATTCACTCCCCATGTTAGGTATTGCCTTATCGGGTCTATTCCTTGGTTTTTTGGCTGATAAGTTAGGCCGCAAGCCTACCATTATCATTGGTTTAGCGTTGTTTGGCCTTGCATGCTACAGCTTCTTAATTGCTAACGACTTTGTGTTGATTGTAAGTTTAATGAGCTTATCTGGTGTTGCCGTGGGTATCTTTAAAACAGGTGCGCTGGCGCTCATCGGTGATATTTCAACATCGACCAAGCAGCACACAGCAACTATGAATGGAGCAGAAGCCTTCTTTGGCGTTGGCGCAATTATCGGGCCTCTTATTGTCGCTTATCTTATTCATCAAGGCGTTGCATGGCAGTGGCTTTATGTAATCGCTGGTGGTGTTTGTACGCTACTTATAATCGGTGCTTTGCTGGTGAAATACCCCGCTTACACTCGAGATACAGCCTCAGGTGAAAAGAAAGTATCGATAGCGCAGAGCTTAAGTTTAGTGAAAAACCCCTATGCTTTAGGATTTTCAGTAGGCGCGTTTTTATATGTCGCCGCAGAAAGCGCCATTTATGTGTGGATGCCGAGTTATTTAGTGTGCGATGCGACTACGCTTAAAGCGACCTACGATTGTTATACTGAAGGCTTCTCTCAGACCCTTGCAATATACTCGGTAACGGCATTCTTTATCCTTCGTGCTGCAGGGCGTTTCGTAGGCATCTGGATGATGTCTCACTTCAACTGGGCATTGGTTCTTATGGTGTTCACTGGTGCTATTGTACTGTGTTTCGGTCTTGGTCTGTGGGGCGGAAAACAGCTTGCGTTGTTTCTATTCCCGCTAACGGGCATTTTTATGTCAGTAATTTATCCTACCTTTAACTCAAAAGGCATAAGCTGTTTCCCAAAACATCAACACGGAAGCGTAGCCGGAGTAATCTTGTTCTTCACCGCAGCAGGTGCGGCCGCAGGGCCTTTCATCATGGGCCTGGTGAGCGACGCCAACGGTGGCGACGCCAAGTATGGCTTTATGGTAGCCACGGGTTTTGCTGCCGTGCTCTTTGTTGGCTTGGTGTATAACTACATTAAGAACCCTACCAAAGAACGTTTAGCGGAAATTGAGGCAAGCGAATACGCCAACTAAATGCAATGCTCGCTCTTTATTCCTTAAAACCGTAACGTGCCGGGCTTGCTCTCGGCACTGGTTTTTCCTCACGTTGTTGTTTAAGCTTCGGTTATTCCTATCAGTTTCTAGTCTAATCACGTTCCATGGATGAGTTAAAACAAGCGCAAGCCCTTTACGACACTCTCGTAGAATTTGCAGTGACCTACAGTTTCCAAATTGTAGGCGCCATCATTATTTTTCTGCTTGGCTGGTGGGTGGCCAATAAAATAGGCCACATGGTTGAAAACCTGATGGTCAGCAGAAATATCGATATTACGCTGAGCCGCTTTACCGGCGGTGCCAGCAAGCTAGTGGTATTGGGTATCGTAATAATTATAGCATTAGGTAATGTGGGCATTAGCGTAACCCCACTTATAGCCGCCGTAGGTGCTGTAGGTTTAGGTGCAGGTTTAGCTATTCAAGGTATGTTGGCCAATTATGCCGCTGGCTTTACCATAATTATTACCCGTCCTTTCGTTGTTGGCGACACTATCCGCGTGCGTGGTGTTGCAGGGGTGGTCGATCAAGTCATGTTGCCCTATACCATTCTTATTGACGAAGACAATGTTCACATCCAAATACCCAACAAACTGATAGTCGGTGAAATCTTGCATAATTCTGCAGAGAACATGTTGATTGAACTTGAAATTGGCGTTGCCTATTCCAGTAAGGTCGATGAGGTAATCGATGTGATTCGCAAGGCTGTTGAAACGGTAGATGGAGTCAGCGAAGAAAAGTCACCCGCCATTGGTGTAGATAATTTTGGCGACAGCAGTATTAACTTTGGTATTCGGGTTTGGGCGCCAGCTGTAAGGCATTTCGAAGTGCGCTATGCACTAAACCAAGCCATTTTCAATGCCCTTCAGCAGCATGATATTGAAATACCATTCCCGCAGCGGGAAGTCAGGATGCTCGACCAATAAAAGTTTGTATCGCTATTGATAAAAATGCCGACTAAGAGACCCCTTATTCGGCATTTTTCTATTACGGCTTCGCGATTTTTAGATTTCGTATAGCTCTAGGGGTAAACCGTCAGGATCTTGGAAAAATGTAAAGCGTTTGCCGGTGTATTCATCGGTTCTCACTGGCTCGCATTCAACTCGCTTATTCGTTAGGTGGTTAATCATTTCATCAAGGTTGTCCACCTTGAACGCTAAGTGCCTAAGTCCTTGCGCTTCTGGGCGCGACGGTCTTTGCGGTGCCCCCGGAAACGAAAAAAGCTCAATCTGACTGCCATCAGGTAACGCGAGGTCACATTTGTAAGAGTCTCTGGCTTCACGGTAGTTTTCATCAATAATCGAGAAGCCCAACACGTCCGTGTAAAACGTCTTTGAGCGAGGGTAGTCACTACAAATGATAGCAACGTGGTGAAAGCCTTTCAGCATCTTAATTTCCTTAATATTTATGCTTACGGCATCTCTTGACCGCGAGCAGCCTCAAATAACTTGTACCAGTGCTCTCGACTTAAATGAACATCTTCAGCCTTTTGGCTTGCTTTAATTCTGTCAATATTGGTACTGCCCAAAACGGGCGCAATGTTGGCAGGATGTCGCATCAACCAGGCCAAAACAATCGCTTCAGGCGTAGTTTGATATTCACCTGCAAGTTGAGCCACTAAGTCTGCTGTTGCACGGTCATTACTATTTTCAACTTTTGCACCTGTGTATCTACCTTGTGCCAAGCTTCCCCATGCCTGAAGTTGCACGTTGTTCATCATGCAGTATTCAAGTGTGCCGGGCGCATAACCTGTATCGCGATTAGCAGCACTGTTGGTAGTAATGCCGTCTTCTAACCAGTCTCTAAAGCCAAGGCTCATTTCAAGTTGGTTGGCAACAATAGGTGTGGAAAGTGCAGACTGCAGGTAATTAATTTGGTGACCATGCATGTTTGAAACGCCAACATGCTTTATTTTACCTTGCTGCTGAAGCAGCTTCAGTGTACCGGCGACTTCGTCTAGCTCCATAAGTGGATCTGGACGATGCAGCAGCAGTATATCAAGCTGTTCTATTCCTAATCTAGAGAGAATGCCTTCAACCGACGTGTGAATGTGATTTGCTGAAAAGTCGTAACGCTTTGGTCCTAAATCATCCTCAAATCGTATTGCACATTTAGATTGGATAATCATTTTGTCTTTTAATTCGGGCGCTTGCTTGAGCGCTTCACCAAAAACCGTTTCGGCTTTGCCGAACGTATAAATATCAGCATGATCAAACACATTAATATCTAAACTCAGTACAGTATCGATGATGCTTCTTGCTTGGCTTATATCGGCTTTGGTTGCCGGTTTGTCGTTCCAACCGCCACCTAAGCCCATGCATCCATATATTAGGCGGCTTGCGTGTGGAAAGTGTGCATTCATGTCATTTTCTCCCTGTTTGAGAATATCGAGTGGGCAGGGCCTGTATTAGCTCAAGGCTTGTTTTAAAAGCACTGTAATATGGTCCAAGCGATAAGAAAAGTCTGATTAGGCGAGCGTATTTTTACTGTCGACCGTTAGCCTAGCTTGAAGGTTTATGGTGTTGCAGCACCGATAAAGATCATTTTTGCGATGTAGGCGTGTATTTAAATCAATCAGTGGGCTTTTTAAAAGCTGAGTTCAAGGAAAAGAGGGCATATGTTTAAGCAGTTAGTTTCAATGATTATGGCGGGTATGGTGTGTGTGGGCTTGTCTGGCTGTACTGGCGTACCTGACAAGGTAGTGCCGGTTGAAGGCTTTGAGCTTCCTCGTTATTTAGGGAAGTGGTATGAAATAGCGCGCTTTGACCATAGCTTCGAAGAAGGATTAAGCGAAGTTACGGCAACCTATAGCATGCGCGATGACGGAGGGGTTAAGGTAATTAATCGCGGTTTTTCAGTAGAAGAAAATGCATGGGATGAAGCCGAGGGCAAAGCGTATTTTGTAGAGTCTGAAACGACAGGGCATCTGAAAGTATCGTTCTTTGGCCCATTTTACGCTAGCTATGTAATTATGGAGCTAGATAAAGAAGGTTATCAATATGCTTTGATAACAGGCCCAGATAAAGACTACCTTTGGATTTTAGCGCGAACACCTTCTATTTCAGATGAAGTCCGCACCCGTTTACTAGAAAAAGCGACATCGGCTGGGTACGACGTTAGCAAGCTTATTTGGGTAGAGCACGGCGAAGAGAATTCATAGCCACTTTCGAGCGAGTTGTTCTGCGCGCAAAATGGGAATTGTGCTATTATTGCGCGCATCTTCCCCTCTGTTTGAATAAGTACTAAGAGAGACAAGGCATGCAAACGCTCACCATTACTACGCCAGACGATTGGCACCTTCACTTTCGCGATAACGAAATGCTAGCTGAAACAGTGCCTGCAACCGCACGTTGTTTCCAGCGCGCTATTGTTATGCCAAACCTTGTACCACCGGTGGTTAATGCTGAAATGGCCGTGGCGTACAAAGGGCGAATTGAAGCTGCGCGACCTAAAGGCAGTAGCTTTGAGCCATTAGTGACCTTATTCCTTACTAATCAAACTACACCTAAAGACATTATCGATGCAAAACAAGCGGGCGTAACTGCGTGTAAGCTATATCCTGCAGGGGCCACTACTAACTCAGATGCGGCTGTAAAAGGCATTCAGGCTTTATACCCTGTATTTCAAGCCATGCAAGAGCAAGGCTTATTGTTGCTAATTCATGGTGAGGTGACCGAACATCACATTGATATTTTTGACCGTGAAAAAGTGTTCATTGATACCCATTTAGGGCCTATCGTTGACGCATTCCCTAAGCTGAAAGTGGTGTTTGAGCATATTACAACAGCAGATGCCGCAAGCTTCGTAGCGGGCGCCAGCGAATTTGTTGGAGCCACCATTACCCCTCAGCACTTATTGTTAAATCGCAACGATTTACTGGTTGGCGGCGTACGCCCTCATAACTATTGCTTGCCAGTGCTAAAACGCAACACGCATCAGAAAGCGTTGCGCGATATGGTGGCAAGCGGCAACAAAAAATTCTTCCTAGGTACCGACTCGGCACCTCATGCAAAACATAAAAAAGAAAATGCTTGCGGCTGCGCGGGTTGTTATAGCGCATGGTCTGCAATTGAGCTTTATGCCGAAGTGTTCGAGCAGCTAGGCGCAATAGATAAGCTTGAAGGATTTGCTAGCCATTACGGTGCAGATTTTTATGGTTTACCACGAAATACGACTACAATGACATTAGTGAAAGAGTCGTGGACGGTGCCAGAACAAGTAACCCTAGCTGATGGCACCGATATGGTTCCATTTTATGCGGGGCAAACGTTGCAGTGGAAATTAGAAAAGGCATTTCAAGCGTAGTTTTTGTTGTTATTGTCTGTTTATGTGCCCTGTGGAGTTCATCCACTTGGGCACAAGCATTCTCTTACTCTCACGCCCCCGATTTACCAAGTACCCTTTCTCCCTCTGAGAAGCAGAGTATTCAATCTTACTCACTCACAGTGTTTAAAAATGCCTTATCAAAAAATGGCATTGATTTAACGCCTGCTACTAACACTTTATCGAATAGTGCCGACGTCCTTATCAATTTGATCAGAGATGAAAATAACGAAGATAGTTATTATTGGATCACGCCGCTATTTGCCTTTGAATGTGGAAATAATGTTCGTTGTACGCCGAATGCGGGCAGTCAGGCGACGACAATAGCAGTGAGCTATATCGCACTGAGCAAAAGTGAAGGTTCTGCCGATATTGCAGAGCGGTTGAGCGAACTGATTGCTCAATACAAAGGTTCAGATGACTTCACATTGCTTGCTAGCGCAATGCGGGATGTACTGAAAGCATCTTTCCCGGCCACAATACTTACTTTTGGAACACTAAGCTTAGCAGGTGAGCTGCATGCTAATACCGACAATCTTTGGGTCATCGCCGACATTGTGCCACTTTTTTCAGAGGTGGGAGAGCGAGGAAAGCTTAAAGGTATTGCTGCAGACTTGGTCAGAGACATATTAGATGAGATGACGCTAAAGCAGAATATCCTTTCCGCGCCATGGGAACGTATTGCAAAGGAAGCAATGACCAAGTCTAACGTATTGGTATTCTCAGTAATTCGCACGCATGAAAGAGAAAGCGTGTTTCACTGGGTAACGCCGGTATCAAGAAACCTTCATGGACTGTACGGCATCGATAAGCCCTATTTTGAATCCTTTGCCAACGTACCAAAGAACTTTAGGGTTGGTACCTTATTGGAAGACTATCGCTATAACGTTGCGATAGAGCATGGCTTCAAAGTAAAAGCCTATGATTCGTGGCAGGCATTAGTGGATGCACTGATCAACAACGAAATTGATACTATTTTCGGTTCTCAGGGGGCAATTGACTTTGGATGTAACCCAAAACAATTTAAATGTGAGACAATAACCCTATCGAGTAAATACGACATTTCAACGGCCTACCTAGCACTGTCAAAGAAAGACACCTGTGTTTTAGTTTTAGAGAAGCTCAAGTTAGCGGCGGCCGGTGTGAAAATGAGTGACAAGTTTAATGAGCAGCTTTCTTCCTGGAGTGACATGGTGTCCCAAGAATACGGCATAGCTCATCATACCGAACATGGTGTAGTGCACCTTTGGAACCCAAATTAATGACAGTTGAAACAGTTAAGCACTTAGATATAAACCCTGCCATCACCAAGGCGCTAGACTCACAAGGCATTTACCAACTTTCCCCTATACAGGCACAATCGCTCCCTGAGGCGTTGCAGGGGAAAGATGTGATAGGCCAAGCGCAGACGGGCAGCGGCAAGACTCTGTGCTTTGTAATTCCTGCCTTACAGCACGTAGAAGTGAATGATTTTACCACGCAGGCCATCATACTTTGTCCTACCCGAGAGCTTGCTGATCAAGTGGCTCAGCAGTGCCGTTCGGCGGCTAAGAACATCGGTAATATTAAAGTGACCACGTTATGTGGTGGCCAGCCTATGGGGCCGCAGATTCAGTCACTGAAACATAGCCCGCACATCATTGTGGGCACGCCGGGTCGCGTAATGGACCATGTGGAAAAGCGTCGAATTGACCTAAGTAACGTAAAGTTGCGTGTCCTCGATGAAGCCGATCGCATGTTAGATATGGGCTTTGAAGACGATTTACGCATTATTTTCGGTCAAACGCCAAAACAAGTGCAAACCCTATTGTTTTCTGCAACCTTTACGGAACAAATTGAGCGTGTAGCCAAGCAGTACCTGCACAACCCGGTAACCTGTAAAGTTGAGTCTCAAGACAGTAAACCCGCTATCACCCAATTGGGCTACAACGTGCTCCCGCACACACGCACTCAGGCGCTTAAAGCGGTACTTACCCACTACCAACCTAAAAATGCCATTGTATTTTGTAACCGCAAGGTTCAGGTAAATGAAGTGGTTGAGGAGCTTATCGAAGATGGCTTTAGCGCAGCTGGACTTCAGGGGGACTTGGAACAGCATCAACGCACATCGGTGCTAATGCAGTTCGCCAGCGATGCGCTACAAGTACTTGTTGCCACCGATGTAGCTGCGCGAGGGCTGGATATTGATGATGTTGCCTGCGTAATTAATTATACGGTAAGTGAAGAGCCGGAAACCCATATTCACCGCATTGGTCGCACGGCGCGAGCAGGCGCACAGGGCATGGCGGTAACGCTAGTCAGCGATGACGAAGAGCACTTCTTGCGAAAAATAGAAGTATTGCAAGAAAGCGATATTCCACTTAAAGGCGCACAAAGCCTGCGTTTTCATAAAAACAAAATTACTCAGCCTGAATTTACCTGTATTTCACTAAGCGCGGGTAAAAAAGAAAAGCTTCGCCCAGGCGATCTGGTGGGTGCACTTACCAAAGATGCGGGCATTCCTGGCGACGACTTGGGCAAAATTAAAGTTCAGAACAGCATGAGTTTTGTCGCAGTGAAAACGCGAAGCGTGAAAAAAGCCATGGCGCACTTTAGAGAAGGTAAGATTAAAGGAAAGCGTATTAGAGCCCGAAAGCTTTAATATGCGCTCTTAGATCTAAGTACTGACGTTATTCAATGGAAGGTGAGTGTGGTCGCTGAAACTGACTTGAGCGTGTTACTGAAAAATCTGAATCCTGTGGCGAGTAGTGAAAATTACGTTTTTACTACCTTGCCTGCTGACAGATTAACTAGTGCGTTAATTTCAGTAGCTAAGGGGATGTTTCAAGAACGCGAGGGCACCACCCTTATTCTTCCGGTTGCCGCAGCCGAGAAAGCTAATCTGCAATTTGAAGGTTATTACCGCTGTATAACCTGTGAAGTGCATTCTAGTTTGGAAGCGGTAGGCATGACTGCAGCTATGTCCACCGCACTGGGTAAGGCAGGAATTAGCGCCAACGTGGTGGCCGCTTATTATCACGACCATATTTTCGTGCCAGCTGAAAAAGCCGACTTGGCGATAGACGTTTTAACGTCGTTGTCTAACTAGGTCTGACCAATCTCTTCCTGCCTATTCTCTTTTCTCAAAAAACCATCAACCAGCCCCATGGTTAAGCAATATTGGGCACCATAGTAAGTTGTCATTACCCAAATGGTAGACAGTGGAAGCGGGGTTTTGAAAACCGACTGGGCGAGAATGGCATCTGATATCACAAAAAATAACGCACCGGTTACGATCAGCTTAGTTTGAGCCAACCACACTGCGGTTAAACCCATCAGTGTGATTACGCTAATATAGGCGACTACAGGGTAAAATAAGGCTTTCGACGCTGGCAGAATGTGCACTGCCATCATTACGGCAAAGCTAATCATAATAATACTAATGAACCACTTTGGTTTGCGTGAAATGATATGGTCGCCGGGCGTTTCTTGTAGGCGGCGATGCAGCAACGCAAAACACATAGCATACGTTAAATGGGCAACAAAAAAGCACGCCAAGCCAGTAATAAAACTATCAGCAAAGGGCAAGGCCAGACTAACATCTCCGGCAAGACTAAAAAGTAACGCCGCCAACACCATGTATCGCGGCATGGCGCTAAGTTTTGTATAGGCGAAAACTGCCAGTACCACAATAGGCAGGGCTTTGGGTAAGAATTGCGCCACGTAGGGGGTAAGCGGCAGCGTTGCCAGGTAAATCAACGCTAAGCTGCTAAAGACAATAGTTGTTCTTACATTCATATTTAGCCTTTTTGAAACTGCTCGGTCATACACTTCAACACGACAAAAAAAGCCCCAGTTTGGTGAAGCAAACATGGGGCTTTAGCTATCGAATTTTATATGCGCTATTCAATGTGCGCGAATTACCAAATTTTTACGCGTTCTTCTGGTGGTAAATACAACGCATCTTCTTCGGTCACGTTAAACGCTTCGTAGAATTCAGGTACGTTGCGAACAGCACCGTTAGTGCGGAACTTCGTAGGTGAATGGGTATCGGTTTGTACTTGGCTGCGCAACGCCTCTTCGCGATATTTGCTTGCCCAAACCTGGCCGTAACCAATGAATACACGCTGGTCGCCAGTGAAACCGTCTAGTTCAGGGGCTTCTTCACCATCAAGAGACAGGTGGTAAGCTTTAAGTGCGATGCTGATTCCGCCAAGGTCGCCGATGTTTTCACCTAGGGTATATTCACCGTTTACGTGCAAGTCAGGCAGAACCTCAAACTGGTTATACTGTTCAATCAAGTTCGCAGTGCGTGCTTCAAACTCGCCGCGATCTTCATCAGTCCACCAGTTTCGCAGAACGCCGTCACCGTCGAAGGTTGACCCTGAATCATCAAAACCATGGCCAATTTCATGACCAATTACCGCGCCAATGCCACCGTAGTTAACCGCGTCTTCGGCGTTCATGTCAAAGAACGGAGGTTGAAGGATAGCCGCAGGGAATACAATTTCGTTTAGCGGTGGGTTGTAGTAAGCATTAACAGTTTGTGGTGTCATGCCCCATTCATGGGTCCACACTGGGCCGCCTTGTTTCTTAAGCATTTCTTCGTACAGCACGTCCGAAGAACGCTTAAGGTTTCCAAACAGGTCACTGGCATTAACTGTCAGAGCTGAATAGTCTCTCCACTGGTCTGGGTAACCAATTTTCACGGTAAACTTAGATAGCTTGTCTAGTGCTTGTGCACGGGTTTCATCTGTCATCCAATCAAGATTTTCGATACTTTCTTTGTAAGCTAACAACAGGTTATTAACCATTTCCATCATGCGATCTTTTGCTTCAGGCGGGAAGTGCTGTTTTACATAAACCTTACCGATTAGCTCGCCTACATGAGCATTTGAAAGGCTTACTGCACGACGCCATTGTGGCTGTTGCTCTTCAACACCGCGAAGCACTTTGCTGTAGAAATTGAAGTTTGCTTCATCAAGCTCGGCATTTAAGCGACTGGCTGAAGCATTTAACAAGCCCCACTTAAGGAACGTTTTCCAATCTTCCAGTGAGGTTTCTGCAATAACGCCATCAATGTTTTGCATGTAGTCTTTTTGCAGGATGCCTAGCGAAGGAATGTCGCTAATGTCTGCTTCAGTAAGATAAGCGTCCCAGTCGAACTTAGGCATTAACGCTTTAAGTTCTTCAATTGTCAGTTTGTTATAGTTGGCAGCAAAGTTACGGGCCTGCTCTTTTTTCATATGTAGCTGAGCAATTTTAGTCTCAAGTGCGAACAGCATATCCGCACTTTCTTTAGGCGCGTCGAAACCCGCCAGCTCAAACATGGTTTGAATATGTTTAACGTAGGCATCGCGAATGGTTTGTGATGTTTCGTCGTCCTTGAAGTAGTACTCGCGCTCAGGAAGGCCTAAGCCCGACTGCCACGTGTACATCAAATATTCTTTTGGCGACTTAAGATCAGGGTATTGAGTTAGGCTGAACGGCGTACCGTAGCCATAGCGAGCTGCATAAGCGAAATACTCAGCAAGGTCGGTGTAGTCTTCAATGGCATCAATCTTAGTTAACTCAGGCTTTAGCGGTGTCATACCAAGTTCGTTGCGGGTTTCCATGTCCATATAGGCACGGTAAAAATCACCGACTTTTTGCTCGTCGCTGCCCGCTTTAAAGTCGCCTTCGGCAGACGATTTTATAATATCCATAACGTGATCTTGTGCTTCATCGCGAAGAATTACGAAAGAACCGTAGCTCGATTTATCTGCCGGTATTTCAAAATTATCAAACCACTTGCCGTTTACGTAGCGGAAAAAGTCATCACCCGGGTCAACAGACAGATCCATATTTTCTTTAATGACACCTGAAGAAAGCTGTTGTTGAGCCTCTTCGGTAGCCGCGCTTTGTGTCTGTTGTTCTGTGGATGAATTTTGTGGGCTACAAGCCGTGAGGGCCAGTGCCACGCTTAAGCTTAAAACGCTACGTAACATGTCGAGTTTTCCTTTTCATTTTATTGGGCGACATTTGGACTTGCCGCTTATTGTTTTAGTGCGTTGCGAAACCTGTGCATCCCTTCGAAAGAATGGTGTGGCGTATTGCGTGCACGCTTTTTACTAATTTTTAGCATGGCGGGGGGGATAGAAAAAGTGTTTATAGTGAAAATACACAGCTTGTAACAACTTGTAGGGCTAATTTCGCTATAGTGTTTTTTCTCACACACTAAAACATTCAAGGAACGGCGATGGACTTACACAATACCCCTTTCGATAGCGTATCACCCTGTGAGTACGCCGATGCGCTGCCAAGAGAGCAGTTCATGCACTATGCGATAAAACCATTGTGGGAAGGCATGCCACGCATTGCGGGTCCAGCATTTACCGTTAAGTGTGAGCCGGGTGATCATCTTATGCTGCATGCGGCGATATATCGCGCAAGCCCCGGTGACGTTATTGTGGTTGAAGCCGATGATGAATTCGCTGTGGCGGGTGGTAACGTCTGCGCGATAGCCCAGTCTCGCGGCATTAAAGGCTTCGTGATTGATGGTGTTATACGCGATCTTGCTGAAACCCGTGACAACAAATTCCCGGTATTTGCCAGGGGCGTTATACCCAAGCCAGGAGCCAAAAAGTGTATAGCCCCGTTAAATGAGCCGATTACCTGTGCAGGTGTAACGGTTCACGCCGGAGATATCATTGTTGCAGACGAAGAGGGCATTGCAGTAATTCCAAGAGATGAGGCGCTAGCAGCCTATGACATTGCTCAAAAACGTGCCCAGAAAGACGGCTCTATGTCACTTGAACAATGGCAGGCTGAACATGTTGAAAAAGTAGAAAGCATACTCGCTAAGTTAGGCTTTGCAGAGTGAAGGCTGACAGGAAACTAGCTTAGTGTTGAGTTGTTTTATGTAAGCGCTTCTCCAAATAATAATTTTCGCCAAGTATCAGCCTGTGCCAAATATTAACTAAAGTTAAACGAGCTTTGCGGTAAAAAAGCACCGCAAAGTTCAACACACTTTCAGTTATCGTGTAGAATTGTGACCTAAGCATTTTGGGGCATACGTAAACGTGCTCTGTCACTGAATAACTAACGAGTTCTACATGTTTTCATTTTTTGAAAAGCTGACCCAGCCTTTCCCTGACACGCCGCCTACCCAACCGCCAACAGGTATCGTTGCATTTTGTAAGTACTACACAAAAGGCATGTGGGGCGTAATCCTTACTGTTTCCGTGCTAAGTGCCATTGTTGCCATGTTAGAAGTGGCGTTGTTTGGCTTTTTAGGGCAGTTAGTTGACTGGTTCTCTGATCAAAACCGAGACACATTTTTAGCCGACCAAAAATTTACCCTCATTGGCATGGGTTTAACCGTGCTCGTTTTTATTCCATTGTTTATTTTATTGCGCTCGTTGTTTTCTCGTCAGTCCTTGATGGGGAACTACCCCATGCGCATTAGATGGCAAGCGCACCGCTATTTGCTTGGACAAAGTTTAACCTTCTTTCACGATGAGTTTGCCGGCCGTGTGGCCACCAAGGTGATGCAGACTGCACTTTCGGTAAGAGAGACAGTAACCAAGGTTCTCGATTTGCTGGTGTACATCAGCGTTTATTTTATCTCTATGGTAGTGCTTATTTTCAGCACTGACTGGCGCTTAGCCATGCCGCTTATCGTGTGGTTCTTTGTGTACATTGGCATTTTAAAAGTGCTGGTGCCTAAACTAAAAGAAGTCTCGCAAAAGCAAGCCGACGCGCGCTCATTAATGACCGGACGTATTGTTGATAGCTATACCAATATCACCACTGTGAAGCTGTTTTCACACAGTCGCCGCGAAGCGGATTACGCTAAAGAAAGCATGGATGGTTTTCTTAAAACGGTTTACCCGCAAATGCGTTTGGTCACCGTGTTGGAATTCTGTGTGGAAATGGCTAACGCCATTCTTATTTTCACCATCGGGGCGCTATCCGTGTATTTGTGGATGGAAAACATTGCGAGCCCTGGCGATATCGCCATTGCTATTAGTCTGTGTTTGCGACTAAACGGTATGTCGCACTGGGTTATGTGGGAAGTATCAGGTTTGTTCGAAAACTTAGGCACGGTGCAGGATGGCATGAATACACTAGCGCAGCCTATTGCAGTAAAAGACAAGCCAAAAGCCGACGCGTTAAAGGTAAATGGCGGCGGGATTAATTTCGATAATGTGCATTTTTCTTATTCAGGTGCAGACAACAAACCTATTGATGTGTTCACTAACTTGGATTTAGCCATTAAGCCTGGAGAAAAAGTGGGCTTAGTGGGGCGTTCTGGGGCGGGTAAATCGACGCTGGTTAATTTGCTCATGCGTTTTTACGACACCCAGAGTGGTCGCATTGTCATTGATGGCCAAGATATTACTGAAGTAGGCCAAGAGACGCTTCGTGCTAAAATCAGCATGGTGACTCAAGATACCTCTCTGATGCATCGCTCGGTACGCGATAACATTCTTTACGGACGCACGGATGCGACAGAAGAAGATATGATCCGTGCAGCCAAACAGGCCGAAGCGCACGACTTTATTCTTACGCTTACCGATAGTCACGGTAGAACAGGGTACGACGCTCACGTGGGTGAACGAGGCGTGAAGCTTTCAGGCGGTCAGCGCCAGCGCATTGCCATAGCTCGCGTATTGTTAAAAGATGCGCCTGTATTAGTGCTGGACGAGGCCACATCAGCGCTAGATTCAGAAGTTGAAGCGGCAATTCAAGCCTGTCTGGATAAAGTGATGGAAGGCAAAACCGTGCTGGCTATTGCGCATCGACTGTCAACCATTGCGCAAATGGACAGGTTACTTGTTCTGGATAAGGGCAACATTGTAGAGCAGGGAACCCATACCGAGCTTATTGCGCACAATGGCATATATGCCAAGCTTTGGGCGCACCAAACGGGCGGATTTATAGGCGTTGAATAGGCAAGGAGCGAATTAGCGTTCAATCGCAGATGGGATGGATAAACCGCTTGTATCTTGAAAGTGGTTAAGTATAATACGCGTCCCTCCCTTGCGATACCGCACTTTCCTTAGAAAAGACGCACAACTCACAAGGGCAGTGTAAGTAAATTTTGTCTTATCGACACCACAGGGGTGTAGTTCGAATTGGTAGAACAGCGGTCTCCAAAACCGATGGTTGGGGGTTCGAGTCCCTCCACCCCTGCCAAATTTACTTAAACTAAGAATTTTTAAGTTGCGCATTTTTTAGATGCGTAAAACAACGACGCTGTAGTGCTAGGATCGTAACATGAGCGAAAAGACGGAAAATCAGTCCAATGCATTGGACATGTTTAAATGGGTAGTGGTTTTTGCACTACTTGCCGGTTTAGTAACCGCTAATACAATGTACGGTGAGATCTCGGTACTATACCGTGCCATCGCAATTGTTGTAGTTGTTGGTATAGCTGGTTTCATCGCGGCAACTACCGAAAAAGGTAGCACCTTCTTGAGCTTCGCTAAAGAGTCTCGCACAGAAGTTCGCAAGGTTGTGTGGCCAACTCGCCAAGAGGCGAACCAAACTACACTTATCGTGCTTGCAGCGACGTTAATTATGGCACTAATTTTATGGGGACTAGACGGCATCATCGTTCGTGTAGTTGGCTTTATTACAGGAATAGGAGCATAACCGTATGTCTGAAGAAGAAGCAGTAAAGAAAAGATGGTACGTAGTTCAAGCCTATTCACAATATGAGTCTCGCGTTAAGAAGACCCTGCTTGAATACATCAAGATGCACAACATGGAAGACTACTTCGGTCAGGTACTAGTACCAACAGAAGAAGTAGTAGAAATGCGTGCTGGTCAAAAGCGTAAGTCTGAGCGTAAGTTCTACCCAGGTTATGTATTGGTAGAAATGGCGATGACGGAAGAGTCATGGCACTTAGTGAAAAGCGTACCTCGCGTACTTGGTTTCATCGGCGGCACATCTGACCGTCCTATGCCAATCACGCAGAAAGAAGCTGACGCTATCTTAAATCGTCTTGAAGAAAACGTTGATAAGCCAAGACCAAAGACGCTGTTCGAGCCAGGCGAAGTTATTCGCGTTATCGATGGCCCATTTGCAGACTTCAACGGTGTGGTAGAAGAAGTAGACTACGAAAAGAGCCGCGTAAAAGTATCGGTGCTTATCTTCGGTCGTTCTACTCCAGTAGACCTAGAATTTGGTCAGGTAGAAAAAGGCTAAGCCTATTCAAGCTACCGTATAGTATTTTTAAAAAGCCCCGTTTGACGGGGCTTTTTTGTATCTAGATAACGATAAAAGGAGAGCGGTGAATATTTATAAAAATTTGCATGTTACTACAACGTAGCATCCTCTTGACCTAAATAAGCCAGAAATAACAGCTAATAAGCGAAAGAAACATAAACATAAACTGCAATATTGTTGCGGTTTTTTCAGAGACTTTATCGCTCTTTGTAAAAGAGTCCCAAAATCTGACGCCCAGCGCACGTTTTAAGATTAGGTTCATTCCACAAACTACCATGACCCAAATGAACACCGTTCCGATATCTACCATTTTAAATTAGACCTTCACTCATCTGTTGTTTCTAAACCCTCTAGATCCGACGCCAAATTTGCTATAGCGCCCGAAACTAACCCACCACCTACGGATGTTGCGAGAGAGCTGAAACCTTTAACCGGACTTAAAGCGCCTGCACCCATTCCGGCAAGTGTTCCTGTAGCGATGGTACTGAACGATGCGTTACGCCCGCCACCAATAATTGCCCCGTAGAAACCACCTATGCCTCCGGCTATAGCGCCTAAAGCATTGGCCCAAAGTGCACCAGAAACATTTGAGATCTCATGATTGTTTAATTCTGTAGGTTTTTCCATTGTTTGATTATCCTTTCAAAATAAATGATGGGCTTCACACAGTGTGCGTAAAGCCAACTTAACTCTGATTCACTTTGCCTATGAAAAATACTGACCTTTCGATGGTTTTTTATTCTAAATAGCCCTTGCATAGTAATTAATCACCTTATATAATGCGCGCCCTTTTAAACGGAAACGGGAAGCCGATTGAGCAAATAATCTCTGTATTTGCGAGGCGTTAGACCCAAACAAGAGAGCATGTAAAATGGCTAAAAAAGTAAGCGGTATTATCAAGCTTCAGGTTGCAGCAGGTGCTGCTAACCCAAGTCCACCAGTTGGTCCTGCACTAGGTCAACACGGTGTAAACATCATGGAATTCTGTAAGGCTTTCAACGCGAAAACAGAAAGCCTTGAGAAAGGCGCTCCAGTACCAGTAGAAATTACTGTATACGAAGATCGCTCTTTCACATTCGAAACTAAGACTCCTCCTGCGTCTTACCTGCTTAAGAAAGCAGCGGGCATCAAGAGTGGTTCTGGCCGTCCTAACACTGAAAAAGTGGGTAAAGTTACTCGCGCTCAGTTGGAAGAGATTGCTAAAACTAAAGAGCCAGACCTTACTGCAGCTGATCTAGATGCAGCGGTACGCACTATCGCGGGTTCTGCTCGCTCAATGGGCTTGAACGTAGAGGACTAATCGAATGGCTAAATTAACTAAACGCGCTCGCGTAATCCGCGACAAAGTTGACTCTACTAAAGAGTACGAAATCAACGAAGCAGTAGCGCTTCTTAAAGAACTAGCAACAGCTAAGTTCGCAGAAAGCGTAGACGTATCTGTTAACCTTGGTATCGATGCGAAGAAATCTGACCAAAACGTTCGTGGTGCAACTGTACTACCTAACGGTACTGGTAAAGACGTTCGCGTTGCAGTATTCACTCAAGGTGCAAATGCTGAAGCAGCTAAAGAAGCTGGTGCAGACATCGTTGGTATGGACGACTTAGCTGAGCAAGTTAAGAAAGGCGAAATGAACTTTGACGTAGTAGTTGCTAGCCCAGACGCGATGCGTGTTGTTGGTCAACTAGGTCAAATCTTAGGTCCACGCGGCCTTATGCCTAACCCAAAAACTGGCACTGTAACGCCTGACGTTGCAACGGCAGTTAAGAACGCTAAAGCTGGTCAGGTACGCTACCGTAACGATAAGAACGGTATCATCCACGCTAGCATCGGTAAGATTGCGTTCGAAGCGAACCAAATACAAGAAAACCTTGAAGCGCTACTTGAAGCATTGAAGAAAGCTAAGCCTTCTTCTGCGAAAGGTACATACATCAAGAAGATCAGCCTAAGCACTACAATGGGTGCTGGTGTTGCTCTTGATAAGGCTTCTGTAGGTCTTTAATTTCGCTGAGCTTAGGCTTATCGAAATCTCTTAAAGGTTATGGGTTGGAGCTGTGACAATTAGCAGTGCTAATAAGCAGCTCCCGTCCTAGACCGCAGGTGCGGTGTGGTGAAAGAGGTAAGAGAACTTTCACAGTCAACACACTGCTTAATACAACAACCTGCGCAGACGGTGGTTTGACTCAGACTCTCTGGGGTAACAAACACCGTAGAGCGGTATCAACCATGAGGGTTGGTATCAATCTGTGAACCCTGACGGCGTAAGCGGGTAACCGCAAACAAAGTCAGATACAAAGAGGTGAACTCAGTGGCACTAGGTTTAGCAGCAAAAAAAGAGATCGTAGCAGAAGTTTCTGAAGTTGCGTCTCGCGCTCTATCCGTAGCCGTTGCTGAATACCGTGGGATGGAAGTTGCAGAACTGACTGACCTACGTGTTAAAGCTCGTGAGCAAGGCGTATACCTAAAGGTTGTACGTAACACACTTGCAAAGCGTGCTCTAGCAGACAGTCAATTTGCAGACTTAGACAGCGCCTTAACTGGTCCGCTTATCTATGGTTTCTCTATCGACGCACCAGGCGGTGCGGCACGTCTTTTCAAAGACTTCGGTAAGACTAACGATAAGCTAAAAGTTACAGCACTATCTATTGGTAGCGGTCTTCTTGGTCCAGAGAAATTGGACGCAGTTGCAGCACTACCTACCCGCGACGAAGCGCTTGCGAAACTACTTGCAACCTTCAAAGCACCAGTTGGGAAATTCGTTCAAACAATCAACGAAGTTCCTGGCAAGTTTGTGCGCGTATTGGCGGCGGTCAAAGACACCAAGTAATTGGCGTTTTTGGCATATTGATTTTTTTAACATTTTATACCCAGGAGTTTAGAGAACATGGCTCTAACTAAAGAAGATATCTTAAACGCAATCGCTGAAATGCCAGTAATGGAACTGGTTGAACTAATCGAAGCGGCTGAAGAAAAATTCAACGTATCTGCTGCAGCTGCTGTTGCTGTTGCTGGTCCAGCTGCTGGCGGTGACGCTGCTGCTGCAGAAGAAAAGACTGAATTCGACGTTGTAATGACTTCATTCGGTGGCAACAAAGTTGCAGTTATCAAAGCAGTTCGCGGCGCGACTGGCCTAGGTCTTAAAGAAGCTAAAGAAGTAGTTGAGTCTGCTCCTAAAGCTATCAAAGAAGGCGTAAGCAAAGATGAAGCTGAAGCACTTAAGAAAGAGCTTGAAGAAGCTGGTGCAGAAGTAGAAATCAAGTAATCTGACATAGTCAGATTATTGCCTGAGACGGCAAGGCTGGTGGTTTTTTAAACCACCAGCCTTTTTGCGCTGTATAGTGTGTAGAATCTAACCCTTGGTTACACTACTTAAAGCGCCATTCGGAAATACCCATAAAAAGCATAAAAATCCAACAAGTTAACTAATAATTGGTTAAATTTTGTTGTATGCTGGTGTATCTGCCCGAAAAAGGGTTGTGGAAGTTTGTTGCTTAGTGCGCCATTTGAAACGTAGCTTTTAGCCCATAGCACGCGTTTTAAAGCATTTTGCAGCAGGTTGGGTCATAAATCAGCAGGCTGAGGAACCCATGGTTTACTCTTATAGCGAAAAGAAACGTATCCGTAAGGATTTTGGCAAACGCCCACAGGTATTGGAAATTCCATACCTTCTTTCAATTCAGCTTGATTCTTTCAAAAAGTTTATTGAGATCGATGCAGATGCTCAATACGGTTTGGAAGCAGCATTTCGTTCCGTTTTTCCAATTAAAAGCTACTCAGGTAGTTCAGAGCTTCAGTATGTAAGCTACCGCCTGGGAGAGCCCGTTTTCGACGTTAAAGAATGTCAAATTCGCGGCGTAACTTTCTCTGCTCCGTTAAGAGTAAAACTACGGTTAGTGTTGTTCGATAAAGACGCTGCGCCAGGTACCGTAAAAGATATTAAAGAACAAGAAGTGTACATGGGCGAGATCCCGTTGATGACTGAGAACGGTACGTTCGTTATCAATGGTACAGAGCGTGTTATCGTGTCACAGCTACACCGTTCACCTGGTGTATTCTTTGATCACGACAAAGGTAAAACCCACTCGTCAGGTAAAGTGCTTTATAACGCACGTGTAATTCCTTACCGTGGTTCGTGGTTAGACTTCGAGTTTGACCCGAAAGATAACCTATTCGTACGTATCGACCGTCGTCGTAAGTTGCCTGCAACGATTATCTTACGCGCACTTGAAATGACGTCTGAAGAAATCCTAGATACTTTCTTCGACAAAGTAAGCGTACGTATCGACAAAGACAAACTAATGATGGAAGTGGTTCCAGATCGCCTACGTGGTGAGACGGCTGCTTTTGATATCATTGACGGTGAAGGCAACGTTGTTGTTGAAACGGGTCGTCGTATTTCTGCGCGCCACACGCGTGCACTAGAAAAAGCCGGTCTTACAGAACTTGAAGTTCCAGCCGATTACCTAATTGGCCGTGTTTACGCAGCTACTTATGTAAACGAAGACACAGGCGAAGTGATTGTAAGCGCGAACGACGAACTAACCCTTGAAAACCTAGCGGCACTTAGCCAAGCGGGTATCAAAGAGTTCGAAACGCTTTACATCAACGAGCTAGATCACGGTTCATACATTTCAGATACGCTACGTATCGATTCTTCAACTAACCGCCTTGAAGCACTAGTTGAAATTTACCGTATGATGCGTCCTGGTGAGCCACCAACGAAAGATGCAGCTGAAACCTTGTTCGATAACTTGTTCTTCTCTGATGAACGTTACGACCTATCTTCTGTTGGCCGCATGAAGTTCAACCGCCGTCTTGGCCGTGAAGAACTTATTGGTGCTGGTACACTAGATAAAGAAGACATTATTTCTGTAATGAAGCAGCTAATAATGATTCGTGACGGTAAAGACGAAGTAGATGACATCGATCACCTAGGTAACCGTCGTATCCGTTCTGTAGGTGAAATGGCAGAAAACCAATTCCGCGTTGGTCTTGTACGTGTTGAGCGTGCAGTTAAAGAGCGTCTAAGCTTAGGCGACCTAGACAACGTGATGCCACAAGATCTTATTAACGCTAAGCCTATCTCGGCTGCGGTTAAAGAGTTCTTCGGTTCATCTCAGCTTTCTCAGTTCATGGACCAAAACAACCCGCTATCAGAAGTAACGCATAAGCGTCGTATTTCTGCATTAGGCCCGGGTGGTCTTACACGTGAACGTGCAGGCTTCGAAGTTCGAGACGTACACCCGACTCACTACGGTCGTCTATGTCCAATCGAAACGCCGGAAGGCCCGAACATCGGTCTAATTAACTCATTGGCAAGCTTCGCGCGTACCAATGACTTCGGTTTTCTAGAAACGCCGTTCCGTCGCATTGTAGACGGTGTGGTAACAGACGAAATCGATTACTTATCTGCAATTGAAGAAGGTCAATTCGCAATCGCTCAGGCAAACATCGCGTTGACTGAAGCAGGCGAGTTGGTTGACGACCTAATTCCATGTCGTCACCGCGGTGAAACTACCTTGATGCCGAAAGAAGACATCAAGTACATGGACGTTTCACCTCAGCAAATCGTTTCAATTGCTGCAAGCATTATCCCATTCCTAGAGCACGATGATGCGAACCGTGCACTTATGGGTGCGAACATGCAACGTCAGGCAGTACCTACACTACGCGCTGATAAGCCGCTAGTTGGTACCGGTATGGAAAGAACTATCGCGGTTGACTCAGGTGTTACTGTAGTTGCTAAGCGCGGTGGTGTGGTTGATTACGTAGATGCCAGCCGTATCGTTATTAAAGTAGACGAAGATGAAATGCTTCCAGGTGAAGCAGGTATCGATATCTACAACCTGACTAAGTACACTCGTTCTAACCAAAACACGTGTATCAATCAGAAGCCTACTTGTAGTGTTGGCGACCCGATTGTTGCAGGCGACGTGCTAGCTGATGGTCCTTCAACAGACCTAGGTGACCTTGCACTTGGTCAGAACATGCGTATCGCGTTCATGCCGTGGAATGGTTACAACTTTGAGGATTCAATCCTTATTTCTGAGCGTGTAGCGCAGGAAGACCGTTTTACTACTATCCACATTCAAGAGCTTAGCTGTATCGCTCGTGATACTAAGCTTGGGCCAGAAGAAATTTCTTCTGATATCCCGAACGTGGGTGAATCTGCACTAAGCAAGCTTGATGAGTCAGGTGTTGTTTACATTGGTGCGGAAGTGAAAGGCGGTGACATCCTTGTAGGTAAAGTAACGCCTAAAGGTGAAACGCAGCTTACGCCAGAAGAAAAACTACTACGTGCAATCTTCGGTGAGAAAGCGTCTGACGTTAAAGATACGTCTCTACGTGTACCTAACTCTGTTCACGGTACGGTAATCGACGTTCAAGTATTTACCCGTGACGGTGTAGAGAAAGACAAGCGTGCGCTAGAAATTGAAGATATGCAGCTACGTCAGGTTAAGAAAGACCTTACTGACGAGTTCGAAATTCTTGCAGACGGTATCTTCGCACGTGCACAAACTGCACTACTACGTGCTGGTGTTGACCAAGCTAAGCTTGACAGCCTGCCGCGTGAAAAGTGGTTTGAAATCGCACTTAACAGTGAAGATGCACAGCTAGAGCTAGACCAAATCGCTGATCAGCATGCTGAAATCAAACTTGATTTCGATAAGAAGTTTGAAGGTAAGCGTCGCAAGATCACTCAAGGCGATGATCTAGCCCCTGGTGTGCTTAAGATCGTTAAGGTTTACCTTGCGGTTAAACGTCACATCCAACCGGGTGATAAAATGGCCGGTCGTCACGGTAACAAAGGTGTTATCTCGACTATCCAGCCTGTAGAAGACATGCCATACGATGCTAACGGTACGCCGGTAGATATCGTTCTTAACCCACTAGGTGTACCGTCTCGTATGAACATCGGTCAGATCCTAGAAACGCACTTGGGTATGGCTGCACACGGTCTTGGTGTGAAGATTGATCGCATGATTAAAGAGCAGCGCGAGCTGGCTGAACTACGTGACTTCCTGAAGAAGGTGTACGAGCTTGGTGAGAATCACCAAGAAGTAGACATCGATAGCTTCACAGACCACGAAGTTCGTCGTCTAGCGGAAAACCTTCGTAAGGGTGTTCCAGTAGCAACACCTGTATTTGACGGTGCTCGTGAATCTGAAATCAAAGAAATGCTGAAGCTTGCTGATATTCCAGAAAGCGGTCAGATTGCTTTGTTTGACGGTCGTACCGGTCGCGAATTTGAGCGTCCAGTTACGGTTGGTTACATGTACATGCTGAAACTGAACCACTTAGTAGACGACAAAATGCACGCGCGTTCTACTGGTTCTTACAGCCTTGTTACACAGCAGCCTCTTGGTGGTAAAGCGCAGTTCGGTGGTCAGCGCTTCGGTGAGATGGAAGTGTGGGCACTTGAAGCATACGGTGCAGCATATACCCTTCAAGAAATGCTTACCGTTAAGTCGGATGACGTTAACGGCCGTACCAAGATGTACAAGAACATCGTCGATGGCGACCACAGAATGGAACCTGGCATGCCAGAGTCATTCAACGTACTACTTAAAGAAATTCGCTCGTTGGGTATCAACATCGAGCTTGAAGAAAAGTAATACGGCGTTAGCCACGTAATGTTATGAGATGGCCCGGCGCTTGCGCCGGGCTCTAGAGACTGACTCCGCTGGGAGAGTAATGTGAAAGACTTATTAAAGTTTCTAAAGCAACAAAACAAGACTGAAGAATTCGATAATATTCGAATCGGTCTGTCTTCACCTGACATGATCCGTTCATGGTCATTCGGTGAAGTTAAAAAGCCTGAAACAATTAACTACCGTACGTTCAAGCCTGAGCGTGACGGTCTGTTCTGTGCGCGTATCTTTGGTCCGGTTAAAGACTACGAGTGTCTTTGCGGTAAGTACAAGCGCCTTAAGCACCGTGGTGTTATCTGTGAGAAGTGTGGCGTTGAAGTTACACTGACTAAAGTACGTCGTGAGCGTATGGGTCACATCGAGCTAGCTAGCCCGGTAGCACACATCTGGTTCCTTAAATCACTTCCGTCTCGTATCGGCCTAATGCTAGATATGACACTTCGTGATATTGAACGTGTACTTTACTTTGAATCATACGTGGTTACAGAGCCAGGTATGACTACGCTTGAGCGCAGCCAACTTCTTAACGAAGAAGAATACTTGGATGCACTTGAAGAGCACGGTGATGAGTTTGAAGCGAAGATGGGTGCTGAAGCAGTATTCGATCTTCTTACAGCACTAGACGTAGACGCAGACGTTGCGGCTATGCGTGAAGAGCTGCCTTCAATCAACTCTGAAACTAAGCGTAAGAAAATTACTAAGCGTCTTAAGTTGCTTGAGTCATTCCAACAGTCTGGCAACAAGCCAGAGTGGATGATCATGACGGTTCTTCCGGTACTTCCACCAGATTTACGTCCTCTAGTACCACTAGATGGCGGCCGTTTTGCAACGTCTGACCTTAACGACCTTTACCGTCGTGTAATTAACCGTAACAACCGTCTTAAGCGTCTTCTAGACCTAGCTGCTCCAGACATCATCGTACGCAACGAAAAGCGTATGCTTCAAGAGTCTGTTGATGCGCTTCTAGATAACGGACGTCGTGGTCGTGCGATTACGGGTTCTAACAAGCGTCCACTTAAGTCACTTGCAGACATGATCAAAGGTAAGCAAGGTCGTTTCCGTCAAAACCTTCTTGGTAAGCGTGTTGACTACTCAGGCCGTTCTGTAATTACCGTTGGTCCTACGCTACGTCTTCACCAGTGTGGTCTTCCTAAGAAGATGGCACTTGAGCTATTCAAACCGTTTATCTACGGTAAGCTTGAAGGTCGTGGTCTTGCGACAACAATTAAAGCTGCTAAGAAGCTTGTAGAGCGCGAAGCACCAGAGGTTTGGGACGTACTAGACGACGTTATCCGCGAACACCCGGTACTACTTAACCGTGCACCTACACTTCACCGTTTGGGTATCCAAGCATTCGAACCAACACTAATCGAAGGTAAAGCGATTCAGCTTCACCCGCTAGTGTGTGCGGCGTACAACGCCGACTTCGATGGTGACCAAATGGCGGTACACGTTCCGTTGACAATCGAAGCACAGCTAGAAGCACGTGCACTTATGATGTCAACGAACAACATTCTGTCACCTGCGAACGGTGAGCCAATTATCGTACCTTCACAGGACGTTGTATTGGGTCTTTACTACCTAACGCGTGACAAAGTAAACGGCTTAGGCGAAGGCATGGTATTCACCAGCCCGAATGAAGCAGAAAAAGCATACCGTACAGGTAATGCTGAGCTTCACTCTCGCGTTAAAGTACGTATTACTGAATACGACATCGATGAAGATGGCAACAAAACTGAGAAAGTAACGCTAACTGACACTACTGTTGGTCGTGCGATTTTCTCATTGATCCTTCCTAAGGGTCTGCCGTTTGAAATCATCAACCAAGCGATGGGCAAGAAGCAAATTTCAAGACTATTGAATGCTTGTTACCGTACGCTAGGTTTGAAAGACACAGTAATTGCTGCTGACCAAATCATGTATACCGGTTTCCACTACGCGATGATCGCGGGTGCGTCTGTTGGTATCGACGATATGGTTATCCCTGCTGCTAAGAAAGACATCATCGACGCAGCAGAAGCAGAAGTTATCGAAATTCAGGAACAGTTCCAAAACGGTCTTGTTACCGCGGGTGAGCGTTACAACAAAGTTATCGATATCTGGTCAAATGCCAACGAAAAAGTTGCTAAAGCCATGATGGATAACCTTAAGACTGACATCGTAATTAACCGCGATGGCGAAGAAGAAGAGCAATCATCATTTAACTCTGTTTACATGATGGCCGACTCGGGTGCTCGTGGTAGTGCCGCTCAGATTCGTCAGCTAGCTGGTATGCGTGGTCTGATGGCTAAGCCAGATGGCTCAATCATCGAAACCCCAATTACGGCGAACTTCCGTGAAGGTCTGAACGTACTACAGTACTTCATCTCCACTCACGGTGCTCGTAAAGGTCTTGCGGATACCGCACTTAAGACAGCTAACTCGGGTTACCTAACGCGTCGTCTAGTAGACGTTGCACAAGACTTGGTAATCACTAACGACGACTGTGGCACATTCGAAGGTGTTCAAATGACACCACTAATCGAAGGTGGTGACGTTGTTGAACCACTACGCGAGCGTGTACTAGGTCGTGTGGTAGCAGAAGATGTACTTAAGCCAGGTACTAACGAAGTGCTAGTAGAGCGTAACGTTCTTCTAGACGAAGCGTTAGTAGACATGCTTGAAGCTAACTCAGTTGACCAAATCATGGTTCGCTCGGTAATCACTTGTGACAACGACTTCGGTGTTTGTGCTAAGTGTTACGGTCGTGACCTTGCTCGTGGTCACATGGTGGGTAGCGGTGAATCGGTTGGTGTTATTGCAGCACAGTCAATCGGTGAGCCAGGTACACAGCTTACCATGCGTACGTTCCACATCGGTGGTGCGGCATCAAGAGCATCTGCTGAGAACAGCGTACAAGTTAAGACGGCGGGTAGCCTTAAGCTACACAATGCGAAGTTCGTACGTAACTCTGACGGCAAAGTGGTTATCGTTTCTCGTTCAACAGAACTTACTGTTATCGACGAGCAAGGCCGTGAGAAAGAGCGCTATAAAGTACCTTACGGTGCTGTACTTAGCGTGGATGACGGTGCAACTATTGCAGCTGGCGACGTTGTTGCTAACTGGGATCCGCATAGTCACCCAATCATCACTGAACGAGCAGCTAAGATTAGCTTCGCAGACATTGATGACTCTAACACCGAAATGCAGCAAGACGAGCTTACTGGTCTAACCCGTATCGTTGTTAAAGACCTTGCGAAAGTAAACTCTAAAGAGCCTAAGCTAATTCTTGAAAGCGACGAGTTCGGTCTTCAAGAAATTCGTCTTCCAAGCTTCACAACCATCGAAGCGAAAGAAGGCAAAGTGGCTAACGAAGGTGACGTGCTAGCACGTATTCCTCAAGAAAGCTCGAAGACTCGTGATATCACGGGTGGTCTACCGCGCGTTGCGGACCTATTTGAAGCACGTAAGCCTAAAGAGCCTGCAATCCTTGCAGAAATCTCAGGTACTATCGGCTTCGGTAAAGAGACCAAAGGTAAGAAGCGTCTTGTAATTACACCTGCTGAGGGTGACGCATACGAAGAGATGATTCCTAAGTGGCGTCAGCTTAACGTATTCGAAGGTGAGAAAGTGGAAAAAGGCGAAGTTATCGCCGATGGTCCAGAGTCTCCGCACGATATCCTACGTCTACGTGGTATCTCAGCAGTAGCAAACTACATCGTGAACGAAGTTCAGGAAGTATACCGTCTACAGGGTGTTAAGATTAACGATAAGCACATCGAAGTAGTTATCCGTCAGATGCTACGTAAGTGCATTATCACTAATCCAGGCGATACGCAGTTCCTTGAAGGCGAACAGGTTGAAGTATCGAACGTTAAAGTGGCTAACCGTGAAATTGAAAAACACGGCAAGATCCCAGCGCAGTACGAAACACAACTGCTTGGTATCACTAAAGCGTCACTGTCTACTGAGTCATTTATCTCAGCGGCATCGTTCCAAGAAACAACACGTGTTCTAACTGAAGCTGCGGTTCAGGGTAAAGAAGATGACCTACGCGGTCTGAAAGAAAACGTAATCGTTGGTCGTCTAATTCCAGCGGGTACAGGTTTCGCTTACCACGAACGCCGTGCACAACGTCGCAAAGAGCAAATCGAAGAAATGTCAGTGTCTGCTGCTGAAGCAGAACAGGCATTAACCGAAGCGCTTAATGCTGGTGCAGACGAAGATACTGCCGAATAAGGCAAGATCATAGGAGTACGTTAACGTACTCCTAACAATTTGGCAGTCCAGTTGTACAGATTGCAGATAAATTAACTGCTTAACCTTTGTACACCTTGACAGTCAGAGCGATGATCTTTAATATTCCGCGACCCGATTTTGGATAGCCAATAAGTGGCTCGATAAACGGTCGCGGTTTTTTGTATCAGCGCTCAGTGAATGTTGACGAGCACAATGTTCACAAACAAGAGCGATTAAGCAATTAATCGTATTAATATGGACCCAATCACAGTGATTGGGTTTTCGTAGTTTTTAATCAGGAGCTAGTTAATGGCAACAGTTAACCAGTTAGTGCGCAAGCCGCGTAGAAAGCCCGTTGAAAAAAGCAACGTAGCTGCTCTACAAGCTTGTCCACAAAGACGTGGTGTATGTACTCGTGTATATACTACTACGCCTAAGAAACCAAACTCTGCACTACGTAAAGTATGTCGTGTACGTCTAACTAACGGTTTTGAAGTTTCTTCATACATCGGTGGTGAAGGTCACAACCTACAAGAGCACAGTGTAGTACTTATCCGTGGTGGTCGTGTTAAAGATCTACCAGGTGTTCGTTATCACACAGTTCGCGGTACTCTTGACTGCGCAGGTGTAAACGATCGTAAACAAGCCCGTTCTAAGTACGGCGCGAAGAAGCCTAAGTCATAACGGTTCTCCGTTAGTAAGGCCAAACTGAAGTTTAAGAGTTTTGGGTTTTCCCTGAATTCATACGGAGAATAGAAAATGCCAAGAAGAAGAGTCGTAGGTCAACGTAAAATCCTACCAGAGCCAAAATTTGGTTCACAACTGCTTGCGAAATTCATGAATGTCGTAATGCTCGACGGCAAAAAGTCAGTCGCTGAAAAAATCGTTTACGGTGCGCTTGATATTGTTGCTGAAAAAACCGGCAAAGCACACCTAGATATCTTCGAGGAAGCGCTTGATAACATCCGCCCAACAGTAGAGGTTAAGTCTCGTCGTGTTGGTGGTTCAACTTATCAGGTTCCAGTTGAAGTACGTCCAGTTCGTCGTAACGCGCTAGGTATGCGTTGGATGGTTGAAGCTGCACGTAAACGTGGCGAAAAGTCTATGGCACAACGCCTAGCGGCTGAAATGCTAGACGCAGCAGATAATAAAGGTTCAGCGGTTAAGAAACGTGAAGACGTTCACCGTATGGCCGAAGCAAACAAAGCGTTTGCTCACTACCGTTGGTAATCAACGTTATTTAACTGAGAGAGATTTATGCCTCGTAAGACCTCGATTGAGCGTTATCGCAATATTGGTATTGTGGCTCACGTGGACGCGGGTAAAACCACGACCACAGAGCGTGTTCTGTTTTATACAGGACTGTCTCACAAAATCGGTGAAGTGCACGATGGTGCTGCTACCATGGACTGGATGGAGCAAGAGCAGGAGCGTGGTATTACTATCACGTCTGCTGCAACGACTTGTTTCTGGTCTGGTATGGAGCAACAGTTCGATCAACACAGGATCAACATCATCGACACCCCTGGACACGTTGACTTTACTATCGAAGTAGAGCGTTCATTGCGTGTACTAGACGGTGCAGTTGTTGTTTTCTGTGGGTCTTCTGGGGTAGAACCTCAATCAGAGACAGTCTGGCGACAGGCTGACAAATATCAAGTGCCACGCCTTGTGTTCGTTAATAAGATGGACCGGGCTGGCGCTGATTTTGAACGTGTTGTGGGTCAAATCCGCAAGCGTTTAGGCGCAAACTGTGTTCCGATTCAAATCAACATGGGCGCTGAAGAGAATTTCCATGGCGTCATCGACCTTGTGAAGATGAAAGCCATCAACTGGAATGAAGAAGACATGGGTATGACATTTACCTATGAAGACATTCCGGCTGAATATTTAGATACCGCTGAGCAGTACCGTACCGAAATGATCGAAGCGGCTGCAGAAGCATCTGATGAGCTGATGAATAAATACTTGGAAGGTGAAGAGCTTTCTGAGGAAGAAATTCGTTCAGGCCTTCGTCAGCGTACGCTGAACAACGAAATTGTTCTTGCCACCTGTGGCAGTGCCTTCAAAAACAAAGGTGTTCAGGCAGTACTAGACTCTGTTATTCATTATCTTCCGTCTCCAACAGAAGTTAAGGCCATCACTGGTGTACTTGACGACAAAGACGAGACAGAAGCAGAGCGTCATTCAAGCGACGATGAGCCGTTCTCAGCGCTAGCATTTAAAATAGCGACCGACCCATTTGTGGGTACGCTAACCTTCTTCCGTTGTTACTCTGGTGTAGTAAACACGGGTGATACGGTTTACAACCCTGTTAAGGGCAAGCGTGAGCGCTTTGGTCGTATTGTGCAAATGCACGCGAAAGACCGTGAAGAAATTAAAGAAGTACGCGCAGGTGACATTGCTGCGGCCATTGGCCTTAAAGATGTAACAACCGGTGATACGCTTTGTGACCCTAATCATGTTATTACGCTAGAGCGTATGGAGTTCCCAGAGCCGGTAATTTCAATTGCGGTTGAGCCTAAGTCGCAAGCTGACCAAGAGAAAATGGGCATAGCCCTAAGCAAGCTTGCAGCTGAAGATCCGTCATTCAAAGTAAAAACTGACGACGAGACTGGCCAGACGATTATCTCAGGTATGGGTGAACTTCACCTTGATATCATTGTCGACCGCATGAAGCGCGAATTTAAAGTTGAATGTAACGTAGGTAACCCTCAGGTTGCTTATCGTGAAACCCTTCGTAAATCTGTTGAAGTTGAAGGGAAGTTCGTTCGTCAGTCAGGCGGCCGCGGCCAATTTGGTCATGTATGGCTGCGCATTGAGCCTCAAGAAGAAGGTTCAGGCTACGAATTTGTGAACGAAATCGTCGGTGGTGTGGTACCAAAAGAGTTCATTCCAGCGGTCGATAAAGGAATTCAGGAGCAGATGCGAAGTGGTGTTCTTGCAGGGTATCCAGTACTTGATGTAAAGGTTACGTTGTTTGACGGTTCATACCACGACGTTGACTCTTCTGAAATGGCGTTTAAGATCGCCGGCTCTATGGGTTTCAAAAAAGGCGCCGCAGAAGCAAATCCGGTGTTACTTGAACCCACAATGAAAGTTGAAGTGACTACTCCAGAAGACTGGATGGGTGATGTAGTTGGTGACATTAATCGTCGCCGCGGCATGATCGAAGGTATGGAAGATGGCGTCGCAGGTGTTAAAATAATACGTGCTAAAGTGCCGCTTTCAGAAATGTTTGGCTACGCAACTGACTTGCGTTCACAAACACAAGGTCGTGCTTCATACTCAATGGAGTTCTTCAATTATTCTGAGGCGCCGAACAATGTGGCGCAGGCTATTATTGAATCTAGAATTTAATCTAAATGAAGGTTCGGTCCGGTCTATTGGTGGGTCGGACTTTTAACTTAGGAAACGAGAAAAATGGCAAAAGAAAAGTTTGAACGTACGAAACCCCACGTAAACGTGGGTACAATCGGCCACGTTGACCACGGTAAAACTACGCTAACTGCAGCAATCACTACAGTTCTTTCAAAGACTTACGGTGGTAACGCACAGGCTTTCGATCAAATCGATAACGCGCCTGAAGAAAAAGCACGTGGTATCACCATCTCTACTTCACACGTAGAATACGATACTCCTACTCGTCACTACGCACACGTAGACTGCCCAGGACACGCTGATTACGTTAAAAACATGATCACTGGTGCTGCTCAGATGGACGGTGGTATCCTAGTAGTAGCTGCGACTGATGGCCCTATGCCACAAACTCGTGAGCACATCCTACTTGGTCGTCAGGTTGGTATTCCTTACATCATCGTATTCATGAACAAGTGTGACATGGTTGACGATGAAGAGCTTCTAGAGCTAGTAGAAATGGAAGTTCGTGAACTTCTTAACGAATACGAATTCCCAGGTGATGACCTACCAGTTATCCAAGGTTCAGCTCTTAAAGCGCTTGAAGGCGACGCAGAGTGGGAAAAGAAAATCATCGAGCTTGGTGAAGCGCTTGATTCATACATCCCAGAGCCAGAGCGTGCAATCGACAAGCCGTTCATTCTTCCAATCGAAGACGTATTCTCAATCTCAGGCCGTGGTACAGTTGTAACGGGTCGTGTTGAGCAAGGTATCATCAAGGTTGGTGAAGAAGTAGAAATCGTAGGTATCAAAGATACTACTAAGACTACTTGTACTGGTGTTGAGATGTTCCGTAAGCTTCTTGACGAAGGCCGTGCAGGTGAGAACGTTGGTGTTCTTCTACGTGGTACTAAGCGTGATGAAGTTGAACGTGGTCAAGTACTAGCTAAGCCTGGTTCAATCACTCCACACGTTAACTTCGAAGCAGAAGTATACGTACTATCTAAAGATGAAGGTGGCCGTCATACTCCATTCTTCAAAGGCTACCGTCCACAGTTCTACTTCCGTACAACTGACGTAACTGGTGCTGTAGAGCTTCCAGAGGGCGTAGAAATGGTAATGCCTGGTGACAACCTTAAATTCAAAGTTGAGCTAATTGCTCCGATCGCGATGGAAGAAGGTCTTCGTTTCGCAATCCGTGAAGGTGGTCGTACAGTAGGTGCTGGTGTTGTATCTAAGATCCTAGACTAATCTAGACTTAGCAACACAAGCCAAAAAAAGCGCACTTAGGTGCGCTTTTTTTATGCCTGCGATTTAGTTCGTGATTGTTGTGCCCTCTGAAACACGCCGTAAACCCATCCTTGCTTTTATGTAAGAGCTCCGATACCGCAGCCCTGCGGTGTCAGGTTTAGAGAGCGATTTCCCTCTGTAATAGGCATAAAAAAGCTAGGGCTATGCCTAGCTTTGATATTTAGGTCGGTAGCAACAAGGGGGGTTACATTTGCTCGACTTTGTAGCCTTTCGCCTTTAATAAGGCGATAACACTGTCATCGCCAACTAGGTGGCCAGCACCGACTAAGACAAATTCTTGGTCATCATCGCCAAACATGGCTTCGATTTGAGGTAGCCAGTTTTGGTTGCGCTTAGTAAAAACATCGTCGTACGAAGCGGGAGACTCACGTTTGAATGTGTCTACCACCACTTCATCGATTTTCTGAGTATTCCCTTCTCTCCATGCTTTTATGGTGCTTTTAAGCATGTCTTTTAGCTCTGGTAGCGTTTCCAAAGTTTCAGAAATGAGGCGGTCTTCTTCACCGGCTCCCATATTGGCAAGCATACTGATTTGAAAATCTAACGATTCCAGATATTCACTGGCTTTTCCGTCGCGAGCAGCTAACTGCATGAAGTAGGCATCTACACCTTGTCCAGCTAGCTGAGAGCGTTGTGCTTCCATAGCTACCAGCATTGATGCAACCATGCCTGGCTTAAATTGCGCTAACTGATCGGCTGTTGCGCCAAAGTTGGCTAAATAAACATTGAGAGCCTGATAGGTCTCTTCTGATACATCATCTTTAAGCGACTTACCGTCTTTGTAAGCTAGCCCAGCCATCATTTTTTGCTGACCTTCAATATCCGTTGGGGCAGGCATTTTTACTTCAAAAACTAAAGTGTCACTTTTTTCATAGGTTTCAGTGAACGTAGCGGGCAATGGAAATTCAGAGATTGGCAGAATATGTATTGTACCACCTACATAAACCGCATCATCGCCTTTCGACACTTTCCAAACCGAGGTCTGGTCGTGCTCTACATTTCCTGCAAAGGCTGTTGCCGAAATAGCGAAACTTGCCGCCATTGCCCATTTACGAAGGGGTATTCTTTTCATTGTATATATCCTTATTAATTATTCTACCAAGATGTCTTACAGTGTATTGGCTACATGCAGCTTAATTCTTCCTGTCTGCCCCCAAAACACACTGCGCTCGACTAGTATTTCCAATCATATCAGATGCACAACCAAGTAAGGACTGATCTTCAATACAGATTTTATTACACTTTGTTGTGTCACCTTGATGTAGAACCACTATACCTGCGGTAACACGCCGCGGTCGCGAACATTTTAACTCTCGCTGAGTGAGTAATTATCTGTGCGGACTGGTATAAACTATATGTTGAAGCTTCGGGCGAGTGAATACGTTACGCTATGCACTCCATATTCGGTGTAGGCTGGTAGGATTTATACATTCTTGGCACCAACTCGCTGCTTATTAACTTTAACACTGCAAATAATGTCAAAACCTAACGAACCAAAAACACAGACCGTTAGTGATGCTCTTAAGCATGCTATCGAAAAATTTCCGACGACACCTATCGCAGAGGTTAAGGCAACGGTACCTCAAGATGCTGCAAGTTGGCGGGAGCTCGTGCAGCAACGAAATGCGCAGCAAAAGAAAAAAATAAAGAACATGCGTAAACAATTAGGTGTCAGTGTGGAGTTACTGGAAATAGCCGGCGTAACAGTTCGTAAGCTCACGCCGAAAGAGGTGTCACCGCATTTTGAAAACTATGTTTATATAGACGTGCATGGGGGCGCCTATGTATTTTTTGGCGGCTTGCCGAGTATTGAAGAAGGGTTATTGATTGCATCACGGTTAGGAATAACCGTATTGAGTGTAGATTACGCTATGCCGCCACATGCCCCAGCACCTGCCGCGCTTTGTGATTTAAAAGCTGTATACCTAGCGCTTTTAGATAGCGTTGACAGTCGTCGCATACTCGTTGGAGGGACATCTGCAGGCGCCGGGCTGGTTCTTGCACTTGTACAGTCACTGGCCGCCGAGAGTATAAGCCTTCCTTGCGCTATCTATACAGGCACACCATGGGTAGACTTAACGCAGGCAGGGGATAGTCGACAAGTTAATGAAGGTGCTGATCGTGTGCTGGTTACCTACGAAGGGCTACTACAATCTGCGGCAGCGCTTTACGCTGGAACTATCGACTTATCACACCCTAGTGTTTCGCCTATTTATGGTGACTTTACTTCGTTTCCGCCTGTTTTCATCGTGGCAGGAACACGCGATCTATTTTTAAGCGATGCAGTCCGTCTGCATAGAAAAATTCGCGATTTCAACGGTACGAGTCAACTTGAGATTGTGGAAGGACTGTCTCATGCCGAATACCTCATTGCCCATGAAACTCCAGAGTCTTATATGACTTATGATGAACTAAGGGCATTTTTCTTACAGAATCTCTAGCTCAATTCTACAAAACCATACTGTTACAAAACACCTTTAGCCAATGAAAAAGAAAGCCATATAAGCTTGTGCTTATTCTTAATCAACCCGCGTTTTATCAGTTCTGACTGTCAGTTTAGTGTAAATTTGTAAAAGCATATGCAAATAATAATAATTTGCATTTAGTTTAATCTCTCTGTATTTTACTCGGTGCCAAAATTCAACTCGGTACATTTAGGCATTTAATCACACACTTAAAAGCACTAAAGGGACTTCTTTTTCATGAAGAAAATGAATACAAAAAAAAGCGCACTAGCGCTGACAGTCACCGCAGCAATACCATTTGGAACCGCACTCGCTCAACAAGAGAATACCGCAGTTCAAGAGTTAGAAACCACTAAGGTTCAAGCTACCGAAGAAGCGGGTTATAAAGTTGACGAAACCTCTTCAGTAAAGCTAACGCAACCCATCGCGAATACCCCTCGTTCGATCAACGTGATTTCAGAACGCCTTCTTGAAGATCAGGGGATTACCAACTTAAACGATGCGCTTCGAAACGTTGCAGGCGTATCAACGTTTGGTGGTGGTGAAGGTGGTGGCGGTGTCGTGTCTGCCAGCGACAAGGTCACCATTCGTGGTTTTGATGCACGCTCAAATATCTATGTAGACGGTATTCGCGATATAGCTGGTTACAGCCGCGATACCTTCAACTACGAAGCTGTAGAAGTTATCAAGGGCGGAAGCGGCTCGTTAGACGGTCGCTCTACCGGTGGTGGTAGCGTTAACCTGGCAACTAAACGTGCGCGACTTGAAGATTTTGGTGCAGTGTCAGGTCGCTATGACTCTTTCGAAAACGCACGTGTAACACTGGATTACAATAAGAAGCTTTCTGAGAATGTTGCGGGCCGTTTAAACCTGTTATACAGCGATGGCGGTGACTTCTTTGACAATGGCGTTGAGGAATACCAAACCACTGGTGTGGCGGGCTCATTACTTTATAAAGTGAATGAAGCAACAGACATAAACCTTGATGTATTTGTGATGGAGCAGGATAACGTTCCGGTGCTTGGTCTTCCCTTCCTAACTTCAGCGGCTGCAGAAGCTACAGGTCAGCCCGAAGGACCGATAGATTCGGGTTTATGGGACGAATATTACAGTGTGCCGGGCCGCGACTTCGAAGAAGTGTCGACACAAATGTACACCTTAGTTATCAATCACAAAGTAAACGACGTGGTAACGCTTCGTAGCCAAACCCGTTTTGGTAGCAACGAAAAAGAGTCAGTAATTGGTCGTCCGTGGTGGAATTCAGGTGAAGAAGCTAACCTATTGAATGCTGAGCGCTTGCAAGCATTGGACGAAGAGACTGATTTATTTGTATCACAACTAGACGCAATTCTTTCACTTGAATCTGGGGCTTTGAAGCATCGAGTTGTGCTGGGTGCAGAAGTAGCAGAAGAAGAGCGTACCAGTTTTGGTGTGACAGCAAATTACACCTATGTCGATGGGCAAGGCAATGTGTTGGAAGCTCCCACCATTAACCCTTTCGACTTGCAAAACAACGTGTTTGTAACAGGTGGCACAACGCGTAGCGGCAATGACACTTCGGGCGATGCGAGCACGGTAGCCTTATATCTTCTAGATACCATTAAAGTCGGTGAGCACCTTCAAGTAGACATCAACGCGCGTTATGACGATTTTGATATTTCCGGTTCTGCGTGTAGCCGACGTAACGGATGCTTCGATGGCTTAGATGCGCAAGACAGTTACTTTAGCTACGGTGCAGCGGTGAGCTATATGCCTACAGAGAACGGTAATATTTACCTAAGTCACAGTAACTCTAAGCAGCCGCCCGGCGTAGCGTTAGCGCTATCAACCAACGCCGCGCAAAATGCGGTAAGGCCTGAAAATGCAGTAACCACTGAACTTGGTGTGAAATGGCAGTTCTTTAACGACCAGCTGCTTGTTAGCGGTGCTGTGTTTGAAACTACGAAAGACGTGGTCGATTCACAAAATATTGAAGACGGTGTCACAGTGTATTCGCTAGCGGGTGAGCAAGAGTCTAAAGGCTATGAAGTCAGCGTTACAGGTATGCTAACGGACTCACTATCAATCTCTGCAAACTATGCGAGTTTAGATACTGAAGTTACCCAGGACACGACAGCGGATTCTATCGGTAACGGTCTACAAGCGTCGCCAGATGATACGGCTAACATTTGGGTTAACTATGCTGCAATGGATAACAAACTGAATGTGGGCGGTGGTATCTATTACAACTCTGGTGAAACCTACTGGCGCAGAAATACGGCTTATTTCACGGTCGATTCTTACACTACGCTTTTCCTAATGGCATCTTATCAAGTGACAGAGGATCTAAAGCTTCAGTTAAACGTTGATAACTTAACAGATGAAGAGTACGTGGTAGATTACAGCGCTAAAGGGCACTTCCGTCCAGGGAACCCTCGAAGTGTAGCTGTCTTTGCTAACTATACTTTCTAATTGAGTATTCGTTATTATAAAACCAGCCTTAGGTAAAAAGACCTCTGGCTGGTTTTTTATATTTTACTCGCTTTGCCACAATGGGAACATCATGCTGGTTAGAATTGAGAACTTCCTTACCAAACAAGAAGTCACCGATGCGGTGTCGCTTCTTGAGAAAGCCGATTGGGTTGATGGCGCTGTAACAGCGGGGCATTTAGCGTTACATGCCAAGAAAAACCTGCAGTTGCCTGAAGATTCTCCCACGGCACGTCAGCTCGGAGATTTCATTTTGAGCTTGATGGGTCAGTCGCAGCATATTCTTGCAGCAGGATTACCAAACAAGATATACCCTCCTATGTTCAACTGCTATCAGAGTGAAGGAGAGTTTGGCGATCATATCGACAATACCATTAGGCGAGTGGCAGGAACCGCTGTAAAGGTTCGTACGGATATCTCAATGACGGTTTTTCTCAGTGAGCCCGAAGAATACGAAGGGGGAGAGCTCGTGATCCAAGATACTTATGGAGAGCAGCGTGTGAAATTCGCGGCGGGCGATATGGTAATGTACCCATCAACCAGTTTACATAAAGTGACGCCAGTTACAAAAGGCCGTCGGCTCGCGTCCTTTTTTTGGATGCAAAGTTTAGTAAGAAGTGCTGAACAACGCCGTATTCTGTACGACTTAGATATGAGTATTCAGGCACTTAGCGCCGAGACGCCTAATAACGCTGAAATTGTCAGGCTTTCGGGTGTGTATCACAATCTGTTAAGACAGTGGAGTGAAACCTAAGCTTAAAGACCTGCAGGTCATGCGTGTTTGCGCGGTGAAATTTTCTAAGAAATTGACTAAGCTGTGGGCCATAAACAGTGCTTATTTATTTCTTCTATGGTGCCTACGCCGCAAAGCGCCATTGTCATTTCAAGCTCGTCTCTCAACAATCGAATAGTGTGAGCAACACCTAATGCCCCCGCCGTGGCTAATCCGTACATCAGAGGCCGACCAATAAGCACGGCGTTAGCACCCAGTGCCATGAGCTTTACCACATCAGCGCCTCTGCGCACACCGCTGTCGGCCAGTACCATCATTTCATCACCAACCGTTTGGCGAATAATAGGAAGCATTTCTACCGGTGAAGGCACGCTGTCCAAAGCACGGCCGCCGTGATTCGACACTACAATACCCGCTACGCCAAGTTCTGCTGCTTTTTGAGCGTCCAGTGGATTAAGAACACCTTTCAACACAATGGGTAATGACGTGTGTTGCTGGATAAGAGCAATATCGTCCCATGTAGGAGCCTGTGCCATAAGCCCTTGAAATACCACGCTCTTGCCTTCTCCGGGGTGCACTAAGGGAGGAGGCGTATCTATATTGACCGCGCGCACATTTGGAGGGAGCGAAAATTCAGCTCTCTGCTCACGGTTTCGCAAGCCGTTAATTGGCGCATCGATGGTGATTACCAATGCTGAAAACTGAAAATGTTCTGCTTTTTGTATGAGTTCTAGAGTTTGTGAAAGGGTAGGTTGAACATAGAGTTGAAACCAGCGGGGGCTTTCCACCTGACTAGAAATATCTTCAAAGGAGCAACTGGCTAACGTGCTCATCACCCATAAGCCGCCTTGAGCTTGTGTTGCCATCGCCGTAGCAATCTCACCATTGGGATGCGCTAACGCTTGATAAGCAACAGGCCCTGAAATTATAGGGTGTTCAAACTGCTGCCCTAACAAGGTGGTTTTAGTTCCCCCCAGTTTGACATCTTTCAAAGCGCGGGGAAGTAAACACAGGTCGTCTAATTTTTCTCGATTTCTTCGCATCGACAATTCATCTGCAGAGCCACCGGCAATATATGCCCACGATTGTGGGGTTAGTCGCTCCCGAGCCAGGGTCTCGTAATCAGACAGTGCTGCAAGGGTTTTAGGAATTGTATTTAGCGGTGTTTTAAGCATATTCGTCAGTTTTATGTAAAGAAAGTAAAAAGCCTTTCAATATTAATTAAATTGCAAATGATAATAATTGTCATTAAGATGCAGTGCGATTTGAGCACGATTAGCCACTTCTTGCAAATAAGAAGAGAAATAAAGCGATGAAAATTCCCTATGACAGACAGGGGATGCAAGTTTCTACGGATAGTCTCACTTTTGGGCATTCTTTCTTGGAATAACAATAATCACACCAATTGCCCTAACTCAAATAGTTAGTGCTTTGCTCATGTTTGGCGGTAGAGCCATTTATGAAGACAAGCCGCGCGTAACAAGACACAACATTTTGAAATGGCGAGCCACTGGCTGGCCAACACTCAACACATTAAGGATTATCAAATGCCTGTAAATGGTAAGCGCATTATTTTGTTAGGAACCCTGTTTCCCATGTTGTCAGCGGGTGTGCTGGCGCAAAGCGAAGAGATAGAAACGCTCGACACCACCGTTGTGCAATCTGCGTCTGAAGAGCTGAAGCAAGCCCAAGGCGTGTCTATCATTACGGAAGAAGATTTCAAACGTCGTCCTGTCACTAACGATATCGCTGAAATTGTAAGAACCATGCCGGGTATCAACCTTACAGGTAACTCAAGCTCAGGACAGTATGGCAACAAACGTCAAATCGACATTCGCGGAATGGGTCCAGAAAATACGCTTATTTTAATTGACGGCAAGCCAGTGTTGTCGCGTAACTCTGTAAAAATGGGCCGTTCAGGCGAGCGAAACACACAGGGCGACAGCAACTGGGTTCCAGCTGAAGCGATTGAGAGCATTGAAGTTATTCGTGGTCCAGCAGCGGCTCGCTATGGCTCTGGCGCATCAGGTGGTGTTATCAATATTATCACTAAGTCTCCTGATGAAGCTTCTACCTCTATCACCGCTCAGACCGAGCTTTCTTCAAATAAATACGAAGGCGACAACCGTCGTTTTAACCTAGTAACAAGTGCGCCTTTATCTGAGCGTTTCTCTCACCGCACTATTGTTAACTACAACGAACAGGACGCTGACGACCCACGCGTAAATTTAGACGCAACAGACGTAACAACGGGCCGCGGCGGCACAGCGAAAGCGGTAGGTGCAGGACGTGAAGGTGTTGAAAACATCGACGTGCGTACTCTTGTTCGCTTCGACCAAGATGATATTAATCGCTGGGACTTTGAAGCAGCCTATAGCCGCCAAGGCAACCGCTATGCCGGTGACAATGCATTTCAAGGCGTAAGCTACCCCGTTGATGAAAATGGCAACGTCATCATTCCAGACGCTGAAGACCTGGCAGAAACCGATGCTCAGAGCTTAATTGGTGAAGAAACACTAGTAATGCACCGTCGTACGTTCGGCGTAACACACAATGGTGAGTATGACTTCGGCGATTCATTTAGCTATATCCAATACGAAAGCACGTCTAACAGCCGTTTAGGTGAAGGCTCTGCAGGTGGTGGTGAAGGTCGCATTAATAGCCTTGAGATGACCACCATCAAATTAGAGAACATTACGGCAAAGACCGAGTGGAATGTGCCTTTAACGTTAGGCGGCTTCAATCAAACCGCAACGTTTGGTGCGGAATACCGCAAAGAGACCCTAGACGATTCAGTTAGCAATCAGCTTTCTCTGAATGTGGTTGATGACGGCACTATTCCTGGTGTAGAGACTGACCCAGAAAATCGTCCATCTGAAACCGACGCCACGCTTGTAGGTGTGTATGTTGAAGACAACATCATGCTAACGGATTCAATCACGCTTACGCCTGGACTGCGTTTTGATGATCACAGCAAAGCGGGTACAAACCTTAGCCCGAGCTTGAATGCATCATGGCAGGCATCGCCTAATATTGTGGTTCAAGGTGGTATTAGCCGTGCTTTTAAAGCACCAAATCTCTATCAATTAAACCCTAACTACGTGTACTACACACGAGGTAATGGTTGCCCAGTTGACTTCTCTAACCTAGGTGGCGGGTGCCACATTCTAGGAAACCCTGACCTAGAGCACGAAACCTCAGTAAACAAAGAAATTGGTGTTAACTACACCAACGAAGAGGGTTTGAACGCGGGTATTACTTACTTCCACAACGACTATAAAGACAAAATTGGCACCGGTAATGTACCGCCAGAGTATGTGTTACCTGGCGAAGAAGGTGGCGAGGCAAACGTTCAGGTATTCCAGTGGTTTAACGTTCCTGAAGCGGTTATTTCTGGCCTTGAAGGTAACTTGTTGTTCCCTGTAACCAGCACTATTGAGTGGTCGACCAACTTTACCGTGATGCTTGAGTCAGAAGATAAATCTACTGGCCAGCCATTATCTATCGTTCCTGACTACACAGTGAACTCGCTAATAAGCTGGCAAGCCACCGATGCACTTGAGCTTGTGCTTAGCGCTCAACATTACGGTGAGACAGAAAGCCCTACGGCCAGCGTTAATTCGGGCGCCGTTATCGAAGCTGATGATCGCGAAGCCTATACCATCACCAACATTAACGCCATTTACGCGTTCGACGAAAACTTAAGCTTCAACGTGTCGGTTAAGAACTTGTTTAACGAAAGCGTTAAGCGTGAAGGTACACAAGCATCTAACGCAGGGGCGAATACTTTCAATGAACCAGAAAGAAGCTTCTTGTTGTCTGCTACTTACCAGTTCTAATACTTAGCAAGCAGTAACAAGACATTAAAAATGCCGGCCTCGATAGCGATATCGACGTGCCGGCAATCTCATTAATTCAGCCAAGAGATGTAAGGGATTTGAATGAAAGTTAAAAGAAGTGCAGCGCTTTCTTTTGTACTGGTATCACTTGCCGTGGCCTCATCAGGTATTGTGATGGCAGCAACAAAAGCCAGCGATATCGACGGGCTCACTGAAAAGTGGATTAGCATTGAGCGCCAGACGCAAAAGCTAGAAAACGAGTGGCGTGAATCAGAGCCTGCATTGCGTCAGCGTATTCAACTGCTTAAAGCTGAACGTACTCAGCTGCAGAGTATGATTGACGAAAGTAAGGCTGCAACCACCGACGTAGAAGCCCAGCGAGAAGCACTGCTCTCTGAGCAAAGTGAGCTTGAAGCACAACAGGGTGGGGTAGAGCGTGCATTGACTGGAGTAATAGGGCAAGTAGACAGCCTTTACTCGTCGCTTCCTGAAATTATTCGCCAGACGTGGGATAAAGAGCAAGCCGAATTAGCGGCTGACGCCGACACGTCAAATAAGCTTCAGGTTACCCTTGCAAAACTTTCATCCCTTGCGCAATTCAATAGCAAGCTTCTGGTTAACGAAACCGTAATGCGTGCTCCCGATGACAAAGATGTATTAGTTAAGCAGTTCTTTGTTGGCAGCAGCTATGCGTGGTTTACCAACGCCGATGGTCAATATCAGGGGGCCGGTCGCGTTAAAAATGGCGAGTGGCAGTGGCAATTCAGTGACAATGTAGATAGCGAATCGGTGGCCCTTGCCGTCGCTATTTTTGAGAAAAAGCATGAACCTGACTTTGTTTCTTTATCACTTACACTGGCTAAAGGAGAAGGCGAATGAAATGCTTATCTCACGTCCTCACAACATTTAATCCAATGTTGAAGTCCTCTCTCATCGCAGCATGTGTTGCTTTGTGCGCAGCTGTGGTTTGTGTACCGGCAGTGGCAGCGCCTGAAGATAGCATGCTGGCCAATATTAAAGACGCGAAAGCGCGTCTGGATCGCACCGAAAGCAAAATTAGTAAAGAGCGGGTAGCGCTGGCTAATGAATTGCGTGCGCTTGAACAGCAGGTAATGAAACTGCGCAATGAAACCACGGTAGCTCGCCGTAAAATGGACGAAAGAACCCTTAGTCTTTCACAGTTAGAAAATCGCCTATCGAGCTGGAGCGAGCAACAAGAGTTCCAACAAAATTTGTTGAGCCGTTTCCTGCTTCAAACTGGTGTAGACAGTCTGTCATTAAGCGAAATGAGCTTGTCTGACAAAGTCCAGAAAGTGGGTGAAAAAGCGAAAGAGTTTGCCAATCAACAAACCCCTAATTTCAGTGCAGGAAAGGTTGTACTGGCGAATGGCGAAGTGACCCAAGCAAAAGTGCTTACTCTTGGCCCGGTGACGTGGTATCTGGCGCAAGCACAAAACGTTGCGGGTACGGCAGAGCGTAAGCAAGACCTGTTTACCTCTACGTCCACTTTTTCAGATACGGATACCGAAAGCCTTGCAAGCTTGGCAAGCAGCGGCAATGGCAGCATTAAAATAGATCCTACCCTTGGCCGCGCAGCAACGCGCGAGCAAGCGTCAGAAGGGGTAATTGAACATGTTGTGAAAGGCGGAGTGTGGGTGATCCCTATCGTTTTGTTTGCCCTTCTCGCTACGCTTATCGCACTGTTTAAAGTTATTCAGCTATGGCGCTTACCGAAGGTTAAGCAAGTAGCATCAGGCAAAGCTCTGGTGAACATGGTGGGCAGTTCAGGTGTGGGCTTCTTTGATGGCATGCAGCGCGAGCTGTATGACATAACTAAGCGTGCAAGCACGCCAACTGAACGCGACGATGAGCTGTTTTCTGCACTCCAGCAAGACAAAATCAAGCTAGAAAAATACAACGGCACCATTGCTGTAACTGCTGCCGTTGCACCCTTGCTAGGTCTTCTAGGTACGGTAAGCGGCATGATTGAAACCTTTAGAATGATGACGGCATTCGGTTCAAGCGACCCCGAAGTTATTTCTGGCGGGATCGCTAAAGCCTTGGTTACGACAGAGTTAGGCTTAGTTGTGGCCATACCGGCATTAATTCTAAATGCCGTACTCTCTCGCAAAGCGCGACATTACTACGAAGAGCTCGAAAGTTTCGCGCTTGTACTTAGCAATGACGAGCCTGACGTTGCTGAGAAAAGCGACCAAAAGAGTGATGGTCAACAGCAAGCGAGCGCAAGCTAATGATTGAACAGCTAGCGGGGAATGCATTGTGTTGGTTAATGCTGCTGGTGGCATGGTTTGCTTACCAGCAAATCTTTGTGTTGTTTACTACACGCAAAGAGATAGCCCAAGTGCGTGATGGAGAGAAAGAGCTAACAAAGCGAGAAATGGTACCTGCCGTACTGGTTAGTGCTCTTCCCTTGATGGGCCTGCTAGGAACAATAGCAGGCCTACAAGTGAGTTTCACCGGAATGATGTCGTTAGGTGTCGATAGTCAAGTCGTCACTGGTGGCATTGCCGATGCACTTTTTACCACTCAGCTTGGCTTAACCTTGGCTATTCCTGGCTGGCTTTTGTTGATGTTTGTTAATGGTGCGGTAAAGCGTGCCGTAGCAAGGGAGGCGTAAACATGGCAAGTCGATTACAGCGACGCCTTGAAAACCAGCAAGCGCAAGGCATTGATATGTCTCCGCTACTAGACGTGGTTTTTATACTTTTAATTTTCTTTATCGTTTCAACAGTGTTTGTAAAAGAGACTGGGGTAGAGGTAGATAAACCACAGGCAATATCAGCACAAAAGCTCGATCAAATGGCCATTATGCTGGCAATTACCCGAACCGGTGAAGTGGTGTATGACAGTGCCAATATCGGTGTGAGCGGTGTGCGCTCTACCGTTGAGCAATTGTTGATGAAAGAACAACGCCCAGTAGTCATTCAGGTAGATAAAGCCGTTCGCTCTGAATTACTGGTAGAAGTCATAGATGAAGCCAAACTGGCGGGTGCCGACACGGTAAATATCGCCACTTTGAAGCCATAGCGAACGAGGCAAAATTCAATGAAATACAATCTTCAACCTTCTCTACTTAGCGGTGCGGTGCTCGTTAGTGCGCTCGGCGTTATGTGGCTAGGGCACTTTTTGTCTAATCTGCAGCCCGACACTATGGTTGTGCGCAAGTTAGACATTGCGGTAACACCTCCACCGCCGCCGCCCCCTAAAACGCAAAATGTAGTGGAAGAGACTGAACTTGTTATGCAGGTAGAGGGCAGTGGCGCAGCCATGACCATGGCGGATTTAAGTGTTGAGCCAGATATTCAAGTGCCAAAGCCCGACATGCCAAATGTCAAAGTGACCCAAACCCAATGGGATATGCCTGATATTGAATTGGACGCCTTTGGGCTAAGCGAACTGGATTCAAAGCCTACCTTGCTGACTCCGGTCAAAATACGTTTCCCCAAGCGACTTAAAAAGCAAGGTATCAAGCGGGTGATTGTAAAGCTCGACGTCATTATTGACGAACACGGCAACGTAAAGCTGATGGATATTGTCGAGAACCCGCATCACGAGCTCAATAAAGAAATAATGCGTTTTGTTAAAGCCAGCAAATTTACATCGCCCTACAAAGAAGATGAAGCGGTGAAGGCGCGTTTTATTTGGCCTGTAGTTATAGAGGCCTAATAGAAGCCTATTAAAGGCCTAGTTTAGCGCAATAAAGCGAAATAGAAGCTAAAGAATTTAGAGGTTGATTGAGACAATGTTAAACAAGATTACAGCCGTAACTGTCCTCAGCTGTGTAGTGAGCGCGCTGGCTTTTGTTAAGCCAGTAAGTGCGAAAATAACGGTGGAATTGGAAGAACCCGATTGGCAGTTTGTCATGCGTCAGCATCATAGAGATGATCATCGTGAACGTATATCCCGTGAAGAAGGTGAGTTTATCGGGCGCATTCAGGCCGACTTGCAAGCAGGCAATTATTCAAACGTTGCCAGCGCATTTGCAACCCAAGATATTTCTCAATTTAGTCCACGCTTGCGTGAGCTTTACGGACAAGTGCTATTGAATGAGAAAAACTACGCACTTGCCGAAAAAGTGCTGTTAGACGTTATCGATGCTATGCCAAACCTTCCATCGGCGCACAGAAGTTTGAGCATGGCGTATTTAATGACAGATAAATTGGCCAAAGCACGCACTCATTTAACTAAAAGCGTAGAGCTAGGTATTCAAGATGCCCAACTTTTCGGGCAGCTAGCCTATACCAATGTTCAGCTTGGCAAACCTGTCACCGCTATTGGTGCTTATCAAAATGCGTTGATGCTCGAACCTGAAAACAAGCAATGGTATCAAGGTTTATTGTTCGCGCTTATTGAAAGTAATGCACTTGCACAGGCGGAAAGCTTGCTAAGCGAAATGTTGGTAGATGATGAAAGTAATCAGCAGCTTTGGCTCCAACGGGGACAAATAGCGTTAAAGCAGGGTGACATGGTAAAGGCGCTGAGCAGCTTAGAGACCGCCCTTTCTTTAGGTGACCGCTCGCTGTCGAATTTGATTTCAGTGGCCAAATTGCACGTTTCTGACGGCAGTCCGCGGCGCGCAGCAGACATACTGGCTACCCATGCGAAGACTTTCATTACCGACAAAGATGGGGAAGGCTTTGACGCTTACTCCAAAATAGCGGCTTACTTAGCGGCTAATGAGCAGTGGTCTGATTTAGGTAAATTAACGCAAGCTGCCGACAACAATGTGAAAAAGCTCACGACCTCTCAAGCAGCTACGCTTAATGTACTTAAAGCTCAGTTGGCTATGGGCAAAGGGCAAAGCAAAACGGCAATTTCCCTTTTAACCAAAGCCATTGCTGACGCCCCTGACAATGGTGAGGCGCTGTTGTCTCTTGCTTCACTTTATCGTCAACAGAACAACGTCGAACGTGCCAAAATGACCTATCTACGAGCTGAGTCACTCGCCGACGTTAAACAGCGCGCCATGCTCGGGCGTGCGCAAATTGCCATAGATCAGCGTCAGTACCAAGATGCACTTACGCTTTTACGACAAGTCTATAAATCGTACCCATCCCGTTCTGATTTACTTGGCAACATCCAGTCACTAGAAAACCTAGTGAAGAACACAATATGAAAAGCCAAACGGTGAACCGCGTCGCCATAAATCGTGACCGATTGGATGTCGCACTTAGAACGCTGATTGCTGTGGCACTGGGCTACGCTTTTTCAGCGTGGCTAAGCAGTGCTATCGCCAATTTTATAGGGGCTGACGGACGAGAGCACGAAGTGCTGGTAAGAATGCTGTTCTTTTGTGTTTACTGCACCTTCATCCTTTTTACGTTCATCTTTGATACGACGAAAAAGGCGTCCATCATAATGACAGCGCTCTCTGCGTTAGCCTTATGTCTTTATTCAATCAGTACAGGGCTTTAACATGAAAGGGAATGTCAGAAAGTCTATGACGTGGCTTCATACTTGGAGCTCGATACTTGTTGGTTGGTTACTCTTTGCGATTTTTTTTACCGGTACGCTGTCGTTTTTTAGAACCGAAATAACCTATTGGATGCAGCCAGAACAACACGCCGCAGTACCCAGCGAAAAGGCGCTAGAGCACGGTTTACGTTATCTTGCGATCAATGCGCCCAATGCAAGTGAATGGCAACTCTCACTACCAGATGCGCGCTCGAATACACTCGACTTGTCGTGGCGCGACGCTAATGCAGGTAACGAGCGTCGTCGAGGTCCACGGGTCATGTTGAACCCGTCCACGGGTGAAGAGATAAAAGTAAGGGAAACGGCCGGTGGCAACTTCCTTTATCGTTTTCATTTCGAGTTATACGGTATCGACAGAACCATTGGACGCTGGATAGTAGGCGTAGTCAGTATGATGATGTTTGTTGCTATTATCAGCGGCGTCATCATGCACAGAAAAATCTTTGCCGATTTCTTTATGTTCAGGCCAAAGAAGAAGCTGCTGAGCTGGATAGATGGGCACGCCATAAGTGCGGTATTAGCACTACCATTTCATATCATGATCACCTTTTCTGGTTTGATTCTATTAGGCGCCACGCTATTGCCTTTTAACAGCGAGGAGCGCGTGCGGCACCGTCCTCAAGGTACAGAAGTACGCCAGAATGCGCAGCAGCAAAATCTAGCTTCACCAGACATTAATGCCTTATTGGCCTTACCCATCTCTTCGATGATTGCTCACGCTGAGCGCACATGGCAGGTGCCGGTTGAAAGCCTATCTATTACTCACCCGGGTAAAGCTAACGCTCAGTTTACGCTAAGTGGGAACAACAGAACGCAGTTAAGTGCGGGGCGTGGAGGAAGTAGTGCGCTGGTATTTAACGCACAAGGCGAAGTCATTAACGAGCGCCCAGCCTCAGTAGCCGCTAACGCCAGCCAGGCGACGTATAACTATTTGGATATGCTACATCAAGCGCGCTTCGCCGATACCCTTACTCGCTGGTTACTATTTTTTGCCGGTATTCTGGGTACCATTATGGTGGGAACGGGCTCTGTTTTGTGGGTAGTGAAACGGGCAAAGCAGCAGCTTGGAGAGTTTGGTTTTGAATTGGTCAGAGGCAGTAATATAGGCAGCATTGCAGGATTAATGTGTGCGACCGGTGGCTACTTTTGGGTAAATAGACTACTTCCTGCTGATCTAACGTCTCGAAGCTTATGGGAAATTAAGGTGTTTTTCGCAATATGGCTGGTATGTGTGGTTGCAGGGTTTATTTGGCGAGACAAAAAAGGGTGGGTAGTTCAACTTGGCTTTGCAGCAGTGTTGTTTGCGCTTGTCCCTTTGCTTGACCACCTCACCTCAGCAACAGGCTTAGATTTCGCGGTTGCAAATGGTGATAGCCTGAGAGTGGGTTTTGACCTTATGTGCATAACACTTGCGGCAGTATTTGGCTATGCTGCTTACCACGTCACAAAAGCCAAAGCCGTGAAAGCAAAACGGGTAAACAGCGCACCTTCACCAAAGCGAAAAGACACAGCTCGCCAAAATAAGCCGCAAGGTGACAACAGCGAGGCATTAATATGAGTATCATTCTGGATGTGGTGTTCGCATTTGTGCTTACTTATTTGAGTTTCTTACTACTCTCGCTTGGCAACAAGAAGCATGCCGGTATCACTCGACTAACCAGCACACCTTCACCACTACTTTTAATTGTACTTCATAGTTTAGCGTATTTGCTTATGGCAATAAGCCTCATGAACTGCATAGACGTGTGGAAGACCGAAATTGGCGTGGTGGTATGGATAGGGCTTTTACAGCTTGCAAGCGTGATGGTTTCAGCAACGTTTACCTATTTACCTACCCTTTACACCGTGGTGTGTAATTACCTATTGCTTGTCGCTTTTTGGGGGCCTCGTTTACGCGAAAAGTGAAGCAATACTTAAAGGTTGTTGAGCAAAAAATACAATAATGAGAATAAATCTCATTTACATTGAAAAGGGTGGAAATATCTGTATTATCTAGCCCGTTGAATTAATCAATATCACCGAGTAGTACAGAGAGTTAGCAACGAAATTATGAGTTTTTCTTTAGGCGGCATCCGCCAATGGCACTGGATTAGTGGCGCAGTCTGTCTGGTCGGGATGATGTTATTTGCCCTAACGGGGATTACGCTAAATCACGCTGCAGACATTCCAGCGAACAGAACTGTAACGTCAGCTGAATCAAGCCTACCACCGTTGGTTGTCGAACAATTGGTTTCTCTGGACACCGGTGACATAGCCATTCCAAGCGAACTCGTCGCGTTTATGCAGTCGCAAGAGGGTATTTCACTACCTTCATCGGTGACGGGAGAGTGGGATGGTATTGAATTTTATGCCGCTTGGCCTGGACCCGGTGCTGACAGTTGGATAGCAGTAGATGCTGAACTTGGCACAGTAACTTATGAAAACGTTGATAGAGGATGGATATCTTATTTCAATGACCTGCATAAAGGGCGGAACACGGGAAATGCCTGGCGCTGGTTTATCGATATCTTCGCTGTTGCCTGCATTATTTTTAGCGTAACTGGGCTGCAACTATTAATGCGTCACTCGAAAACACGCGCGTCTACTTGGCCCATTACTACGCTCGGTGTGCTCATCCCGTTTGTCATTATTTTACTGTTTGTGCACTAGCGCGACGCTAGTGGCACTTACCTACACAATTTTAAGGAGTGTTTACATGAAAATGCGAAAAGGCGCAGTTATCGCATCGACTTTATTAAGTATGACATTTGCCTCTGGCGCTATTCACGCTGCAAGCCAAGCCAAACTTGACGTGGCCTTACCGCAACTTGATGTGGCTGAATATCACAAACCTTATCTTGCCGTGTGGATTGAAGACAGTAAACGCAAGGCTACTCAAGTCGCCGTATGGTACGACGTTGAAATGCGTGAAGACAAAGGGAAAGAGTGGCTTAAAGACTTGCGCCAATGGTGGCGTCGTAGTGGGCGAAGCCTTGATTTGCCTTATGACGGACTTACCAGTGCAACAAAAGGCCCAGGCGATTACAGCCTTGATTCGCAGTTAAATAAAGCGTTAGCACAACTGCCAGAGGGCGATTACACGCTTCGCGTTGAGGCATCACGAGAAGTAGGCGGAAGAGAAGTACTGTCTCTGCCATTTTCATTACCGCTATCTGCTGCGTCACTACCGGTAGAGGTGAAAGGAAATTCAGAACTTGGGCGTGTAGTACTGCGTCTGGAAGACTAATCTGCTGAGGCGCTAATTCAACGCTCACTCAGTAGAGATCCAATAAGAGGACATTATGAAAAAACTATCAGTAAAAGCTTCAGCCATTGCGCTAGCAGCAACACTTGCCGTGTCATTTTCAGCCAGTGCGCATCGCGCGTGGTTACTTCCAAGCTCTACCGTACTATCAGGTGAAGAAGCTTACGTGACGTTTGATGCTGCTATTTCAAATACTATTTTTCACCCTGACCACTTCGCAATGAACGCCAGTAACTTAGTGGTTCAATCACCAGAAGGTGAAGCCGTAGACGTAGAAAATATGGCACGCGGTAAGTACCGAACTACGTTTGATTTGAAATTAAACAAAGAAGGTACATACAAACTGACGTCTGCCAGCAATGGTATTCGCGCATTTTGGCGAGATGAAGAAGGCAAGCGCAAGATGTGGCCGGGCCGTGGTGAAGAATATAAGCCGGAAGAGTTCGCAACAGCCGTGCCTAAGAAAGCAAAAGATCTTCGCGTAATGCAAAGCTCTCGCCGCGTAGAAACGTTTGTTACTCTTGGTGCGCCATCGAACAAGGTGTTCACGCCTGATAACGTGGGTTTGGAGCTAGTGCCAGTGACTCACCCTAATGATTTGTTCGCCACCGAAACGGCAACGTTCAAGTTACTTATTGACGGTGAGCCTGCGGTTGGCGCCGAGGTGGAAGTTGTGCGCGGTGGTATGCGCTACAGAAATGATCAGGAAACGATTAAAGTCACGTCTGACAAAAATGGTCAGATTGAAATTACATGGCCGCAAGCCGGTATGTACTTTGTAGAAATTGGCTATGAAGACGATAAAGCGCAAAAGCCTGCAACGTCTCGTAACGGTAGCTACTCAGGCACATTTGAAGTACTTCCGCTGTAATAACCGCACGTTATTGCGCAGCTAGGGGCTGTAAACGTTCTTTAAATACTCACAGAGCAACAGCCTCTTAAGTTTCTAGCTATTTCAATACAACGGCATAAAAGTTAAGCACATGACAGAAACACACCGTCTACTCATAGCAATAGTAAGCATTGGCATGTATATGCTGTGGGTAGCGGTGTTATTTTTTAAACATCGAAAGAAAAACAACTATGCGGTATCAGGCGAGGAGACCCTTGTCGTATACGCAAGCCAAACCGGTACAGCTGAAAAAATTGCCCGCGCAAAGGCCGCGGCGCTATCACAGCAAGAGCAAACGTCGGTAGTGTCCATGGCATCTTTGAAACTCAACACGTTAAGTAGTGTGTCGAAAGTCATTTTTGTTGTGAGTACCTACGGTGAAGGCGAACCCCCTGATGCGGGTAGAACCTTTAGTAAAGCGCTAAAAAAAGCGTCGTCGAATCAATCTGAGTACCTTTCCCATCTGTCTTTTGAAGTGGTGGGATTAGGCGATAAGCAATACGCCGCGTTTTGCCAATTCGCAGTCACGTTGTTTGATAATATCAGTGCACTAGGAGCACGTGCGCTTTCTCCGCTAACGACATTAGATTCAGGGAAAGGTGAGCATTTGTCTTTGCTTGGTTCGTTGCCACAGGATGAACAGCACCCCACCCATGCTTTCACACTGAAAAATCGGGTTCAATTAAATGAAATAAGTCTAGCTTCTGGCGAGATTTCAAACGAACCCTCTGACCACTCTGAGAGCAAACCTTCAAACCCAGCGTCGCCAGGCCTGTTCGGCTTGTCGTTGAACGTTGACCATTCTAATCAGACACAAGAATTACATGAACAATGGGAAGCGGGTGACGTGTTGGAAGTACTTATTCCTCAGCAAGCAGGGGAACCAACAGTTAGCCGAAGCTACACCATAGCGTCGGTACCACAAGAGCACGACGTAAAGCTTGTAGTTCGACAGCTGGTTAAAGACAACGGCCAACTCGGGATAGGTTCAGGCTTACTTACTCGTTCCTTGCCTCTTTCTCAGTCAGTACAGGCCTACATTCGTAAAAATACCAGCGCGATTATTGCAGACACAATGTGCCCATTGCTTTTGATTGCGGCGGGTAGCGGTATTGCGGGGGTACGAGCACAGCTTGCAAAGCGCGCACTACTTGAGAACGCAGGGCCAGTATGGATATTTTTTGGCGAGCGTAATCCTGCGCAAGATGACGTGCTAGATAAAACACTATCGCCTTTTCAAAATAGTGACTGTATTTTCAAAAAGTCAGTGATTTTCTCCCGTCAAGAAAACGGGGGCTATGTTCAACAGCGCCTCGTAGAGCAGCGAGATGAGGTAAAATCCTTCTTAGGTGATACCGGACAAGTATATGTATGTGGTCACTTTGAGGGAATGGGCCAAGGCGTTGATAAAGCGTTGCGGTCTATACTTGAGGAACAAGCATACAATGTGCTAGCTGACGAAGGGCGTTATCACCGCGACCTTTACTAATGTGGAGAACAGCAGGCAACTAATGTCTGTTTTACGCTTTCCTGTTTCACCGCTGAATCATCGCTAATAAACCTCAAAAGCCTTACAGCTAAATCCCAAACTTTGAGTTAGACTTTAGTCTAATGTGTCAGGCCCTTGCCTTGTCGCATGTTTAAATATGCGCAACAGTACGTTGGGCATACCTTAAATAGGTGTTTTCTTATTCAGGTATGACCTTTCGCCACCGATAATTGGTGTAATGTTTGAACTGAAAATAAGAAAATCAACAGGCTAGGGGCTGCTGACCTTTGTTGTACGTTTAAACCAAAATTCGTACACCAAAGAACAATAGGCCCTAGGGCCTGTCGATAAAACAAATTAGGACGACAGTATGCAGTCTATTGCCATTGTTATACTGGGCATCATCGGAATGTTGCTCGGTTGGTTCGTATATTCGAAGTTTATTGCGAGCCGTATATTTAAGTTGGATGATAGCTTTGTAACACCAGCCCATACAATGAAAGATGGGGTGGACTATGTTCCCACCAATAAAGTTGTATTGTGGGGGCACCATTTCACTTCCGTGGCGGGGGCAGCACCCATCGTAGGTCCAGCTATTGCTGTCTACTGGGGATGGGTTCCTGCGGTACTTTGGGTTGTGTTCGGTACGATATTATTTGCCGGTGTGCACGATATGGGCGCCTTATGGGCCAGCGCACGCCACAAAGGCAAATCAATGGGCGCGCTGTCTGAGACCGTCATCGGAAAACGCTCTCGTTCACTATTTATGATAGTGATCTTCCTAGTACTCTTAATGGTTAACGCGGTATTTGGCGTGGTTATCGCGAACTCTTTTGTCTCCCAACCCAATGCGGTATTCCCAGCTTGGATGGCAATCGCAGTTGCATTAGTCATAGGTCAATTGCTTAAACGTAATTTCAGCCTCATACCCTTGTGTATTGTGGGGATTATTGTGCTTTACGCATCGGTGTATGCGGGTAGCTATATCCCACTAAGTCTACCGGAAACCATGTTTGGTTTAGCAGATAAAGCAAACTGGATCATTATCTTATTTATTTACGCCGCTATTGCATCGCTGTTACCAGTTTGGATGCTGTTACAGCCTCGTGATTTCATTAACGGTATGCAGTTACTTGTTGGCTTGTTCCTGCTTTATGGTGCAGTGTTTTTTGCTATGCCGGATATCACGGCGCCAGCGTTTAACGCTCAAACCGCTGTCGATTCTCCAAGTCTTATCCCGCTGTTGTTCGTTACTATAGCGTGTGGCGCTGTTTCTGGTTTCCACGGTATTGTGTCTTCAGGTACCAGCTCTAAGCAGCTAGACAAAGAGACCGATGCACGCTTTGTTGGTTACCTAGGCGCGGTCGGTGAAGGTTCACTGGCACTTATCACCATTGTCGCTGTGAGCGGCGTTGCGTTTGCAGCTTCTCCAGAAGAATGGCACGAAGTATACAGCCACTTGGGTGCGGGTAGCGTGGGTGCATTTATCACTGGTGGTGCGAACCTAATTCAGCAGGGTTGGGGGTTGCCGGTAGATTTCTCGTCAACGATCCTTGCGGTAATGGTTGTTCTATTTGCTGGCACCACCATGGACTCGGGTGTGCGTCTGCAGCGCTACATAATCCAAGAATGGGGCGATATCTATTCAATTGGTGCACTTAAGAACGGCGTGGTTGCAACGCTTGTAGCTGTTGGATGTTGTCTATTGCTGGCCTTCGGTGCAGGTGGTGCGTCAGGCAGTGGCGGTATGATTATTTGGCCGTTATTCGGTTCTACTAACCAGATACTAGCCAGTTTAACCCTGTTAGTAATCTCGGTTATGCTGATTAAATTAGGTCGACCAGCGAAATATACGCTGATTCCAATGGTGTTTGTACTGATTATGGCCTTCTTTGCTGGGCTTATTAAACTTAAAGAATACTACGTTGAAGGTAACTATCTATTGGTATTCTTAGACGCAGTAGTACTTATTGTGTCTGTGCTTGTTATGCTTGAAGCTTTTTCTGTGGTGTCAAAACTCAAAAAGGAATCGAAGCTTAAAAAAGAGCAAGCCAACGGATAAGTCACTAGCGACAAAAACTTTCATGGTTGACCTCGTGGTTTAAAATTACACTTTCGAGACAGTCAACATTCGGCCAGTGCATTTGTACTGGCCATTTTTCTTTCCTTTAAAAGCAAAACGCACTCGCATAAATCAGGTTAATCAGTTTTGCTGATTTTCTGTCATACAGCATATCTGTTATTATACTTACCGTTCTAAAACACCGTTATCTTTGTTGTCAAAAGCCGCGTTCTTCAACGTGACCTTTCAACGAAATAACCTGTGAGGCTTTGTGTCAGATATCATTTTACTTGGACAAAATTTCCTAGCACTTTTCGTTGAATCCGCGCCTTGGTTACTTCTCGGTTTGCTGGTGGCGGGTATCATGCACGAATTGGTACCCGTTTCGTTTTTGGAAAAGCACATGGGCAGCTCATCGTTTGGCTCAATTACAAAGGCCGCGGTTATTGGTGCGCCTTTACCTCTGTGCTCTTGCGGCGTTATCCCAGCGGCACTTGGGCTTAGGCGTAGCGGTGCATCTAAATCTTCCACTATCTCGTTTTTAGTGTCTACGCCCGAGACGGGCGTAGACAGTGTTTCTGTGTCCTACGCATTGCTTGGACCGTTGTATGCCATTGTCAGACCCATCGCGGCCATTATAAACGCTATTTATGCTGGATTGATGGTGCGTTTTTTCGCAGAAGCAGAAGAGGCTCAACAACGACAATCTGAGGCGACGCAATCATCGTGCTGTGGTTCAAAGCAAGCACCTAAACCAGAGCCGCAAATACAGGCCAGCACGTCTTGTTGTGCAAGCGAAAAAACACATGCTCATAACCACGAAAGCACAGACAAGCCCAAACACGAGTCTTCGCCTTCGAAAATCACAAGCGTGCTTTCATATGCCAGTGGCAAGTTACTTGAAGACATTGTGATATGGTTATTAATTGGATTAGCACTTGCCGCGGCAATTAAAACGTGGGTACCCACCGACTTTTTAACGCAATGGGGTGATGGCGTGGTCGCCATGCTAGTGATGGCGCTAATCGGCATTCCTATGTACATATGTGCTACAGCATCAACGCCACTCGCGGTTGGGTTTCTTGCGGCGGGGCTATCGCCCGGTGCTGTTTTAGTGTTTTTAATGGCGGGACCCGCCACTAACGTATCAACGATGGGAATGATCAAAAAAGAAATGGGCACGCGAACGTTAGTGCTTTACCTTTTCAGTGTTATCTCTGCGAGTATTGGTTTTGGTTACGCACTGAACTACCTAGTATCTTCGTTTTCTTTAGCCTCTATGATCAAAACGCAAAGCCATGTTCATGAGCACGGTGCAGACGTTCAAGTGATTTATGGGCTATGCGCGATTTTATTGGCGGGGTTAATGTTAAGGCTGGGTATGAAAAAGCTGCAGCAACACCGTCATAACCAAGAGCAACATTCGGCGTGCTGCGGCTAACAGTAGCCCAGCGGATGCCTTTCATAATAAAGCGCTCAAATGATATTCATAGAGCGCTTGTATATCCCGCTCTATTATCCATAATAGTCGTTCAACTTATTAAAATTAAAACGCGTTTTAACCTACAAGGACGCTTGGAATAACTACATGCTTTTACTTATTGTGTACGTCTTCATTGCACTGGGCTTTTCTTTTTTGTGCTCCATTGCAGAGGCTGTGATTCTGAGTGTTTCGTCCGCTTATATCTCTGTGTTAGAGAAAGAGGGCAAAGCCAGTGGTGCGCTACTACGTAAACAAACCGATAATATAAATACGCCTTTATCAGCAATATTAACGCTGAACACTATTGCTCATACTATGGGGGCTGCCGGGGCAGGTGCGCAAGCGGCAGCAGTATTTGGTGACGCCTATCTAGGCGTTATTTCAGCAGTCCTTACACTCCTTATTCTTATTTTTTCTGAGATTATCCCTAAAACACTTGGTGCAACCTATTGGCGAACACTAGCGCCAGTAACCGCATATTTTCTTAAATACCTTTCAATTGTACTTATGCCGTTCGTTAAAATGTCTGAGCTAATGACGAAAGGCTTTAAAGAAGACAGCCCACTTCGCGGGTTAAGCCGCAGTGAGCTACACGCCATGGCAGAGTTGTCGGGGCAAGAAGGTCAGCTAGCAAATCACGAAGCGGCGTTTCTGCAAAGCTTGTTAAGTTTGCACGAGCTGAAAGTGAAAGATGCGATTACCCACCGCACGGCGCTATTTAAAGTGTCGGAGTCGATGACGGTAGAAGGCTTTTTCCACAAGCACGCCAATATAGAATTTTCTCGTATCCCTGTGTTTGAAGACAGCGACTCAGAAAACATTACCGGCTTTGTGATGCGTTCTGATTTATTGGTGGCACAAGCCAGAGGTAACACTGATAAGCCGCTTTCTGAATACGCAAAAGACATGGTTACCGTGTTAAACACTATGCCGCTGTCAGTCACCTTCGAGCACTTCATCAATAAGCACGTGCATATGTTACTGGTGGTTGACGAGTACGGCGGTTTAGAAGGGGTGCTTACGCTAGAAGACCTGCTCGAACGCTTGCTAGGTGTCGATATCGTAGATGAAAAAGACACCACGGTGAGCATGCGTAGGCTTGCCAAGATGATGATGAAACGCAAAGAACAAATGATGATCAAAAACGTACCCGATGCGTCACTTGAGAGTTCGTCTAAAAAATAGAATTAGCGCCAATTCACTCGTAATGTTTAGCCATTATTAAGGATGATAAATATGAAACAGGATTTATGGAAAAAAGCATTGAGAACAGAATATTCAGCCCACGAAAATATTGTTAAGCGAACCCAACCATCGCTCGTTTTAGCGGCTTTGCTCGCGACAGGTTTCACGGCAAGTGCAGCTGCACAGGAACTGAGTATCCCATGTGATGATCTTGAAGAAAAAGCGCTCGCAGAATCGAAAGCTGATGAAGTAGAGCGCATAAGCGCATTTACACCAGCGAAGCCTTTGAAACGTGTCGATCCTAAATACCCATCTCAAGCCATTAGAAAAGGCCGAGAAGGTTGGGTTAGGCTAAGCTACGTTATCGACGAAGAAGGCAGAGTGAAAGACCCTGTTGTAGAAGACTTCTTTGGAAGCCCTTCTTTCAAACGCAGTGCACTGTCAGCGGTTAAGAAATGGCAATATAACCCCGCGATCAAAGATGGCGAACCTACCCAGCAGTGTCATCAAGCAGTCCAAATGGATTTCGCTATAAGCGGAAAAAGCGGTGCCACACGCAAATTTATTAAAGCTTATAAAGACGCAGAAGAGTGCTTTAATGCGGGTGATGTTGATGCGGCTGATGAAGCACTTAAAGAGCTTCTAGCTTGGGATACGCTAAACCGCTATGAAAATACGTGGTTGCTAAACTTGGAGTCTCATATAGCGAGCAAACAAGGCGACGTAGAGAGGGAAGCGCAAAGCCTAACGCGATTACTTGCCAGCAACGGTAGTAAGCGCTTCAATAACATGGTGTTTAATGAAGATTATGTGGCATACGCCCTTCAGAGAAAAATCATACTCGATGCTCAGCGCGGGTATTATGCAGAAGCATTAAAATCCTACACCACACTTCAAGACATGGAAGCGCAAGAAAAGCGTATTGGCGAGATCGCGCCGCTAATTAGTCAGATTGAAGAATCTATTGCATCTGAGCAAAACTTAACCGTGCCCGTAACGATAGGAAGTGATGGGAATTGGTTCCATACTCTTGTGCGAAGTAAGTTTGCTTTTGGCAACATCCAAGGCGAGCTTGATACCGTTGAAGTCCGTTGTGATACTCATCGAGAAAAATTCACGGTTGCCGAAGCGCATGTCTGGCAAATTCCAAACTCTTGGGGACAGTGTCAGGTGATGGTGAAAGGTGACAGCGAAACAAAATTTGATTTAATTGAAGTGGCCAAAGGGTAGGACGAACAACAGTCGCGTCGCTACAGAGTTACAGTGAACGCCAGTTGAAATAGTTGCTCTCTATAGTTCTCGTCGGATTGGAAAAAACGCAAATTCTCCTGATGCCCTGAATTTAATTGCCACTCTGTGCTAACGGATAAATAAGAGGTAATGTCGTACCTTACGCTAACGGTAAAGGCGTTACCTCTGCTCCCATTCGGGTCATACATAACATCATCGTTATCTACCACCTGATACCAGTCCCCACGCATGGCTAAAGTTAAATCTTCCCAGCCTAATTGCTTTAGGTTGTATGCCGCACCGATATACGCACTGGAAAAATCGTTGTCTACGATATGCTCCCCCATCAAAGTGTCACCTAGTAGCACTTGAGAAAACACCGTTAACTCAGGTCGTGGTAAGTATCGGAGTGTTAATGAATGAAAGCGCGTATGCCAAGCATAAATACGGTCAGGGTCAACAATGTTCGGGTCTGCATTATTGTCGTAATAGTAATAACGCAACTCGGCCTTTCTAGCATAGGCTAAGTGAGCTCCTACGTAGTACCCAAACCGATTGTCAATTTCCCTGAAGGGTTCAGTCCATGCCGGTGCGTTTAACTTATCTTCATCGACGACGCCGGGAATGGGGAGGAAGTTTACGCGATCATTATAAACGGACTGCCTGTCGTGAAGGGCAAACCCTCGCCAAGAAAGCAGAGTGCCGGTGGAATCGTTACCTTTGAATACGCTGCCTAATACTTTCCATGACCAGTGGCTTCTTAATTGCCTGCCATTTTGTCGTAGACTTACTTCGATGCCGCCCGTTCTTAGTTCTTCACCCACCCAACTATTAATTGCTGAGTTGCTTAGAAAGTGAGGCGATAACCAACCCGCGTCGGTATTTTCCGCTGAGAGAGCAGGAAAAAATGCCCCTATTTTTACTTCAGGTTTTATGCTGGATGCGACTAACGGGCGATATTTTAAATAAAGTTCGGAGAATCCAACCTTTTGTTCCCCATCGCTATAACCATTGATGACGCCAACTGCCGACCAACTATCCGCTAACATAAAGTCAGCTATCACTACAGCATGAGAGAGCTGTATGCCGTTACTTTCATAACGCTGATGGCCGGCCCCCATTTGCTGAAAGCTTCGCGAATCATCTTTTGCCACAAAGCTTGTTCTTACTAGGGCCTTGGTTTCTCCGTGAGCCTGAAGTGTCAAACTCGTGCAAAGCAAACAGACGGTTAAGGCAAAGACATTACGCATTAATAATCGCCAAATCCTTCGTCGAAGTCATCGTCACTGAAAACTGCATCAAGAACAAATTTGTATTCTTGTGAGTTGGTGATATGCAATGTTGCGCTGTTAAATAGTTTCACATCAGGTTGCTGCGGGTGCCAGGTCATAACACTGTACTCGCCTACCGGAAGTGAAACATTCATTAGGCCTTCTTCATTGGTTTTTGCGAAAAATGGGCTGTCGGTTACCACAATATAGCCCAGCATCCAGTCGTGAATATTGCAGCCAATATCTACAATACCAGCTTGCTCAAAGCGAAGCGGTTCAGCGGTAAACTCTTTATAGAGTTTTAGCTCAAACTGTTTTGTAGGGGAAAAAGAATACACGTGATGAAAAAGATTATCTGCGTTTGGAAACGAAATATCTGTGCCTGATTGAACAACAAGCACGTGAGGTGCAAATTGTTTATCGATTTGATTCATTATGGCGGGCTCTTCTTCACGCTGTGGTGTTGACGCGAGCGTAAAGTTAGGCGTTAGGGTTAACACCATATCTTTCACAGGCTCCCCATTGGCGTCGCTAACGTATATCGAAATGCTTGGCGTTGCTGATAAGGATGTCTCAGCGGCATGTGCCCATGAAAGAGTAGCGCCGGCTAGTAAGAGAGCGCTCGAAGTGAATGTACCTGTGATAAAACTAGTTATGTTGAACGTGCTCGCCCTTCGATGAGAAGTAAAGAAAATAGAAAGCGCAAATGACATGGATTTAATCAATAACGTGTTGTTTTTTTGCATTGTGATTCATTCTTTATAATGGCTTTAGCCTTAGACAGAAAGACAAAGCGCTATGCGTCCATTGTTGACACGAAAGCATATGACTACGTATAGCCTATTCAATACCAATCCGTATAGATAATAACCTATGTGGACTGGTATAAGGTATGTGCTCGGCTTTCGCTATCTATGTAGCAAAGTTTATTAGACTTTAACTATAGACCGAGTTGGACGTTTTTTTCATTCATTTACATCAAAGGAAAGCGCGCGCTGACGACTACACCTGTACTATCCTTCCGATTGAATAAAGATAACTGACCTTTGTGGAAGGTCATTATGATGTTGGCAATGTAAAGCCCTAGCCCCAAGTGCGGTGAAGAGGCATTTTGCACATCGTTTTCTTTTCTCACCGACACCATAGACTGAAGCAACTGAGACCTCATTCCTTCTGGAAGGAGCGGTCCGGTATTACTAATGGTTAGCTCAGCTTGCTTGTCCTTAACCGTAATACTGACTTGGATTTCACTTTCTTTTTCACTGAAATCTACGGCGTTAGCGATAACTTTATCGAACATTTGAGCCGTAAGTTCAGGGGAGCCAAGTATGCGCGCAGTATCAGCATTGTGGGTAAAACTAAAGCGTCGATGGCTATAGGCATGTTCGTAACCAGCAATACACCCAGATATCACCTTAACTAAGTCGAATGGTTCTAAATCTTCTTGTTGAATGGCCTGCTCTAATCGGGTGGCTTCACTCATACTGTTTAATATTGTACTTAGGCGGTTCACCCCTGATTGCGCCCTCTCAACAAAAACGGCTTGTTGGTCGGCGTCATTAACCTGAGTCAGCATATCCAGCGACGATTTTACCACGGCAATGGGCGTTCTAAGTTCGTGAGACAAGCGGGACGCCATGTTTTCTAAATAGGAGTTGTACTGCTGTAACCGCGAAAGCACATCCGCAAATGAACGGGATAAGTCACCAATTTCATCACGCTGATTTGAAACCGGAAGGGTGCCAATGATTTTGCCATTATCATCTATCACCGCTTCGGTGTTATCGCGAAGGGAACGAATGCGGTTTGAAATTCGCGTGGCGAACAGCAGTAACCCTAATGTACCTATGGTCATCACTGCTAAAATCACGTGAAAGAGCTGTTCCAACGCCCGGTTCCGCAACGTACGAATACCGTTAGTGGTTTGCTCTACAATAACTGCCCCCATTACGTTGCCTTCAATAAAAATTGGGTAGGCAGCGGAGAGTACTATGGCTTTGTTATCGGGTGACAAACGCCATAGTGAATCGGGTTGGCCATTCAGCGCAGTGCCTAAATCCTGCCCTACCAATGCATAAGCATCGTCTAGCTCGTCAATGAAGTCGGCCGGTGGCCGTGTAAGAATTTGATAATAAAGTGGAAGTAACCACTCACTTTCAACCCAGTGCCAAATTGCATTTGAAGAGGTTTCTTTTTCATCTACTTCAATACCAGTGGCCGATTGAATGTCACCAGCGCGGGCGAGTACCCGCTTGTGCTTATCTACAACCCATACCCGTGAATCGGCATATTTTAAACCTGCCAGAATGCGCTCAATTTCAGGGGAAGGAGTGATAACAGTACCTAATTCAGCGAGCTCTTTTGTATTAGCCGTACCTAACGCGTACTGCTTCAATCGACTTGCCCTGTCGTCCACATCGACAATTGAAAATGCCAAGCCGCCTGTGGTCATAGATAGCGGAAAGCGCAGTTCAATGTTGTAGCCCGTGGCAGTCTCTTGCCATCGGCCTTGAATAGAGAGCGCGTTCTCTACCGCCCGAGTTGTCGTTGTGTTATCTGCGAGCTTGTACGCATTTACCCAGCCACTTTCATAAGGAGCGACAACATACCTTGCTAATTCTCCCTGTGGAGTTTCCATGCCCACAAGCAGGTGGTCGCCTGTTTCAACACTTAAACTATTGGGTTGTCGCCACAGCAGCACGTTATCACTGACTTCAAACATGGCATACAGAAATTGACCGTAGCGCCCCACCATATGCTTAAACGACAAGCTAGTGGGTTCTCCCGCATAGCCATTGTAATACTCAATAACTTCGCCACTGCCATACTCACTCATTAACTCGCTGACTTGCTGCCAGTCGTTAAGTTCGCCATCCAGTCGAATGGGGGATGGGATAGGTGGCGCGTAAAGATCTGTTCCAGGGCGCACGTCTTGAAGATACGCCGATTGGCTATCAAATAAAGCGGGACGCTCGTGAAGGGCAGTGGCAACAGCTCGCGCCGTGCCAATCATGGTTTGTTCTTGACCGTTTCGTAGATACTGCTCAAGCTCCCACACATAGTTATAACCTAAGTAGGGTATGGTGAATAAGAACAGCGACAGCACCATAAGCTGAAGGCGTATTGAAAAGCGAAATCCCATGTTTTTAGTCGGTTGCCCTTATCTTTTAATCAGACGAAACGCAGTTTTAGTCGAAAGCCCGCTACAGCTGCCAGCGATATCCCATGCCGTACACGGTGTCGATATGATCGAAGTTAGGGTCAAGCTGCACAAACTTTTTACGCATACGTTTGATATGCGAAGTAATGGTGGTGTCGTCTACCACCATTCTGGATTCATCCATGAGCTGTTGGCGGCTTTTAACATGGCCAGGGCGCTTAATAAGCGCATGCAGCATCCAAAACTCTGTTACCGTCAACAAAACGGGCTGGTTTTGCCAGCTTACCGTCATTCTCGACACGTCTACTTTTAAGTCGCCCACTTTTAGCTCATCTTTTTGTTCTGTGGGGGCAGCAAGTAAGTCTGTACGCCTGAACAAGGCTGCAATGCGTGCTAGCAGATGAGCCATGCTAATATCTTTAGTCAGGTAGTCGTCCGCGCCCATTCTAAGGCCGCTGATAGTATCTACGTCGTTATCTCGTGCAGTAAAAAAGATGATAGGTAGGGTTTGTGATAAACCTCGCAGTTGCTGACACAGCATAAAGCCCCCCTCAATTTCATCTTTCAAACCAATATCGATAATGGCTAAGTCGGGTAAGGTGTGGTTAAACGCTTCAGCAGCAGAAGGCCTGTCCTCATAGGCATTCACGCTATAGCCCTGCGCTTTAAGCGCCATAATGTAATTTTCGCGAATGGCCGCGTCATCTTCCACTAATGCAATTGTCTTTGGCATACATTAACCCGCAAATATAATTCTGATAGAGCGCACACTATACCTATGAATGACAGCTATTGCCTAAGTTCGGCATAAAATCCTCAAGCCTGCCTCATTTACGCCATATTTTAGGGGCTTATCGTGAACTTTATCTTTGGCGGCAGCCCCACACAACGTCCCGAAGCGCGGATTAATAAAACGCTTGGCGTGCAGCTTCACGTGCTAAATCTATAGGAAAGCTAAATCACCACCACATTTCCACAATTACGCGCTTTTTTTGCCATGAATAACGGGTTTAATAGTATTTGTCCGTCGAGTTTAGTGCACTGCTTTTTTTAAGTGCCAAGCAAGATAGGCGGATTGCACTGTAGAAGCCTCTTCAAAGACTAGGAGAGGGGAAACAGTGCCGTGGAAGGGTAAGGCTGAACTTCTACGTAAAAGTCTCAATGATCTATTCAGACTGGTATTAAGCTACCCTTTGCGCTGCGTGCTACCCCAACGGTACGCGGCGCTTTTTTATTGGGGTTGAAAAAAGGCGTTTTCGCTCTCATTTAGAAGACGAAAGCTTAAACTGTTTAAAGCAACCACTAAACGCGAGTGTATTCATTTAATAGCATGAACTAGGTTACACTTCGTTGGTTGTAAGTTGTTAGCGACAGATAACTGCATCTCACTAAAGTTAATTAGGGCGTGCTGACCTTTGGTTTGCATCAAAGGTCAATACGTCTTAGTGATCACACTCTCACTACGGGCAAATCATGAAAGCGTTGGACATTAAAGGGTTAACCAAAACCTACAAAGGTGGCGTACAGGCACTAAAAGGCGTCGACCTTACAGTACAAGAAGGAGACTTCTTTGCATTACTTGGCCCAAATGGGGCGGGTAAATCTACCACTATTGGTATTATCAGTTCACTTGTAAACCAAACCAATGGCAGTGTGTCGGTGTTTGGTTATGACCTCACAACGCAAAAAGAGCAAGCCAAAGCCTGCATTGGGCTGGTGCCACAAGAGTTCAATTTCAACCAGTTTGAAACTGTACTGCAAATTGTATTGAATCAGGCAGGTTACTACGGTGTGCCGCGCAGTATTGCGAAAGAGCGCGCTAAAAAATACCTTGCCCAGCTTGACCTGTGGGAAAAACGCGATGCCCGCGCGCGTGAGCTATCGGGTGGTATGAAGCGAAGACTGATGATTGCTCGAGCACTCATGCATGAGCCGAAATTGCTTATTTTAGATGAGCCAACCGCGGGCGTAGATATTGAAATTCGCCGCTCAATGTGGGGCTTCTTAGAAGAGATTAATCGTCAGGGGATCACGATTATCCTCACTACCCACTATCTTGAAGAAGCAGAAATGCTGTGTCGCAATATCGCCATTATTAACAAGGGCACCATTGTCGAGAACACCAGCATGAAAGCTTTATTGTCTAAATTAAGCCTAGAAACCTTTGTGTTGGATATCAAAATTCCAGAGGGCATGACGACGACAGATGACCTACTAACGGGCTTTGAACACCGTTTGATTGACGACCATACCCTTGAAGTTGATGTTGAGAAAACGGAAGGATTGAATCCGGTTTTCACCCAGCTAAGTGAAAAGGGTATTCAAGTAATGAGCATGCGCAATAAATCAAATCGCCTTGAAGAGCTATTTGTGCGTTTAGTTGAATCAGCGAAGCAAGCTGGCTAAACCCACAGCAGGTAAAGGTGAAAAACATGAAAACTGAAAGTACACAAATGAACACAGAAGAAAACGTGGGTTGGTTTAAGCAAAACTATGTGGCGCTAACCACTATTTGGATAAAAGAATGTACGCGCTTTTTGCGCATATGGGTACAAACCCTTGTGCCGCCAGCTATTACAATGAGTTTGTACTTCGTGATATTCGGTAGCCTCATCGGCAACCGTATTGGCGAAATGGGCGGCTTTACTTACATGGAGTTTATTGTTCCCGGCCTTATTATGATGTCGGTGATCACAAACTCCTACGCCAACGTGTCCTCTTCATTTTTTAGTGCTAAATTTCAGCGCAATATTGAAGAGCTGTTGGTGTCACCAGTACCCACTTCGGTCATCATTCTCGGGTATGTGGGCGGCGGCGTGGCCCGCGCCATACTGATAGGTATTATCGTTACCTTAGTGTCGCTGTTTTTCGTTGATGTTCAAATACACAATTTGGGCATTATTGCGCTCACGTTGTTACTCACTTCTACCTTGTTTGCGACTGCGGGTTTAATTAATGCGGTATTTGCGAAGACCTTTGATGATATTAGCGTGGTTCCAACGTTTGTATTAACACCGTTAACTTACTTAGGTGGTGTGTTTTATTCACTTACCCTATTGCCTGAATTCTGGCAGTGGGTGAGTAAGGCGAACCCTGTTGTGTATATGGTCAACGGGTTTCGTTATGGGTTCTTAGGGGTCTCTGACGTAAATGTAACCTTGTCGCTTGCCTTGTTAGTGGGCTTTAATGCACTGCTATTTGGTGTGGCGTACTACCTACTTAAAACGGGTAAAGGTATTCGTAGCTAATGGCCAGCGGTAATTCTAGAGAAATCACAACATCGCAGGTAGGTATTCACGATAAGTTAGACGACTTAGTGAAAAAGTACCAAGCGAGTGAAAATAAGCGACCGATTAGCGACCATACACAAGCCGCGTTTGATGATGTCAGCGCTTGGCTTGATGGCTTTAGCGGCGAGATCATTTTAGATTCATGCTGCGGCGTTGGCGAAAGTACGGCGAATATTGCAAGAGCAAACCCCGATGCGCGTGTTATCGGTATCGATAAGTCGGCGCTGCGGGTGGATAAACACGAGCATTACAGCGCACAGCAAGATAACTATCGGGTTATTCGTGCCGATGTGAACGACTTTTGGCGCTTAGTAAAGCAGTCTAATTGGAACGTGACTCAGCACTTTCTGCTGTATCCCAACCCCTATCCTAAAAAGACGCAGGTTCAAAAGCGCTGGCACGGTAGTGCGGCCATGGTGGACCTGATGGCGATCACTCCAAATATTGAAGTGCGTAGCAACTGGCTTATTTATCTAATGGAATTTGCGCAAGCGGCTAAACATTACGGCATGGTATCTGATTTATCTGAAGTTACTGGCGATGATCACATGACGCCGTTTGAGCGAAAGTACCGAGGGAGCGGTCAATCGTGCTGGCAGCTTAACTGCCGTAGCGAAGAAAGCTGAGTCTGCTATAGCAGCAAGAAATACTGAAAGCTGATAAAAGTGGGGTGAGATGAAAATCTCGCCCCGTTTGTTATTCAAATTCGTATAATTCGCTTGTTAATGGCGCGCAGTGGCACTTCGCACATTCGCCATGGGCGGACTAAACACATATCCCTGTGCATAACGAATGGGCAGGCGTTTTACGCGTTCTAGATGCGCCTCATCTTCTACGTGCTCGGCAATAGTGCTTACTCCATGGCGTTCACATAGCGACAGCAGATAGTCTACATATTCCCTCACTGCCTCTTGTTCGTCATAGTGTTTAATTAGCCCGCCAGCGAGCTTAATCCCCCGAACCGGCAAGTTCATAAGCGCTCGTATATTACCTGGGCATGATCCAACGTTGTCGATGAAAACGCCCAGCCCCACATGCATGCTTTTTTCGATAAATGCGGTAAGGCTTTTCGGATTGGATAGGGCAGTAGAAGCACTCACTTCTATACTTACACGCTCCGGCGTGGGATAGCTTGCTAAATGGGTGATGAGGGTATTAGTAAGCTCTACATTGTGAAGGTCATTGGCAGTTATATTGATGTTCCAAGGGATATTAACGTCGTGAAAATAGCTGGCACATTGCACAAACATGCTCGCTGCAAGCGTATTTACGTGTTGTTCGCGCTCTATAAGGTAGAGAAATTCGCTAGGTAAAAAAGTCTTATCACCTCGGGTTATCAAGCGTGCCAGGCACTCGTAGCGCCATACTCCTTGGCTTTGTAAGTCAACGATGGGTTGAAAATAAGGCACGATATCATCGATAGAGAAATCCTCGGAAATTTCACGAATGGGCATAAACAGACCCCCTTGCTTTGAAGCAGTACTTTATCGCAGCGATGAATGCTTGAATGTGAGTTCAATGGCTACTTAGGCTCGCAATTAGAAGATGGAAAACCAATACGAGAGACCCGTGTTGGTACTATTCATAAATTAAATATAGTAGAGACTGATAAAATTTGCGGTACAAAATTCGGGGGAATTCGTTTAAATACGTGTGCAGAGTTAACCGCTTCATAAGTTTTTTGCATGTAATAAAACGTTAATAGTCGCTTAAATGCCGTACGCTAACCCTTGGCGAGCATTGCAATCTGATGTAAAGTGCGACACCCTGAAAGTATTGTGATAAGTTTTCAGGTTTGGCAACGAATGGACCGCGTCAACGCGCATTAGCCCAGCCGATGTACCGTTAAGGGATATGTTGGATAAATAGCTGCACCAGTCGCAAAGTAATTGTGTCGAATGCTATTTGGCTAAAAGGAAAAGTAAGTGTCAGGCCGGTGTCCTACAAAACCGCCTGTTGATTTCGCCCAATAAATGTAAGCGAAATGTGTGATTGTTTTAAGTATGAGGTGTGTTGAGTGGGTGAAGCGCAAGTTAGTTTAGAGCACCTGTTTAGGGTCTTTACCAAGCCTGAACACAAAGACTCAAAGCTGGCTCAAATAGAGCAGCATTTATCTGACAATATCTTAGATTTTTTGTCGCAGCACGTAGTGACAAAAAAGACGTCGTTAGAAGAAATTGAAAAAGACTTTTCAGACTCCAAGGTGCCTGAGTCACCCGAGTTTGTGTCTACTCATGCTGAAAGCTTGTTAGATAAGCTTGTTGCTCATTCAGTTAATACTTATTCTCCTACCTTTATTGGTCACATGACCTCAGCGTTGCCCTATTTTCACCTGCCGCTTTCTAAGTTAATGGTCGGGCTTAACCAGAACTTGGTTAAAATAGAAACGTCTAAAGCTTTCACGCCGCTAGAACGTCAAGTATTGGGTATGATGCACAACCTTGTGTACGATCAGCCTCAAAGCTTTTACGACAACCATCTACACAGTGCGGCCCATTCTTTGGGGGCATTTTGCTCTGGCGGAACCATTGCCAACATCACTGCCTTATGGGTGGCTCGCAACAAATTACTAGGCCCACAAAAAGGGTTTTCTGGCGTGGCAAAAGCAGGTCTTGCCGCTGCCTATCGTCACTACGACATTAACAATTTAGGCGTGATGTGCAGTAAACGTGGGCACTACTCGCTGTCAAAGGCTGTGGATGTATTGGGGTTAGGTCGCGAACAATTATTAACTGTGCCCGCGCCAAAGCAAACCCTAGACCCAGCAAAAGCCCTTCGCATTGGTAAACGTTATCAAGAGGAAGGCAATAAGCTTCTTGCTATCGTTGGGGTAGGCGGTACCACCGAAACAGGGCACGTAGACCCGCTAGACGAGCTTGCTGACGTAGCCAAAGAGTTAGGCTGCTGGTTCCATGTAGACGCAGCCTGGGGCGGCGCTACGCTGTTCTCGGCGCGCTATCGCGACAGACTAAAAGGTATTGAACGCGCAGACTCAGTGACTATTGATGCACATAAGCAAATGTACGTGCCAATGGGCGCAGGAATGGCGCTTTTCAAAGACCCACAAAATGCCAATGCGGTAAGACATCACGCCCAATATATTTTGCGTGCAGGCTCTAAAGACTTAGGTGCTACCACGCTGGAAGGCTCCCGAAACGGTATGGCCATGATGGTGTACTCGGCGCTGCATATATTCGGTCGCAAAGGGTACGAGCTACTTATTGATCGCAGCATTGATAAAGCCAAAGACTTTGCGCAGATGATTGATAAAGCCCAAGACTTTGAATTGACGACCACACCTATTCTATCACTGTTGACCTATCGCGTTTGTCCCGCTGAAGTGCAGGAAAAGCTAAAGCATGTGAATGCTAAAACCCGCAACGCTATTAATGAGAAGGTTGACGCCCTTGTTGTTGCGGTACAAAAGCAGCAGCGTGAAGCAGGTAAGTCTTTTGTGTCTCGTACTCGCCTGGAAGCGCCGGATTATCCTTCCCAGTGCATTACTGTATTTCGCGTGGTGTTAGCGAATCCGCTTACCAGCCATAACGATTTGGCCGCGATTTTAGCTGAACAGCACTTAATTGCGAAAGAGACTCAGGCTTGGAAAGAGCTAATGGATTTCGTTCGCGAAACAGAAACCGTTGCGTCTTAAAGACTTCAGCAGCAACAAATAAAAAAACGCCCGATACAGGCTCTGTTTAGGAGTCATGCATCGGACGTTTTCTCTTGTAGTTCGAGACTATCCGCGAGGATTGGTATTACGCTTAATCTCGCGTAATTTGCATATTATCAATTAAGCGTGTCTTACCCATAAACATAGCAACAAGCAGAACTAATTCTTTGTCGCTATCGTTAGCTGGTTCAAAGGTGGCGGCGTTAACTACCTGACAGTAGTCTTTCTTAAAGCCTTTTGCTTCAAGGTTACTGACCATGGCATTTTCAAGCTGAACAAAGTCGGTGTTACCACTTTCTATGCCCGCTTTTAAGCGCTGCATTTCTGCAAAAATAGCACTCGCCGTCGCTTTTTCAGTGTCTGTCAGGTAGCCATTTCTAGAGCTCATTGCTAGGCCTGACGTCTCGCGTTCAGTAGAAACCCCGTGAACCTTCACTGCCATTGATAAATCGCGAGCTAACGCGCGAATAACTTGTAGCTGCTGGAAGTCTTTTTCACCAAAAAACGCATCGTCGGGCTGTACCATGTTGAAAAGCTTGGTCACCACGGTAGCGACGCCGCGAAAATGGCCAGGGCGACTGGCGCCACAGTGCGAGTCTGAAATACCGGGCACTTCAACGAACGTCTGCGCATCCAGACCTGCCGGATACATTTCCGCTACGCTAGGTAAAAACACCGCGTCTGCACCCACAGAAATAAGCTTAGCTTTATCTTCTTCGATAGTGCGTGGATACGCGTCTAAATCTTCGTTCGCACCAAATTGCATGGGGTTAACAAAAATGCTAACCACCACTTTGTCGTTGTGCGCTTTCGCTTTTTTAACTAGTTTGAGATGACCATCGTGCAGGTTGCCCATAGTGGGTACAAAACCTACGGTTTCACCATTACGTCGCCATGCGTTCACCGTGCTGCGTAATGCTGAAATACTATCAACCACCTTCATAATTTACCTCGTTACTCGAAGCTGTGTTCAGCCGATGGGAACGCACCGCTTTGCACATCTTCAATATATTTTGATACGGCTTTGCGCATATCGCCGGTTTCTACAAGGTAGTTCTTTGAGAACTTCGGCATATAGTTTGCGCTGATGCCAAACATGTCGTGCATCACCAGAATTTGACCGTCGGTATCTTTGCCTGCGCCTATACCGATTACCGGTATGGTTAGGGCTTCGCTAACCGCTTTGCCTAGCGATGAAGGCACGCACTCAAGCACTAATAACTGAATACCGGCTTCTTCCAACGCTTTCGCTTCGCTAAGCAGTTTTTCAGCCTGGCTCGCTTCGCGGCCTTGTACTTTAAAACCACCGAATACGTGCACTGACTGAGGCGTTAAGCCTAAATGGCCACACACAGGGACGCCGCGCAGGTTTAAGCCTTTGATGGTGTCGCACAACCAGCTTCCACCTTCCATCTTAACCATACTTGCACCTGCAGCCATAAGCTTTGCTGCATTGGCGTAGGTTTGCTCAGGAGTGGCGTAAGACATAAACGGCATATCGGCTAATACGAAGGCGCGTTCAGTGCCGCGACGCACACTTTTCGTGTGGTAGGCAATGTCATCGATGGTTACCGGTAGGGTGTCGTCTTCACCTTGAAGAACCATGCCTAAAGAGTCGCCAATAAGAAGGGCGTCAACGCCTTGTTCGTCGAACATTTTGGCGAAGCTGGCGTCGTAAGCGGTTAAAGAGGTGATCTTTTCCCCGGCCTGCTTTTTCTTAAGCAAGCCCGATACAGTTACTTTCTTCATGACATGTCTCAGATTGATATTGTTGGTATCGTGTGGCGAACTATACGGATTTTGCCGCTAATTGGAAGAGCGCAGGCGACGAAGTCCATCCAGCGAGCAGTTAGCGACCCATGCCGAGATGGGTTTGCCATCGTGCATAACCATATTGGGCGCAATTTCAAACAGCGGCACCATAACGAACTCGCGCTCTGCCATGCCGTAATGGGGAATGATTAAGTCTGCGGTGTCGATAGTTTCGCTGCCGTACAACAAAATATCCAAATCCAACGTGCGTGGTCCCCAGCGCTCACCTTTGCGCTCACGGCCTTCTTCCAGCTCAATGCGTTGCAGCTGCTTCAATAAGCCGTGCGGCTTTAACGAGGTCTCAATTAAGCACACCGCGTTAATATAGTCAGGTTGGTCTTGCGGCCCCATCGGTTTACTAGAATAAAGTGAAGAGGTTTTAAGTACGCGGGTGTCTTCGATTTGACCTATCGCATCAAACGCGCGCTGGGCTTTTCCTTGGCTATCGCCGAGGTTGCTACCTACACCAATGTAAACGTGCTCTTTATGCATCAGGACCTCGCTTCGCTGGTTTACGCTTGCGCTTACGCGGGGCACCTTTAGCGCCGCCTTCGCTTTTGCGAAGGGCGTTAAGCATGCCTTTCTGCTTACCGTTGTCAGCGTGCTGGAAGTGCGTCCACCACTGCGCTAGCTCTAATAGATCGCCGCCTTCAATTTGGCCGCGGGCAAGTAAAAAGTCATAGCCCGCTCTAAATTTAGGGTGCGTAAGCAATTGGAAAGCGCGACGGCCAAAGCGCTTAGGTAGGCGTTGCTGTAAAATCCAGATGTCCCGAACCACGGTAGAGAAGCGTTTAGGGATCATAATACGTTGTGTTTGACGTGCGATGACCTCGCCTGACGCAATATTAAATGCATCGTGAGCATTTAAGCCAGACTCGCTTTGTAAGCGTTGTGACTCTTCTTCAACCGGATACCAGAGTAGTGCGGCATAAAGGAACGCTGGCGTAACACGCTGGTTGCTATTAATACGCTCGTCGGTATTGGCAAGTACGCGACGTACAAACTGCATTTCACGGCTGTTTTCATCTTTCAAAAACGGTGTTAGCTGAGGGAACAAAGGCTCGATTAAGCCGTATTCGTGCAGCATTAAGAAAGTTTCTTCTCCCTTACCCGATAAAAACAGTTTAAGGGTTTCTTCAAACAAGCGCGCTGGTGGAATGTTCTGTAAAAGGTTGGCCAGAGATTTTATCGGTGCAGCGGTTTTTGCTTCAATGCGCATGCCAAGCTTAACGGCAAAGCGCACCGCACGTAGCATGCGTACCGGATCTTCACGGTAGCGTGTTTCCGGGTCGCCAATAAGCTCAACTTCTCGTTTTTCTATGGCGGCTAAGCCATTAGCGAAGTCTTTTACCGTAAAGTCTGCCACGCTGTAATACATGGCGTTAAAGGTAAAGTCACGGCGTTCAGCATCTTCTTCAATGGTGCCAAATACGTTATCGCGTACTAATTGACCGTGAGCGTCGCGCTTTGCGACAGCCTTGCCCTTGGGAAGGTTTTCGTCTTCGTCAGTCTCTTGGTGGTGCCCACGGAACGTGGCAACTTCAATGATTTCACGGCCAAACACAATGTGGGCCAAACGAAAGCGCCTGCCGATAAGGCGGCAATTTCTGAACAAGCCTTTAATTTGTTCAGGTGTGGCGTTCGTCACCACGTCGAAATCTTTTGGTTCGTGACCCATCAAAATGTCGCGTACACAGCCTCCTACCAAATAGGATTCGAAGCCAGCTCCATTAAGGCGATACATTACTTTTAATGCATTTGCGCTTACGTCTTCGCGAGATATACCGTGTTCTCCACGGGTCATAGTCCTTGGCTTTAAAGCGTTAGGAGACGAACTCTCTTTTGAAAAAGCGCGCTTAACAGATTTAAAAACACGATGAATGATGATGGTATCTCCGCAGACTATAAAGGTTCGCTATAATAAGTGGATTCATGCTGTGGAACAATAATTTCGGGTGTTTTCACTACTTTTTTCCTATCCCACATTGAAATGGCCGTCTTAAGCGCCGAATCAATATCACCAAATTCTGAGGCATTTGGAAAGGAAAAGCCTAAAAAGTGCATCACACGCACGAGATTATCTAAAGCTGTTTCGTTTTTAACTGGCGCTGCACGGTTTTGTTTACTTAGTTTTCTGCCTGGTGCCACGGCAGCGACCGGCACGTGACCGTATTCAGGAGTAGAATAGCCCAGCGTGTGATATACGGCGCGCTGTAAAGGCGTGACATCAATTAAATCACACCCTCTAATGACATGGTTAACTTGCTGAAATACGTCATCTAAAATCACGACAAGGTTATACGAAAATAAGCCGTCTCGACGTTTCAGTACTACGTCTTCGGCTATTAAATCGGAGTTTGAATTAGAGGGCATAACTTTGCCCATAAGCACGTCATCAAAGGCTTCAAGTTGAGTATCTATTTTTAAACGAACTGCACAGTCCTGTGTGTTGGAGTGTACTGGCTCAGTCCGACAGTAGCCGTTATAAACACCGCCCATGGCTTTAATTTGCTTACGTGTGCAGGTACAAAAATAGGCTTTTTGTTGTGTAAGTAAGCCATCGAGAACCGCTTGATAACGGGCATGTTGTTGGCTTTGATAGATGACGTCGCCGTCCCAATACAGGCCGTGGGCTTCTAGGGTAGTGAGTATGTCTTTATCTACACCTTTAATACAGCGCGGCTCGTCTATATCTTCCATACGTAGTAGCCATTTTCCGTTATGGCTTTTGGCATCTAGGTAGCTGGCAACAGCGGTAACTAACGAACCGAAGTGAAGTTGGCCGGATGGAGAGGGAGCAAAGCGCCCTACATAGTGGTTATGCATAATAAAGGCTTAACAAAAAGCCCCATCTTTTCGGGATGAGGCTTTCTATATCAACGTAATCGAGGCTAGTAACTTAACCTTGAAGTTGTTTTTCTTTAATTTCAGCCATGGTCTTACAGTCGATACATAAATCTGCTGTAGGACGAGCTTCTAAGCGACGAATACCAATTTCGATACCACACTGGTCACAGAAGCCGAAATCGTCTTCTTCAATTCGCTTAAGCGTTTTTTCAATTTTCTTTATTAGCTTACGCTCACGGTCACGTGTACGTAACTCAAGGCTGAACTCTTCTTCTTGAGCTGCACGGTCTACAGGATCAGGGAAGTTTGCTGCTTCATCCTTCATGTGCGTTACTGTACGGTCAACTTCTTCACGAAGTTGATTGCGCCATGCTTTAAGCAATAGACGGAAGTGCTCCATTTGGGGCTCGCCCATGTACTCTTCGTCAGCTTTTGGCTCGTACGGCTGTAAACCTGCCAGCGCTAATAGTCCTAGGGATTTTGTTTCTTTTCCTGTTGGCATCTGCCACATCTCCTACACTACGACATCCATCTTGTCCTGATTGGACCGATATCTATATCAGACTCGACAACTTCAGGCAATCAATCGTGTCTATGTAATTATTATGCTGGTGTATTGCTTTCATAAATTAGCCAGGTGTTTTTTCATTTAGCCCACTGGCTACCAGCAAACGCATTAGTGCGTTCTCCCACTAAAACAAGGCGCAAATATGAAGGCGAAATGAAAAAAATCAACCTATTTTTTATAAAATCAAAGGGAGTGTTTGATTTAATAGGATTTTTTGTTCCTCTATTATACAGCTTGCCGCCAAAACCGTTACGCCAGCGTTTGCGGCAATCTTTACGCTTTCTGCATAAGTTGGATCAATATGCTCGGCCACTTGTACACTTTCGATGGCGGTGTGTTGTACGCAGAATAATAGATTGGTTTTTATACCACTGTCAGATAAACGAGCAAGTTCTAAACAGTGCTTCGCGCCGCGTTGCGTGACTGCGTCGGGGAAGAACCCTTTGTTTTCATCTGCTAAGGTGACGGATTTAACTTCCATATACTCAGTAACACTCTGATGTTCGGCATTTTTTCGAGTTAATGCAAAGTCGAACCGGCTATTGGCGGTTGGCGGTGTTACTTCTGCTTTCCAATCTGTGATGTCTGAAAATTCGCTTAGCACCTTGTTATCTAGCGCTTCCGCCACCAGTTTATTAGCATTGTGCGTATTAATGCCGATGAAGTGACCATCAAATGTTTGGGCTAGCTCCCATGTATACTTGAGTTTTCGATTAGGGTTGGTGGACTCACTTAAAAAGACAGTGTATCCAGGAACAGCGCAGCCAGTCATAGCGCCAGTATTTGGGCAATGTGCAGTTACAATAGTGCCGTCGTCTAACTCAACATCGGCAAGAAATCGCTTGTACCTTTTTATAAGGGTGCCGCGTAATAAGGAAGGTGAAAACTTCATGTGACGCCTTTTTTAGAATGTAGGTGAAAACACGTTAGTGTGTTTCGCTAATTGATATGTGTGCTTTTGAACGAGCACGTATAGCGTATGCGCTTAGCGAACAAAGCGTATGTGGTTAGCGAACAACAAGCGCAGTAAACAAGGCGCCAAAGAGTAACAAACATTTGTGCAAGCGCAAAAAGCGCTTTGCAATAATATAACGATGTAATAAGGAATAAAACGCGATGGCAGAATTTACCGTTAGCCTTTCTAGAAACAGTGCTGAAGCAGTGTGGGGCGAGAGTGCTAAGCTTTCTTTCACTGAATCAGGTGCAGTTATTCACCTGCCTGACGACAAGCTTAATGAGCGTTTAATTCAGCAAGCGGCAAGAAAACTAGATGGCTTAAGCCTGCCAGCAGTTACGCTAAGCGGTGATTGGCACAAAGAGCAGCAGTGGGCTTTTGCACTTAGCTTCACGCGTGCGCGCAAACCAGCGTTAATAAAATGGGCCGAAACGGCTGACAAAGAAGCGCTAGAGCAAGAATATGCGGCGTTACTATTTACCCGTCAGCTGGTAAACGAAACACCTGAAGATCTAAGCCCTGAAACCTTAGCAACCCGAGCAGCACAGTGGCTTAAGTCACTGGGTGGTGACAAGGTCACTTACTCAATGACGGTAGGTGAAGATCTTAAAGAGCAGGGCTGGATTGGCATTTATAATGTGGGCCGCGGTAGTGAACGTCCGCCTGCAATGCTGGTACTTGATTACAACCCAACAGGTAATACGGATGCGCCGGTTGATGCCGTGCTAGTTGGAAAAGGCATCACCTTCGACAGCGGTGGCTACAGCATTAAATCAAGCGAAGGCATGTTAGATATGAAATGTGACATGGGCGGCGCAGCGACGGTAACAGGGGCATTAGGGCTATCTATTTCTCAAGGCAGTGAAAAGCGTATTCAGCTTATTTTGTGCTGTGCAGAAAACCTTATTAGCGGTCACGCTTATAAGTTGGGTGATGTGCTTACCTATAAAAATGGGGTAACCGTTGAAGTGGTTAATACCGATGCTGAAGGACGTTTAGTGTTGGCTGATGGCCTTATGGCGGCAACAGAAACGGGCGCACCGCTGATTATTGATGCAGCAACACTAACCGGTGCTGCAGTGGTTGCACTGGGTTCTGATTACCATGGCGTATTCTCGTTAGATGATAATGCCCGCGAACAAATGCTTAAAGCAGCAAAGGCAGAAAACGAACGTTTTTGGCCGCTACCACTTGAAGATTTCCACGCAGAGCGCTGTCCATCGGCGTTCGCAGATACAGCAAACAGTCGCCCGATGAAAGGTGGCGGTGGTGGCGGTGCATCAAACGCTGCGGGCTTCTTATCACGCTTTGTTAAGCCAGAAGGCTGGGTACATTTGGATTTAGCCGCTGCTTACCATGGCGGGGCAACATCTGAAATGCCGGTAGGGGCAACAGCGAAAGGTATTCGCTCAATTGCGAGAATGCTGAAAGACTTCAGTGCATAAATAAAATAGCGTTCGACGCCTCCAATGGCTGTCGAACGCTGCTCTATTTTTAAACGTCGCACGTTGTGCCACGTGGATGTGTAGAGGCAAAGCGAATAACGTTACTTGAACTAACGTCGCTTCGCGCAAAAAAATAAAAAGGGCGTGACTTTGCAAAAAATCACGCCCTTTTTCTGTAAATTAGATCCCGCCTAAACGCTCGGCTAGCGTTTTATAGCGTTCAACGTCGCCACTGTCGAAAAGTGGGTTACCGTCGGTGTCTTTATCTTTCGAAACCAAAAGGCTTTCACGCTCAAGGCGCTCTACGCGCACTTCTTGTACGCCAAGAAAAGCAGCCACTTCTTTAACAGTCATCAAACTCATTGCAATATTTCCTATTTTTGGTTGTTCTTATTGAGGATTAACAGGTTCCAACGCCGAACAATGCGCAGAACAAAACGTTAAACAAAATGATGTTACCCACTATTACATCAAAAGCTCTGGAGATAAGACATTATCCAAAAGGTGTAGAAAAAGCCAATTGGGCTGTTTGAATTCTGACCGTGAATAAGGCGAAAACACCGCTTAGAAATGACAAACACTTCTCCCTACGCTTTAGTAAAGCGCACTTTCGTTATTTTTCGAGTATTTTTTGCAGGCTCTAGATAAATGAAAAACAATCATGCCTTAAAAGGTGTTTTTAACTAAGTCAGCTTGGTTTACCATTGCGCGCCTAAAACGACCATCAGTAAGAACTTTGAGTTATACTCAATGGTTTACGCGCAAACGGGCTTAGCCTCACAACCGGAGACAGTAAAAAAATGGATACTTGGTCTGCTGCCATCATGCTCTTTTTGATCATGGATCCCTTAGGTAACCTCCCTGTGTTCATGTCGGTACTCAAATCGATAGAACCAAAGCGTCGTCAAGTCATCCTAATTCGAGAATTATTATTCGCTCTTGGCATCCTGTTTCTCTTTTTGTTCAGTGGCCAATCGGTTCTCAACTTTCTGAACGTGGAACAAGAGACTGTAAGTATCGCTGGGGGAATTATTCTGTTCCTTATTGCGCTTAAAATGATTTTTCCATCATCGGGCAACCCCAGTGGATTAGCTGTAGGTGAAGAGCCTTTTCTAGTACCTCTAGCTATTCCTATGATAGCGGGCCCTTCAACGCTGGCTGCGCTTATTCTTCTTGCCAACCAAGCGCCAGACAGAATGGCTGACTGGTCGATTGCGCTTGCGGCTTCATGGTCGATAAGCGCAGTGATCTTACTATTTTCAAATGTGTTCCATAAAATTCTGGGGGAGCGCGGTCTAGTTGCGATGGAGCGATTAATGGGTATGATCCTAGTTATGATTGCTATCCAAATGTTGCTGGATGGCGTTACCCAATATTTCATGCATGCCACTGGAGCCCTTTAAATGGCAAAGCAAAAACTTAATACCTTTGGGCGCGTTCGCGCCTTGGAAGGCTGGAAAGCCGTTGCATTCGGTGCTGCATTACTTGAGCGTATGCTACCCAACTACACGCTTTTCTGTGAATTAACGGAAAGTGGTGATGCAAGCGCATTGCGCAACTGTTTGAATTTGGTGTGGGAAACGTTGAAATCACCCAAGAGCAAATTCAACATTGCGGTACAGCTTGAGAAAGTTGAAGTGGCTACACCTGATACCAGTGAGCATGACAACTATGGCGTTTATCCAGCAATTGATGCAGCTATCGGTCTAGCTGGTTTGCTAAATTTGATGGCAGGCGACGATCCGCAAGGCGCAGTGGTCATCAGCAAGTTATCGCAAGGCAGCGTAGAAGCCTATTTGCTAGAAAGCGAAGAAGCCGATGACGAGACTGTAAAAGGGCATCCGCTGATGGAGTTTGAAGTTGAGGTACAAAACGAATTGCTTGATTATGTAGAGCAAGCCAAATACCCAGCGAAAGCGGCAGACGAAATGAAAGCACTTGCCTTGGAAGCTGGAATCTCCAATATTGGTCTTGAGCTTTAATGACAATGCAACTTGATCTTGCTTAGGTAAAACGAGCAACAGATCCTTAGCTCTTATGCTCAATAAAAGCCGTGTACTTAGTTAAAGGTCACGGCTTATCTCTACTCAATTGAGGCACTTCAATCGTTATCAATCAACATATCTCAATTAGCATATAGCGCAGCGCGCTAGTTTGTTTGTCTTTAATAATTTGCCAATGGGCGGGGAGAGCGGGCGTTGTTAGCGCACTTTCGTGCTCTAAATACACCACGCTACCACTATGAACAAGTTTGTTATCTTCTAGCGCAGCCAGCGTAGGTGCTACCAATGATTTCGCAAAAGGCGGATCGACAAAAATAATATCGTAAGGCGCTAGGCTGATGCCTTTTAAAATACCTAGTGCGTCCCCTTGATGAACGATTGCTGACGCCAGTTCATTTGCTTTTAATAAGGTAAGATTACTTTTAAGCTGGCTTGCTGCCTGTTTATCCAGCTCTATAAAATCACAATGTGCTGCATAGCGAGACAGAGCTTCTAAACCTAGTCCACCAGAACCCGCAAATACATCCAAGCAGCGTGCATCGTTTATGTACGGCATTAACCAGTTAAACAAGGTTTCTTTGTTTCTGTCTGTAGTTGGCCTTAACCCTTCTGCATTGAGTACGGGTAACTTTCTACCACGCCATTGGCCACCGATAATGCGTATTTGCCCAGGACTATTTGTGCTTTGGGTTTTCCCTGATTTTTTCCCTTTTTGGGATGAATAAGGTTTTTTTGCAGAAGATGTTGCCCGAGTAGGGCGAGAAACTCGCTTCATAGTGGCTGACAATGGTATCATGCGTTCATACATTAGGCGGCAAGTGTAGCCGAAATTGCTAAGAATTTATAAGGATTTGTCCTAACGATGTCGAAACTTTTTGGCTGGTTCAGTAAGAACAAAAAAGCAGATAAACAAAAAGCCCAAGCGGAAGAAGAAGCTCGCTTACAGGCAGAAGCTGAAGCAAAGGCGAAGGCGCAAGCTGAAGAAGACGCCCGCGCTAAGGCAGAAGCTGAAGCAAAGGCGAAGGCACAAGCGGAAGAAGAGGCCCGCGCTAAGGCAGAAGCTGAAGCACAGGCGAAGGCGCAAGCGGAAGAAGAAGCTCGCGCAAAGGCAGAAGCTGAAGCACAGGCGAAGGCTAAAGCCGAAGAAGAAGCGCGTGCAAAGGCAGAAGCTGAAGCGCAGGCGAAGGCGCAAGCGGAAGAAGAGGCTCGCGCAAAGGCAGAAGCTGAAGCACAGGCGAAGGCTAAAGCCGAAGAAGAAGCGCGTGCAAAGGCAGAAGCTGAAGCACAGGCGAAAGCCCAAGCGGAAGAAGAAGCCCGCGCAAAGGCAGAGGCTGAAGCACAGGCGAAGGCTAAAGCGGAAGAAGAGGCCCGCGCAAAGGCTGAAGCGCAGGCGAAGGCGCAGGCGGAAGAAGAAGCGCGCGCAAAGGCAGAGGCTGAAGCACAGGCGAAAGCCCAAGCGGAAGAAGAAGCCCGCGCAAAGGCAGAGGCTGAAGCACAGGCGAAGGCGCAAGCGGAAGAAGAGGCTCGCGCTAAGGCAGAAGCTGAAGCGCAGGCGAAGGCTAAAGCGGAAGAAGAGGCTCGCGCTAAAGCAGAAGCACAGGCTAAAGCCAAAGCCGAAGAAAAGCCTAAAGAGAAAAAGTCGTTATTTGCACGTTTAAAAGAAAGCCTATCTCGTACAAAAGAAAACCTAGGCAGTGGTATTGTTAGCCTGTTTAAAGGCAAAACCATCGATGACGAGCTGTACGAAGATCTTGAAACACAACTGTTAGTTGCTGACGTGGGCATGGATACTACGCAAAAAATCATCGATCACCTAACCGATAGTGCTTCTCGAAAAGATTTAAAAGATGCCGAAGCCTTGCTGGAGATCATGAAGCAGCAAATGTCGGGAATGTTGTCTCAAGTGAATCAGCCTCTGTCAGAAGTGATGCAGGCCCATGATTCCAGTGAAGGCCCGTTCGTTATCTTAATGGTTGGCGTAAATGGCGTAGGTAAAACCACGACTATTGGTAAGCTGGCTAAGCAGTTCCAGCAAGAAGGTAAGAAAGTGATGCTTGCTGCGGGTGATACCTTTAGAGCGGCGGCGGTTGAACAGCTTCAAGTATGGGGCGAGCGCAACGATATTCCGGTTATCGCACAGCACACTGGCGCTGACAGTGCATCGGTACTTTACGATGCACTAGAAGCAGCAAAATCGCGCGGCACAGATATCCTTATTGCCGACACGGCAGGGCGCCTGCAGAATAAGAACAACTTGATGGAAGAGCTTAAGAAAGTGGTTCGCGTAATGAAGAAAATTAATCCGAATGCGCCTCACGAAGTTATGCTTACATTGGATGCAGGTACAGGGCAAAACGCCATTAGCCAAGCCAAGTTGTTTAATGAAGCCGTGGGCTTAACAGGCATCACGCTTACCAAGTTAGACGGTACAGCGAAAGGCGGCGTTATATTCTCTATTGCCGATAAGTTTAAAATTCCTATAAGGTATATAGGTGTTGGCGAAAGTATTGATGATTTACGCCAGTTTGATGGACAAGAATTTATTGATGCGTTGTTTAGCGAAATGGACACACCTGAAAGCTAAAACCAGCAAAGCGGTAGGGAAAAATAATGATAAAGTTTGAGCAGGTAAGCAAAACCTATCCGGGCGGACAACGTGCGCTAAGCAAGGTGAATTTTCATATTGCGCCGGGTGAAATGGCCTTTTTAACAGGGCATTCTGGCGCAGGAAAAAGCACGCTACTTAAACTTATCAGCCTAATGGAGCGCCCAACAGTAGGGCGCGTTCTTATTAATGGCCACGACCTTAACGCTATTACCCGTCGAGATATTGCCTATATACGCCGCGATATCGGCATGATCTTCCAAAGTCACCAGCTGCTGATGGACAAGTCGGTTTTTGACAACGTGGCGTTACCGCTAGTCATTGAGGGTTACACCCACAAAGAAATTCGCAAGCGCGTAGAAGCTGCGCTTGAAATGGTAGGGCTAAGAGATAAAGCGCGTTGCCTGCCTATTACGTTGTCTGGTGGTGAGCAGCAGCGAGTGGGGATCGCGCGAGCAGTAGTAAATAAACCCCCGTTACTGCTGGCAGACGAACCGACCGGTAACCTCGACCCCAAGCTTTCCATGGAAATCATTCGCCTTTTTGAAGACTTCAATCAAGCGGGCGTGTCAGTACTTATTGCAACCCATGATTTAGGGCTGATTGCTCGCATGCGTTATCGCACGTTGACCCTCAAAAATGGTCAAATGATCACCGATGGCCTTACTGACGACCTTGATGGCACAAGTTCAGCCAGCAGTGAAGGAGACTGGTCATGAGCATTTTGTTTAAAGGGCGTGCAAAAGGGGCGTCTTCTGCCAAAGTAGGCTTTGTCCAATCTATCGTGATGTTCTTTGTCAGCCATGTGCGCCAAGCGCTGGCGAGTCTTGGAGAGCTGTGGCGTCAGCCGCTGGCATCTTTAATGACTATTGGGGTACTAGGCCTGAGTATTACGCTACCTAGTACGCTTTATATCATGGTGAAAAATACTGAGAAAATTACAGCAGGCTGGGATCAGGCGTCAGAAATATCTCTGTTTTTAAAGCCAGATATCAACGCGGCAAGTTCGCAACAGCTGGTGGCACGATTAAACAGCTGGTCTGAAATAGACAGCGTTGTTTATATTCCAGCGGATGATGCGCTTAAAGAATTTCAGCACTTGTCAGGGTTGGGCGATGCCATCGCCTATCTAGAGAAAAACCCACTGCCTGATGTAGTGCTAGTAACGCCAAACGAAAAACACGCGTCGCCGACGGCAGCGAAAGCACTGCTAGATAAACTGCGACAGCAGCGTGAAGTTGATATAGGTAAACTGGATATCGAATGGTTAGAGCGTTTATATGCCGTTATCGATATTGCCAGAGACTTGGTTACGCTAATAGGATTACTACTTTTCATCGCCGTTGTACTAATTATTGGTAACACCATTCGTCTGAATATTTTGAACAAGTATGACGAAATCGTAGTGATGAAGCTGGTTGGCGCAACCGATGCGTTTATCCATCGCCCGTTTTTATATACAGGCTTCTGGTATGGCCTATTGGGCGGACTAATGGCGTGGTTTGCCGTTATTATCATACTATGGTGGATGGATAGCAGCATCACTACGTTTGCAGCTATGTATCAGAAGGATTTCAACATTACCGGATTAACCGGTTCTGCATTGCTGACTATGCTGGGACTATCGGTGTTGCTCGGTTTACTGGGCTCACTTATCTCTGTGCAGCGTCATGTAAGGGAAATAGAGCCCAAGTAGTCGTAGACGTGAGTATACTTACACGCCTACAGTGCGAAATATATAAGTCACTGTATGACGTTATTGGTGGTAAGTAGGCGTGTGCTTAGTTTTGTACTTAAGCTATCGCACGGGGGTAGTGTGAGGAGATAGCGCTGCGTACTCCATTGCCCCAAATGATGGCTTGGTTATACAGCATATGCAGCTGCTTCTGGTCAATATTAAGCACTTTAGCTTGTTTTATGACATTCATCCAAAGGGCGCTTTCAAAGGCGCGAACCAAAGTCATATAGCTGTTCATTTCCAAGTTCTTGCCAAGTAGTGCATCGTTAACCTCATCGGAGAGCGGCAGCTGCTTTACAATGTCTGTCATAGACTGATCAAGTAACCCTTCAAGAAGCGAAAATAAACCAACCAAAAAGGAGATGGGCGGATTATTTCTAAGACCTCTACGCTCAGCAAGTAAGTCGAAAAACTTAGCGCGAACTAAAGACATATGAATGATTTCAAGGGGCTTTTCATCGCCTAAGTTCGTTAAACTTAACAAAGCGATGAATTTCTTAATCTCTACTTCACCCATGTAATTAAGCGCGTGCTTTAGTGATGTAATTTTGTAACGCTTATTAATAGTGGGGTTATTGATAAACTTCAGCAATAAGAAGCTTAAGGTGGCGTCTCGCTCTATAATTTGGCTGATACGGTCTATGTCAAAGTCGCTGCTAGAGCTTTCGCCCATCAAATCAACAATGTTCATTTTAGACGCAGGAAGCTGTCGTAGAATACGTGCTTCCGGTTGCGAGAAAAAATAACCCTGGAAGAAGTCGAAACCCAAATCTACGCACGTTGAAAAATTATCTTGCGTATCAACCTGTTCCGCCACTAATTGCACGTTCGCATCGTGATAGCGCGGAATGTGCTTTTCAATGGTTTCAAAGCGGGTTTTTGTCACATCGACTTTCACAATATCGATAAGAGGAAATATGTCGTGTTTTGAACCCACCATCATGGGATCATCGATAGCTAGCTTAAAGCCAAGTTGCTTTATGTGCTGGCATGCTTCGAATAGTCCGCTGGTGTTGTCGGATGGATCAGCCAGTTCAACCACTACCGACTCAGGGTTAAGCGATGTAGGAAAGCGCGAAATAATTGTATCTGACGAGAACGTGATAAAAGACGTTTTTTCGCCGCTGATATCATCAAGCCCAAGTGGATGGAAGTGCTCAGAAATATACTTAGCTTTCTCTTCGTTATGTTCCGGATAAGCACCAGACTTGCCATCTCTGAACAGAAGCTCATAGGCGAAAACACTTTTGCTTTTATCTAAAATAGGCTGGCGAGCTATAAACGCGAACATAATCTATTCCTGATACAACACGGTTAAGGTTATTTTTATTGTTATATTTAGAGGCTTAGCTAGCGCTACGTCACACGCTAAGGTTAGGTGTTCTTTAATGTGTCATCCAAAAGAACTGACCCTAGTCTATGATATGTAAGCGCAATCTAACAACTATTCAACGATTAATTTCACATCAACTGGCGTAATCGTAGGCTTAGTTGTCGTTCAAAGCGGCCTTATGAATGTGTTTAGCCCACTTTATCGCTTCGTTGTAATAACTATGCAGAAGACTCTGTTTAACACCATACTTTGTTGCGAATTGCTGAATGCCCGTCCATTTAGCTCTTTCAAAGAATTGTGACAGCGTCAGGCAGTTGCGAAGCACACCAGGGCTTCCGCACAGGGCATCTTTAACGTCGTCACTAATTGGAACCTTGCTGACCAAATCGTCAATTCGCTGTTCCATCATGGCATCAAGCAAAGAAAGCAGGCCAGTAAGAAAACCTTTTAACGGGTCATCGGCACCTTTAAGCTGGGTGTAGACCAGTTCACAGAACTTTGCGCGAACAAGCGCCATTTGCATTAGCTCAGTAGGCTGACCATCGCTTAGGTTTGCAAGAGCCAGCAGTGATATGAACTTCTTCACTTCTACTTCGCCCATAAAGGTTAACGCGTGTTTAAGTGACGTTATTTTATGTCGCTTGTTGACCAGAGGATTGTTGATAAACCGCAGCAGCAAGTAGGTAAGCGAGGGATCTCGTTCAATGATTTTGTTTACTTCATCGAAATTAAGTTTTGCTTGGCTACTTAGCGTAAGTAACTCCATCATGGTTAGGCTGCTGGGCCCTAACTTTCTGTGCCTTACAATTTCGGGTTTAGCTAGAAAGTATCCTTGGAAATAGTCGAAACCCATATCTTTGAATTTATTGAATTCTTCATAGGTCTCAATTTTTTCTGCAACCAACTGTATTTTGTTCGACTTGAAGCGTTCGACAAGGGCGGGAATTTTTTCGTGGGGGATCTCTGTAATGTCAATTTTGACTATGCTGGTAAATGGAATGAATGCTTCCCACTTCCCTTTCATGTCATAGTCGTCAAGAGCAATAGGATAGCCAAGACCTCGAATATGTTTGCAAGCGGCTACCAGCGCATCATCAACGTCAACGGTTTCTACAATCTCAATGACCACTTTGCTTGCATCCAGAGAGGTCGGAAAACGAAACATAAGTGTGTCGCGGTGAAAGTTGATGAAGGCTTTCTTATCTCCGGTTATCTCCTCAATACCTAAGCTTAAATGGGTAGAGGTAAGAATTTTCGAGGTAGCCTCGTCAGGAGGTATATCGGGAAAGCAGTTATCTTCTCCAACACGAAAAAGTAGTTCGTAGGCGTAAACTTCTCTGTTTACATTAAATATGGGCTGTCTAGCGACGTAAGCAAACATCAAGATCCTCTTTGCTTCACTTGCCTTACTCCTTTCCTTAAGTATTTCCCTTCCAGTCTTTTATAATTGTTGTCTGGAAAATGCTGTACAGCGGTTGTAGTGCAAAATCGATTAATTCAATCTATTATTTTCAGTTTCCAGCCAGAAAAGCAAGGTATAAGATGACATATACAAGGTTTATATACTGTATTGACGCGTAGGCACCTTGCTGCCTTATCTTAGAGATAGTGGAAATCTTATGTTTCGGGTAACTAGCGTGTAATAAATAAGCGTTGGATTTCATACCAGTGAGATTAGACTTCACTTTGGTATGTGTAATTAAAGTATAATGATGTAGTGGTTAAATGACCGACCCAAAGGCACGACGCCAGAAAGTGCAGCGTGTCATTCGATGTGAAGTCGATAGTCTAGGCTTAGTGTTTGCGGTGAATGCATTCGTAAATGGACCGCAAGCTTTAAAGTTGAACTTTTTTTCTTAATTTAGGTCTTGATATTGTAGAAATAGTCACTATACCTACATATCGGTTAGACTTCATATCTTAATTAGGTCTCGCGCAGCTTCGGTTACTTTGCTAATATGAAGCGGCAATAAATGAGGTGAACAATGAGCAACAATTTGCAATCTATGGCCCTGTCAGTGCCACACAGCGGTAGCATTGAAGGCTACATCCAAGCTGTAAGCAGCATTGATATGCTTAGCGCTGAGGAAGAGCGCGAGTTGGCAGTGCGCCTTCGCGAAGACGAAGACTTACAAGCCGCTCGTAAGCTAGTAATGTCACATCTTCGTTTTGTAGTGCACATTGCAAAATCTTACTCAGGTTATGGCTTACCACAAGCCGACTTAATTCAAGAAGGTAATATCGGTCTGATGAAAGCCGTTAAGCGTTTCGACCCAACAGTGGGCGTACGTTTGGTTTCTTTCGCGGTACATTGGATCAAAGCAGAAATTCATGAGTTTGTACTTAAAAACTGGCGAATAGTGAAAGTTGCGACAACCAAAGCGCAGCGCAAACTGTTCTTTAACCTTCGTAAGGCGAAGAAGCGTCTTGGTTGGTTTACTCATGACGAAGTGCAAACAGTAGCGAACGAATTGGGTGTGAGTACAAAAGAAGTGCTTCAAATGGAAGCGCGTATGAGCTCTCAAGACCAAGCGTTCGATTTAACTGCGGACGAAGATGAAACAGGTAACTTTGCGCCAGTTCAGTATTTAGAAGACAAATCTTCAGATGTTGAAACTGACGTAATTAACAACGACTGGGATACAGCGGCGAGCAAGCGCTTGTACTCAGCGATTAAAACGCTAGACGAGCGTAGCCAAGATATCATCGAAACTCGTTGGTTAGCAGACAACAAGATTACTTTGCAAGACTTAGCTGATAAATATCAGGTTTCTGCAGAGCGTGTTCGTCAAATTGAAAAGAACGCGATGAAAAAGCTTCAAGCAGCTATGGTCGCGTAGTACACGCAGTGCATAGCTTACAAATAGCTTAACGACAAAAAAAGCGCCTTAACGGCGCTTTTTTTATGAGTGGATTTTTGTTCTTAGTGACGGCTCGTACGAATTAGTGATGATCGCTAACCCGTAACGCTACTCTTCTTCATTTTTAGAGGGAGGAAGTACGTAGAATACCCCTTCAAATTCCGCCACAGGGGTGTCGCCATCTAAAATTGCCACACTCAGCTCAAACCTTGCCTTGTTGTCGTTCTCTAGCGGCTTGAATTTTCCAGACAAGGTTTCAATATTACAGATTGCCCTTGGTTTCATCGTGATGGGTTTGTGGTAATGAATATCACCATCGCCCAATACAATGTCACCGTCTAATCCACGCTCTTTAAGCTGCAGGTAAATCATGCCCCAGCCAGTTAGTGTAGCTAAAGAAAAAATACTGCCAGCAAACATAGTGCCGTGAATATTGATGTTTTTGTTTAATGATGCACGGGTTTCAAGCGTGCGGCCTGTGTACTGGTAAAGCTTAATTCCCATGTGCTCGGTAATGGGAATGGTCTCAGACCATGTCTCTTGCAGTGATTTACACCACTTAGGGTGAAGTACTAATGTGTTGTTTTCAGTGAACTTCTTGACCATTTGTTGACGTTTCAGCATGCCTAGTTCGTTAGGCGCTTCACGCTCAACTTCAAAGCCACATGCGCTAAAAAAGTCGATAGATATTTCGCGGCTGTTCGTTACAGCGCGCTCGGCGCCCAAGTCTTTCGCAACGTTTTCGAGTGCGGCCATGATCATTTGGCCTAAGCCCTTGCGTTGATGGCCTGGGTGAACCGCAATATGACGAATTTGTGCCTCTTCGGCTGTGTTCAAATGCACACGGCCGCAAGCTACAATTTCGCCATTTCGGTTAGTAATAATACGGTGCTCTGCGACTTGTTCATATTCGTCTTTTTCAGAGCCTGGAGGGAAATTCCATGGCTGGCGTAAGTGTTCCCACCGAAAATGAAAATAGGCTTCAAACTCGGCATCGCTTTTTGGTGTGACTACCTTGTACACAATAAACCGGCCTTCTTAAATGAATGAACGAGTATTTAAACGTAAGAATACATGCGGTACAAGCTTAATTATGTAAGCAAGTTTGGGATGCTGACGAAGCGTACGATTTTACCCGCTAAACGCTAAATTGAAAGGTGACGGGGCCGTCATTAATTAGGCCTACTTGCATATCAGCGCCGAACTCGCCGGTGGCCACCACCATACCTTTATTTTTTAGAGACTGAACGAACTTTTCATAAATGGCTTGGCCGTGTTCTGGCGATGCACCGCGTGAAAAACCAGGACGATTACCTTTCTGCGTATCGGCTACGAGTGTGAACTGAGAGACCACCAGTATTTCGCCTCCCACTTGCTCAACATTTAGATTCATTTTTCCGTCTTCGTCACTGAACATGCGATATCGACAGAGCTTATTTGCTAGTTTCTCTATTTCCGCGTCACCGTCTTCTTTCTCAACACCCAAGAGCACCAACATGCCTTTACCAATTTCGCCGATAACATTACCGGCAACGGTGACATTGGCTTCCGATACGCGTTGAATTAGTCCTATCACTTCGACGACTCCTGAATAAAGCGAGACATGTCGCGGGTAGCACGGCAGAGCGCGTAACCTATACTAGGCTCGGAAGTACTGTGCCCCGCGTCGGGGATAATTTGTAGCTGACTTTGAGGCCACGCTTTGTGAAGTGCCTCCGCCGCTTCTGTTTTGCAGATCATGTCGTAACGACCATGTACAATTGTTCCAGGAATATGACTTATTTTGCTAATGTTTTCAAGAATATAGTTTTCATCTAGGAAACATTGATTAGATAGGAAATGGCATTCCAATGTGGCTAAACAGGTGACTAGCTGCATAGGGTAATTAGTTGTCGAATCACCCACACCAGGTGGTAGAGTTATACGAGAAAGTCTCTCTTCCCATTGGTACCATCTTTTAAGCGCTGAATGTCTTAGTACATCATTGCTAGAACGCACCATTGCGCTATAGAAATCACACACTGAATTAGAGGTCACAGGCTTAGGCACATCTTTTGTAAATTTCCGGTAATACTCGGGAAATAACTGAGCTGCACAGCCATTTGGCGATAAAAACCAATCCCTGTCTTCCTGTCGAGCTAAAAATACGCCACGTAAAATGAGTCCTGTCACTCGCGGTGTGTACTTTAACGCGTAGAGCAGGGCGAGTGTCGAACCCCACGAACCGCCAAACAAGAGAAATTTTGGAATTGAAAGGTGTGTACGTAATGCTTCGATATCTTCAACATTCGACCAGGTGTCGTTATTTAGCGTGTCAGCTATAGGCGTAGAGCGGCCGCAACCACGTTGCTCATAGCCGACAATGCGATACTTATTGCTGTCAAAAAAGCATTTGTAATTAGGGGGTAAGCCTGCACCTGGGCCTCCGTGAATAAAGAGCACGGGGATGCCGTTTGGATTACCACTTTGCTCGAAGTAAAGCGAATGCCCACTTCCCACTTCGATAAATCCATTTTCATAGTAGGTAACATCGGGGTAAAGTCGTTTCATTTTGTTTCTGCGCGTTGTGTGAGTGCCTGTTTTAGTTTAGTTTATTGTTATACAAACGGTTGCGTGCTGACTGCTTCAACGCTGTTTATGCTTGTAAAATAAGCGATAAATCTTAAGTGTATACTATAGAACAAGTGTCATTACGTGCTAGCTAATCATATTATAGTCATAAATGCGAGGATGTTTATATGGCAGGTCAAGGATCGGGCGGTAATGTAATCGCCGCAATTTGTAACTTCTTTATTCCTGGTTTAGGTCATTTGGTTCAAGGCAGAATACTGGGCGCGCTGTTCTATTTCATTACCGTAGGCGTGTGCTATGCCCTGGCTGCGACCGTCGTTCTTGCTATCGTATTCTGGCCATTAGGTGCCATTTTGCATCTAATCAGTATTATAAGCGCAGCGCGCTTTAGAGGTGGAGTAACCGCATGAAGCTACTTGCATCAGCATTTGTTGCTATGCTTGCCCTTAGTGGGTGTCAGTCTGCATATTACGCAGCATGGGAAAAGGTGGGCGTTGAAAAGCGTGATATCTTAGTAGACCGCGTTGAAAACGCGAAAGAATCACAAGAAGACGCTCAAGAGCAGTTTAATTCGGCGCTGGAGGCATTCAGCGCGGCAGTTGCGTTCGATGGCGGTGAGCTTGAAGATGTTTACAATCGATTAAACGGTCAGTACGAAGATAGTGTTGCCGCCTCGGAAGAAGTGAGTTCACGTATAGACAAGGTGGAAAGTGTAGCTGAGGCTTTATTCGATGAATGGTCTGAAGAGCTAGAGAAGTATGAGAACGCATCGCTGAAGCGAGATAGCGCAGCGAAGCTTCGCGAAACTAAGCGTCGTTACGCTTCACTAATGACGGCTATGCGCAAAGCGGAAAGTAAAATGCCGCCGGTATTAAGCGCGCTTCAAGATAATGTGCTGTACTTGAAGCACAACTTAAATGCCAGCGCGATAGGCGCGCTGCAGGGCGAACTCTCTACTATCGAGAACAACGTCGCTCAGCTTATCAGACAAATGAATTCTGCTATTGCAGAGTCTGATGCGTTTATTTCTTCAATGAAAAACTAGCTTTTAAGCAGTAATAGATAGAGAGGGAGCGAGCAGCTCCCTTTTTTATTTTAAACCTAAAGGGCTGGTTATTCTTGGGGTACCTTGCGGGGTTCGTTTTCTGCTTTTCGGTTTTCAAACGCTTCACCCAGGCTGCAGGTAAATTCAGCACCAAACAGCACAATTATCCACGACAAATACACCCATAAAAACAGAATGGGTACCACCGCAAGCGCGCCGTAAATAAGTTCGTATGAAGGAAAGTTCGTAACATATAGCGCAAAGCCTGACTTGGTAATTTCAAAAGCGATAGTAGCCACGATAGCGCCCACCAGTGCGTGACGAGCAAAGACTCTTCTATTAGGAACCACCATGTATAAAATGGTGAAAGCAAGCATGGCTGCGCCGCTTGGTACAAGGCTGAGTAAGAAGGTGCCAAGACCTGGTGTGTATTCTTCGGTGAATGCCGCTAATCCAGTCAAATAAGAACTGACCACCACACTGGAGCCGATTAACATAGGACCAAGAGTGATCACCATCCAGTAAATAGCAAAGGTATACACAATCGGTCTGTCACTTTGCGTACGCCAAATTCTATTTAAGGTTTTATCTACGTTTGATATAAGCATTAACGCAACGACCAGCAGCGACAAAATACCAATAGCACTCATTTGTGAGGCATTGCCTACGAAATCGGTCATGTATTTATGCACCACATCACTGGCGGTAGGAACAAAGTTGCTAAAAACAAAATGTTCGAGCTTGCTTCTCACAGATGCAAAGGCAGGAAAAGCCGACATAATGGTAAAGGTCACCATAATAAATGGTACTAAAGATAACAACGTTACATAGGCTAAATGCCCAGCAGAGATAGTAATATTGTCTTCTCTACAGCGCTTTATGAAGATGCTAAAGAGATCTCTAACCTGAGGAGTAACATTGTCATATAAGGCTTTAACCTTGTCTAAATCCACTCAATTTCTCCTGACGATACCGTGTAAATGGTAAACAGCGCGGTCTTATCTATGCGGACTGTTATAAAGCATCGATAGTTCATTACATGTTATATCAGATGGTAACTGCGGGCGGCCTTGGTGGCAAAGTTTAATGCAGGCTTTATACAACAAAGGCGCATTGACTGCGCCTTTTGTGGAGTGCTTCGTTAAAAAACTTAAGCACGGTCTTGATTGTCGTATGTATTAAGCGCCTGAACGCACGCCGAGCATGTGGCAGATGGCGTAGCTTAATTCACTACGGTTCAACGTATAGAAATGGAAGTGTTTTACCCCTTCTTTAGCGAGTACTTTAACTTGGTCCATAGCAATGTTAGCGCCTATAAGATTACGGGTAGCTTGGTCGTCGGCATCAAGGCCGTCGAACATTTTGTGTAACCATCCCGGCACATGAACATTTGTGAACCCCGCAAATTTCACCAGTGTTTGGTAGTTGGTTACCGGCAAAATACCCGGAACGATATCTAAGTCGACACCCGCTGCGGCTGCACGGTCTCTAAATCGAAGGTACACACTCGTATCGAAAAAGAACTGGGTTATCGCTTCTGTGGCACCTGCTTCTGCTTTGCGCTTAAGGTTTAGTAAATCAAACTGCGCATTTGGTGCTTCAGGGTGCTTCTCTGGATAGGCAGCAACAGAAATATCAAAATCGGCAACGTCTTTTAGCAAGGCAACAAGATCAGAGGCATACATCTCTGTCTTTTCTACTCCTGGCGGTAAATCGCCACGAAGCGCAACAATACGGCGAATACCTGAGTCCCAGTAGTCTTTTGCAATTTGCTTAAGCTCATCACGGCTAGCATCAACACAGGTCAAGTGAGGAACCGCCGCGACACCGGTTTGCTGCTGAATGCGTTTTACAACGTCGTGGGTTCTGTCACGCTCACCGCTATTCGCGCCGTAGGTTACCGACATGTAGCTTGGCTTTAGTGGCGCTAGACGTTCAACTGACTTCCACAGGGTCTGTTCCATGGCTTCCGTTTTAGGCGGAAAGAATTCAAAAGATACATCAATATCACGCAGTTCCGACAGGGACTGGTTTAATGCATCGATACCTTGTGCGTAAGAAACCATGGCTTTTTCTCTCAAAAATGTATTCTTATAGACGTTTAGACGTCTAAATTAAAGAATATATGTCTAGACGTCAAGAGGTTTACACTGCTCAATTGACCTTTTCGTGAACTTGTTTAGAATTTCTCTTCATAACATAAAAAAGAGTAGACCGAGTTAGTACAATGGCAGAATGGAACGGTAAATATATTCACCCCTACGCAGAGCATGGCAAGAAGAGCGAACAGGTAAAGAAAGTCACTGTCTCTATACCTATTAATGTGCTTAAGGCGCTTACTGATGAGCGTACTCGCCGCCAAATCAATAATCTGCGTCACGCCACTAATTCAGAACTGTTGTGCGAAGCATTTTTGCATGCGTTTACCGGTCAACCATTGCCTAACGATGATGACCTGCGCAAAGACAATCCCAATCGCGTACCGGCTGAAGCAAGACGCATTATGGAAGAAATGGGCATTGATCCAAGCTTCGAAAACGATGTGTCGGAAGACGACTGATATTTGGTATTAAAGAGAAACGGCGCTTTGTTGTAAGTTATTGCTAATTGATAACCTACAACACGGCGCCGTTTTTATGTACTTGTATTCTCGAAGCGCACTTTTTAGCAAATAAAGGTTGAGCACTAGCCCCTCCATTTTTTGCCTTATGCGCCAGAATTTTATTCTTCTGGGCTTTCAGGCACGCGTGCAACGCCAGATTCAATCGCAGCCTTAGATACGGCGGTAGCAATACGCTCGCATAAACGCGGGTCCATAGGTTTAGGAATAATGTACTCCTTACCAAATGTCAGACTAGTACTCTTACTGGCAGCTAGTACTTCTTCTGGTACAGGCTCCTTCGTGATAGCACGAAGGGCTTCTACTGCCGCTACTTTCATTTCATCGTTAATGGCCGTTGCACGAACATCTAGTGCTCCACGGAAAATAAACGGGAAACACAGTACGTTGTTAACCTGGTTAGGGTAGTCCGAGCGTCCGGTAGCCATAATAAGATCTTTACGTACTTCGTGAGCAAGTTCAGGCTTTATCTCAGGGTCTGGGTTAGAACATGCAAATACAATTGGGTTTTCAGCCATCAAGGCCAGTGTTTCTGGTGGTAAAACATCCGGTCCTGACACACCAACAAAAATATCCGCGCCTTCCATTACATCTTCAAGCGTACGCTTGTCAGTATTGTTAGCAAATAGCTTTTTGTGCTCAGTTAAGTCTTCGCGACGAGTATGGATAACGCCTTTTCTGTCTAGCATATAAATACGCTCACGCTGGGCACCACACTTTATAAGCAGTTCCATACAAGCGACCGCTGCTGCACCGGCACCCATACACACAATTTTAGCGCTCTCTATGCTTTTACCCTGAATTTCCAGAGCATTAAGCATGCCCGCTGCAGTTACAATAGCGGTACCGTGCTGATCATCATGAAATACCGGAATTTTACAGCGCTTAATTAGCTCTTGTTCAATCTCAAAGCATTCAGGCGCTTTAATGTCTTCTAAGTTAATGCCGCCAAATGTGTCAGCGATATTCGCTACCGTATTAATGAACTCTTCGGTCGTACGATGCTTCACTTCAATGTCAATGGCATCCAGGCCAGCAAAGCGTTTAAACAGAAGGGCTTTACCTTCCATAACAGGTTTCGATGCCAGTGGGCCTAGGTTACCCAACCCTAAAATTGCGGTTCCGTTACTGATAACGGCAACCAGGTTTCCTTTACCCGTGTACTTATAGGCGTTATCTGCATCTTCAGCAATTTCTCTGACCGGCTCGGCAACGCCTGGGCTGTAGGCAAGAGCAAGGTCATCGACGCTGTCTGCTGGCTTAGATAACTCTACGCGGATTTTTCCAGGTGTGGGTTTGGCGTGATAGTCGAGTGCGCGTTGTCTAAAATCTGACATGTAAAAAGGTATCCTTAGATGTAGGGTTCATCGGTGTTTTCGTTCACGCTCTGTAGCTATTTTATTGTCGTTATAGTTATAGGTAGATAAACGTAAGCGCGTTACAACCAAGTAATGACAAAAGTGATTATAAATAGTTGTTAGCACTAGGGCTTGTTGATCTTTGTTTTACAGCAATCATCAATAGGCCCCAAGGTGGCATGTGGAAAAGCAGACTAGGCGTTAACCTTTACTGATTTTGTTCACATACCTTAATGGATACAAGCCTCTGGTTTATGTACCCAAAAGCGCCATAAGTCTTGAAAGCAATGCATTATTCACAGAATTAATGCTCACTATCAAAGTGCCGATCGCAACTCTAACACAGCCAATCACTGTGTACATATCTGATCAGAATTCTCATATACCAATGTAGGTTAGGCGTACTAATTAGACCAGTAAAATGGGGCTATAATTGCCATTCATGCTATTTATTTTGACTTGTCATAACATTCTGTAGGTCTATTGTGTGGAGGATAAAAACAAAGCTATCAAAGGGATCCACGTTCTCATAAATGCATTGGACAGAAACCCAAATCAGGAAAATAGAACGCAGGGAGACACCTCGTTAATTCTCCATCCAATATTTCTGATAAAATCCTGTGAAAGCCCACTCAAAATTCGCGCTGAAGGCGAGGATATGACAGAAAGAAAACTAATAACCGTGCTAACCGATGTGTGCGAAAGCGTAAAATCTACCAATAATGGATTTGTTTGGCTAACTCACGTAGGGCATTGGAGAGCGCCGCAAGTGATTGCCGTGTTTAATACTGAGCAGGAGAAGCAGCGGGCGTTAACTAATGGTTGGGATATAGACTTCATAAACCAAGTGAATATTGCTTTAGCGTCAATTAAGTCAGCACCCGTTGGTATTTATTTTGATAGCGAAGAAGAGTGTAAGAAAGTGAGTGGCGGCAATTGGGATAGGCATTTATCTAATGTTAAAAACCTTCACTGAGTTCAGGTTACGCTGAATGTTGTAAATTAAGCTAAAAACGTTTTCAGAAAGGCGAGTTGCAGGGCTTGTTACACTGGCTAGGTACTGGCCTGACGTAGGATAACGGCGGTAAAGCGCTGTTTGGCACACCTTGTTTGTGTGAAGCGTGAATTTTAAGCAATAAAAAAGCGCCATAAAGGCGCTTTTTTCGAACTCGATATCAGGCTTACTTTTTGCCCAATGCACCGAAACGCTTCTTGAAGCGATCAACACGACCACCAGTGTCAACGTTACGTTGCTTACCAGTGTAGAATGGGTGACATGAAGAACATACGTCTAGGTTGATGTCTTTACCAAGCGTAGAACGAATGTTCATTACGTTACCACATGAGCAAGTTGCTGTGATTGCTTCGTATTTTGGGTGGATATCTTGTTTCATTGGGTTACCTCACATAATAAGGCCGTATCGCTATACAACCCGAAGTCGCACACCATACGTTACTTAATTCAAATGATAAGTCGTTCAAAGAACAGCCTATCGCAAAAGAGCGGCGCATAATAAAGGATGGCAGGGCCTTGATCAAGCGGTTTTTGGCCAAATGCTAAACAAGAGAGCTAGTCAAGGCAGCCGTATAAAAAGGTAGCCATATAAAAAGGCCAAACTAAAAACATTCCTTTTATGCTTACCTGTAAAGTATGTTTAAATATTTGTCTTTCAAGGCTGGGCCAGATGCTCTAGTGGCAAAATCATGCGCCAATAGCAAAATGTGTAGCTAGCTGTTAGCAGCGCAAACTGCTGTAACGTATAGGTCTGCAAGAAGCCTCAGTATAATTAGTTTCAACATAAGAAGCTTAGTAAGCGCATTACGCGCTGTAACAATCGTCAAATAAGGTAGAACCTTCGCAATGGCCTTTATCCAAGTTGCCGTGCCAGTGCCGCTGCGCCAACTTTTCACGTATACCCACGATAACGCACTAAGTGCGGGTGTAAGAGTGGTTGTGCCTTTCGGTCCGCGCAAACTTGTGGGTGTAGTTGTTGAAACCCTACACAAACCTGAAAGCGACATTGAAAACTCCAACAAGCTAAAAGCCATTGAGTCAGTACTGGACGATACCCCCATTATAGACGAGGTGTTGCTGAAAATGGCCCAATGGCTGTGGCAGTACTATCATCATGCGCCGGGTGAAGTGCTACACGCCATGCTGCCTGTTTTATTGCGCAAAGGCGAGTCAGCAGCGCCAGCACCCCAAGACATGTTAATACTTACCGAAGAAGGTAAGCAAACGACTGCAGACACGTTATCGCGGGCGCCTAAACAACAAGCTTGTTTTACTGCAATGGCTGGTGGTGCCTTATTAGCGTCCCAAGCGCGCAAGCAGTATGGCGCACCTGCGGTCAAAGCACTTGTCGATAAGTCATTGGCAAGCATTGAAGAAGTCGCGCCTGAATTTAAGTCAGGCAGTTGGCTTGCCTCGTTATCGGTGTCTGAAAAGCCAATTCCAGATACTGAGCAGTCGGTTGCCATTGCCGCACTTAATCGTCAGCAGGGCAATTTCGCTGTAAGTTTGCTTGAAGGGGTTACCGGTAGCGGTAAAACGGAAGTGTACCTTCAAGCCATCGAACCCTTACTGCGCGACGGAAAACAAGTGCTTATACTTGTGCCAGAAATTGGGCTGACGCCGCAAACGGTGTCACGCTTTGAAAAGCGCTTTGGTATTGCAGTGGGCGTTTTACACTCTCAGCTTTCTGATAAAGAACGGTTACATGTATGGCAGAGAGCAAAAGCAGGTGAACTCGGGATAATCATCGGTACTCGCTCGGCTATTTTCACCCCGCTGCACAACCCCGGCATGCTGATTGTGGATGAAGAGCACGACGAGTCTTTTAAACAACAAGATGGACTTCGCTATCACGCCCGTGACCTAGCAGCCATGCGGGCTAAGCAGCACAATATTCCTCTTTTATTAGGCAGCGCCACGCCCGCACTCGAAACACTTAATAATGCGCTAAGCAGTCGCTATGCCCATTTGCAGTTAACTAAGCGAGCGGGAGGTGCGAAAAGCACGCATCAGCATGTGTTGGACGCGCGTGACCAACCCATTCACTACGGTATTTCACAAGGCTTGCTAACGATAATGCGCCAGCATATCAACGCGGGAAATCAGGTATTGGTGTTTGTGAATCGCAGAGGCTATGCGCCAGCGCTGCTTTGCCATCACTGCGGCGAAACCGTCATGTGTAAGCGTTGTGACCGCCCGTATACGGTGCATAAAGCGCAGAACCGTTTGCAGTGTCATCACTGCGGCGGCATGCGCTCAATGCCATCAAACTGCGAAGCGTGCCATCACAATGAATTAGTTACGGCGGGTACGGGCACCGAGCAAGTCGAGCAAGGGCTTGCAAGTTTATTTCCCGATGTTAAACAGGTACGAATAGACAGCGACACCGTGCGGGGCAAAGATAAACTGCACCAAACACTGGATGCAATAAACCGCCAAGAGTACCAGCTTCTGGTCGGTACCCAAATACTATCAAAAGGTCACCATTTTCCGCATGTAACCTTAGTGGCGGTGCTAGATTGTGATGGTGCACTTTTTAGTGCCGATTTTAGAGCACCAGAAAAGCTCGCTCAGCTTGTAACTCAGCTTGCAGGAAGAGCAGGGCGCGCCAGTAAACCTGGTGAGATGTGGCTTCAAACACACAACCCTCATCACCCTTTGCTACAAGATTTAGTGCACAATGGCTATGGGCATTTCGCCAGACACGCTTTAATGGAGCGAAAAGCGGCAGGGCTTCCCCCATTTATTAGCCAGTTTGTCATTCGCGCAGAAGCGACCGACAGCAGTTTGGCCTATCGCTTTTTACAAGACAGTAAGCAAGTATTTCTCCAGCAGCATGCCATTGAGCTAAATGGCCCTTTTCCTTGTCTAATTGAAAAGCGGCAAGGCAGGTTTCGGTTTATGCTGGTATGCAGCCATGAAAAGCGTGCGCCGCTTCACAATGCGCTGCGTTTGGCGCTGCCATTTTTACAGGCGTTGCCACAGGCAATGAAGGTAAGGTGGTCGATAGATATTGATCCTACCGATTTCAGTTAGCTTGTTGGGTAGCAATACGTTAAAATTTCTGCAGGATTGAAGTGCAGGAAAGCTGCTGCTTCATAAAGATTTGGTATATGACGTTTTCTTACGCATACAAACAACGATAACAAGTAGGAATATTGCCGACTATGGCTCAACGCGATTATGTCTCTCGTGGACGCTCTCCTCAAAAAAAGAAGCCTGCTGGTAAAGGTAGAAAACCGGCCAGAAGCGCTCAATCAAATGCGCAATCTAACGCCCCGGTTTCTGGAAAACTTCCTATTGTGCGCCTTGTTGGCGTATTCGCATTGGTGATTGGCTTTGGTGCATTTTTGTGGTCAATAAAAGACAATGTAGAAGACGACGTGGATACACAAGCTTCACGACCTGTGGCTCCTACAGAAGAGACGTTACCTGAGCTTCCTGAAGAAGAATGGGAGTACATTAAGACCCTTCCAGGATATGAAGTAGAAGTTGAGGTCAAAGAGCAAGAAAAATCTGACAAACGCTATTTAATGCAGTGCGCCTCGTTTAGAACCCGCGCGCAGGCTGAAGAGATGAAAGCCAAAATTGCATTCCAAGGTTTAGAGGCGCTTATCAGACACAGCACTGGCAGCAACGGCGATTGGTTCCGCGTTATTCTGGGCCCTTACGAGTCTAAGCGTGACGCAGAAAAAGCCAAGCACAGTCTGCGTAAAGTGAACATTGCGACATGCCAAATTTGGTACTGGAATTTGTAGCAGTTTGTTGTAGGTAAAACTTAATGCGGTGCATACGGCGCTGAAATAGCGCGTAGAGAAAGGATGCGTTTACAAGGAAGTATCAATGAGTATTGCCATCACCGAACAACCAAATTACGCCGCTTATAGCGTAGAAGAGCTTGAGGACGTTCTGGAAAATATTGATAAGCAGGCCTTTCCAGAACGCTATCAGGCCGCAAAAAATGAGCTCGCTGCTAAGCGGGCAACGCTGCCACCTGAGAATGATACGGATAGCGCCCATCAAGATGAGCATTTTACTCGACCTAAGTGGTCTGAGCTTCATCCAATAACACGTATCAGTAACGGCGCTTTTTTAGTACTTATTGGCGCTTTGATTGTATCGGCATTCACCAACTTTATCGTGATTAACGCATGGCTAGATAATTCAACATGGGCCATTGTTTTATTTACTTTTGTTTATTGTGCCTTTTATTACCTGTCTATTTCCATCGATAAACGACAAGCGCAATTTGTGATGAAAGATTGGCGTGGAAAAGTAACAATTTTCACCATGCCGTTTTTGGGGCTTATTTTTACTTGGAATTTTATTGATAGGGCATTGCCCTACACGCTTCACTTAGCGTCTGAAAAACAAGAAACGGAACTGAAATTTGCTTATGAAAAAGGCAGCGGCTCTAAACACTGTCGACACTCACTGTTGTTAAAAGAGAGCGGTACCTTGTCAGATGGGCGATTATGCTTAAATCAAAGTGAGCACAAACGCTTACCAAATAAAGGATGGGTGTATGTTAAGGGCTCCGAAAGTGGTTTTGGTTTTGACATTGAAGGGTATAGATTTCGCTAAATTTCAACCATGAATGCCTGCGTACTAATCACTTCAAATGCAATTAGCCCAAGCAAAATGAGATTGACCAAAACCGTTACCCAATAAACCCTCATGAATGCCGATTTACTACGCTTGTGTTTAAAAATTTGTTGGGCAAGCAATGCGCCAGGCCATCCCCCCACTAAACTTAATAAGTGCAGCTTTGCTTCTGATACTCGCCGTTTTTCCTTTTTTGCAGCCGATTTGTCTATGCCGTAAAACAGTATGGTAAGCAAACTTACCGCGCCATAAACGATAGGTACTATAAACGGTAGCCGACCTGACAATGTAAATAACGCAAGTGCACCGAAGAAAATACTCAGAATGATAATATTACGTTTTCTTTGCGAGGTTGGCTTATTGGCGCGTAAACGTTTTGCTTTGTGATCCTTGAGTAAGCTGATGTTGCAGGCGCGGTGATTACCATTTCTATCCTGCTCAACTTCATAAACAATAATGTCGCCATTAACAGGGCGCCTAGAGCGTTGTTTAAACGCTTTGATATGAGTAAACGCGCGCGTGCCTCCACCGTTAGGCTCTACAAAACCATAACCTTTAGCATCATCCCACTGTTGAATTCTTCCCTGATACTTCACTACCACTCCTTTAAAACCATAATGTAGCGTCTTCAGTGTTACCACTTTATCTGCATTTCATTACCTAGGCATCATTTCAACTGACCATAGGCTCCATTGGCGAGAGTATGCACTCGATAAATGGTGTATTCAATAAGCACCGTATGCGCTAAGCCCATATAGTAGGCAGCTCTGAGCGCACATTCTTTTGTCTTACCCTTGAAATTAAAAAGCCTTCCCCCACTTATTTGTTATTGAATTTGAACGCTGCTGCCTTTGCTAGACGAAAAACGCAGCGGCGCCCAGCTAAACGGGGAATTAACGTGACAACGATTGTATCTGTACGACGTGGGAATCAAGTGGTAATGGCCGGTGACGGACAGGTATCACTGGGCAATACCGTAATGAAAGGTAATGCGCGCAAAGTGCGCCGTTTATACCACGACAAGATTTTAGCGGGCTTTGCTGGTGGCACGGCCGACGCATTTACGCTGTTTGAGCGCTTTGAAGCAAAGCTTGAAGCCCACCAAGGCCATTTGACCAAAGCGGCAGTAGAGCTCGCCAAAGATTGGCGGACTGACAGGGCGCTTCGCAAACTAGAGGCACTGCTTGCCGTAGCCGACGAAACCGCATCGTTTATTATTACCGGTAACGGTGATGTGGTGCAGCCAGAACAAGATCTTATCGCGATTGGCTCTGGTGGTAACTACGCGCAAGCCGCAGCTACTGCACTACTTGAAAATACAGAGCTAAGCGCAAAAGAAATTGCCGAAAAAGCGTTGACCATAGCGGGTGATATTTGCGTATTCACTAACCATAGCCAAACGGTTGATGTACTAGATTACTAAGTAATAGCTGAGTGCTGTTATCGGCTTGCTGTCGCTCGTATGAATTTGAGTACAGCAAGCGCTGTTAGAAAAGGGTTTATTCATGTCTGAAATGACACCAAGAGAAATTGTTCACGAGTTAGACCGACATATTATTGGTCAACAAGGTGCCAAGCGCGCTGTATCTATTGCACTTCGAAATCGCTGGCGTCGTATGCAGCTTGAACCTGAGCTGCGCCAAGAAGTTACGCCAAAAAATATTTTGATGATTGGCCCTACGGGTGTGGGTAAAACTGAAATAGCCCGCCGTTTAGCAAAACTTGCTAACGCGCCGTTCATTAAAGTTGAAGCGACTAAGTTCACTGAAGTGGGTTATGTAGGTAAAGAAGTTGAGACCATTATTCGTGATCTTGCTGATATTGCGGTGAAGATGACGAAAGAAAATGAAATGAAAAAGGTGAAATTCCGCGCAGAAGAAGCAGCGGAAGAGCGCATTTTAGACGTTTTGCTGCCTCCACCAGAAGATGCATGGGGTAATAAGGAAAACGTTGAAGATCGCGGTACGCGCCAAGCATTTCGTAAAAAGCTTCGTCAGGGCGACTTAGACGACAAAGAAATTGAAATTGATGTGGCACTTCCGCAGGTGGGCGTAGAAATTATGGCGCCTCCAGGTATGGAAGAAATGACCAATCAGCTTCAGGGCATGTTCCAGAACTTGTCGGGTTCGCAAAAGAAAAAGAAGAAGCTGAAAATTAAAGAAGCGTTCAAACTACTTATTGAAGAAGAGGCTGCACGCCTTGTGAATCAAGAAGATTTGAAAGAAAAAGCCATTGAGTCGGTAGAGCAGCACGGTATTGTGTTTATCGACGAAATTGACAAAATCTGTAAGCGTGAGGGCAACTCGTCGGCCGATGTGTCTCGCGAAGGTGTTCAGCGTGACTTGCTTCCACTTGTGGAAGGTTCAACGGTATCGACAAAACACGGCATGGTTAAAACTGACCATATCTTGTTTATCGCTTCGGGCGCATTCCAAATGAGCAAGCCGTCTGACCTTATTCCAGAGCTTCAGGGGCGTCTTCCAATTCGCGTTGAGCTATCTGCCCTTAAAGTCGGTGACTTCAAGCGCATTCTTACCGAGCCGAATGCGTCATTAACTCACCAGTACATTGCGCTAATGAAGACAGAAGGCGTGGATATTAGTTTCGACGATTCTGGTATTCAGCGTATCGCCGAAGCGGCATGGCAGGTGAATGAGCGCACTGAAAATATTGGTGCCCGCCGTTTGCACACCGTCCTAGAGCGCCTTATGGAAGACATCTCGTTTGACGCCTCTGAAAAGAGCGGTGAGTCGTTCGTGATTGATGCAGACTACGTTAACAGCCACCTAGAAACCTTGGTAGATAACGAAGATCTGTCGCGCTTTATCTTGTAATTTAGCGCTAAGTAGAAGTTTTCCCGTTAGTTGATATGTTCAACTAACCCTTCTACATGAACAAGAATTAAAAAGCCGACGTTAAGTCGGCTTTTTTACCATTCTACTTTTTCCCAATGGTCTTCGACTTCTTCAAGACGAATTATTTTTGCAGCTTCTTCCGCTTGGGTATTTGCTAGTAAATCAAGAAAGTAACTTACGGGATTATTCTTCTCTTGGCTTTCCATGTATAAGGCTCTTAAGGCTGCATCTGTTGTCCGTGGAATTTTTGTTTGACCTTTCTCATAACGCGCAATGGTCTGTTCATCAACACCAAAACGATTCGCCAGCATTTTTTGAGAAACATTTAGTTCTACACGTAAGAATTTAAACTCATCATGAGCAAGAGGCTTGTTGGTATTAACAATTGTCTGTGCTATCGCACTATGAAGACCGTTCATATCGTCAATGCTTGTATATTCTTCACCGTCTACAACTTCAACGGTAACACCGTTTTTCAGGTATACATTTGATAACCCGCTTTCAGTGTAATGGTACATTTTACCCTCTCAACTTATCCATACAGTAATTAGAAATGACATTGGACTATCATGATGATTTTTAAGTGCAACAGTGAGTTCGATAACTTTGCCCGCAGCTAAACCTTTCAAATTAAATTTCCAGTCTCCAGAAATATCAAGATATGGCCCCTCTCTAAATACTGAGTGCTTACTTTTTAATAAAGTGATCACCTGACCTGTAGTGATTCCTCGCTCATGCATGCGCTGTTTAACATGTTTAGTCCACCGAATCCGGTGAGTATAGTTTTCTGCGAGGTCATTCATTATTTTTCTGGCAGTTTCCTCTGTAAGAGGGAATTCATTAATTCCTTGGGGATTGTGATTAGCCATGAATGCCTTTTGAAATTCACCCTATCATATTGATAGGTTGTTGGGGTATTGTCAATGATTGCGTAAAGGCTTCTAAACAATCGCAAATTTGTTTTGGAAACCCAATTAGCCTCTAAACGTCCTGCTTGCTACTACGAAGTCTTTACCAGCAGTGCTACCAATTTTTCTGTTATATCTAGACCGGTATCGTTCTCTACTTTTAGGAAGTAAGGGCTGGGGTTGGCCTCTAGAAAAAAGTATTTTCCCTTCGCACTTTTACGCCAGTCGATAGCACACCAGTGCATACCTAATGCTTTGCATATTTTGATAGCTAACTGCTTAACGTCGCTGGGGACTAGGGTCACCGATACGCTCGCATTGTCGTCATTCCTGTAATCTAATTCACTTGAGTCGATTTGTACGCTGAGTACGTCATTGCCAAGCACATAGCTTCGTACATTCACGCCTGCAATATATTTTTGAAAGGTAACAGGGCGTTCACCTAAAAGCGCATTGAGTAACGGGCGCATGTTTGGTTGTTTATTCACAAACTGCGCAGTTCGACCGCCGCGTACAGGCTTGTAAATAACGTCTCGCATATTGTTACAAAACTGCGAAGCAACCTCGGGTGCATTGCCAACAAAGGTGTAGGGAATATGTGCTCCTAGTTTGCCAGCAATACGCGATTGATAAGGTTTACACTGGTGGCTTCGAACAGCGTCGATAGAGTTCACCCATTTAATGTCGCTATAGCTGAACCAGCAAAGTAGCGTACTTGCTCGCTCTTGCTCAACCCACCCTGCGTTTTCTAGCAAAGTAGATTCACCATCATGAGGTCTATCACCTTGTGTTTGAGCATCTGCACTGGCATCGTTTTTAGCATTATCACGAGGGGCTTTTAGCGGTATGCCAGGTAGGTACTCATGCCAATAAGCGGCTTGGGTATTCGAGAACGTGACTCTAGGTTGGTCGCAAAGTGAAGGCGAATTGAAATGAATTAGCCCGTCATCGAAGTCAGGGTCATAGCTGATCTTCCAAGTAGAACCAAAATGTTGCGTATTGGCAAAATAAAAGGGCGTGTTATTTTGGTGAAGTGCTTTGGCTATATGTTGAATTTGTGGGTCTTGCTCACTGCCTAGTAGTGCGACGTGCATTTGCGTTCCTTGCTAGCGTTGTAAGTGTTCAAAGAATCTAGTATCCCTTAAAGCAACACATGGGATACTGCCTAAACCGTATCCATGTGTTGACTTTGATAGGCGGTAAGTTACGACAAAATATCAGGTAGTTTGCCGCCGCCTTCACCAATAGCCATGGTTATGTAAACGGGCTCTTTAGGTGTTGGACCGACTACCGGCACACTTTCACTTAGGCGAGCTCGTAGTCCGCCGGATACCTCAAATAGCTGAGATTCAGCAACGGTAGCAAGCTTAGTATTTGCTGGTTGGTTCTGAGTTAATGGATGGTTTTTCATAATGTACGCTCCTTGTAGTGGCGTGGTGAGTAATGAAGTGGACACGCTTACAGCGAAGCCACTTCTTGGTAAAGGGTTCTAAAACAGCAGGCAATAAGCACAGAACGGTTGCTAATGTTGAGCTTTTTGTAAATGTTGGCGCAGTGAAATTTGACGGTCCTTTCACTGATGAATAGCTCTGAGGCAATAACCTTATTTGAGCGTCCTTCCATTATTTTGTGTGCAACTTGTAGTTCGCGTTTTGATAAACAGTCAATGGGGATAACGCTGTTCCGAGCGGTAATGCCGTTCGCATCTATTTGCATGCGTTCAGCTGCTGTCATCAATACTGCGGGTTCTCTGATTTCATGTGTTTTCATAGTGTTTCTCCGTGTTTACCTGATGTTGCGCTTCCTGTTACTTCAGTGGGAGGGCATAGATGTAAGTTGCCGTTTTCCAGACGATAAACCTTGTCTGCCATGGCAATTGATTGAGGGCGATGTGCCACAATAATTCGCGTCATATTTAGAGACTTAAGGTGATGATTTATCTGAGCCTCGTTTTCCATATCTAGGTGACTGCTTGCTTCGTCTAAAAATAAAATGTCTGGCTCTTGGTAAAGCGCTCTTGCAAGAAGCAGACGCTGTTTTTGACCACCACTTAAGCTGCTACCCATATCACCGACCAAGGAGTGGTATTGCATAGGCATTTGCATGATGTCTTCATGGATACAGGCAAGCTGAGCGACGTAAACCATTTTCTTGAGGTCGGGAGCTTCTTCAAAACAACAGATATTTTGCGCGATGGTGCCGCTTAAACAGGTATCCTCCTGAAGCACTGACGCGATGACTGGGTTTGTAGAGCTTGGGTGTTCGATATTGCCTTCTGAAACAGGGTACAGTCCCATCAGGCACTTAAGCATTGTGCTTTTTCCACAGCCGCTATCGCCTGTGATTGCGACGATCTCTCCGCTATGTACCGAGAACATTAGATTTTTAAACACCCACGCATTGGTTTCACTGTAGCGATAACTGAGCGCCGTCGCTTTAAGCGCTACAGGGCGAGTTTTGGCATCAAGAAGCGAGGGCGTACTTGCGCCATCAGGCGTTAAAACGTTAGGTGCAAGTGAGTTGGACGTGGATGAGTTGGGAACGTCTGCATTGCTAAAATGAACGTTTTGTTTTTCAAATGTATCGTCCTTAGCTTTTAACGACAGAGGCTTATGCTGTGATGGTGTAAGTAAAATGTCGCTTAAGCGGTTGAAGTGAACACCTAACATACTCAACTCAATCAGCTTGTTAACCACGCCATCTAATGCGCTGACAAAGCGAGCTTTGTACGCCATAAATGCCAGCAGCATCCCTATCGAAAGGGTTCCTTCCATAACCAGGCTGGCACCAATATACACAACGACCAAATTTTCAGCGCCAAACAATAGCTGATTGGTCAGTGCGCTGCCTATGTTGATTTTTCCAAGAGTAATGTCTTTGTTTAGCGTGGCGACAAGCTTGTTTTGCCACTGCCCGTGGCGCTGTACTTCTTGGCTGTATACGCGAATAGGTAGGATAGCGCGTACGCTTTCCATAAAGTGACTTTGTTCTAATGCTGCAAGCGCAATGCGTTCAGTGGTAAGACGTTTAATAAACGGCAGCAGTCCAAAACGAACGGCGAGGTAGGCAAGCATGATCGCCACTACAACAAGCGTGAGTTTGGGCGAATATAAAATCATTACTGCTAGTGTGATCACTGCCATGAGCCCGTCTAACAGCGCAGTAACCAGGCCGGTGGTTAGGAACTCACGAATACTTGCCAGTGAGCCAAAGCGGGATACCACATCGCCAATATGTCGCTTGTCGAAGTAGTCCAAGGGAAGCGATAATAAGTGCTTAAATACCGACGCCGACATTTGAAGCTGAAGGCGAGACGACACCGACAGAATAACGAACTTTCTTATCCCGCTAGTAAAAGTTTCTATTATTAGTAGCAGGGCAAACCCTATTGCCAGCGCTTTCAGTAATGCATCGTTGTTGTAAATCAATACATCATCTACGACTGTTTGCATGTAATAGGGTGAAGCAAGTGCAAATAACTGCAACACAATCGATAACGCGAAAAGGGTTAGAAGATTGCGCTTAAACCCTGTTGTTCGAGTGAAGAATTGACTAAGACCCAAACGTGGCGCGGACTTCTTGGGACTAAATGTGTCGCTAGGCGTGACCTCAAGTGCAATACCGGTAATGTACTTCGACGCCTCAGAATAAGTGAGTTTTCTTTCTCCAAGCGCGGGGTCGTGAATGGTAAGGGTTTTTCCCTTCACTTTAGTTAACACAACAAAGTGATTCATGTTCCAATGTAGAATTGCAGGGCAAGATAATTGCGCCAAGTGCTCCATTTCTATCTTGATGGCGCGGGTTTGGAAACCCAAATCACTGGCAATGCGCATTACGTCTTTTAACGTAGTGCCTCGTAGCGACACAGACACAGACTGACGTAGAGCATTTAGATCACGTTTATCAGAATAGTACTGCGCAATCATAGTCATACAAGCAAGTCCACACTCAGCTGCTTCGCTTTGCAGTACAACGGGCACACGCTTTTTTGTATAAAGGATTTGCGTTGAAAGTGGGTGTGTAATGTTCATCATGATTACAGCTTCCCAGTAATGCTATACAGTGGTTCCATTAACCACTCCATCAACGTGCGTTGACTTAAATCTACGTCTGCAGAAAATGTCATCCCAGCTTTCAGTGAAATATTGTTTCCATAAGCCAATATTTCTTTTGTATTTAGCGTTGCAGTAACAAGATAAGCGGGTTCACTAATAGAAATAGGGATGTCGGTAAGCTCACCAGGTAGCACCAACGAAGGTGAAATGTTCACTATCTCCCCTGACTGCACACCAAATTTTTGATAAGGAAATGCGTCGTATCGAATATGCAGGGCTTGGCCTTTGCGTAAAAATCCAGCAGACCGCACGGGAACTGCAATACGCGCTTGAATGTCGGCATTTTTAGGCAGTAAGGTAAGAAGCGGGCGAGAGCTATCGATGGTATATCCCGCCTTTACTTGAAGGCCGGATATCACGCCATTGTGAGGCGCATAAATCGTTTCTTCTGCGTTACTCTTGTGACTTACTATTTGCTGCGTGAGATCGCTCAAGGTGTTCTCCACGTTTGCCATTTCATTGGCCTGCTGTTGAGGCAAAGTGGCAAGTTCATGGTGGAGAGCAGCGATATTCGCCTTTTCGTCATTTTGGTCTTTTTTGGACAACGTAAGCTGTTGTTCGGCGGTCAACCTTTGTAGCGTATGGTTTTCATAGTCTGCTTGGCTAATGTGCCCTTGATTAAGTAAGGTTTGCGCTTTCTCCCACTGCTTTAGTGCTAGTGCCCACTGGGTTTGCGACAATTCAACGATGGCGTCTAAAGCCGTTAATGCCCGTTTGGCTTGGCTTAGTTGTTCTTCTAAGCCTTGTCGCTGCGCTCTATGCAACACATCAAGACGTTGAATACTTTGACGTGTTCGATGCTGCTTTGCTTCAAGCTCAGCGAGCAACTGCGTGCTAACTTTATTACCTGATGCATCATCGCTACTGTAGTTGATCTTAATTAGCGGCGCGCCCTTACTCACTAATTGACCTTCACTGACCAATACATCAAGTACTTTGCCGCGCCTTGCATCGGCATAGAGCTTAAAAACGCCATGACTGGGTTCCAGCCATCCACTCACTGATGCCTTTCGTGCGTAGCTTCCCGTATTTAGATAAATAATCACTGCCAAAATCCAGACCACAAGCAGGCCAGCTATTGCAGAATAAACAGGTTTTGGGGTCATTAAAAAACGTCCATCAACAGCATTTGATTGCTCATCAATGACTTCCTTTCTAAACAGTCCTGTTCTCATCTCCATTCCTTTTTTGTTTACGTATTTACATTGCAGTGCTTATCTAACTTTGTTTGGGTCACGTTAAAGGTATCTGGCCGCCACTTCCGTTTAGGCTTTTTCTCCTTGGCATCACAGTCCTTGACGCCTCCGTTTTGTTACTACCAGATACCTTGTGGTCAACATTACTGCGGTGACGGTGTTCACTTTAGGTGGGTTGGGAACTTGATGAATTACTGCTAAGGTCTATATTTCAGTAGCACACGGTTTCACTGGTGTTGGCGCATTTTTGAAAGCGGCTGGCTCAAATTTAGAAGTGATTCAGACACAAATAATTGCCAGTAAAATACAAAGAAGTCATAGAACTGTATAAAGAATGTGCTATAAAAAACAAAGGAATATGAAAATAACACGGTAAGAACACACAGAAGGAAGCCTCATGTTTGTGCCCAGCATACTTTTAAAGCAACTCTATACACGCGCAAGTCTTACGAAGACAGATAAAGGCTTATCTTTTTCTCTGAAAAACAGATTGAAAGACGCAACCATTAAAGAAGTAAAGTGGATATCTCTTGATGGCGAAAAAATTCCAGAGCATAAAATTTCACTCCAGTTAACTCCCGACTCCAGTATTTCCGTAGAAGCATTAAACAAATCAGACGGAGAGCCCTTTGGCTTGCGTCAAACCATTACCGTGCATTTAGATATTGATGAAGCGCCGTGCCCAGAAAAGCGAAAACTGGGTATTTGCTTTTCTGCTTCGCCTTTTGGAAAGCTTAAATTTGAAGTGGAAGACAATATTACTGCGCCAGGACAACGCAGCGCTTTTATTCCTCGTGACGACATGGATGACTACGGCGAAAGTATTATAAAAACACGCCAAGAATATTTCGAAAGCGCCACCGGAAAGAAAATTGATCACGTAGGTAAGTATTCAATCGACCCACAAGCGCTTAAGGGGAATATTGAGCATTTTATTGGCGTGGCGCAGGTTCCTATCGGTATTGCAGGGCCGTTGAAGATAAACGGAGAGCATGCACAAGGGGAGTTTGTCGTGCCGTTAGCGACAACCGAAGGTACGCTGGTGGCATCGTATAACCGAGGCATGAAGCTGCTTAACATGAGCGGTGGCGTAACGGCAACGGTCGTCGACGATGCTATGCAGCGAGCTCCTGTATTTATTTTTGAAAATGCACGGGGTGCCAGAGATTTCGTTAAGTGGATTAAAGCAAACTTTGAGAAGATTAAAGAAGAAGCAGAAGCGACCTCAAGTATTGCTAAGCTGACGTATATCGACCATTTCCTATCGAACAAATTTGCGTTTTTGCGTTTTAACTTTAAGACTGGTGACGCAGCGGGTCAAAACATGGTTGGACGTGCTACCTTCGCAGCATGCGGGTGGATACTCGATCATTATGAGGGGATAGAGAATTTCTACCTTGAGTCTAACTTTGCTACAGACAAAAAGGCCTCTCAAATAAACATTATGCGTACCCGTGGTAAACGGGTGACAGCTGAAGCCACTATTAAACGCGAACATCTATTAGAAGTAATGCGCGTAGACCCCAAACAGATAGATTATCACGGCCGTGTAGCTGGCGTAGGATCTTTCTTGTCTGGTGTGAATAACACGGGTCTGCATTCACCAAACGGTATTACTGCTATGTTTATCGCCACAGGGCAGGATGTTGCAAACGTATCTGAATCGTCGGCGGCAATGATGTATTCAGAATTAACAGACGACGGTGACCTGTACGTGTCTATTACCATTCCATCGCTCATCGTAGCGACGTATGGCGGTGGTACAGGAATAGGTACACAGCGCGAGTGCTTAGAGTTGCTGGATTGCTACGGGCGAGATCGCGTGTATAAATTTGCAGAAATTGTGGCGTCTGTGGTGTTGGCTGGAGAGATATCACTAGCATCAGCCATTAGTTCGTCAGACTGGGTGTCGTCACACGAACAGTATGGCCGAAACAGATAAAACCTTGGCCAACGAGGCGATTCATCGGCCAATTGAGACTAAAAATATTGGCCGATGAAAGCGCCGCGGTTTCGCTTCGCCACCGCCTGCATAAATGCACTGAAGCGCTGTGCGTTTCCATTACTTCGGCTAAAGCCTACGCCGTGTATACGAATAACAGGCTGTCCATTGGCACCTTGGTTAGCTTGGGTAATCTGACTTACAATCTGATCTAAATTCGGCCTTTGATAATCATCACCAAACACGTAAAGACTCACGCGCCCTTTGGTGTTTTTATACAGCTTGATGGCTTTAAGGATCCCCGCTTCAGGCTGACTCGCCCCTCCTTTAAAGCTCTTCATTTGGCTCATTGCGGTGTCTCTCATTGTTTGTCTGTCATCTAGCCATTGCCCAGCTCTACTGGAAAACATAAAGCTTCCGTCAGCAGACATAATCTGAAAACCTTTCATTTTAGGATGGTTTTTTAAAATGTCGTTTACGACGGTGATCACGCGATTCCAACCACTGCCAGAGGACATGGAACCCGAGTTATCGATAGCAAAAATAACGTACTCAGCATCGGTGGGAATTCCACCAACATCGTCGTCAGGGGTATCTGTCGGGTTCGGCGTATTTAACATAGCGGTTGCTTGGCGTATTTCGTTACGCAGCGACGAAGCTTTGTCTTTCAGTTGATTAATGGTTTGTTGTGCGCGTGGTATCGATGAGTCTAAATTGTCTTTCTGTTCCGTGACGGAAGCGGTTTTGCTTTGTGCTGCTTTCAGTTCTTGTAGCTTATCTGACAGTGCGCCTTTGAGCGTTTCCACATCAACTTGAGCCTGTAATACCTGGTCAATAAGAACACTTACGTTACTAGGGCCGCGCTCGGTGTCTTCAGTGCCGTTTTTCGCCAGAAGCACCAGCATGACTACGGCGCCGAAAGCACAGGAAATTATGTCGAGAAAGGCAATGTTAAATACCTCAACGGGGGCTCGTTGAATTTTTCGCATTAAGGCCACTCCGGAGCAGGTGATAGGAAAGTGCCGCTTGTTGCGCGGGTCCATTCCCAGTACATAGGTGAAGCAAAAGGATCGCCCTCAATGGGCAGCAAAATCACATTGTAATGCACGCCTTTCTTAGCGCGCTTAACGGTTTCAACAAATAAGGTCTTACGGCAATCTGATGAAATTGACTTTTTACTACTAATGAAGCTTTTGCAGCTCATAGGTAGTCCGTCACCCAAGGTAGGAAGGCCATCGGTGACAATATACACATCGGTGATGTTTGGGTTAGCCTTAAATAAAATGCTTAAACCTTCTTGAAGGTTTGTTCCTCCATTGGGGACGACGGCACCGAGGTCTTTAACTATGGCGTTCATCGAGCCGCTGACTTTGGCACTATTTACATCACGAAGGCCTAGTGTGGTAGCGGTGTCTGAAAAAGTCACTACGGTGACTCTTGATTCTAAAGGGACACGCGCGAGCATCCATTGGGCTACCCGTTTGGTGCGTATCCACTTCGGCGTAGAGACCTTCTGGCTATCACTCAACGCTAACTTGCCTAAAATATCCACCAAGTTATCGCCCATCATTGACGCACTTTTGTCAATTAGCAGACCTATTTCCGGGCCTTCTATTTTCATGCCAGTGATGTAATTCTGTTCGCCGGTACCTTGCATTTGAATGTTGGCTGACTTTTCTACTTCTTTAGACAATGCGGCTAGCTGGTTTTCAAGATCAGCCACTACTGCCATTTCAGTAGACATATCTTGCAGTAGTTTTGACTGGTCTTGCGTTGTATCTGCTTGCGCTTGCTGAGCATCGTCTTGCTTCGCTGACTCAAGGGCAATTTTATCGTTTAATTCGTCAATCGACTTTTTGAGTTTTTGTTGTTCTTGCTCTGCGGCGGCGAGTTCCTGCTCTAATTTTTCTTTCTCTTCAGTTGGTGTAGGTGTAAACGCTTTAAAGTCGACCAGAATGAAAATAAGAATAACCGCGCCAAGGCCACAGGCCATAACGTCTAAAAACGCCAGGTTAAATCCGTCTTCGGCTTTACGCACTTTAGGCATTACTGTCTCGCCTAATTAGTTGTGAAGGTGTGACAGAAGGTGGTGTTCACAAGACTCTTGTGTGCGAATTACCATAGTGTCTTGGCGACCATTTAACAGGTGCATTAACAACATTAGTATAAGCGATATAAAAAGCGCGACGAGCGTAGAGTTGAACGCAACGCCCAGCGAAGCCGTCATTCCCGCTATATCACCATCTAGGGCTGCGTCTGCTTGCGCAAGGGCTGCGCCAATACCGCGAACAGTGCCAACGAAACCAATCGAAGGAATAGCCCAGATTATGTAGCGAATCACGTTATTACCACTTTCAAGCTGGGCAGCAATATTTTCTACCGAAGCGTGGATTGCATCGGCAGCATGCTGCACGTTCTGTGTGTTTTTAAAGCGTCTAATGCAGTTTATCCACGTGCTGTATGCGGGGGTGTCGCTATAAGATGAAGACGAAAGCTCATCTAACGCTTTATCTACATTTAGTGGCGTATCTTTGTTGTGCTCAGGCAGTAAGTCTCGTGAGTAAATCTCTTCTTCATCCAGCAGCTTCCAAAGTTTGTAAACCATTAGGAAAATGCAAAACAGCATCAGCGAGATACAAACCTGTTGCTCGATATCTTTAAGAATAACCCAGAAAGAGGATAGGGACGCTGTGCCAGCCGTTGCCATGACTTTTTCGGCTGCGGGGCGAATGACACCGGCAAATAGGAAATGTACCAAGGCAAATATAAATAGAAAGACCCCGCCACTTACAAGAAAGCTGGGGTTCATTGACAACGTATTCTCTTTATTCATCATCATTCCTTGATAGTTAAATGTTAGTTGGAAAGTCTTGCGGCGAATCTAACGATACAAAGTACGCACTTGCGGTGCCCGCAATGGCCAACAATACTGCAGCAATGATCAGTTTCTTTTTCATATTAATTCTCGTATCTCGCTATGCGAAAGCCTATATCGTCAGCAGGTTCAGTCTCACCGCTGCGCACGCTTGCGCGAATATTTTTAAGCCGACCCGTTTGAAACGACGCGCCTTTTACTACGTGTTTACCTTGTCCAACAGGGCCTAGGTAGTCGGCAAAAGTACCAGACTGGTTTGATGGTGAATTCTGGTAAACATCGTGGACCCACTCACGCACATTGCCATCTAAATCGTAGAATCCACCACGTTCAGCTTTGAACGAACCAACAGGGGCTTTGTCGACAAATCCGTCATCGTAGTCTTTTAAAATGAAGGTCTGTTTCCCACTTAGCGACGCATCAGCGAAGTTACCTTGCTTATCGCGAAGCCTAAACTGATTACCCCAAACAAAGATTGTTGGTGATGCTCGGCGATTCATTTTTGCAACGAATTCCCACTCGGCTTCCGTAGGTAAACGATAGCCTTTCGAGGTTTTATCAATACCCGTTACTCTGCCATTTTGAACAACATAAAACGGTGTTAAACCTTCCTTCTCGCTTAGCCAATTTGTAAACGCAACCGCATCACTCCACGAAACACTCGTGATCGGTAGCTTGCTGCTAGCGCCTTTCCCTGCGAACGCGGCGAACTGCGCCTGAGTAATCTCGTGATTAGACATCCAGAATTTACGCGAAAAAGATACGTCTCTTTGTGTTTCATTGCGCTGGCGATCCTTTTCGTTTGCAGGAGAGCCCATAGTGAAGGCTTTGGGTGTAACAAGCGAAAGTTGAATACCCAGTGTATTTGCAAAAAGCGGCTTACCTTCACGCCGTCTTGCTTCAAACTCTGTAAGCATATCAGCGTGTACTTTCACCGGCTTGTTTGCACTAGGTGTAATAGTCTTGGTAACACTGCGATATCCTTCACGTTCGAATGTTACTGTGTGCGGTAAAGCTTGAAGCGTTAAATTAAGCGGCGTTTGACCTTTAGATGAACCGTCGATGAAAACTTTTGCACTTAACGACGCGCTTATATTCACTTGTCCTCGCTCTTCTTGAAGGTTGAACGTAAGCGCTTTGTTCTCGCCGGGAGCTAGCGTGATCCGCTGGCTTTGTGAAATAAATCCGGTTTTTTCATACTTGACGATATGTGGCGTATTCGCATCCACACGAGATCTTGTATCAGTCGGTTTATTATTTACTGTCAGTACGCCGCCCTGAGGGTCTGTCGAAACTGTTATCTGTGCTTGAAGGGGTTGAAGGTTATAGTTTCTTGTCGGGTTAGGGCGTTGGCTAGTGACTTCAATGGTGTCTTCCAATGGCTCTAGCCCTGACTTCGTCACGACAATTTCGTACTTACCGCCATTCATATTAATAGAAAGTGGCGTGACACCCATATCTTTACCGTCAAGGGAGACATTGGCACCAGAAGGGCTTGAGTTTATGCTAATTGCGCCCTTAACTGGAGAAAGTGAAATAACTTGTTCAATTTCCTGCGCGATATCTGCATCAAATTGGATCTCACCCGTTTCATAATGCGGATGACTGGCGCTTGCTCTGTAGCTGCCCTTTTTTAATTCCGTTACGTAGGTTCTCGATACCGCTACTTTCTCAGCGTTTAAATGCCAGGTTATTTCACTCAACGAAGGGGAGGTTGATAGAGTGATTTTTGCGGGTAAAGGAACGAGCGTAACATTAATAGTGCTTGGCGAGTTGTCGTTAATAACAACCGTGGCGTCTTGATATTTTGGGGCCGAAACCTGGACTTCAGCATGGCTACCAAACACGTAAAGCTTGTCACTAATGAACATCGCACTACCACTTAAAACAGCAAATTGCGGATTTTGTGCTGCACGTTCTGGGGAAACTGCAAAGGCATAACCTTTGGTAAGAAACAGCCAGCCAAAATAAACAACGAGAACGGCGGCCAGTCCTATTAATGAAGCTATAGCAACGCCTTTTCTTCGCTTCTTTCCTTTGGCTATGGCGTCATCAATACTGCTCACTAGATAGGTCCTTATACTTTTTCAGTACATACAACATGTACTGATAGGTTGGTGTCTGACGGTGAAACTACAATCTCTTGAATGGTTGAGCGATAACCCTCGCGGCTCCCTTCAATGCGATATGTACCAGGTTTCAGCTGAATGGTTTTTGTTTTTACTTCCCCCACGAGGCCTACTCCAAGTACCTTAATATAGGTATCGTTATCCGACGTTATTGTTACGGAACGGGGCTGATTGATATTGTCGATCACTTGCTCAAGTGAAGATATTTGGGCACGAAGTTTTGCGCTTTTTTCTGCATGTGAACCTGCTCGCGCAATGTCTTTAAGGGCTAGATTTCTGACGTTGTTATCCGATAAACGCTCTGGCCGCCTTTGGTAAGCGCTCAAGCTTTTTTCTGCATCGAGTATGGCTTCGGCATTTTGCTTTGCCTCAAGTAAAGCAGGGCTGGCTGGAAAGCTAGCGAGGCCTTTATTAGCTAGCAGCTTTACGGTTTGCCATTCATCTGCGCTGACAAACAAGGCGACTTGATTTTCAATTTTCTGCTGCTCTTGTGAAGCAATTAAAGACGCGAGCTTTTTACTAATGGTGGCAAGCTCACTGCTTGAAGCTTTTAGGCTCTTGGCGTCATTTAGGAATTCTGCGGCAGCAGGGAAGTCACCTTGCTCAATAGCTCGATTTGCCTGAGCTAGCAGCGTATCAAATCGGCTGTCTTGCAATTGCCGGTTAATAGCATCAAGTGCTTGCTGTGCGTCCTTACGGGCAGGATCTAACTGTACTATTTTTGCGTACGCTTCGCGCTGTTTGCTGATGTTGTTTTCGACCTTACCAATGCGTGCCTGCTCGTAGGCGTCTTGCACCTCGTCAAATACATCAATGCGTTGCTGCAAAATGTTCGCTTTTTCGAAATCAGGGTTTATCGTTAACGACGTTTTGTTTAGGTTAAACGCGCTTGAAATATTCCCGTTATTGAAGGCAAGGAGGGCGTCTTCATAAGGTTGAGTGTAGGCGTTTTCGTAGTCAGTATTTATTGTGTCAACTGAGCTCTTTATATCATCCAGTGCATTCATAACTGCGCTGTAGTTGGACGCGCTATATTCATTAAACGCGCTATTCAACTTGCGCTCAACTTCACTCGCTTTTTCTAGGAACATCTGGGAGTGTGAAACGCGACTAACCAAGTCGTTTACACTTTGTTTTGACTCGCTAAGCGCCATTTGAAGGGCTTTTCGTTCTTCTTCATTAACTTCCACAACGGGTGTAGCTTTTGCGGTTTGCGGTACTGCTGTTGTGTCATCCGTGGCGTCCGTAACGTTCGATGTGACAGTAGGCATATATGAGATAAGGAGCACGCCTGCGACGCCTATCAACATGACCAGTGAAAAACCGAGCAGTGACTTTTTTATGAGTGCCTTTTTCTTTGCTCTGCTTTGCTCTATTTGTTGCTCAACGCTTGGCATGCGTAACCCTTTACTCTCTAACTTAACAATAGAATAGATATCTTATTTAATGGTTTTGATAACACCAACGACTGGGCTTATAGCGCAGTCATTGGTGTGGATTCCATGTCATAGATATCTTTAAGGCGAGCGCGAAGCTGGTAGTATTGTTCGCTTGCTGTGCCTTGAAGCTCAATTCGTTGATTGTCTATTTCAACAATTTGATCGGCTACCTGAATATCAAGGTTTTGACCCATTTCATCGAATAGATCCCGTTGGGCGTGAAGCTCTTTGTTAGTTTTGATTGCTTCGCTCAGTGTACCAATTGCGGCAATACCAGCACCTGCAGCGGCTACTTGACCAGCCGTTGAGCTAGAGTTAGAGCCTAAAAGCACTGACGCGACTGCGAATAACCCTGCCGTGACTTGTTGTGTGGTGCGCTCTGCTTCAAGTTCTCTGATTTTCTTGGCTTCAGGAAGTGTCTCTTTCTGGTACTTACGGTATGGCTCTTCAGTGGTTACCCAAAAAGAATCATAGGTTTCTTGAAGGCTATCTATAAATTGTTCATCTTTTGCCTGTATGGCGCGCACGCGACGAAGCATTGGATCGCTATCTGAAGGCGCACTTACTAGCTCAATCTCACCTCTTCTGCCTTGAGTAAGGTATTGGCTAAACGACTCAGGGCTATACATTTGTGCGTAGCGCAGGTCTGACACCATTTGCACTTCTTGCTTGTAGGCATCGGATTTCTTTATAAGCAAATCATAAACGAATTTTGCAATTTGCTCGAAAACTGGGCCGTTAGGGTTTTCGCCGCGAGACATGGCATCGCGATACCAGCCTTCACTTACGCGGTATTCAAATTCTTCTTCACCCCACACTGTGTTTTTAGCGTCCATCACTTTCACGCCAATTTCTACAGTTTCGGTATCTGAGTAATTAATTTTGCCCAGCACGTAAACATCGGCAAGTGCAGAAGCATCTGGCGTTACGTTAATACTGCCGAAAGATTTGGTTTCACCTAGGGCTTCTTTCGTCGCTATCGCAAAGCGGTTAGCTTCTAAGCGACGCACTTGAGGCCAAATCCCTTCCTCTTCTATTTCATCGTAATCGATAGTGCCATCACGTTCTGTTGGAAAGCCCGGGTCAAATACAGGTATGGCAACATCCATGTAAATTTCGGAGTTGTAGTTGTAGGTGTTTTTTTGTGCGCCTAACGCCTGACCGCCTCCTGGGCCTACCATAGATGGTCCTACACTGGTGACATTAGTCTGCGTTGAGCCACATCCGCTCAAGAGTATAAACGATGCTGTTGCCACCACGGTAAACAGGGCCTTGGGTTTAAATGAAGACATATCCTTTCCTTCCTCTGATTTTTTATTTACAACCGTATTGCTCTTTTAATGCTTGGAAATGCGCCTTTTCAGACTCAGTTGTTGCTCCTTGCAAGCCGGCAATTACGGCGTCACATACCGCTGAACTTCCACCTTTCGCTTGTCCTCCAACAGACTGTTTTGAAGGATCTGAACTTGAAGTGGTTGTTTGTGTATTCGTCGATGATTCTTGAGACTCAGTGCTGCTTTGTGAGCTAGACTGCCCAGCGCCTGCCCCCGAAGATGATGTGCTCGAGGTATTACCCGCACCAGCGCCTTGCCCGGCACCTTGACCCGCCGCGCTAGCTACGCTTTGTGCGCTCGATTGTGCCGCTGCATTCATGCATTCTTCGCTTTGGTTTAGTGCGCCAAATAAGGAGTCGTCTAACGCTTGTATTTTTTCCGCTTCTGTCATCGTAGATAGGTCTTGTTCGCCAAAATCGAGAACGGCGCAATCTTGATAATAGGTAGGGGCTTCGCTCGTTTGAGCGCCAGCTGAAGCAAAAATGAGTGCGTTAAGCAGTAATGCTAGTGGCAAATAATACTGCATGGCGAATAAGTCCTTTTAATCTGATTTGGGGTGGTTCATATATTACCCTCCATCCTTACAGCAGTTATACCACTCTTTTACTTAAGACTAAACTCAGTTTTAAACATGCACAGGTAAGTTTTCATATTCAGAAAATAAAAAGCCGACGAAACAGGAAGCTTTCGTCGGCTTTAGCGTTGGGTTAATTAAGGCCTACTAGTTTATGTTATTGGTTACTACAGGCCTTTGGACGCAGAATTAATGCTCCCAATGATAGTGGTGCGCTTTCGCTTCTACATCATCTGCCGTTTGTTGCGGCATAAAGGTGGCATTGTCTTGCTCAAAGAAAAACGGTTTACGTTTTTTCTTACTGCCCACTTCGTTCATGGTGGCCGACTCATATACGCGTCCATTTAGTACAGTGTATTCTACGAATTCACTCTTTCTAATGTCGCTTAATACGTCGCCATCAATCACAACTAGGTCAGCAAGTTTACCTTTTTCGATACTGCCAAGATCTTTGCCCATACCTAGGTGTTTCGCGCCATCAATAGTACCGCCGCGTAGCGCTTCCCAAGGCGTGAAGCCGCCTTGTTCCATGATCCACAGCTCCCAGTGAGCAGCTAAGCCTTCACGCTGTCCGTGAGCACCAATATGTACACTGACCCCATTATCTCGGAGCTCTTTGGCGTAGCTTGCTACGTTTTGGTGGTTGTACTGATTTTCTGGCGCAGTAGGTCTGCGGATCGCACGGCTATCTAGAATAGTCGACGGCGTATAACGAAGAAGACGCGGGTTCTTCCACACTTCAGTTTTGTCGTACCAGTACTCTTCACCCATCATGCCGCCGTACGACACAACAAAGGTCGGCGTATAGCCAAACTCAGTGGCTTTCCACAGTTGAGTGACGTCGCTGTAGCCTTTTTCCACAGGAATGCTGTGCTCAAGACCCGTATGGCCATCTACCAACATAGTCAGATTCTGCTGAAGCTTACCGCCTCCTTCAGGCACTACCATCATCTCTTGATTTTTTGCTGCCCACAGCACTTGCTGACGCTGGTCACGACGCGGCTGATTGTAGCTTTTCACTGAAATAGCACCGGCTTCTTTCAAGCGCTCTACGTGGAAATAGGCATCTTCATAATTGTTGATAATCGCTTTGTAACCTAGTCCTTCTGCACCGTATAAAATCGTGCCGGTGGAGTAGATACGTGGTGCAACAATATCGCCTTTACGCTGTAATTCTGCCGCAGCAAAAATTTCTGTCGTGTCGTTTGAAGGATCATGAATGGTTGTTACGCCGAACGACACATTCGAGTACTGACTCCAGTTTTGCTGAGGAATAATCTCATTGCGGCCCTGCGAGCCGTGAGCGTGCGCATCAACAAGCCCTGGGATAATGGTTTTCCCCGTGGTGTCTATTTTCATTGCATCATCAGGAATGGTCACATCACCACGTTTACCCACTGCTTCAATGCGGTTGTCTTTAATCAGCACAACGCCATCTTCGATCACCTCTTGGGTGTTGTCGGCATCGCGCATGGTTACCACTTTACCGCCAACCAAAGCTTTGTAACCAGATGGCTTGTCAGCTTTAGTGGTAAACGACAAATCCATACCTTCAGCTACCGGCTCAGGCAGCGTTTCCCTTGCGCCATCAACAAAGGCAAAGGCTTCATCGAGTGAACGGCTAAATAGCGTAGGGCCGTTAAACCAGCTAAGGGTTCTATTGTCAGGCGACCACGTTAAGTATTCACCTGCACGGCTTGAGAGCTGCGTTACCGGCAGTGAGGTCATGTTCGGGCCTATGGTGATGCGCTTGCCATTTTCGACAAACGGCGCCACGTACGTTTTGAACTGGTAAACAAACGCAACCCATTTCTTATCGTGTGAAAGTTTGTACTCACTTACTTTATCTGCACCGTAAAGGTGAGTTCGCTTGTCGTTACCCTTAAGGTTAACGCTTGAAAGCTGGGTTTCGTAGTAAGCTTCGCCGCCCGCTGATTCGGTGAAATACACTCGGTCGTCGTTACCCGCGAAATGCGCGTTGTAGCCGCCCTCAGAGACTTTTTCTACGGTGTCTTCTTCAAGATCTGCTACGTAAATTCCTGGCTCAACCGAGTATTTGGGGTCTAATAAGTAGCCGCCCGTAAACTTGCGGAAGACGACTTTCTCGCCATCGGCAGAGAACGACGGCTCAATGTAGTGACCTGGCTGCTGGGTAATAACCTTTCCTTTCCCGCCACGAGCAGAAACCACGCGAACGGTGCCTAGGTCTTGGTCATTCCATGTCGTATAAACAATCGACTTTCCGTCGTTAGAGAAGCGCGGATAGTATTCGTCATGGTCGTTTTGTTTCGTTAAACGCTTAATTTTGCCAGATTTAACGTCGCGTACATAAAGTTTACCTAACGCTTGGAAGAGTACGGATTTACCGTTGGGCGACATTTGAGACCAGCGGATCATGCGAACGTCAAATTCATCAGGTGCGACATCTACGTCAAAGCGTAACGCATCGGCAAATTTCACCGTGCCTTCAACGGTCACGTCCATGGTGCTGGTGGTTTTATCTTTCACGTTGATAGTGTGGAACTTACCGCCTGTCCAATATACGATTTCGCTGCTGTCTGGCATCCAGTCGAAGTAGGCAAAGTAACCTTCCGAACCAAAGCCTTCCTGCATATCTCGCTCTAGTTCTAACGTCAGTGGTGTTTCTACACCTGTCTTGATGTCTTTAATGAAAAGCGCGGTTCTATCTTTAACGCGACGCACAAAAGCGATGTATTTACCGTCAGGTGAAGGCGTAGGAACCACAGCGCCGCCCGTACCGCTAATATAGCGGCTCTCTTCGCCGGTTTCGCGGTCGTAGCGAGTGATAGCAAAAATGCCTTCTAATGGGTCGCGGTTATATTCAAAGCGGGCGCCCGGAACCGTATTTTCGGTAAAGTAAATATACTTGCCGTCATGAGAGAATACAGGGTCAGCAATGTTTTGTTGGTCGCGCTTTCCGCTGTTACGAGCTTTAATTTGTAGGCCGTCACCACCTGATTTGTGGTACATCCAAATCTCGCCCGCAGGAATACTACGGCTAGACATGATGCCTTTGGTTACCACTAGGTATTCGCCGTCTGGGCTCCATTTAGGAGAGTGGATAAGATTGCTTTTCTCTTTGGTTACCTGACGAAGATTACTACCGTCAATTTCCATAACCCATACGTTACTTAACCCATCTTTATCCGAGATAAATGCGATCTGTTTACCGTCTGGAGAAATTGAAGGGTGAATATTCCATGCGAAGTCTTGGGTCAGCGGGGTCGCATCGCCACCACTCATGCTCACTTTGTACAAGTCACCCAGCATGTCAAAAACCATAAACTCGCCGTTTGGTGCAACGTCTAAGCTAGACCACGTGGTTTCGTTTGTTTTGATAGTGACTTCGTTTAATGCATAAGGTGGGTTGCTGACTTCCCACGTTTCAAGCTCGGATTCTGTTTTTTCTTCACTGTCGTTTTGGGCGTATAAAGTAGGTGCGACGCCCAAGCCCAGGGCGCTTACTAGCGTGATGGCCAGTAAACTTTTCTTTGTCGTTATCATAATTGTGTTTCCAACCGCTTGTTATTTATTTTCTGTCTACATCAGAGTACATGACTTAACATGAAGATACGTACTCTTGAATTGTAAAACTAAGGTTAATCTTACTGCAAAGTAGGATAGATTCATTTAGCTTATGCGATTGTAAGCACGATTTTAGCGTTTAACTTTCATTGACCAATTTTCGAGAATCGTTACTATTCGCGTTTATTTCGCAATTTGTGAGCGCTGTTTTGAAACTTTGGGTACGACGACTGCACCTTCTATTAGCGCTGGTATGTGGGTTATTTATTATTTGCCTTAGCATCACCGGTGCATTGCTAGTTTATGCAAAAGATATCCAAACCTTTGTCCAACCAGAGAAGTGGACCATAGAATCTCACGAATCGCCCTTACCCCTTTCTTACATAGTGAATGCGCTGGAAGACGAGACGGGTCAGAAAGTCGAGCTTTTAATGCCCGAGTCAGACCCTGAACTCGCTTGGCAAGGGAAGCTCAACAATGGCGAATACGTAAGCGTAAACCCCAACTCTGCCGAAATACTTCATAGATACGATTATTACAGCACGTTTTATGGGTTCACCATGGCTATCCATCGATGGCTGTTGTATCAAGATGGTGACAACGAAAGGCCACTTAGAAATTGGGTGTCTGTTAGTGCCTTAGTTCTACTTCTTGAAGTAATTGTGGGTTTTTACCTTTGGGTAAAGCCAAAAAATAGAATAAAACGCCTTGCGATTAAACGCCGCGCCAAGTTTCGAATTCTCATGTATCAACTTCATACAGTGCTGGGCGTTTATTTGGCTATACCACTAATACTCATCGCTTTTAGTGGCATGGCGTTTAATTGGAAAAGCGCTACGCAGCAGGTGGTGGAAACCGTTACTTTTTCAAAAGTTGAGAAAAGGCCAGTACCTGAACCGTTATCCCACGATGCTAGTAGTGCTTCAGTGGCTATCGATACATCTTATCAAAACGCCTTAGCGGTGTTTCCCAATGCGTCACTATTTCGCATTTACTTCCCAAAAAATTCAGGCGAACACATAGGTTTCAGAATGCAAAACCCCGGCGAGTCTCACGCCTACAGCTGGGTTTGGACAAACCCTCAAAATGGAGAAATAACGGGTTATTACGATGCATCAAAAGCGAATGTAGCGACGCAGGTTTGGAACTTCAAATACAAGTTTCACATTGGTGATTTCGCGGGCCCATTGCTTGAATTTATCTGGTTATTAATCGCATTACTCCCTGCGTTTTTTACGATAACAGGGTTTTACTTTTGGTATAAACGCTACTTTAGATAATGAGAATAATTTTCATTATCTTTACATTGTTCTTCTACACCTTTAGTATAACGCGCCTTTCGTAACCTTATTTTCTTAAAAGAGTTTTCATGTTTAGACCATCGCTTACGCTCATTGCCTTAGCCGTTAGTGCGCCTTCTTTTGCTAATGATGCCCTAAAGGATATGGAACGTATTATCGTTTCTGGAAGCCGTGTTATTGAAAGTATTGATGAAGTACCAGCGTCAATCACCGTTATTTCAAGAAAGCAGATTGAAGATCACCTGAAGGTAAATCCCGAGTTACAGAGCTTGTTAGCGCAGATGGTGCCGGGCTTAGCTCCAGATACAGGTAGTTCGAGCAATACTGGCCAGTCTTTGCGCGGACGTGCTCCGCTTGTGATGATTGACGGTGTGCCTCAGTCCACGCCGCTTAGAAATGGCTCGTTAGGTGTGAAAACGATTGACCCTAGCGCGCTTGCTAGAATTGAGGTAATTAAGGGCGCTACGTCTGTTTATGGCAATGGAGCGTCAGGCGGTATTATCAACTACATTACCAAACAAGCAACAGCGCAAGACACGCATGAGGGCCAAGTGAGTTTGTCTTCACGTTTTAGCGCAGTGAAGCTTGAAGAGTCAGCCGGTGCGCGTATTTCAGCTGCGATTAACGGCAAGGTGGAGAATTTCGATTACCTTGTTACCGCCAGTTACGAGGAAAACGGCGTTCAGCGCGATGCAGAAGGCGACATCTTAGGTTTGCAGTACGGCCTGTCAGACGCTGAAACACAGAACTACTTTACCAAATTTGGTTACGATTTCGATCAAGAGAAACGCCTTCAATTTAGCTACAACTACTTTAGCTCTCAACAAAAAACTGATTTGGGAGATGTTCCCGGAGACATCAACGAAGGCGTGAAAACCTACGCTATTCACGTACCTGAAGCGTTGCAAAAACGCGGGAAACCTCAGGGGCCTGACGGAAATGAGAACATCACCCTGAAATACACAGACAGCAATATCTTTGCAAACAGTGAAATGACGCTTGATGTGTACTCGCAAGATATTGAGAACGTATTCTTCTTTTCGCCTAACTTAGCTAACCCCGATGAAGGCTACGACGGCGGCCAGTCTATTATTCGCTCTGAAAAGCGCGGCGCTCGCGCGACGTTTAATACTGCCATTGATTTCGATGGCGTAGAAGCCACGTTTATCTATGGTATCGACGCGCTAAAAGACACTACCTCACAGCCGCTGGTTGATGGGCGCGTGTGGGTACCTGAAATGGAAATGGACAGCTTAGCTGGCTTTTTACAAACAAAGTGGGTAATTCACTACGACCTTATTGTAAAGGCAGGTGTGAGAAGGGAAAGTATCGATTTATCGGTTGATGACTACGAAACACTGAAGCTGTGTCGCTCTGAAACTCAATGCTCTGTTCCTCTTCAAGTTAAGGGGGACACTATAGATTACGACGCAACCACTTATAACATTGCGATAAAGTATAACTGGAGCGACAGCTTTAGCCCGTTCTTCAATTATTCGCAAGGTTCAGATATCGCTGACATTGGCCGCCTACTGCGCGCTGCAACGGTAGATGATATTGGTCTTATTCAAACGGAGGCTTCTATCATCGATAACTACGAAGTGGGCTTCACCTCTCTTTTCGACCAAGTACGCCTTGAAGTTGCGGCTTACAGAAGTACATCTGAACTCGGTACGACCAATAGTTTCAACGAGGTGACAGGTGTGTATGAGCCTGTTCGCGCACCGCAGGAAATTTGGGGTTATGAAGGCTTAGTAGACTATCGAATCTCTGAAACGCTCAATGTGATAGCCACATATAGTTACGTTGAAGGGAAAAATACCGAAGCTGATGTGTACCTTGGCTCTCGCCAAATTAGTCCACCCAAAGCAACGGCAAACGTAAACTGGAAGCCATCAGACACTTTATCGTTAACAGTTAGCTATCTGTATGTGGGTGATCGTAAACGCTTCTCGCCAAATGCTGACGGCGACTATGTGGGCGATCAAGGACCTATATCGAGCTATAATATTGTTAACCTAAGTGGACAGTACCAGTTCGCTGAAAACTGGAACGCGTTTATGGGTGTCGAAAACCTGTTTAACAGCGACTACTATCCTGCGCGCGCTCAGTCATACACCTACGGTGGCTACAATATTAAAGGATTAGGCACCACAGCAACCCTTGGTGTGACTTACTCTTTCTAACCAATAGCACCTCGTCTAATTGTGGCGAGGTGCCTTCTCTTTTTCATCACTTTCAGTGATGCTTGTCTATTACAGCAATAATCGCTAATTTCGTAACAACTCATTAACAATGAATTGTGTAGGAATTACCGTGAGCAACGCTGAACAACAATTGCATTATTCTACTTGTACGCTTTGTGAAGCAATGTGTGGTATTGAGGTAGCGACGAAAGGCCGTCAAATACTGTCAATAAAAGGGGATAAAGAAAACCCATTTAGCCAAGGTCATATCTGCCCGAAAGCGAGTGCGTTAAAAGACTTGTACGACGATCCTGACCGCTTGAAGCGCCCGGTAAAAAGGGTACGAATTGACGGCGAGGCGAGTGCACCGGAAGACTGCACCTGGGAAGACAGCGCATGGGAAGAGATAGGGTGGGATGAAGCCTTTGATTTGGTCGCAAGCAAGTTACACCACATCCAGCAGGCCCACGGCAATAATGCGGTAGGTGTGTATTTAGGAAATCCTAATGCGCACAATATGGGCTCAATATTATTCGGGCCGTATTTCTATCGTGCCCTCAAGTCGCACAACCGCTACTCCGCTACCTCCGTTGACCAGTTGCCCCATCATATTGTTAGTCGCCGACTTTTTGGTCATATTTCCCAAATTCCCATTCCTGACATTGATCACACGCAGCACTTTATGATCATCGGCGGGAATCCGCTGGCCTCTAATGGCAGCATTATGACCGTGCCAAACGTGAAAAAGCGTTTAAAGGGCATTCAAAAACGTGGAGGGAAGGTCGTCGTTATCGACCCTAAACGCAGCGAAACTGCCGATATTAGCTGTGAACATCACTTTATTCGTCCAGGCAGTGACGCGCTGTTACTGCTAGCTATGCTGCATGTATTGTTTGAAAAGCAGTTATACAAGGCGGATGAAATTTTACCTTATGCCGAGGATATAAAAGCGGTCGAAAAATACGTTCGTGATTATTCACCACAAAAGGTGAGCGAGCTTACCGGTATTACAGCTTCACAAATCACTCAGCTTGTTTTGGACTTCTGCAATGCTGAGTCTGCAGTTTGTTATGGAAGGATGGGGGCTAGCGTACAAGCGTTTGGTACGCTCACTCAGTATCTAATCATGTTGTTTAATATGCTCACCGGAAACCTAGATAAGCGGGGTGGCATGATGTTTACTCAGCCAGCCGCTGACGTATTACCTGTATCAGGCAAGGGCAGCATGGGCGGATTTTCTTCTCGCGTAAGAGGGCTTCCGGCGTTTGCTGGTGAATATCCGGTAGCGTGTTTAGCCGAGGAAATCTTAACCCCGGGAGAAGGACAAATTAAGGCCATGGTAATTGGTGCAGGTAATCCAGTGGTCACTACACCAAATGCAGAACAGCTTGATAAAGCATTTTCTCAACTCGATTTTATGGTTGCGGTGGATTTTTACGTTACCGAAACCTCCCGACATGCAGATGTGATCCTTCCTCCGGTAACCGCGCTAGAACGCGACCACTACGACATTGTTTTTCACAACTTTGCCGTGCGAAATTTCGCTAAGTATTCGGAAGCGGTGGTGGACATTGACGAAGACCAGCTTAGCGACTGGCAAATATACCTTTCGTTAGCCGAAAGGCTCGATGCGCTAAACGGAAAAAACACCGCACACTATGCTGCGCTTTGGGACAAGCAGCCTAAAGGTGTGGTCGATGATTTGTTGCAAGCAGGTCTTTATGGTCGAGCAGCAAGTAAAAAAGAAGGCGCTGATGCTAACTTAAGCGAAACTCCAACCGCTATTCCGGAAGGCGGGTTGTCGATTGATACGCTTAAAGCACACCCACACGGTATCGACTTGGGGCCGCTACAACCGTCTTTGCCTCATGCCTTGTTCCATGAAGATAAGAAGATTCACTTAGACTTTGATTATTTCATGGCTGACTTAGACAGGGTTAACACGCATTTCTTTGGAAAAGCGAACCAAGGTACGCCGCAAAATCAGTCCGTCGTTTTGATAGGGCGCCGGCATATTAAAACCAATAATTCGTGGCTGCATAACAGCCCCCGTATGGTGAAAGGCAACAATCGATGTACGCTGCAGCTTCATCCTGATGACGGGGCTAAATACGGCATTACAGATGGCGATGAAGTAAGTGTGAAATCGCGGGTTGGCCGGTTAACCATAGAGGCTGAAATCACAGATGCAATTATGCCCGGCGTGGTATCTATTCCCCATGGATGGGGGCACAACAAAAAAGGCATAAAGCTGTCTGTGGCAAGTCAGCACCCTGGGGTAAACACCAATATTCTTACTGACGATTTACAGGTAGACGAATTATCGGGAAATGCGGTGCTAAATGGCGTGCCCGTTGATCTAGAAAAAGTAAGTTAAACACATAAAAAAAGCCGGCATTAACTAATAAGCTAATGCCGGCTTTTGTGAGAAAGCGCTCAATTGGGCGCGTCTCTCTAGGTCATCGTAACAAACTCTTCTGCACTGGTAGGATGAATGGCTACACACGCATCAAAGTCAGCTTTGGTCGCCCCCATTTTTATGGCAACGGCGAAGCCTTGCAGAATTTCATCCATGCCGTGCCCAATACCGTGAAGGCCTACCACTTTTTCGTCTTTACCCGCGCATACCAGCTTCATCTTGGTCATTTGACGGTGGCGGGTTACCGCGGTGTACATAGACGCAAAACTAGAGGTGTACACTTTAACGTTGTCTTCACCGTATTCTTCAATAGCTTCTGGCTCTGTTAGGCCAATAGTGCCAATGGGTGGATGACTAAACACAACGGTTGGAATCATTGAATAATCCATGTGAGCGTCTTTTTGGCCGTTGAATAAGCGTTCGCTTAGCAAGCGACCTGCTTTAACTGCCACTGGAGTAAGCTCTGCTTCACCGGTAATATCACCAACCGCGTAGACATTCTTTGCCGTGGTGTTTTGATATTTGTCGACCTTAACCGTGCCGTTGTCGTTCAGTTCAACGTCGGTATTTTCAATATCAATTTTGTCGGTAGAGGGTTTACGGCCAATCGCCCAAATCAAGCAGTCAGCTTTTAACACTTCTCCATTGGTTAAGTGTACTGATAGCTCGCCATCGTCAGCTTTTTCCACTTTTTCTACGCTAGCATGGTCGTGCAATTTGCAACCTTCAGCGTGGATCATGTCAACCAAAGTTTCGTGAATAATAGGGTCGAAATTTCTAAGCGGAGCGTGTTTGCGAACTACCAAATGCGATTCTGTACCAAGGGCGTGAAGAACGCCGGCTAATTCCACTCCAATGTAGCCTGCGCCAACCACGACAGCGCGTTTCGGCTGTTCTTTTAAGGCAAAGAAACCATCAGAATCAATACCGTACTCAGCACCTTCAATATCTGGGATGATTGGGCGGCCGCCTACAGCAATCGTAATATGATCAGCCGTGTACTTTTCGCCGTTGACTTCTACCGTGTTGTTATCGATAAACTTCGCGAAACCGCGAATTAAGGTAACGTCATTTGCGGTAAGAGCGCGGTCGTAAGAAGCATGAATACGCTCAATATAAGCCTGGCGGCTGGCAATTAGGCTGTCCCAGCTAAAGTGATTTACCGACAAATCGAACCCGTATTCAGGTGCATAGCGATGTATGGCTTCAGCCACCTGTGCTCCGTACCACATGGCTTTTTTAGGCACGCAGCCAACGTTCACGCAAGTACCGCCAATATCTTTCGCTTCAATGATGGCGGCCTTCTTTCCATGTTTAGCTGCACGGTTTGCAGATGCGATACCACCGCTGCCACCGCCAATACATATATAATCAAAATGTGTCATTCAAAAAGCCTTCTTTGTCGGTTAGGCGAACGTAAACGATAAGCATAAATGCCTTCGGAAGGTTCGCACAGCAAATCATTCTCTATCGGTCTTGTCATAAAGAGTAATCAAAAGACCGAGATTTGCTTTAGGGAATTTCATTTAGTTTATCAATGGGGACAGTGCAGCCTAATTAAAAGGCTAAGACAAAGCGAAGCATATTCATGCATCGCTCATCCTGCTTTCAGCACGTAATCTTTAAAGCTTATTCACTTATAGTAGCAGAAAGCTCTTCTGGTTCTATTTGAATACTAAACGCTTTTCCACGTTCTTCTTCAAAGTGTACGAGTTTTTGAATGGTGGCATCACTAAACACATGTCCCTCGGGAAGGATAAGGATGTGACTATCGTTATACAAATTTTGGGCTAGTACCATGCCTGCTTTGAGCTGCGAGGCTTTCAATGATGTAGAAAGCAGTTTAGATGTCGTTACATCTTCTGCTTCGAGCAACAGGTCCAAAAATTCACCGTCATAGCGGGTGTTTCTGTGCTTTTTCATTTCTAGTTTGGCATCGCGAGGGCTCATTTCGATACCGCTCATTCTGCCGGTTACTAAGCGCCAGTAATCTCGGGCTATGGCCAAGATACGCGCGCCAGCAGGAATTTCTTTTGCAACTTTGTTATACAAGCCTGAGCCATTATAGTGCTCGAACTGAAATTCAATAATGTCAGAAACTTGATGTAGTTCATGAGCCGGAGCAAGTATTAACGCAGCCTGCTTGGTTTGCGATAGATAGTTTTGCTGCTGTTGATATTTAAGCTTTGAAAATGGCGCCTTAAAATCTTCGCTTTCAAGCCCTAGTAACCCAAGCTCGCAGATAAGGCCAGCATAACGCACCTGTTTGATTTCTTCTTTCTCTAACCGAGCAATACGCGCCAGTTTTGATGCCAACTCGCTAACCTCAATGGCAAACTTACCATTAATGTCAGGGTTAATGCTTATCACGTTGAACAGCACCTGCTCCATTGCAAGGTTGTGTTTTTCGATTTTATTTAGCGCTGCTTTTATCTGGCGCGTGCGCTTTTGAACCACTTGTTCTAGTGAGGCATTTACGTCGCGTAGCTTTTTATTTTGCAGTCGTGTTAGTTTTTGTAGACGAAGGTTTTCCGCCTTTAACTTAACTCGTTCTAAGCCTTCTTCTACAACAGCGATAAGCTCTTGGTTGTCCCAAGGCTTTTGCAGGTAACGGTGTATCTTGCCTTGGTTTACGGCTTTAATTGTGGACTCAATGTCGGCATAGCCAGTGAGCACAACTCTAAATGTCTCGGGATAATTGATAGCGACCTGTTCGAGTAATTCCGCACCTGACATCTGCGGCATTTTCATGTCAGAAATAACTACATGAACATCGTGTTTACTCATTAGATCTAACGCTTTGGCACCACTATCAGCAAGCAGTAAGGTGATGTCCATAGTGAACAGCGCACGCTTAATAGCGCGAAGGATATTCGGCTCGTCGTCGACAAATAGAACCGTGTAGGTCGTGGCTTGTTCTGTAGTAGGCTCTGTCATAAATTATTATCCTTATAAGCGACGTTACAACTATTACACGCAATGCTGCTTGATAACACTATTAGTTGATTCATCCTTCGCTCTCTAATGTTTTGTCTGATTGTGAAACAAGGGGGAGCGCTAACGTAAATATGCTTCCTTCTCCCTCTTTGCTGGTGGCTGAGAGCGTGCCGCCATGCTCCTGAACAATGCCAAACGAAATTGAAAGACCTAAGCCAGTGCCTTGCCCTTCAGGTTTAGTTGTAAAAAATGGATTGAAGAGTTTGTCTAAATGACTTGATGGAATACCGCAGCCAGTGTCTTCTACACGAAGCTCGACAAACTTGCCCGCAGTACAGGTGGTAATAGTTATCTTACCGTTCTTACCCGTGCTCTCTATCGCTTGACCCGCGTTAATGAGTAAGTTGGTAACAACCTGAGAAACCTTGCCTACATTCATGGCAACGTCAGGGACTTTGCCTAAATGCGTTTCGACAGTACAAATATACTTTAATTGGTTGTTCACCATGGCAAGGGTAGTGCGTACACAATCATTAATGTTGTGCTGCTGCATGTGGTCACTGTCTACACGAGAGAATAGCTTTAACCCTTTTACAATTTCAGCAACCCGACTTAAACCGTCTCTCGAATCGCTGAGGAGGTCGGTGATATCTTCATTGATAAACGCCATATCCTGATTAGCTAACATTTTTTCTAGTTCTGATAAGGCAGAAGCACGCTTACCCTCGTCTTGCTCATTAAGCACCGCGTTAATTTGTGAGAATATCATTTGGTAGGTAGCAACGTACTCGCTTAAGGTGGATATGTTGCTGCTGACAAAACCGACAGGATTGTTAATTTCATGGGCGACCCCCGCTGCTAGCTGGCCAACTGACGCCATTTTCTCAGCTTGAAGTAGTTGTACCTGGGTCTCTTTTAGATCTTTATTGGCCTCTTGGAGTTGATAGTTTTTCTGATGCAGCAATGCGGTTCTATCCTGAACCTTTTCTTCAAGTAGCGTGTTAAGCTCTTTAAGCTCATCTTGCGCGTATTGACGCTGCGCATGTTCTTCTTTTAAACGCTCAACCAGTTGATTAAATGCCTCTGCCAGTTCGCTTAACTCATCAGTGCCGCGCACGGGAACAAAAACATCTTGATAGCTGTTGTTTTTCACTGCATCACCTAAACGTTTAGCGCCTTCGTGTAATTGATGAAGTTGCGACATCAGGTAAGAGCCAAGTAAGTAAGAGCACAATCCGACCAAAATAAATTCTAGAAAAGCCAGTGTAACTGTCCAGTTTCTCACCCTCGATACTGATTCAGTTACTGAAGCAATGTTAAGCCCAATCTCTACATAGCCGTACAAAGTCCTGTTCACCATGATGGGGGCTCGGGTGTCGTAAATACCATCATCAGCGTCCGAAACACTTGTGTCGGCAGTAAAAGGGCGGTTTAGTGCGTTGGTGTTACCCTTTTCTACGAAAACTCTGCCTAATTTGTCTTTAACTTTGACGTAAGCAATATTGGGGTTGGTAAGGATTTCTGAGACGTCGGCATCTAGAGCTGCAAGGTCGTAGCTTAAAAAGGCATTTTTTGTCGTCGAAACAAAAAGGGCAACCGTGGTGTCGGCTGACTTCTTTATGTTACTATCGACAAGGTCATTAAGTAGCTGAAACACCGTCACAATGAGCACTAGCAGCAAAAGCGCTGCTATTGATGCGATGCCTGTTATTGTTTTTATACGCAACGACAGTTTCATACGAGTCTACTCATAAATGCGGCCTCGATAGCGACGCTATTCCCAATGCTCTCACGTCGTCCCAATCACTGTCGTTTGACGCTATAAAGCCGTTAAATCCAATACCTTTTAAAATCCAAGACTTACTTGTGTCATTCGACAAAGCAAGTAATGCATTAAGAATAGCTTGTCTGTCAGCGAGTGCCATATTTGGATGGGTTGCGATAGCATGAGGCGTATAACCTTTGCTCTTCCAAAGGACACGTAATTCTTGTTTAACGTCGTCAGGTGAACTGTTAAGCGTACGGACAATGCCACCCCCAGCATTGAAAAAGCCCCTTTGTACTGCGAGGTACACAGAGTCATGAGAATTGACGTAGCGCGGTACAAAAGCAATGCTTTTCATCCGCAAGTGAGCGCTTGTGATAATTGTGGCAGCAAACGCAGCTGGCGCTGGGAAGGCTACTTCAGTACCGCTTAAGTCATCCAGAGAGCGTATGGGGCTGTCTTTATGTACAACAAGTAAGCCGCGAATTTCTTTATCGCGTTGGCGCGCAAGCGCGCGGTATCCCGCAGATTCATTAAAGACCACAAAGTGGTAGGGGTTCATGTAGGCAATATCATATTTGCCGTCGGCGAGATTCGCCTCGAAGGTGGGAATGTCTTTTGCAGTTTTAAAATCAATCTTAAAACCGGTGTAATTGCTCACATAGTCGATTAAGGGTTGCCATGTTTCAGCCATTTTCTTGGCAGACTGCTGAGGTACAACAGCAAAAGTAAGGGGTTTAGCATTTGTCGGTAATGCGCAAACACCTACAAGCAAACTTAAAAGAGCGAATCGCGATAACCAAGCCATAATGTCACTCCCTTTAAATCGATTTACATCGACATAAACTGCTCAAGGACCATTGTTAAGTCATGATTTGAGAACGGCTTTTGTAAGGTGGCATCAGCCCCTATCTCAAGCGCGCGCTCCAGGCTAATTTCATCGAGTGCCGATATGACCACAATTTTGAGATCTTTATATTTATTTTGATCTCGCGTGAATTCGATAACGCTGTAACCGTCCATGCCTGGCATACTTAAATCGAGGGTCATGACTTTGGGCTCGTATTGGCTAAGCATAATCCCCGCTTGGAAGCCGCCTGTAGCGATATACGACTCATAACCCGCCCGTCTGGCCACGCGCTGAATAGACTTGGCAACTGGCATTTCATCGTCAACAATTAATATTGAGGGCGTGGCAATGCCTTTCAATGAATCGGGAATTGGCATGTCGTGTCGTTCAAGAAAGGCGACAAAATCTTCTACTAATACTCTGTTGTTTCCACGCCCAGGAAGTTTGAAGCCTTTCAGCTTGCCGCTTTCGATCCATCGAATTACGGTGCGCAGATTTACATCGCAATACGAGGCTATTTCGCCTGAGGTCAACGTTTTCATATCTATGCCTTGTAGATTTATTAATCGAAATTATAGACGCTGAACAGCGAAGGGACAAAGTAGACAAAAGGATGAAATGTGACATTTGTGACAGAGCTTGGCGGAGCTGACTGTGTTGTTCAGTTTTTATGAGGGGCATTAAGAAAAACGGTGCAGCGGCATTCATTGAATTCGTAAATATAGGCAATAATCATGATCCATGCACGTTAACGGCAAGTAAGTTCAAAATAGGTCAACAGTGGCTAAAACAATAGCTTGCTTTTAATCAGCGAAGCCCCATCATTATTCTATCAACGTGTTAAGAGTGAAAAAGATTATGACAACCCCTGCAATTGAAATGGTAGATGGTCTACCAATTTTTTCTGCTATTGAACCTGCCTCTATTAAGCCTGCAATTGAAAAAGCCATTGCGGCGTGCAAAAGCGAAATAGAAGAGGTCGTGGCGTCGAAAGATTACTCTTACCAGAATTTAGTGCTGCGCCTTGAAGAGGCCGATGATCGTTTAAGTAAAATATTTTCACCCGTTTCGCATATGAATAGTGTAGTGAGCAGCGATGAATTGCGTGAAGCTCACGATGCGTGTTTGCCATTACTATCTGAATATGGAACTTGGGTAGGCCAGCACGAAGGCCTTTACAATGCTTACGCTTCCCTTAAAGCGTCTGACGAATTTGCGACCTTAAGCGAAGAGCAGCAGAAAGTGATTGAAAACGCCGTTCGCGATTTCACATTGTCAGGCGTAGCGCTTCCCGCAGAGCAAAAGAAGCGTTTTGCAGAGATTCAGGCAAAGCTTAGCGAGCTATCGTCAACCTTTTCCAATAATGTGATGGACGCCACTATGGGCTGGACTAAACACATTACCGATGAGGCTGAACTTGCCGGTATGCCAGAGTCAGCCCTTGAAGCAGCGGCGCAAGCTGCGCACCAAAAAGACTTACAAGGCTGGTTGTTTACGTTAGACATTCCGTCTTATTTGCCAGTCATGCTTTACGCCGATAATCGCGAACTTCGCGAAGAAATGTATCGCGCCTATGCAACAAAAGCGTCCGATCAAGGCCCTAATGCGGGTAAGTGGGATAACACCGATATAATCAAAGAGACCTTAACGCTGCGTACTGAACTGGCTGAATTGTTAGGCTTTTCAAGTTATGCAGAGCGTTCACTAGCGACTAAAATGGCAGACTCTACCGATCAGGTCATCGGTTTCTTACGTGATTTGGCGGCTAAGTCTAAGCCTCAGGCAGAGAAAGAGCTTGAAGAAGTACGAGCGTACGCGAAAGACAAGCATGGTGTCAGCGAGCTAGCGGCATGGGATTTACCGTATTACAGCGAGAAACTGAAACAGGAAAAGTACACGATTTCTGATGAAATGCTTCGGCCTTATTTCCCTGAAGATAAAGTGCTGTCTGGTTTATTCGAAGTTGTACATCGCCTGTACGGCTTAAAAATTATTGAGCAGCCTGGCATTGATACGTGGCATAAAGATGTACGTTACTTCACCATTACTGACGATGCTGATGTGATGCGCGGCAGCTTTTACCTAGACTTATACGCACGAGCTAAAAAGCGTGGCGGCGCGTGGATGGATGAATGTCGAGTTCGTCGTGAAAAAATGAATGGCGAATTGCAGCTACCCGTTGCGTACCTTACCTGTAATTTCAACGCACCTGTAGGGGATAAGCCAGCGCTATTCACCCACGATGAAGTGGTGACCATGTTCCATGAGTTTGGTCATGGGATCCATCACATGCTTACTAAAATGCGCGTAGCGGGTGTATCCGGTATTAACGGTGTGCCATGGGATGCGGTTGAACTGCCAAGTCAGTTTTTAGAAAACTGGTGCTGGGAAGAAGACGCACTTAACTTTATCTCTGGTCACTATGAAACTGGCGAACCGCTTCCTGCTGATTTACTGGAGCGTATGCTTGCTGCACGGGATTACCAGTCAGCGATGCAGATGGTACGCCAGCTTGAATTCAGTCTTTTCGACTTCTTACTGCATAGCGAAAAAGGCAGTGAGGTAGACGTACAGGGCACATTGGATAAAGTGCGTGAAGAGGTGGCCGTGGTCATTCCTCCATCGTTTAACCGTTTCCAAAACGGCTTTGGTCACATATTTGCTGGTGGATACGCAGCGGGCTATTACAGCTATAAGTGGGCAGAGGTGCTTTCTGCCGACGCGTACAGCAAGTTTGAAGAGGATGGCATTTTTAACCGCGATACGGGCAAAGCGTTCTTAGAAAACATTTTAGAAATGGGCGGCAGTAAGCCTCCTATGGACTTGTTTGTTGCTTTTAGAGGGCGCGAGCCGCAAGTTGACGCTTTGCTTCGTCACAGCGGTATTAAAGGCTAGGCACACATGAAAGAGTCTAAATTAGAGTCTTTTCAATCTATCTACCGCCGAGCGTGTGAGCGCAAAGGCGGTGAAAGGGTGCTTGAAGCCATGCTCCAAGCACCACTTTCTAAAGCGCAAATTGAAGCAATTCCTGACGACCGCTTTTTAGCGGCGATGACCAAAAAAGTGTTCCAGTCGGGCTTCGTTTGGCGAGTTATCGAGCAAAAGTGGCCCGACTTTGAAACCGTATTTTTCGGGTTCGATATTGATAAAGTGTTGTTGATGCCTGATGAAATGCTAGAGCAAAAAGCGTCAGATAAGCGCATTGTTCGCAACTATAAAAAAGTGATGACAGTGCGTGACAATGCCATGATGATCAAAGACGTAGCCCTGGAGCACGGTAGCTTTGGTAAGTTCGTAGCAGGCTTTGAAAAAGACAATATCACTGAGCTTTGGGCGTTTTTGAAAAAACGCGGTGCGCGATTAGGCGGTAACACCGGCCCCTACATGCTTCGTGCACTAGGCATAGACACGTTTTTATTCTCACGTGACGTGGAAGGTTACTTGCGAAAGAATGAAATTATCGACGGTGGCTTAACCTCGAAAAAGTCGCTGTCGGCGGCCAATGCGGCATTTGCGCAATGGCATGAGGAAAGCGGCCGTTCTTTGCAAGAGATCAGTGCCATTGTTGCTTATAGTTGGGGCACAAACAATCAGGTAGCGTAGAGCAAGCTGATCTAGTCTTCTATACAAGCGAGCTTGTGCCTTGCAGGCTCCGCTTTTGTGAAGGTCAAAGGCTTGATTTACATCAGGAGACAGTCAGGCATAAAGCTTTTGCTTGAGCACACAATCCTATACACTTCGGCATTAATAAAAATATTCAAATTACAGGACTGTCATGAGCGACAATCAAACTCCCGCTACGCAAGCAGACTCTGCAATCGACAATGCTACTGAGCATACAACGCACTTTGGTTTCAAACAGGTGGATAAAGGGCAAAAAGCCTCTTTAGTTGCTAATGTTTTTGACTCTGTTGCAGCAAAGTACGACGTAATGAACGACCTTATGTCGATGGGAGTGCATCGTTTATGGAAGCGTTTCACAATAGACTGCAGCGGTGTTCGCGCGGGTAATAAAGTATTGGATATTGCCGGTGGTACTGGCGATCTAACCGCTAAGTTCTCTCGCTTGGTAGGCCCTACAGGGCGCGTAACCCTTGCCGATATCAACTTGTCTATGCTGAAAGTAGGCCGTGATAAGCTTCGCGATCGCGGCTTGGTAAGCAATATCGATTATGTGCAAGCTGACGCGGAAGCACTGCCTTTCCCCGACAACCATTTTGATGTGGTGACCATGGCATTCGGCCTCAGAAACGTAACGGAAAAGCAAAACGCGCTTAATTCTATTTTTCGCGTGTTAAAACCAGGCGGCCGTTTACTGGTATTAGAATTTTCTAAGCCTACGTCAGAGCAGCTCAGCAAACTCTACGATATGTACTCGTTTCACATTTTGCCAAAAATGGGTCAGCTAGTGGCGAACGATGCAGAAAGCTACCAATACCTTGCGGAAAGCATACGTATGCACCCAGATCAAGAAACCTTGAAGGGGATGTTCGAGCAGGCTGGCTTCGAGCAATGTGATTACCAAAACCTGACTGGCGGTATTGTAGCGCTACATAGAGGTTATAAGTTTTAATGCCTACTTCTGCGCTGGTTACCGCAACGGCTGAATCGGTTTTAAACAAGTTGCTGTCTTTAGACGAAGACAGCGAAGTAAGGCTAAAAGCGCTTGCTGGCGCCAGGCTTACCGCGTTCATTTCGCCGCTTCCTTATGGTATTACGCTGTCGTTTTCTGACCGTATTGACGTACTCAGCGAACAAGGCTCGTTTGAAGACGCCGTCGCGTCCCTTGGGCCGAAAGACTGTTGTATTAAAACGTCGCTACAAACCTTGCCAGAGTTAAAAGAAACCAGCCAGTTGACTCGTCTTATTCAGCAAAAGGCCCTCTTTTTGGAAGGAGAGCTCAATGTTGCTCAGCAGGTCAGTGCCTTGTTTCAGCAGCTCGATATCGACATTGAAGAGTTGCTGGCACAAAAGACCAACGATGTTATTGCCCATCAGACCGTGAAAACGGTGAAAACCGTGCATGAGAAGTCGATGTCAGCGCTAGCTTCCATGGCGAAGGTATTCGGCAACGCCGTAGTAGAAGAAAAGCAGCTTGCTGCACACAAGCTGGCGGTTATGCACTTTAGTGACGAAGTTAATGCGCTTCGCGATCGAGCAGAAAGTGCCGATGCGAGACTGCGCCGCCTAGAAGAAAAATTTAAGTAAGATTGAGAGAAACAGGCTCATAAATGCGTATTGTTAGGTTATACCGAATTAACAAGGTATTGTTGGAACACGGCTTAGACGAACTTATTCCAGCAAAGTGGTTACCCTGGTACGCGCGGGCTATGCGTCATACCATTTTTTGGGTGCGAAACAAGCACAAGGACAAGTCAGCCGGCGAGCGTATTACCCTTGCACTACAAAACCTTGGGCCTGTTTTTATTAAATTCGGCCAGATGCTCTCTACCCGCCGAGACTTGCTTCCTCCTGCCATTGCTAACGAACTTGCTCGTTTGCAAGACAAAGTTCCGCCGTTTTCATCTGACGCTGCACAAGACATTATCAAGCAAGCGCTAGGGCTTTCTGATTTAAGCGAATTATTCAGTGAATTTGAAAAAGCGCCGCTGGCGTCTGCCTCTATAGCCCAAGTTCACGCGGCAAAGTTGAAGCATAACAACGAAGACGTCGTGGTAAAGGTATTGCGCCCAGATATTCGCGATACCATCGTGGCGGACATGGAGCTTTTGTTTAGCTTGGCTAACGTGCTTCAACGCTGGCTTCCTGATGGCAAACGGCTGCGTCCTGTAGAAGTGGTTGTAGAATACCGCAAGACCATTGTTGATGAACTTGATTTACTGCGTGAATCTGCAAACGGTATTCAGTTAGGGCGGAACTTTGAAGGTTCAGACGCGCTTTATGTACCTAAAATTTACAGTGACTACTGTCGCAGTAATGTGTTGGTTATGGAGCGTATTTACGGTCTTCCAATCTCAAATATAGACGCATTACTTACCCAAAATACCAATATGAAAAAATTGGCCGAGCGCGGTGTGGAAGTTTTCTTCACTCAGGTATTTCGCGACAGTTTTTTCCATGCAGACATGCACCCGGGCAATATCTTTGTTTCTACCGAACACCCTGAAAACCCCAAATATATCGCCATCGATTTTGGCATTGTGGGTACGCTCAATCGTGAAGATAAACGCTATCTGGCTGAGAACTTTATTGCCTTCTTCAACCGCGACTATCGCAAAGTCGCGCAGCTTCACGCCGACTCAGGCTGGGTACCGCAGGATACCAATATCGATGAGTTCGAGATGGCCATCCGCACGGTATGTGAACCTATATTCCAAAAGCCACTAGCTGAAATATCCTTTGGTAACGTGCTGCTGCAGCTATTTAATACGGCACGACGTTTCAATATGGTTGTGCAGCCACAGCTTGTGCTACTGCAAAAAACATTGCTGTATATAGAAGGCTTAGGCCGTCAGCTCTATCCTCAGCTTGATTTATGGAAAACCGCCAAGCCGTTTCTTGAAAACTGGATGAAAGAGCAGATTGGCTTTACCGCCATGATGGGGAAGGTGAAAGACAACTTACCTTTCTGGTCTGAAAAACTACCTGAAATGCCAGACCTGCTGTACGACAGTTTACAGCAAATGAAGCGCTTGCCATTGCAACAACAAAGGGCACATTTGGCACTGCTTCAAGAGCAAAAGAAAACAACTCAGACCACTCATTTAAGCGTAGTGGGCGCCACCTTTGTGTTAATGACAGCAATACTGCCAATGTACGATTTATCTTGGTATTTCCCTGCAAGTACAGGCGTAATTGGCGCAATTTGCTGGTATTTAGCCTGGCGGAAAGGGCATTAATTTTTGTTACGCTGCGGTGAAATATTTATGAAATCCGTAGTTTATCAATTAATTTGTATATTAATCGTCCCGAAGAGTGTTATAGTGGCTTTGGCTTTTAGCCAAAGTCTTTAAAGAGACGCGATTTTGTATTATTTGCTATATGTTAAACCACTCGAGTTACCCGGTAATTTGTTGTAAGTTGTTTGTCCATTCGTAAGTAAGACCCAATACTCCGCCAATTTAAAGACTCTAAAGAACTTAGTTACACGCGCTTATGCGCAATTTAATACGATATTTGAGGTCTATACGACATGTCTAAAGTTACAGGCACAGTTAAGTGGTTCAACGCTGATAAAGGTTACGGTTTTCTAACTCAAGATAACGGCGGTAAGGACGTATTCGTTCATTTCCGTGCGATCATCTCTGACGGTTACAAAACGCTTCCAGAAGGTCAGCGAGTAGAATTTGAAGTTGAAGAAGGTCAAAAAGGTCTTCAAGCTGCTAACGTGCAAGCTATCTAAGAATTCAAAAACGGCGGTCATTTGACCGCCGTTTTTCTTTCTATTGTCTGCATTTCCACACTCACGCTAAACGCGCGACAAAGCTTTTAGTCCATACCGCTTTTGGTTTAATCATTTTTAACGAATAACGCTTTCATCAATAGCTAGTCTACTACGTCGCTATCGTCATCCTCTCTCGGCTACACCACATAAGCACTCGTTCACCCCAATAAATTTGAAGCTCGCAGCATATTCCTAATATCAGTACGCCAAGGTATTGCGTAGTCATAGTGTTTAATGCTTTACTCATTACAACGCCCATTTGGGTAATACCAGTCCGCACAGTTAATTACCCACTCAGCGAGACTCAAAGTGTTCGTAATCGCTGCGATAAATACGTCTACAGGGAGTGCTTAAAGCGCATGACATCAACTATTCGATCTTCATTGGCCACCGCGCTACTTATTCTAATTTCAAACCTTGCTTATGCTGCTCAGGCAAATGGACAAGTCGATGATCAGGGTGTTTTAGCAATGGTGCTTAATACCGAAATCCGTATGGCAGACGTCGTACCTAGTGAAGAAGAACGTAAAAACTTGAAGCAGCAAGCGAATGACAATTACGCAGGTATGCTTGATTATGTGGTCCGTGTAAATGCGTCTAACAGAATTTATGAGCTTGTTTTAGAGGACTATGCAAAACAAAAAGGCATAACGGTTAATCAAACACTGGTAAGCAAGTTTATCGAGAAGTTTGAAGGTCAGGTTTCAAGTGAAACGGCAACGAAACCCATTAAGGAGATAGCGGCCAAGCAGGTTATACAGTTTCAAACAGAAAAAGCGATGTATGAAGAGTTTGGAGGGCGTGTTATCTTTCGCCAGTCTAACCCGCAAATGCCGATTGACGCTTACAATACACTGCTATCTCGCTATCGCGATGCAGGTAAACTTAGCATAATAGACGAGGACTTGCGGGATGCATTTTGGGATGTATTCACGCCTCCCTTTCAGTACGAAATTGCACCAGAAAATGTCGACTTTAGTCAGCCTTGGTGGCTTTAAATAGCCTCCATAAAAGTAAAGCGCCTGACGTAATTCGCTGAAAAACTAAGAACACGGAAATAAAGGGCTACATCTCACTATGCGTAGTGAAAAAACAAGCGGTATAGACACAATAGATAAAGCTATTTTGGCCATGCTACAGAATAACGCTGACACGCCTGTCGCAGAAATCGCTGAGCAAATTGGGCTTACGGTAACGCCCTGCTGGCGGCGTATTCAAAAGCTAGAAGAGAAGGGCATAATCTCTAGGCGAGTAGCGCTGTTGCAAGCAAAACACCTGGGGCTGGCCATGACCGTTTTCGTGCAAGTAAAAGCGGGCAGACATGATGGTAAGTGGCTGGCAAGTTTCGCCAAGCACGCCGCGTCGTTTGATGAAGTTGTTGAATGCTATCGTATGTCTGGCGAATACGATTACCTACTAAAAGTCCTTGTTACCGATATGGATTGCTTTGATCATTTTTATAAGCGATTGGTTAACGGTATAGAATTTTCCGACGTCACTTCAAGCTTTGCAATGGAGCAGATTAAGTACACAACCTCGGTACCGCTTAACCATATTTAACCCCTCATAATTAGCATTGGTTTTCTCAATACCTTCGGTGATAAATGAGGCAACTTGCAGTTGAAGACACTAAGTAATACCAGTCCGCATAGATCATTACCCACTCAGCGAGAGTTAAAATGTTCGTAATCGCGGGCGTGTTACCGCAGGTATAGTGGTTCTACATCAAGGTGACACAACAAAGAGTACGAACATTTTAAACTCGCCCTTCGGGAAGGTCTGGCAAGCTTCCTAGCTTCATTCTGGGAATTTGAAAGGGAACAGCCATTCCTGCATTCCCACGCTTTGCTAGGAAACTTGCCAGCGCCTTCTGAGTGGGCAATTTTCTAAGCGGATTGGTACAACATAAATTCGATAACTTCCCGATTAAAAATCTGAAAGAAAAAAGCAACCGTAGCGGTCTATTTTTGTTCAATTGTAGGAGAAGTAAATTTTGTCCTGCTACGAATAGAAAAGGGTGCAGAGACGTGCGACAAGTATAGACGTGCCCCTAAATAATATGGGGGTTATATGTTTAAAGCCATCAAGCAAAGAATCTTGCTCGGTTATCTTCTCGTTGTAATTGTGTCGCTCATCGCGGCAATTGTATTGACAAAGAACAACGCCAATGTCGAAAACTTAGTAGAAGCCTACGTGGCTGAAACATTACCCTCGTTAAGCGCTATCGATGATATACAAACTCAAAGTAAAGAGCTGGTGCTTATCGCGTATTCCTTATACGGAACCACAATAAATAGTCGCGAATATAACGGACAGAAAGACCGGCTCGTCGACGAGACCAACGCCAAATTTTCCCAATTCAGCTATATGGGAAGCGATGCCGCTCAAGAAAAATTTGATGTACTGGTTGCGTCAGCTGCGTCTTTACAGCAAACGATGTCAGCAACATCTATAGATTGGGATATTGCACGGGAAAATCTTCAAGTTATTACCCAAGCAGCATCTGAACTAAATGCACTTTTAACTGGGGTACGCTCGGGTGTTGAGCGTGCTGCGAACTCTCGAACCATGGCTATTTCTGCTGAACTCAGTGTGAGCCAGTTCACTATCTACAGCCTAATCATATTGCTACTGGCTGTATCCATAATGGGCTACATACTTGCTAAGCGGAATATCGCAAGTCCTATCGAAGAGATGGCTAAGAGGCTTGACGATATTGCAAAAACACGCAATTTACAGTCACGTCTACCTACTCAAAATTTACAAGAACTCCACGCGATAACGCATAGCGTTCAAGGTCTACTAGCCGTATTTCACAAGGGAATGACTGACCTTCAACATGCAGTGAATGACCTGAACCACTCATCACAAACACTTAACAGTGCAACATCACACTCTTCAACCGCTATTCTAAGCTTTCAAGGAGACATCAAGCAGCTAGTGTCAGTCATGGATAATCTGTCTGATGAAATGGAACAAAGCCTTACTCTATCTATAAAAGCTGCGGAACAAGCGAAAGGTAGTGCCCACCAGATAGCGCAAGGTAAGGTGGATGTGGAAACCACAGCGCGCGCCATCTCTGATTTAACCCTGAACATTGATAAAACTGCTACTACGTTAGATAAGCTGCAAAGCGATGGAAAAAATGTATCGAGTGTGGTGAAAACCATTGCTGAGATTGCTGATCAAACTAACTTATTGGCACTTAATGCTGCAATAGAAGCGGCAAGAGCAGGAGAGTCGGGTAGAGGTTTCGCGGTGGTGGCGGGTGAAGTGCGTACGCTAGCATCAAGAACTCATCAATCGACAGTTGAAATTAATGCCATGTTAGAAAAAATAGTGCAGTCAATTCGTGATTCTGTACAAACTATGACTTCGAATAAAGACAAGGCACACAACGCATTGGGGCTTGCCAATGAGCTGGTGATTACGTTGGAAGACGGACGCAAAAGTGTTTTATCGTTAGTTGAGGTGAGCAATGAGGCTTCGGCTCTTGTACAACACGCTAAAGATCAGGTGCAAGTTGCACGCGAAGGGGCACTAGATTTTCAAATGCTGGGCGATCAAGTAAAAGCCGCGAATACCAATGTGAATAGTGAAGCGAAAAGCTTATTCAGCCTGGCTGAGAACCTTCAGGAAAACGTTAATAGATTTAAATTGAGCTAAAAAAATGGGGCCGGTTTGACGGGCCCCATATAAATTAATGATTTTGGTCTTCAACGTGCTGGTCGGCAAATATCTTGGATTTCTTTTTGATTTTACATCCTAAGATACGCTGCGCATTTTTACGGCCGATATAGTGAGCGACTGTGTAGGGGTGCGCGCGCTTGAAGAACCGTGAGAACGAATGGAATACATTTTCCATGGTATTGGCTCCTTCTATTAAAAATTGCCCCAAATAAAATATAGTAATATTACAGTTTGATGTCAACAAAATATTTAACGGTAAGTAACGTTTAAATTTTGATCACACCTTAAGGGTAGACTAGCTAACGCTAAACATCCTCTAGTCATTGGTATACATTGTTCGAGGGAAAGGATCATATTTTGATCGCAGGTTTTCAGATCGAGTTCGTGGATTGGGGATACTGGTCGCCGCAAATGCCCCAAGCACAGGAAAGGCGTCGGGAACCGCAAGAAACTCGCAATGTACAGCGTTTAGTATAGCGCTGAATAGAAAGTGAACACCATTGAATTTCAATGATGTTCACTATTGTTTCAAGTAATTGGGATCTGCTGCGATCCCATTAACAAAGGCTAGTAGTAAGAAAGCTTCTCTGATTTACCGGAGAATATCTTATATACCATGGCCGTATAAGCCAAAATAATAGGTACTACAATAACTACGCCAACAAGCAAGAAGCGCAGAGAGCTTGCATCACTAAGCGCATCCATCACCGTCATCTGTCCAGGGATGATAAACGGATAGTAGCTTATGCCAAATGCGGTGAAACAAAGTAAAAATACTAGAAGGGCAATAAAGAACGGAAGCCATTCGCCTTTCCCTTGTGCATCAGGCAGTTTTTTAAGCAACACACCACATAGTGCTAGAAGCGCAAAACACGCTACTGGAATAGCGAAAAGCACATAGCCCCAAGGAGCAGACAACCATAAGTCTCGTACGTCATCGTGTAAGGTTAGATTCGCGATACTTACCGCGACAATCCCTACCGCCAGTACCCCTAAACCTCTTCTGGCCCAGTAATACGCCTTTTGTTGAAGCTCACCTTCGCCTTTAAGTATTAACCAGCACGAGCCAATAAACGCATAGGCAGCCGTAACACCAAATGCAGCGAGAAGTGCAAAGCCTTGCGCCCAAATATCTGTGCGAAGACCCGTCACGTATATACCCAACATATACCCTTGAGCTAATGTGGTTAAAAGCGAACCGTATTTGAATACCATGTCCCACTTACGCTTTTTCACCTGCACAACCTTGGCGCGAAAATCGAACGCTACGCCGCGCAAAATAAGCCCTAATAACATGAAGGTTGCAGGCAAGTACAAGGTTTGTAAAAACTCACTATGGGCTTCAGGGAAAGCAATAAGCAGTAGTCCTATGGCGAGCACAAGCCACGTCTCATTGGCATCCCAGTAAGGCCCTATAGAGGCTATCATGTCATCGCGAAACGTTTCTGTTCTTGGCGGGATAAGTACACCCACACCCAAGTCGTAGCCATCTAAAATGGCGTACAGCAATACAGATAGACCAAGTAAACCCACATAAATATTTCCGAGCATTTCTGCTGATACATTTTCAAACATGTTTGCTCTCCTTAAACCGTGCTTGGGTCTGGGTCAGTAGGTTGCATTTTTGCCTTGGCAACTTCGCGCTCTTCCGTCGTTATCTCTTCAATTTCAACGGCTCTTCTGCACATCAACATAAGTGTTCCCATGTATGCGATTAGAAGCACCGTATAGATAACAAGATAAAGCGTGAAAGACAGAGCAATATTCGCCGGTGGCAATTGGGTAACGGCATCAGCGGTTCTTAATACACCGCTTACCAAATAGGGCTGACGGCCTATTTCCGTTACGTACCAGCCTGCTAATGTAGCAATCCAGCCGCTAAACGCCATGCCTGCAAACGTGCGTTTAAGCCAAATTGGGAAGTCTTTGTTACGCATAAGATAAAGACTGCCAAGCCATGACACAGCGAGCATCAACATGCCCATACCCACCATAACCCTAAAACCGAAGAAAACAGGAGCAACGGGCGGATGCTCTCCTTCAAACTCATTTAACCCTTTAATCTCGCCCTTAAGTTCGTGAGTAAGAATTAAACTTGCGCCATAGGGAATGGGAATTTCAAAATGATTCTCTTTGCTATCTTCGTCAGGAATTGCAAAAAGCAACAAAGGTGCACCTTCAGTGGTTTCCCAAAGTCCTTCCATCGCCGCTACTTTCTGAGGCTGATGCTCAAGGGTATTTAGACCATGCATGTCGCCAGCAAAAATTTGCAAAGGAATTAGCACTGCCGCCGTATAGGTGGCTGTTTTTAAGGCGAGCTTGGGCGCAAGCTTATCGTCGCCTTTAAGCATGCGGTAGGCTGAAAGCCCAGCTATCAGGAAGCTGGCCGTCAGTCCAGACGCTAACATCATATGTACAAAGCGGTAAGGGAAAGATGGGTTAAAGATAATTTCTTTCCAGTTTGTGGCGTACACCACACCGTCGACCACTTCAAAGCCCTGTGGGGTTTGCATCCAGCTATTTAAGGCTAATATCCAGAACGCAGAAGTAGTGGTGCCAAGTGCAACAATAAGGGTTGAAGCCGTATGCAGCCAGTTCGGAACACGGCGTATGCCAAACAGCATGATGCCTAAAAACGTGGCTTCTAAGAAAAAGGCGGTAAGTACCTCATAACCGAGTAGTGGCCCCGCCACATTACCTACTTTCTCCATAAATCCAGGCCAGTTAGTACCAAACTGAAATGACATGGTGACGCCGCTTACTACACCCAAGGCGAAGCTTAGGGCAAAGACACGTACCCAAAAGCGATACATACGCATCCACACAGGGTGACCTGAAATATTAGAGCGCAGCTTAAAGTAAAATAGAAACCAGCCCATCGCCATGGTGATGGTTGGAAACAAAATATGAAAACTAATATTTAACGCAAATTGTAAACGAGACAGCAAGAATGCATCCACAGAAGGCCCCCTTAGTTAACGCTGTTTTTCCCCGGAAGTAGCTTGTCCTTAAGCTCAAGCATACGGCCCACGCCAGAACCCAACTTCATCAACGTGTTTAACTTTTCAGGCCCAAGATTTTGAAGCTCTTCAGACCATGCCGTAATTGATTCGAGTAAATCGTGAATTTCGTTCAGTTTATGTTGTGCATTTGCCTCTTTTTCATTGGCAGGTGCATCAAGCAACAAATCACGCAGTAGACTCATGGTTGGGTCTATCTCGCGCTTTCTTCGTTCTTCAAATACTCTATTGGCCAATGTCCAAATATCGCCAGCCGGAATAAAAAACTCTTTTCTCTCACCAGGAACAAGATGCTGTTTAACTAAGCGCCATGACTGAAGCTCTTTTAAACCCATGCTGGTATTGCCTCTGGATATGTTGAGCGCATCTGCAATTTCCTGCGCCGAAATGGGCTCTTCGTTTAAAACAATAAGCGCAAGAATTTGCCCAACCGTTCTGTTGAAACCCCAACGACTTCCCATTTCGCCAAAGTGCATAACCGCAGATGTAATTAAAGGCGTCATTTTCATTTTTACCTTCCAGAAGTTTCAGAAATTACTGAAAGTTTATTGCGTAGGATCAAGAAACACAAGTTTTATTAGTGATATCACGTACGAATTTTTGAAAATTTAATGTTCTCAGCTAATGATCTAGACGTCGATATAACATGCTTTCTCAGTCATAAGTTGTTATCGTGTGGGTTACTCTACGGAACACACGACGAAAGCTCGCTTTCTTGATACTTGGCGCTAAGTAATGCAAACAATTGACAATACCCCTACAACGCTTCAAAACTGTGAAGATGAAGCTATCCACTTGATTGAAAGCGTACAAAGTTTTGGGTATGTCATAGCCATTAACCCTAGTACCAAAAAAATTCAGGTAGTGAGCGAGAACATTGATGACATGTTCAAAGTAGACGTCGTTCCCGGTGAAACACTTATCACTGAACTAATTGACATTCCCACTCCTGAAGCGCGCACATTCCAGACTATTCATGATGCTGTAAAAGGCGGAAATGTACGCCACGCCTACCAGTGGAAGTTTGCTGAAAATGCGCTCCATCTCAAAGATTGGGAGAAAGAAGGGAGTGGCGTTGCCTTCGATTCTAATGGGCTGTTAGTTATTGAGCTTGAGCCAACCCCTCAACTAAGCTTTGAGGCGGCGCAGCAATGGGTGCCAATGGATGTAGATATTCGCGCATTGTTACCCAATGTCGATGACCGCGACTCCATAGGCGATGTTGCCGATGCTATCGCTCAGGTATTTAAGCAATACATAGGTTTCGACTCGGTCATGGTTTATCAGTTTGACAAAACCTACTGTGGTGAAGTAATTGGTGAAGCCGCAAGTACAGATTCTCGCTCATTCAAAGGGTTGAAGTTTCCGGCTTCGGACATCCCCAGTCAGGCCCGTGAACTGTATCTAAAAAATCGAGTGCGCTGTGTCTACGATGTAGAAGAGCAAGTTATAGGCCTTAAGCCTTCGGTTAAAGAGGCAGAACGTCCGCCATTGGATTTATCAATGTCAATGGTTCGCTCTGTTTCGCCTATGCACATTGCCTACCTTAAAAATATGGGGATCCGCTCTTCATTTTCAGTTTCGCTTGTTTTTGAGGGTAAGCTGTGGGGATTGTTAGCATGCCACAACAGTGAACCTGCTTACATCGACCAGAAGAAACGTTTAGTTTGCGAATCATTAGGTCACCTTTATGCCTGGCAGCTTCACACGAAAGCACTGCATAAAAAGAAAGAGCAATTTCAAATTCGCCAACGCAAGCTGAACTATATTGTTCATCAGCTTACTTCATTCACGAACCCGCTTGAGGCCATCACGCAGAAAGAAGGAGACTTACTGGATGTTGCTGATTCGTGCGGTATGGCGGTGGTTACCCCTACGGGCAACTATCTGGTTGGTAAGACTCCCACAGAGAAAACCTTGGCAAAATTACTCGAAAAATTTGCCATTAGCGGCTCTGAGCAGTCCATTGCTATAAACCGATTAACAAACGAAATTTTAGATAGTGGCGACCTAAACGGCATTCGAGGCATGTATATTTCCTGCGTGTCTTCAAAACTGGGCTACTACACGGTTTGGTTTAGGGAGCAGAAAGACAAGACCATTCGTTGGGCGGGTCGCGATGCAGCCAGAAAAGATATTGGAAAGTCTCTTACTCCTCGTAATTCGTTTGATATGTATTTGCAAAGTGTCGCTGATGAATCGATAGAGTGGACCGAAGATGACCAACTAATCATTGAAGGTTTTGATCATCTGTTTATACCTTACGCGCTAAGCTTAAAAGCGTCGCTCGATAAGCAAATTAGTAAATTAGAAGAGCTGGATAAAGCGAAAGATCAGTTTCTTGCCAGCATTTCTCACGAGCTACGTTCACCACTTAACTCCATTGTGGGGTGGACCGATTTAGCGCTTATGGATGTCGGCAATGTGGACAGAATGACTGATGCCCTTGGCGTGATAAAGCGCGCGGCATCAACTCAGGCAGCACTGATCAACGACATTCTCGATTTATCCCGTATTATTTCAGGTACGATGAAGCTCAGTACCCATTCGCTTAATATCGCAGGGTCCATATCTGAAGTTGCCAAATCTTTTGAGGCTGGGTTTGCGAGCAAGAATATTCAGCTATCGATAAATTGCGAAGACGATCACACGCAAATTCTGGGTGACAATCTCCGTATAAAACAGGTTATCAATAACCTGTTGAGCAATGCGCTTAAGTTCACGTCGAAAGGCGGTACTGTGCATGTAAGAGGTCGAAGAGAGCATTCAAACTACCTTTTCCGCGTTAAAGACAATGGCAAAGGTATGACGCGCGAGCAGCTATCTCATGTTTTCGAACGTTTTTATCAAGGTAAAAACGAGCACAACAAACATGGGTTGGGCTTAGGCCTGTCTATTGTGAAAAGTTTAGTGGAGATGCACGGTGGTGAAATTTATGCTGAAAGCGACGGACCTAACACGGGAACAACGTTTTACGTAACGCTGCCCATTGCGCCGCTTAATTTGCACGACGACATTATTGAAACTAAGAACTCTGAAATTAGCGACCTGACTGAGTCTTTGCGTTTGAACGGCTTACGGATTTTAGTCGCAGAAGATGAGCAAGACGCCCGTGATTTTATAAAGCTGTTTCTAGAATCTAACGGCGCGCGAGTTAATGTTGTAAAGAACGGCCTGTTAGCATGGAAAGAAATTAACGATATGCCAGAAGCCTTCGATCTTCTGCTATCGGATATTGGTATGCCGGAAATCGACGGGCTGGGTTTAGTTCTAAAAATAAGAGCCAGTGAAATACCAGAAATTGCAAAGCTTAATGCCGTAGCACTGACCGCTTATGCCTATACATCTGATCGCGTTAAAGCACTTAAAGCTGGCTTTAACAACTATGTGTCAAAGCCAGTCGATGGCGAAGAATTGCTGACAATTCTGGAAATGTACTTACCAGAAACGTCACACTAACTCTGACGACTCCCCGTCTTCTTTGCAACCTTTGATCAGCGGTATTACGAAGATAGAGCGCGAAGATAGAGCGCGAAGATAGAACGTTAACAAAGCTGACGCATATCTTTGAATAGGTCGTTTAGTTTAAGCAACGACAGGTATGCTTTGTAGTGTAGAAGTCGCGTAGTCGACTTCGTGCTTCTCTACCTAATTTAATGCCTTTCAACGCTCATTGCTTTCAAAGTTCACCGAAGTCAAAATTCATCTACCAGCGGCGGAGTAATAGCTGGTAGGTGGTTTTATCTAACAGCGACTCGCGGGGCGACGAACTTTCTTTATCGGGAAGGGCAGCACGCGCTTCTTCAAGCGATGCATATCTATCCCCGTCAATATAAAACGCGCTGGCTTCAGATGTAGGTTTACCGTCAAGGGAATAGGTGGTGTTTAACAAGTCTGACGTGGTAGTTATGTTGCTGTGCCCGATAAAGTCGGCAACGCCATCGCCATTCACATCTTTGGTGAGCCAAGCTAGCTCAAGTGGCTGATTCAATTCCCCCGAATTCTGCATTGTCGACACAGCTTGATTGAATTGCGCAATAATCCTTTCAGCGTTAGCAACATTTTTGCTGATAGCTATTTGAAATCCGGTTTTTGCTAAAGGTTTTGCTGAAAAGTGCAAGGTTTCTTCATTATCGTTAGCCAGCAGTATGTTTAGCTCTCGCGCAAGCAGCTGGGTGGTAATTAAGTAAGGCGCTCTATCGTCGGCAAGTTGTCGAAATGCATCAAACGTAGTGGGGTTGCGTGACCACTTTATATCTTTCAGCAGTCTGAATGAGGGCGTATTCGCAAAGCGATTTTCAATAGCGACCCGGTTGTCTTTTAAATGAGGAAAAAGCTTTATTGCCTCAACGTCCGCCTCTTTGCTTACCGCGTAAAGGTAAATGGGTAAGTAGATATCGGATAGAACATAGTTGCTGCTATCCTCGCCCAAATTAACGTAGGCAAATTCACCGTCTAGCTTACCTGTCAGTACAGAACTGCCCAAAAAAGCTTGTCGCATAACCTGAAGTTGGATATCCAACTCCGCCTTCTGAAACACCTTTTCGAGCAGTGTGTTAACTCGAGCAGGCTCCCCATCGTCGCTTATGTAGGTCTCGAAGGAAGCTGCACCTAATTTGGTAGGGGCGGCATGTAATTGCGAAACATTAAAACAACAAAGGGCTAGGCTTATGCCTAATAAAGAAAGACGTTGAGTGAAAATAGAGAGCGAGAACGCGCTGAATCTTACCAAAGGTGAACTCCGAACTGCCGTCATACATTTACTACACTGTAATGCAGTTAGTCGCTTAATTCCAATAAACACATTCTGGCTTAAATTAACAAAATGTAAGCGACATCAATATATTGAGTGTAGTGTCCACGTTTATACTAGCTTTTATTGAGTAAAGTCATTCGTGACGATAAGCCGGTTTCATTACCAGCTTAACGTCACGAACTTGATTGCATGCATATACGCACGCTTAATATAGGCGCTCAATAAAAACGCTTATTCTCCAAAGCTTCCCGCAGGACCTGGATAAACCACTACGCTTTCAACACCGTCCTTGTTCACGCTGGCTACGCCAAAGAAGTAGTTGTCGATAACAACGTTCTCAAGCATGGCTTCGGTGACGTTACCCACATATTTACTGTATTCCCATTGCGGAGCATCAGTATGACGCCAGTATACTTTGTACCCTTTAAGCTGCGGGTTCTCTTCAGCGTCTAGTGCATCCCACTTTAAAAATGTTGAAGGTTGAACTGCACCGGCAATTTCTACATTTGCAGGTGGGTTCGGTGCCCACGCCATCGCAGCAAGAGAAACAGCATTAAGGCCAGTAAGTTTGGCTGCGTAATCAAAGTCGACGCCATCCAAGGTGTCGCCATAGGCAATACCGTCTTCTACGCGAAGATCTTGATGTTGGCGGGTGTAGTTTTCGTTAGTTTCCATAATACGAATACCCGGGTAGCCCAAGTCGTTGAACGGGCGGTGATGGCCGCCACGACCAAAACGGTCCAAGCGATAAATCACCATTGTGTCTAGGTTCTCAATATACTGATCGGCAATTTTATCGATGTAACGGGCAAGGTTACGGCTTGGTGAGTCAACTTCACCCCCGGTGAAACGTCGCATGCGTGCTTCTTTATCCGTTTCGGTTACGCGTGAGCCTTCAGCAAACAAGCGAGCGGTGGTGTTGTTAATCACACCGTTAACCCCTTCGATATTGCCTATCATATCATTATTGAGCACGGCTTTAATTCGCCAGCCGTCTTCCTTGGCTTGGTTTGCCATAATACGCCCGCCGAAAAGCCCTTGCTCTTCGCCAGATAAAGCAGCATACACGATACTGCCGTTAAACTTGTATTTGGATAGTACTCGCGCAGCTTCTAGGGTACCGGCAACACCAGAGGCGTTGTCGTTTGCCCCTGGTGAGTCAGAGGTGAAGTCCATTACATCAGAGACCCGTGAATCGATATCGCCTGACATGATGACGTAACGGTCTGGATCGGTGGTACCGCGTTGTATCGCGATAACGCTAACCACTTCTACTGGGTCGGGAATACGTTTTTCTCCGCTGATGACTTCCGACTGGTAGTAAACTTCTAAGCAGCCACCACACTCGGCTGAAATTTTATCAAATTTAGATTTAATCCAACGTCGCGCAGCACCAATACCACGTGTATCAGACTCGGTTTCAGAAAGGGTATGGCGTGTACCAAAGTTCACCAGCGTAGTAATGTCTTTTTCAATGTTTTCAGCGGAAACATTTTTGGCAATATCATAAAGTGCTTGCTGCTGCTCGCTTTGTGCGTGAGCGGCGAATGACGCTGTGCTACTTACCAATACAGCTGATGCCAGTACTTTCATTAATTCAGTTCTTATTTTTGCACTTATACTCGCTAGTGCGGGTCGGTTTTTTATCATTGTTATCTCCTGTTTTTATTTTTTCACCATAACGAATACGTGGCAAAGCTACAATTGGAGTAAACGTGTTTAATGGTTGGTCATCGCAAGGCATCGCGATTGAAAAAAGGAGTAAGACGCTGGGAATGAAAAATGACTTTAAAAAAACAAAAAAGCCGGCATTCGCCGGCTTTCAGAATATGGGTTTACGCTAGCGCTTAAATAAACGCAAACGCGTCGCCAAACAGGTTCTCAACTTTTAAGCCGCGTTGTGTAAAATCATCGCGTACAACTTTGGCCATTTCAAAACGACCTGCAACGTAAACCTGAATATTGGCAAAGTCAGCGTGGTCTGCCATTACCGCATGGTGTACCCAGCCCGTTCTGCCTTTCCATTCGTCGCATGCAAACTCTACAACCGGCACAAAAGTGAAGTGTTCGTTAGCTTCAGCGAGCTCAGTTAGCTTGTCAGCTAAATACAAATCAGCCGCGTGTTTTCCACCCCAATAAAGGGTAAGTGGTGTCTTGTCGCCGCTATTAAGATGCTCTTGCAGAATAGAGTAGGTATATGAGAAGCCAGTACCACCAGCAATAAGCACCATAGGCAGGCCATTACTTTGCAAAAAGGCATTACCATTGCCCACATTTACAGTAATTTCGCCATCCGCACGCATGCGCTCTAGCACTTCACCAGCGTAGCTGTTGCCAGGCTCTGCGCCAATGTGTAATTCAATGCGGTTATTATCAAATGCGGCATTGGCAATAGAAAATGGACGCATATCTTTTTCGCCCATTACCACCATGGCGTACTGACCCGCCTTAAACTCAACAGGGCTTTCTGGCGTTAATTCAACTTTTTGAACCACTTCGGTTAAAGGCGTGATGCTTGCAACCTTACACTTAATTTCTGACATGTATTCTCTTCTAACCTTCTTGCTTAGCGTGTCGCCTTTGCATGCGCTTAAAAAAAAGCGCATGCTTCAATACAAAATAAATAGCGCTAAAAATAGTCGCTACATAATACCAAGACTGTCCCAAATATCATCAACGCGTTTTTTAACGTCTTCGTCCATCACAATAGGTACGCCCCATTCTCGGTCGGTTTCGCCCGGCATCTTGTTTGTTGCATCCATGCCCATTTTAGAGCCTAGCCCTGAAACCGGTGATGCAAAATCCAAGTAGTCGATAGGCGTATTTTCTATCATTACCGTGTCGCGGGCTGGGTCCATACGGGTAGTGATGGCCCAAATAACATCGTTCCAGTCACGCGCGTTGACGTCGTCATCGCACACTATCACAAATTTGGTGTACATGAACTGGCGCAAGAACGACCATACACCCATCATCACCCGTTTCGCATGCCCAGGATACTGTTTCTTCATCGTCACCACTGCCATACGATAAGAGCATCCTTCAGGCGGTAAGTAGAAGTCGACAATTTCAGGGAACTGCTTTTGCAAAATAGGCACAAACACTTCGTTTAGCGCAACACCTAAAATAGCTGGCTCATCGGGTGGACGGCCTGTATAGGTTGAATGATAGATAGGATCTTTACGGTGGGTAATATGCGTTACCGTAAACACTGGGAAGTCATCGACTTCATTGTAATACCCGGTGTGATCGCCGTATGGACCTTCAGGTGCTGTTTCATCTTGTGCGATATAGCCTTCAAGCACAATCTCGGCACTGGCAGGTACTTGTAAGTCGTTACTAATAGACTTAACTACTTCGGTTTTATCACCACGTAGTAAGCCCGCAAAAGCATATTCAGAAAGGGTATCTGGAACAGGAGTAACTGCACCTAAAATGGTAGCGGGATCTGCGCCAAGGGCCACAGATACCGGGTAGGGTTCGCCTGGGTGTGTTTGACACCACTCACGAAAATCAAGGGCGCCACCACGGTGTGACAACCAGCGCATAATAAGTTTGTTTTTGCCGATAACCTGCTGACGGTAAATGCCCAGATTCTGACGCTTCTTATGCGGCCCTTTAGTAACACTCAAACCCCATGTTACCAAAGGCGCAGCGTCACCCGGCCAGCAGCGCTGTACCGGAATTTTTGATAAATCTACGTCGTCACCGGTAAGCACCACTTCCTGACAAGGGGCTTTTTTAAGGACTTTGGCAGGCATATTAAGCACCTGCTTAAATACTGGCAGCTTCTCCCAAAGATCTTTCAGCCCTTTAGGCGGCTCTGGCTCTTTCAAATAAGCCAGTAGCTTGCCTACTTCACGCAGTGCTTCAACAGACTCTTGACCCATGCCCATAGCTACGCGCTCTGGTGTACCAAACAAATTTGCCAATACGGGCATGTCGTGATTTTTAGGGTTTTCAAATAGCAGTGCAGGGCCGCCGGCACGCAACGTCCTGTCGGCAATTTCTGTCATTTCAAGGTCGGTATCAATGGGCTGGGTAATGCGTACTAATTCACCTTTAGCTTCTAGCTGGCGAATAAAGTCGCGTAAATCTTTGTACTTCATCAGTGCAGGTGCATCCACAAACTCAATTTATGGCAAGAATATACTATTTAGCGCCAAAGTCCGATCAGTAAGCGCTGTGTTTACACGATTAAACGTTTTACAGATAAATTACGCTTTACAGAGGTGCCATTTGGGTGTGATATAAGAAAGCGTTAAAAATATTAACAAATCTAGGGCTAATAGTGCTTTGGTGTGTGCGCTTCGGTATAGGTTGTTACCATAGTGCTTTGCTGAGGTGTTTTACAGTGGCCAGCGTGCTAAATCCCTACTAACCCTTTTGCCTAAGGTGGTTACATGAGTTCATTCGATCAGGACATGTTAGACGAATTAAATTTGTTACTGAAGTTTCCAACAGACAGCCTACTTCAAGGTTTAAAAATTCATCACGATGCCAGCCAAAGCATGGTGAACGCAGCATCCAGGCTATACTCCAAAGGCCTAATCACCCAGCCAGACGGTGGTTACCTAACTGATTTAGGTATTGACCTAGCCGATCACGCCCGCCATATCCAATCGGCCATGTGCCCACGGAAAAGTAGCCACTAAAAGCAAGATGCTGGCGTACGGTTAAATGCATGTGGTCAGCATAAAGTTGAAAGCAGATATTAGCTGGCCGCAGACGCTCATGTGTCCATTCGTAAAGAAAAGCATGTCTTGGTTAAGATAATCTATAATTAGTCGATACCTTAACTAAGACATTGTAATCAACACATACTCTTTTGCTATGAAACGTATTCTACACACAGCCTTATTTATCTGCGCGACTGTCACGGGTTTTTGCGCTCATGCTCTTGAAGGGGAAACGATTGAAGAGCTTCGCGCAGTTCAGCTTTACAGCCAAGATGCCTTAATCGATATGATTAATGCTAATACGCATTTAGACAAAGTCGTGGCTGATCGATGCCAATTAGTGCAAGACATTGAAGCGCGTGCAAACGTGTTGAAAGTACCGGCCTACCAGTTTTTATGGGGAGATATGCTGGCATGGGGCGTGTGCGTAGACGCTGAACCTGCCCGTGGTATTGGCTACATGGAAGATGCCGCGAATCAAGGTTTGCCAGCAGCACTAGAGCAACTTGGGCGTTACTATGCCAAAGGCACACTCGTACAGCAGGATAAATCTCGCGCCGTGGTGTATTTACGAGAAGCCGCTGCGCTTAAAAACCTAAAAGCGCAAATTCACTTGGTTGAGTTGTTTTTGGACGGTTATGGCAGTCCTTACGATTATGAAGACGCATACCACTGGCTTTATAACTCGGTGACCAACGATAAAAAGCAGCATCAGCAAATTGCGTCTTACCTCGCTCGCTTAGAAAAATTAATGCACCCGAAAGCCGTGCGAGAGGCAAAGCGGCCTTTGGATAGTTAAAAGCCACAAGTGGCGAGGTGATAACGAACACCTGCAGGCAACTAAAATCTTAAGGGCAGAAAGGCTGGCAAACACAACAAGCCAGCTTCGGCAAAAGTGTATTTATGTCCGTAGCACATCTATGTCTTTACGTAGGCTTAACGCTTACGCCAGCCAGTAAGCATAGGGCGAACTAACTGAATATTACCCATACGTTGTACAGCAAACACGGAAGCAATATGCACCAACACACAGCCGTACAATACATCAGCCATAATACTGTGTATCCATTCCAGCGTGCTATTTCCAAACAGTGCGTCTATTTCTTCCATCATAAAACCGGTAATACCTAACCCAAGCAAAAGGGCAATAACTGCCATCACCATAAGCCAGCCAAAAGGATTGTGGCCATGAGTACGTGGGATTTGTTTATGCTTTAAGTGCTGAAGATGTTCTCTAAAGGCCTGCTTGCTTAGCGAAATAGTGAAGAAGCTAGCGTAATCTGCGGAGCCCTTCTTGTTGGGATTAGCTGAACGTAAGCCCCAAGCAACGCGTATAGATATAAGCGCTACGCCCACATAGCCCGCGATTTCATGAAAAAGCCGGCCTGGCTCTACAATAAAGTAGTTGGTGATAAAACTTGCAACAATGCCCCAGTGGCATACGCGCACTACCCAATCCCAAACATAAATATCTGAACCCGTGTCTTTAGCTTTGTGCATTACGTGACTTTCTCAGGGTAAAACAAAAACGCTGCAATAGTTTGCAGCGTTTTTATCAAGTTTTAAAGCAAGCGTTCGATGAACCGTTTGCTAAACAGAATTTAGTGCATTTCTTTTTTAACAATGCTGCCATCAACAGGGTTAAAGTAAATCTCTACTTTGTTCTCTTCTTTATCGAAGCCGTAGATTTCGTAGCAGTTACCGCCTGTCACTTTAAATTCGTTGATTTTGTAGCCTTGCGCTAACAGCTGAGCCTGAAACGCATCTTGGTTTTGCCATTCAGCTTCCGGCGCAGTAGTACACTGAGTGGTGCCGTGCTCTGCACTACATGCGCTTAATAAGGTCGCGGCGCCAATAGCAGTAGCCATCATTAGTTTTTTCATTGCAGTCTCCGTTTCGCTTTTTATTTAAAAGTTCTTTCTATCCTACTTAAATATTGTACTGACATTGTTCTTTTGTGCATAGAGGTTGCACTACTTTGTTGTACAGAATTGAGTTCTGTTTGGTTTTATAACGGGGCACAGAATACTTGTCATAAAATTGCCTCCGACATGTCACGGATAGTTCATCGAACCGTCTCAAAAGCGTTCTACATTTTTGGGCTTTGATATTTCTAAACACTAGGCAATGTCGCCAATCTGTCGGCGAAATGTTTAAAAAATACATAAAACACCCAATAAGCACACAAAAGGAATGATTTGATGCGTCCTCTGTACCCACGAACGGTTTATCCACGCTCTCTGCTTGCCACAACAATTGCATTTGCGCTATCAAGCGCCGCAATTGCACAAGAAGTAGCGCCCGACACAGAAAACGAACATAACTATATAGAAGAGATTACGGTAACCGCACAAATGCGTGAGCAGTCCGTTATGGATGTGCCTGTTACTATGGATGTAATAGGTAGCGAGTTCTTAGAGCGCACCAATATCATGGAACTTGATGAGCTTTCTCGAATTTTACCTAACGTTCAAATTCAAGAGCAGGCCGTAAGCTTACCGTCTTTTAATATTCGGGGCGTGACTGACGACGTATCTTCGGTATCGGCAACGCCTCGCATCTCTGTATATCAAGATGGCTTCGATATCAGTAAGAAAACCGTAGCCAGTGTCGCACTTTACGATATCGCTCGCGTTGAAGTGTTAAAAGGCCCCCAGCCAACCTTATTTGGTGTGGCGGCAGCCAATGGTGCGGTGAGTATTCACTCTAATCTTCCCACCTTCGAACAAGAAGGCAAGGTACAGGTTGGCTATAACTCAGAAGAAGGCCAAGAAGTTGAATTCATGTATAACCAGCCTATTAACGATAACCACAGTTTTCGTATAGCAGGTCTTTATCGCGAAATGGACGGCATTGTAGAAAACAATGCCTGTAGCGCTGACTCTTATTACGGTAATGCAAATATGTACAACCATCTTGGTGAAGAAGTGCCGTGCAACAGCGAAGATCTTCAGGGTGTTTCAGTACAAGCACTACGTGCAACATGGCGAGCGAATTACAATCAGCTTGAAATCATTGCGCGCGCAGCCATGGAGTATAACGACCAGCCGGGCATTGCCTTCAAATCAGGCTCTATCGCCCCCAATGGCGGAGATACTAGCCCTTTTACTGATGCCGAATTTAGTTTAGGCAGTGAACTAGGCATTGAACGAACGCTTCAAGCTTATGACTTAACCGTAAACTACGATTTCAACCAAACGCTCAGTCTGCATGCCGACGCATACTATAAAGATGTAGAGGTAAGCGAGGGATTTGACGCCGACGGTTCTGCTTTGCGTATTCAAGATGCCTATTTCGATAACGACGCTACGCTTAAAGGTGCGTCAATGCGTTTAGTGTATGACTCGGGTGATAAATTGGCCGCGTTTGTAGGTGCGTCTATTACTCAAGACGACTCTATTTTGCCCTATTATGTAATGGTCGACCCATTTGTACGTGGTACCTTCGATGCGGTAAAAGCACAGCTTGAGGCCACCTCAAACATTCCGCTAAATCAGAATATCGCTACTGACGCATCGTTAGAAGAAATAGAAGCACTGCGTGCGATGTTAGTGTCGCAACTGTTTAATGAAGATGGCTCTCCTATTTCTAATCCTGCATTGCCGCCTATTCTGATACAAGGGCCGTTTATATTTGAAGCTGAACTTGATATAGCGTCTTATGTTGCTGAGGTGTCGTATTTTGTTACCGACGACATCAACATTACTGCTGGCGTGCGCTATATCGACGAAACACGTTATACCCGTAATACTTATACTACTGCAGACGGTACATTTACTTTCGATGCCGAGCGTGACTTTGACGATACCCTGCCACGCTTCGCAGTAAGCTACGATGTAAACAACAACTGGAACTTATATGCGAACTATGCCAAAGGCCGTCGTTCACCGGTTGTGGATGCAAACGCCGGTGGCGTTAGCGTAACTAAACCTGAAATAGTAGACAGTTACGATTTAGGTATTAAATACCAAAGCGCGAACTTCCTGTTCTCAGGTGCCATTTTCACCTACGAATACAGCGATTATCAGCAAAGCTTTACCGACGCGGAAACCTTACAGTCTATTACTGTAACGGTAGGCGACTCGACCATGTCGGGTATTGAAGGCATGGCGACCTATAACTACAGCGAGACGCTGACGCTAACAGCAAGCCTTGGTTTCCTTGACGCTGAATTTGCAGACAATACTGCTGATGGATCTGAGTTCCAATACGGTGGCAATAAGTTCCGCTTAGCGCCAGAAGTTAGCGGCGCGATAAACATCAACAAAGTATTCAATATGGACAGTTTTGACATCGATGTTAACTGGCTTACCAGCTTCCAGTCAGAAGTGTTTTTTGAAAGCAGCAATTACCCTGGTCTTTCTCAAGATACTTACTCACTGACTGATGTATCGGTGAAGCTGCTTCAAGACAACAGCAAGTTTGCCTATGAGTTTTACGTGAACAACCTGTTTGATAAAGAGTTCTTGATTGATGCTGGTAATACGGGCGGTGGATTGGGTATTCCTACCTTCGTACGCGGCATGCCACGCATTGCTGGTGTGCGTGTTTATTATGAGTTTTAGAAGTAAAGAATAAGAGAGTACCTATTCCCGTCAATATGCCCCTATCTTGATGGGAGTAGGACGTAACTTAAATTGTATGGGTCACAAGAAGGAGTATCAGAGACTCTGATTTTATTCGGTGCGATTTAACTATAACGTCTTGCACTCTGTCTTTGGTGATGAAAAGTAAAAGAAGACATTTAATGCTAGTGCAGCTACAATAAAGATTCTCAAAGAACCTCGGAGAATCTACATGCCTTTAAAAGCTACCTCAGTAAGATTAGATGACGAAACACTTGCACGTGTAGGCGAAATGGCTAAGGCGATGGATAGACCTAGGGCGTGGCTGATGGCCGAAGCCATCAAGCAGTATGTTGCTCGCGAAGAGTGGTTTATCCAAGAGGTGGAAAAAGGAGTGAAAGCCGCTGATGAGGGACGTTTGACCGACCATACTGATGTCAAAACTAAGTGGGAGGCTAAGCGTGCAGCTCAAATGGACTGATCTTGCAGGTACCGATTTAGAGAAAATTGAAGCTCATATTGCTCAAGAAAATAGCCCCTCTGTAGCTATTGACGTTGTCATGAACATTATTGATAGTTCGCACCTAGTCCTATCAGAACATCCTAGAGCAGGCCGTCATGGCCGATTGAAGAATACGCGTGAACTTGTAATTAATGGCCTGCCGTTTATCGTTATATATCGAGAAAACATCACTACAAATTGCATCGAAATACTACGTGTTCTTCATGATGCTCAGCAATGGCCCAACGCAGATTAAAAACAAACTATTTGTGGAAAGCACTAAGCTCGTTGTCAGACTTGTAAGGTAGCGTTTGTAGCCTTTAACTTTATAAATAACGTGCATAGGCTCAAGCCTATACACGCTTAAAAACTTGTAGAACGCTATGCCTTAATCTCATAGCTATGCGTATTAACCACTTTGCCTGCTTTGGTCAAAATCGCATCTACATAGTGCCACGTTGCTTTTGCGCTATCTTGGCTAACGGTTAAAGTCATGAACCCGCGCTGGTGGAGGTTACAGTACTGCAAATCTTCTATAAGAAGCGGTAGGTCGTCTGCAAGGGTTTTAGCTTTTTCATCCCCCATGCTTAGGTAATGTTCCATACCGGGTGACGTCACGCCTGGTGTGGCAAGTTCAACTCCCACCTCCGTGCCGTCTTTAAGGGTTAATTTATTGTGCCAAGCATTATGTGTATCACCGGCAAGGGCAATAACTGGCTTGCCGATGGACTTAAGCTGCATCAGCACCTGTTCCCGCTCAACAGGGTAGCCATCCCATGCGTCTAAGTTGTAAGGCATTACGGTATTGATAAGCGCAAGCTCTTGCTCACTAAGTGCACCACCTTGCTTTTGTTTGCGTTTGATATTCGCGAGCCTATGTACATGATCAGGTATTGCTTTGCGTTCAACGCCATTAAAAATCGATACAGGGAAAAGCATACGGCCTATTAATAGCTGTTGCCCTAACACCTGCCATTTAGCCTGGCTTTGCTGCATAGACGAGTGGAGCCAGGTGCGTTGTGTTTCACCGAGTAAACCGCGGTTCGGGTTGCCGATGTCTTTCATAAAGCGTGCTTGGTCAAACGCTTTAGTTTCAGCATCGCGATAGTTGGCGTATTCAAGCTGTTTGTCGCGAGCAAGAACGCGGGTGTCGAGCATGTATAAGTCAAGAAGCTTACCAAAGGTAAACTGACGATAAATTTCTAAGCGCTCGGTGCCAAAAGGTGGGCGTATCGGTAACCACTCATAATAAGCTTGCACGGCCGCAGCACGACGTTCATAAAAATCGCCTTCATCCGCTTGGTGATTTTCAGCACCGTCTTTGTAGGTGTCGTTTGTAACTTCATGGTCATCCCACACAACAATAAACGGCTTGTTTTGGTGTAATGCCAACAGGCCTTCATCCGTGCGATACAGCGCATAGCGGTTGCGATAGTCAGTGAGAGTGTAAAGCTCTGTGTCGTTATCAGGCGCATAGGTCCTGCCAATTTCCTTGGCGTGCTCAGTTGCGTAACCTTCGCCATCGTACTCATAAATGTAGTCACCAAGGTGTAATACATAGTCAATGTTGTCGTCTTTCGCTGCTTCCATGTAAGGCGTGAAAAAGCCAGCGGGGTAGTTGGAACAAGAAAATATGCCGAACGTGACATTAGACACATCGACTTCAGGTAGCGTACGGGTTTCTCCAACAGGGCTTGTATTATTAGCGCTTTTGAAGCGGTAAAAATAACGACGAGCTGGACTAAGTCCTGCTACATCGACTTTTACGGTAAAATCATGGATTGCTTTGGCTTCAACAATACCGCTACTTATCACATTGGCAAAATCAGCATCGCTTGCCATTTCCCATAAAATATCGGCCTTGGCTAAACCTGATTTTGAGCCCGAGCCTGGGCCTGCACCAGAGTCTGGCACTGCGCGCGTCCAAATAATCACGGCGTCTTTTAATGGGTCTCCACTCGCCACACCATGGGTAAAGGTAGCGTTGGTTTGCGGTTGGCTGTTTGCTGAAGCGCTAACAGTACAGCCTGCTAGCCCTGTAGACACTGCTACGCTCGCGCCTGCGAGTGACGACAGCTTTATAAACGATCTTCTATCCATATGCCTGCTCTTTATAAGGTTTGTAAGGTATCCGGTGATGTCATTGTTTTGTTGAACGCTCATGCAACAAAAACGAAAACCCATTTTTATACTGAGTGTTTGTGACATAGAGATGTCAGGCTGAGAATCCATAATAACAGTCAATGTTTTACTGCAAATACTGTTATACTGTGCAGCAAATAACCACATGAACCAAAAATGGTTCGTGTGTCTAAACAATCATATTTATGTTTTCTAAAGGGCTTTGAAGTACTAAGCCACAAACGAAAACACGTTGAACAAAATACGAAAGGTAAATTTAAAATACATGAGTGATGATCCGCATTATCAGCGCGAGAAAGAGAAGTACGAAAATCCGGTAGCCAGCCGCGAATATTTAATGAGTTTATTAAAAGAGCACGACAAGCCGTTGTCGTTTCTTGATATCTGTAACTTGGTGAACGCCTTCGACGAAGAAGCGCGAATTGGAATTCAGCGCCGACTACGTGCCATGGAGCGCGAAGGTCAGGTGCAATTTACCAAGCAGAAAAAATACATTCTCCAAAACCGTGATGAACTCATTAAAGGCAGAATTATTGGTCACCGTGATGGCTACGGCTTTTTGCGTCCTGAAGATAAGAGCGGTGATTTATTTATCAGTGCTGGGCAAATGAACCTGTTCCTTCACGACGATGTGGTAGAAGCGCGCATTAGCGGAACCGATCGCCGCGGAAGAAAAGAAGCGTTTGTTACGCAAGTCATAGAGCCACGCAGCGAGCCAATTGTTGGCCGCTACTTTGTTGAACAAGGTTTTGGCATGGTTGTGCCAGATGACAGCCGGTTGCAGCACGAAATTGTTATTCCACCAGAGAGCACACACGGTGCTCGAATGGGGCAGGTGGTTGTGGTAGAGCTTACCCAGCGTCCACGCCGTAAAATGAGTCCGGTGGGGAAGATTGTTGAAGTACTTGGTGAACATATGGCGCCAGGTATGGAAATAGAAATGGCACTTCGCACGTTTGATATTCCGCACCAGTGGCCAAATGGCGTAACCAAGCAAGTGGAAAAGCTTACCGATCAAGTGCCCGATGAAGCCAAGGAAGGTCGCATCGATTTACGCCAGCTTCCGCTGGTCACTATCGATGGTGAAGACGCCCGCGACTTCGATGACGCGGTATATTGCGAACCGCTAGACGATGGCGGCTGGCAGCTGTGGGTAGCCATAGCCGATGTAAGTCATTATGTAAGAACAGGCTCAGCCCTTGATGATGAAGCGCAGCAGCGCGGTAACTCGGTTTACTTCCCTGACCAAGTAATTCCTATGCTACCGGAAGTGCTGTCAAACGGCTTGTGTTCATTAAACCCTGAAGTCGACCGCCTATGTATGGTGTGTGAAATGACCATCAGTGCAAATGGCAAACTAGAAGAATTCCAGTTTTACGAAGCGGTCATGAACTCACACGCCCGTTTAACGTACACTAAAGTGTGGAATATTCTGCAGGGCGACAAAGAACTTCATCAGCGTTACGAGCCTCATGTACCTCATTTACGTAATCTTCACGACTTGTACCGCGCGCTCAAAAAAGCTCGTGCTAAGCGCGGGGCGATTGAATTTGAAACCCAAGAAGTGAAGTTTGTATTCAACGCCCAGCGGAAGATTGAAAATATTGTGCCGCTGGTGCGTAACGACGCGCACAAGCTTATTGAAGAGTGCATGATCATGGCAAACGTGAGTGCGGCTCTTATGCTTGAAAAGCATGAGGCGCCTGCGCTATATCGTGTGCACGACAAACCAGACGCCGACAGGCTTACCGCATTTACCAGTTACTTAAGTGAAATCGGTATTCCTCATCGCATTGTTGAAGACGCGGAGCCTGCCGCATTTACCGATGTGGTGCTTAAAACCCGCGGTCGAGTGGACGAAGAACTAATTCAAACCATGCTGCTGCGCTCAATGAAGCAAGCGGTTTACGACGGTGACAACGTAGGTCACTTTGGGTTGGCGCTAGAAGCTTACGCGCACTTCACGTCACCTATCCGTCGCTACCCAGACTTGGTCGTGCACCGTGCGCTAAAAGGCATTATTGCTAAACAGCAGGGCAAAAAAGCAGTCAGTGGCGCGAAAAACTACACCGTTGAAGAAATTGAACAGTTAGGCGAGCAGTGTTCAATGACAGAGCGCCGCGCCGATGATGCCACCCGTGACGTAGCTGACTGGCTTAAGTGCGAGTTTATGCTCGACCACGTCGGCGACACCTTTGAAGGGGTGGTCAGCTCGGTCACTAACTTTGGTTTATTTGTACGCCTTACCGAATACCACATCGACGGCCTAGTACATATAACATCGCTAGATGATGACTATTATCACTATGACGATGTAAAACAAGCGCTGGTTGGTGAGTCGGGCCATCGCCAGTTCAGATTGGGTGATACGGTTGAAGTAACCGTAGCAGCGGTCAACCTTGATGAAAGAAAGATTGATTTATTACTCGATAAGTCTATGCTGCGCGGCACTAAGGGTAAGAAGGTAAAAGTGAGGTCTGCGAAAAAGGCTTCAGATAAACCTACTCGTTTTGATAACAAATCACGCTCTGATAAAGGCTCGCGTTCTGATAAAAAAGGGAACAAAGGCAAAGGCGGCTCAAGCTCGTCTAGTCGTAGCGGTGGAAAATCGTCAAGTCGCGGCAGCGCCAAAGGCGGTAGTAGCGGCAAAACACTGTCATTGAATAAAAGAGGTAAGCGTTAAATGGCGCAGCAAGAATGGTTATACGGTTTACATGCCATGCAGTCGGTACTTGAAAAAGAACCCGAGCGTGTAATGGAAGTGTTAGTGTTAAAAGGTCGCAATGACGAGCGCCTAACCAACATTGTTAACCAAGCCCGTCGTTTCGGTATTTCCGTTCAGTTTTGTCAGCGCAAAGCGCTAGATGACAAAGTAAGCGGTGAGCAACACCAAGGCGTGGTAGCAAGAGCGAAACCAGCCCGCGTGCTAGATGAAGCTGACTTAGACAAAATTTTAGAAAGCGAAGCGCAGCCTTTAATCTTGGTACTAGACGGTGTTACCGACCCGCATAATCTAGGTGCGTGCCTGCGTACTGCAGATGGAGCAGGGGTGCACGCGGTAGTAGTACCGAAAGATAAATCAGCAAGCTTAAACGGCACAGTAAGAAAGGTGGCCTGTGGTGCAGCTGAAGTGGTTCCACTTATTCAAATCACGAACCTGGCCAGAACCTTGAAGCACCTTCAAGATAAAGGCCTTTGGATTGTTGGCACAGCCGGTGAAACCGATAAGACCCTTTATGATGTAGACCTGAAAGGCCCAACTGCATTAGTAATGGGGGCTGAAGGTAAGGGCATGCGTAGGCTCACCAAAGAAACATGCGATGAGTTGGTGAAGCTCCCTATGGCTGGCAGCGTGACAAGTTTAAATGTGTCCGTAGCAACCGGCGTGTGCTTATACGAGATCGTAAGACAGCGCAGTTTATGAGACTAAGTTGCTAGAATTGAGCCTCTAATGAGTTTTCAATTGGTTTTTAAAAAAGCGTGTACCTTCGGGAACACGCTTTTTTTATATTTAAGTAAAACTTATAAAGAGTTTAATATTTTGTTACATTTGAATTTGTGAAATTAATGTTAATTATAGTTTTTTATTCCTACCATGAATCTGCTCGTAATACACATTTGGCGCGCTCTTCATAAGTTGTGTTGTTTTTTTGTGCATTTTTAAAGGTATTAAAAATGCTCACCAGGGTTAAGGCAACATACTCAACAGCCTGATTCGCCGCCTAATATGAGCTCTGTAAATAATTGGTAATACCGTTTATTTGCATACCTGACAAACGGGTAGGTCGTTGCAACGCAGTTGCGTCGGTTGTCATGGATGAGCTTTTCGTATGAGGTAATGGTTATACCTGTATGTCATTTAATAACAAATAGCTTCCAAAGCACGGAATAAAACAGTGTTGAAGTTAATAAGACAGATAAAACAGGAAATAAATTTTGAACTCAAAATTAAATAAGAAACACACATGTCTAACAGCAGCTGCTCTAGCTGTATCACTTGGCTTAATGGGTAATTCTGCAATGGCAGCAGGCGAAGGTCTGGTAAAAGTTAAAGAAAAGCCTCAAACCCTAAAACAAGCACTAGGTAAGCGATTGACTGTCGATCGTCTTGTCACCACTGACCAAGAGCGTTACATCATCAAGTTCAAAGATGAGATGACCAGTGAAACGGTTGAAGTGAGTGCATTAAAAGGTAAAGGTCAAATCTCAAGTGCCAAAGTAAAAGGTAAAAAGCCTTTCGATATCGCGTCTGCTAAATCAGAAGTAAGAAAAGCAGGTGGTGCAATTAAGAAAGAGCTTAAGAAGCATAAAATGGTAGCGGCTACGATGAGTAAGTCAGCGCTGAACAAGCTTCGTAAAAATCCAAATGTAGAAAGCATTGAAGTGGACGTTCGTCGTAAGCCTATGGCGCAGACCACGCCTTACGGCTACACCATGGTTCAGGCTAATCAATTTGCACAGTCAGATACTACGGCTCGCAAAGTATGTATCATCGATACAGGTTACAACCTGGGTCACCCAGATTTGCCTGGAACCAACGATGGCGTTACAGGTCAGGCAAATAATAGTGCTGTAGGTAACTGGTATAACGATGGTAACGGTCACGGTACCCACGTAGCGGGCACCATTGCAGCATACGATAATAACGAAGGTGTAGTTGGTGTGTATCCTGGCGTGGATATGCATATCGTTAAAATCTTTAACGACAATGGCCAATGGACTTACGCATCTGACCTTATCGATGCTATCACCCAATGTCAGGATGCCGGCTCGAACGTTGTTAACATGAGCTTAGGTGGCGGCAGTTCGTCAACTACTGAGCGAAATGCAATGCAGAGCTTCACAGATGCAGGCATGTTGTTAGTTGCGGCGGCAGGTAACGATGGTAACAGTGCGAAGTCTTACCCTGCTTCATATGATGCAGTAATGTCAGTTGCGGCAGTAGACTCAAACGAAAATCGTGCAAGCTACAGCCAATATAACGATCAGGTTGAAATTGCCGCGCCAGGCAGTGCAGTTCAGTCTACCTATCCAACAAATACCTACGCTTCACTCAGCGGTACATCTATGGCGACGCCACACGTAGCTGGTGGTGCAGCACTAGTGTGGAGTTACTTCCCGCAGTGTTCAAACAACCAAATTCGTAGTGCACTTAATGCAACGGCAGAAGATAAAGGCAGTGCGGGTCGTGATAACTTCTACGGTTATGGCTTAATGCAGCTTGCTGATGCCTACAATTACCTTAACACCAACGGTTGTGCCGGTGGCGGTACTGGTGGCGGTGGCGGCTCTGAGCCTGGCGTAGAACCAGTATCAGGTCAGCTAACCGGCCTTTCAGGTACGCGCAGAAACTGGGACCGCTACACTTGGACGATTCCTGAAGGTGTAACGCAGATGACTATTCGTACCTCTGGTGGTTCAGGCGATGCTGATCTATACGTGAAGTTTGGCTCACAGCCAGAAACGAATAGCTATGATTGTCGTCCTTATCAAAATGGCAACAGCGAAGTATGTACATTCGACGCGCCAGCGTCAGGCACATGGCACATTGGTATTCGCGCTTATTCGTCATACAGCGGTGTGACACTATCATACTCATATGAGTAAGTAATCCCGTCTCCCTAAGACACAGTTAAAGCCTGCTTATGCAGGCTTTTTTTTGTTTCAGTTTTGTGCGCGGTTTGCTTACGTTTATTCGCACATCTATGCCTTTTAACAGCATTTTTAGAAGCTTGAATGTCAAGTTTCCATAAAGAAAGGTCAGCTTTGCAAAGTTGACGTAAAGCTGCGAACTAAGCCCTATTCACATAGCCATATCGCTGTATTGTGCGTGCCAAGATCAGCACTCTCTACATGTGCCTATTTGCTTTTACGCAGGCTTTATCCAACCAAGAACAACTTCAAAGGACATTCAATTTATGCAATTGACCTCTCAATCTTTGCTTCGTGGAACATGGTTCCAAACAGTGGCAATTGGGCTTATTGCACTGCTTGGGCTTACCGCTTGTGGTGGCTCAGGCAGCAGTAGCTCAGATTATTCGTATGCTTACATTCAGTTTTACAACGCTTCGCCTAACGGTGCTAATGTAGAAATGCGTGAAGTTGATGGCGATAGCTTTGGCTCTGCTCAATTTGGTGATACTACGTCAATGTACTCTATGGATGATGGAGAATTAGAACTCGAGTTCATTCGAACTGATTCAGACGACCAAGAAGTATTTATTGACGAGATTACCGTTAACTTAAAAACCGGTTATAAGACCATTGTTGTTATGAGTGGTGACTTTAGTAACCCCGTTTTTACAACCTATTCCTATAAGCGCGAAACATTGGAAGATCACTTCCGCCTATTCGCTTTGTCGGTAGCAGTAGATGAATCTTCTTATGATTTCTACATGAGTGAGTCTGGCGACCCGTTTGAAGCAGCCAACTTCCTTGGCACGGTTACAACGGGCGACATGATTGAATTTGACTTCTGGGATGCAGATGATGACAGTGAATACTTTGATGAGGGCGAGTACACGATTTATTTGACCGAACCAGGAAGTGACGATGTTGTCTTTGAATCACAAACCATCGATTTTGTATACGAAACTGAGTATCTAATGACACTGCGCGATGTCAGTGGCGCCATTCAAGAAGGGCTAGTTGTAGACACTATTCTTAACTCTTCATCAGTTACGGCGCTTACAGATGTAGAAGCAGATTCACAGTATCGTATTTACAATTCTACGAATCTGGATGCAGAGCTTCAGGTTACCTTTGGTGGAAACACTGATGAAGAGGACGTCAGTTTTACACTCGCGGCGGGCGAGTTGTCTGAGTTTAGTACTATCCGCTATGGCGATTATCGCGTTACCGTAACCGACCCATCAGGTACAGTGACGTCACTGAGCAACAAGCTAATTACGCTTAATCAGGGTGAGAGTAAGGCTATTCTTATCTACAACACCAACAATAAATTAGGCGCAGCAACCTTTGTAGAAAGTGGTTTGCCTCAGGCCTACGATAAGACAGTAAACTTCATCAACTTAGTTAGCGACTTTGATGACGTAGACTTCTACTTGGTAAGAAATGACGAAACCATTGATACTGCTGAGTACGATATACAGAATCTTGAATTTGCTGAAAGTACCAGTGAAGTGCTGCCGTCAGACTACTATGAAGTGATTGCCGTATACGAAGATGACAACGAGGAGCAGGTGCTGCTTGATAGAACCGCGCTGTTTGGCTTTACAGAGGAAGAAAACTACATAGTTACTGTTGAGCCAGCGGATACGCCAACGGGATATGAAATTAACGTGCTTTATTAGTCGGTTAGTATATTTATTATACTAATTGATAAGGGTGAAAACTTTCATCTGCGTGTATTTCACGTAAGTTTAAAAGGTCAACGCTAAAAACGTTGGCCTTTTTACTTGCTGTCCGGGAGGGCGAAAATCCTCATGAGTATCATTAAAGATCTACAAACCATATCAAATGACAAAGCACTTTCATTTGATAAAAAGCTCGAGAGCTTGCTAAGCATAGGTACGGAAATACTCGGGTTGGAAACAGGGATTGTAAGTAACATTCAAGGCGATAATTACCGTGTGCTTAGCGTTATTACGCCCGACAACGACATACCATTAAATACGACCTTCGCATTACCAGACACTTACTGTGCAGATGTGGTGAACAGCGATGCTGTTGTGGCTTATCACAATATAGATACTGCGCCAGGTGCCTCGCATCCGTGTTTTGAAAAATACACATTAAAGAGTTATCTCGCTTCACCAGTGCGAGTACATGGTGAATTTTTCGGTACAGTAAACTTCTCATCTCTCGGTCCACGGGACACACCCTTTACGCCCTTAGAGATGGATTATTTACTTTTGCTTGCTTCGTGGATAGGCAACGAATTAGAGCGTCAACAAGCGATAAGTAATCTCAATGCGCAAAAAGCGATATTAGAAGAGAGAAACTCGTTATTACACCAAGTGACTAACCTTGCCGGTGTAGGTACATGGGAATTAAATATTGATACCGGAGCATTGATTTGGTCTGGTGCACTGAAGCGAATGCTGCATGTGCACGGTGAAAAAGTAGTAAAGCCAGAAGACGTGATCAAATTCGTGGTTGATGAAGACCAGCGGAATAAATACGTCGCTCAGTTCAATCAGATGATAAAAACCGGCGAAGACTTTTCCTATGAACTTGAAGTTCGCACCGATGCGGGAGAAACCCGTTGGTTACAAAGTCGCGCTCATCCGGTCATGGAGAATGACCGTTGCGTTAAGGTAATTGGTGCTACAGTTGATATTACGCAGCTTCACATGGACAAGGCAATGCTGCAGCAAAAAACGGATATGGCAGAAAGCGCCTTGAAAGCACGAAGTGAGTTCCTTGCGAATATGAGCCATGAAATAAGAACACCAATTCATGGGGTACAGGGCATGCTTGAGGCACTTATTAGTTCCTCGCTAAATTCTACCCAGCTAGAACATGCCACTATTGCTATGAAAAGTGCAGATTCATTACTCAACATTGTGAATGATATATTGGATTTTTCTAAAATCGACTCTGGCAACATGTCGTTTGAAGAATCGCCCACCAACCTTGCCGACACTATAGAAGAGCAAGTGCCGATGTTCACGCGGCTAGCTCACGAGAAAGGTATTGAACTTTCAGTAAGCACAAAGGGGGTTGAGGGAAAAACCTTCATAGCTGACAAACTAAGAATTGGGCAAATTCTGATTAACCTATTGAATAACGCCATTAAATTCACAAAAGAGGGGAAGGTAACGGTTGAAACTAAAAGCACCCGATACGGAAAAGGGCGGTTCAGAGTAAAACTAATCGTGACTGATTCAGGGATCGGAATTAGCGAGCAACAGCAAAAGCTCATTTTCTCGCCGTTCGTTCAAGCAGAAAACTCGACGCAGCGAAGATATGGTGGCACAGGCTTAGGGTTGTCTATAGTCAGTCAAATCGTGAAGCATTACGGTGGTAAAATTGAGGTGTGCAGCGATTTAGGCGTGGGGGCGCGATTTATCGTAACCCTCATGCTAGACGATGCTAACGCAGGCACCGTAGCCGAAAAAGCATGTGGCCATAATGCTGTTTATATCCCTTCTAAACAGGAACTGAGCGCGTTTAAAGCACTAATAGTTGAAGACAATGAAATAAATCAGCTTGTCATTAAAGAGCAACTAAAAGAGATAGGCATTACCGCCGATTTAGCAGAAAACGGTGAAGAGGCAGTAGAAAAAGTTAAAGACGCATTAAAAGGAAAGTCACCCTACACAATCATTTTGATGGACTGCCATATGCCTGTAATGGATGGATTAGAGGCGACGAAGCTAATTAGGTCAATGGGAGACAAGGCACGGGACATCCCAATAATTGCATTAACCGCAAATGCATTAACCGGCGACAAAGAAAAATGCTTGAAATCCGGCATGGATGACTTCATATCAAAACCTGTTGGTGTAAGCCGGTTGAAAGAGTGCCTTTACAGGCACTTGAGTAAGCAGCTTGTAAGTAATGAAAATCGCCTAAAAGATCCTGCTTGATAACCTATGACGTGGTTATCAGCCCCGACTTTTAGTCGGGGCTTTTTTATTGCTCACATAGTTTAAAAATAATTCAATTTACCGCTATCACTTCCAAATGTTTTCTGTTATTATTTCGCGCCCTTTTTATGGGGGTATGTACATAAAAGCAACGACATCCAGTTGTTTTTAGCAGCACTAACGACTCGGGAGAGTCTTAATTTTAAGAGCGGAGCACTAACATGATCCAAATGCAAACTAACCTGGACGTTGCAGACAACAGCGGCGCTCGCAGGGTTCAGTGTATTAAGGTTCTTGGTGGCTCGCATCGCCGTTATGCAGGTATCGGTGACATCATCAAAGTTACTGTTAAGGAAGCAATTCCTCGCGGTAAAGTTAAAAAAGGTGACGTACTGAATGCAGTGGTGGTGCGTACTAGAAAAGGCGTTCGTCGTGCAGATGGTTCTACCATTCGTTTTGACGGTAACGCGGCTGTTATGCTTAATGCTAACAAGCAACCAATTGGTACGCGTATCTTTGGCCCGGTTACCCGTGAGTTGAGAAGTGAAAACTTCATGAAAATCATCTCATTGGCCCCAGAGGTACTATAAGGAGTCACGATAATGGCTAATAAAATTCGTCGTGATGATGAAGTAGTCGTATTAGCGGGTAAAGACAAAGGCAAACAAGGCAAAGTCCTTAAAGTGCTTATTGCTGATAACCGTGTAATTGTAGAAGGCGTTAATCTCGTTAAGAAGCACACTAAGCCAAACCCACAACTGGGCGTAGCTGGTGGCATCGTTGAGAAAGAAGCTTCTATTCACGTTTCTAATGTTGCGATTGTTAACCCGGCAACGGGCAAAGCAGATCGCGTTGGTTTCCGTTTCGAAGATGAGAAGAAAGTACGTTTCTTCAAGTCTAACGGCGAACTTGTTTAATTATATTGGAGAGTACGATGGCGAAACTGCATGATTTCTATAAAGAAACAGTAGTAGCTGAACTTGCTAAGCAGTTCGGATACAAAAGCGTCATGCAAGTCCCTCGGATTGAAAAAATCACTCTAAACATGGGTTTAGGTGAAGCAGTTGCTGACAAAAAGGTACTTGAGAATGCTCAAGCTGACATGACGGCTATCGCCGGTCAGAAGCCTGTTGTTACAGTTGCTAGAAAATCAGTAGCGGGTTTTAAAATCCGTGAAGGTTATCCGATTGGCTGTAAAGTAACCCTACGCGGCGAGCGTATGTGGGAATTCCTAGAGCGTTTGATTTCAATCGCTATCCCACGTGTTCGCGACTTCCGTGGTTTGAATCCTAAATCATTCGACGGACGTGGTAACTACAGCATGGGCGTGCGTGAGCAAATCATTTTCCCTGAAATCGATTTCGATAAAGTGGATAAGGTTCGCGGTATGGATATCACTATCACTACCAGTGCGAATACAAATGAAGAAGCACGTGCTCTGCTGGACGCGTTTAACTTCCCATTCAAAAAGTAGGGGTGTAGGGTTATGGCAAAAGAATCAATGAAGGCACGTGAAGCTAAGCGTACTAAGCTAGTAGCTAAGTATGCTGAAAAGCGCGCCGCACTTAAAGCGATTATCAGCGATGTTAACGCTTCTGAAGATGAGCGTTGGGACGCTGTTCTGAAGCTACAACAACTGCCACGTGACTCTAGTAAGTCTCGTCAACGTAACCGTTGTCGTGTTACTGGTCGTCCACATGGTTACCTACGCAAATTCGGTCTTAGCCGTATTAAGCTTCGCGAAGCAGCGATGCGCGGTGAAGTCCCTGGCCTTAAGAAAGCCAGCTGGTAAGGAGTAGCTGATAATGAGCATGCAAGATCCTATCGCGGATATGTTTACCCGCATCCGTAACGGCCAGATGGCACAGAAAGTTTCTGTAACTATGCCTTCTTCAAAACTTCGCGTTGCAATCTGTGAAGTATTGAAAGCTGAAGGTTATATTACTGACTTCGCTGCTTCTGGTGACGTTAAGCCTGTTTTAGAAGTTACGCTTAAGTACTTCGAAGGCAAGCAAGTAATTGACACTATCGAACGTGTAAGCCGTCCTGGTCTGCGCATCTATAAGAAAAAAGATGAGCTTCCAAAGGTTATGGGTGGTTTAGGCGTAGCTATCGTGTCGACTTCTAAAGGTGTGATGACTGACCGTGCAGCGCGTAACGCTGGCATGGGCGGTGAGATCATCGGTTATGTAGCATAACGGAGGAGTTGAAATGTCACGTATAGCAAAAGCCCCAGTAGACGTTGTATCAGGTGTAGAAGTTTCTATCTCTGGTCAAGAAGTTACTGTTAAAGGTAGTAAAGGCACTTTGACCCGCGTTTTCAACGACGCTGTAGAAGTTGCACAGGAAGAGAACCAACTTAAAGCACTTCCACGTGAAGGCTTTGTTGACGGTTGGGCACAGGCTGGTACTGCGCGCTCTATCCTTAACGCAATGGTTCAAGGTGTTTCAGAAGGTTTTGAGAAAAAACTTCAGTTGTTAGGTGTTGGTTACCGTGCACAAGCACAAGGTAACAAACTAAACCTTACACTAGGTTTCTCTCACCCTGTAGCATACGAAATGCCTGAAGGCATTACGGTTGAAACTCCTAGCCAAACTGAAATCGTCGTTAAAGGCGCCGATAAGCAGGTGGTTGGTCAGGTTGCGGCGAACATTCGCGGTTACCGTCCACCAGAGCCTTACAAAGGTAAAGGTGTACGTTACGCTGACGAACACGTACGTCGTAAAGAAGCTAAGAAAAAGTAGGTGGGTGATACGATGGATAAGAAAACAGCTCGCATTCGTCGCGCAACTCGCGCACGAGCAAAAATTCGTGAACTGGCCGCGCATCGCTTGGTAGTTAACCGTACACCTCGCCACATCTACGCTCAGCTAATCGCTCCATGCGGTTCTGAAGTGTTGGCAGCGGCTTCAACTGTTGAGAAAGATCTTGCAAAAGGTCTTAAGTCTACAGGTAACGCTGAAGCAGCGACGGTAGTCGGTAAAGCAATCGCAGAGCGCGCTCTTGAGAAAGGCATTAAAACAGTGGCTTTCGATCGCAGTGGTTTCCAATACCACGGTCGCGTTAAAGCATTAGCTGATGCAGCTCGCGAAGCTGGTCTTCAGTTCTAGGAGTTTATAATGGCTAAACAAGACGTTCAAAATGGTGAATTTCTAGAGAAATTGATCGCCGTAAACCGCGTATCTAAAGTGGTTAAAGGTGGTCGTATCTTTAGTTTCACTGCATTGACAGTAGTGGGTGACGGTAACGGTCGCGTTGGTTTTGGTTATGGTAAGGCACGTGAAGTACCTGCTGCAATCCAAAAAGCAATGGAAAAGGCACGTCGCAACATGGTTGACGTAGACCTTAACGGTCACACGTTACAGCACCCGATTAAAGGTCGTCACTCTGGCTCTAAAGTTTACATGCAGCCAGCATCTGAAGGTACCGGTATTATCGCCGGTGGTGCGATGCGTGCAGTACTTGAAGTAGCTGGCGTACAAAACGTACTTTCAAAATGTTACGGCTCTACAAACCCAATCAACGTTGTACGTGCAACAATCAACGCGCTGACAGAAATGAACAGCCCGGCGAAAGTTGCTGCGAAGCGTGGATTGTCTGTAGAAGAAATTTTGGGGTAATCAGACATGGCAACGATTAAAGTAAAGCAAACTAAAAGTGCAATTGGCCGTCTGCCAAAGCACAAAGCTACGCTTAAAGGTTTAGGCCTTCGTAAAATCAACCATGTTCGTGAACTGGAAGATACCCCAGCCGTTCGTGGCATGATCAACCGTGTATATTACATGGTTGAGATAGTGGAGGAGTAAGACATGCGTTTAAACACAATTTCTCCAGCCGAAGGTTCAAAGCCTACTGGTAAGCGTTCTGGTCGTGGTATCGGCTCAGGTCTTGGTAAAACGAGTGGCCACGGTCACAAAGGTCAAAAAAGCCGTTCAGGTGGCCGCGTTAAGCCAGGATTCGAAGGTGGTCAGATGCCTATCCAGCGTCGTCTTCCTAAGTTCGGTTTCACTTCACGCAAGAGCTTTGTTACTGATCAAGTAACTCTTGCTGAAATCGCGAAGGTTGATGGTGATACTGCATCTCTTGAGACTTTAAAAGCAGCTGGTATCGTTAAGAAAGAAATCCAGTTCGTTAAAGTTGTTAAGAGCGGTGAAGTTTCACGCGCTGTTACAGTAAGCGGGTTAAAGGTTACTAAAGGCGCTAAAGAAGCGATTGAAGCTGCTGGCGGTAAAGTAGAGGAATAAGCTAGATGGCTAAACCAGGATTGGATTCAGGCGCTAAAAGCGGCTTGAGTGAGCTTAAGGCAAGATTGTTGTTCGTACTTGGTGCGATTGTTGTATTCAGACTAGGTTCTTACGTTCCTATCCCTGGCATCGATCCAGCTGTACTTGCTGACTTGTTCGAGCAACAAAAAGGCACCATTGTAGAAATGTTTAACATGTTCTCTGGTGGTGCGCTTGAGCGTGCATCCGTTCTGGCTTTGGGCATTATGCCATACATTACTGCATCCATTATCATGCAGTTGCTCTCGGTGGTTCACCCACCGATGGTGGAGCTTAAAAAAGAAGGCGAAGCAGGCCGTCGTAAAATTAGTCAGTACACGCGTTACCTAACGCTTGTATTGGCTATCTTCCAATCAATTGGAATTTCGACCGGTTTGCCTAACCTGATTAATGGATTGGTGATAAACCCTGGCTTCGGATTCTACTTTACGGCAGTAGTGAGCCTAGTCACAGGAACTATGTTCCTTATGTGGTTGGGTGAGCAAATTACCGAACGAGGTATTGGTAACGGTATCTCTATATTGATTTTTGCTGGTATTGTTGCCGGTCTGCCAACAGCGATAGGTCAGACTGCGGAACAAGCAAGGCAGGGCGACATTAACTTGTTGTTCCTACTGTTGATTGGCGTGATTGTTATCGCTCTTACATACCTAGTTGTATTTGTAGAGCGCGGACAGCGCAGAATTGTGGTAAACTACGCAAAACGTCAGCAAGGCCGTCAGGTTTTTGCTGCGCAAAGCACCCATTTACCGCTGAAAGTCAACATTGCTGGTGTAATTCCACCAATCTTTGCTTCTAGCATTATTCTGTTCCCGGGTACTATCGCAGGATGGTTCGGACAGAATGAATCAACAGCGTGGTTGCAAGATGTAGCGCTTATGCTATCTCCTGGTCAACCGCTGTACGTGATGTTATACGCAGCTGCGATTATCTTCTTCTGCTTCTTCTACACGGCGTTGGTTTTCAACCCGCGTGATACAGCAGATAACTTGAAGAAGTCTGGCGCGTTCATCCCAGGCATCCGCCCGGGTGAGCAAACGTCACGATACATTGACAAGGTAATGACTCGCCTTACACTGGCTGGCGCACTGTACATAACCTTTATTTGTTTAGTGCCTGAATTCATGCTAATTGCTTGGAATGTGCCGTTCTACTTCGGTGGTACGTCGCTTCTCATTATCGTAGTAGTTATCATGGACTTTATGGCACAAGTACAGACACATTTGATGTCTAGTCAATATGAGTCTGTGCTGAAGAAAGCTAACCTTAAAGGCTACGGCCGATAAGTTAGCCCCTTAATATTGATAGAAAGGGGAAAGATGTAATGAAAGTTCGTGCATCAGTAAAAAAGATTTGCCGTAACTGTAAAGTTATCAAGCGCAACGGTGTTGTGCGTGTAATTTGCAGTTCTGACCCAAAGCATAAGCAGCGTCAGGGCTAATCTAAGCGGAACAAGATATTCGCAAAGCTAAGTAAGCAGAACCTAGATAGTACTTGTCTGGTTCTGCTAGTTTTGTTTTAAAGTATTTTGAACCTTAATTTGCAATTTAGTCGACGGGTAAGTATCCTATCGGGCTTTTTAGGTCGTCGACAAATAAACAAGAGGAGTGCTGTTAATGGCCCGTATCGCTGGCATTAACATTCCTGAGCACAAGCATGCTGTAATCGCTATCCAAGCGATCTATGGCGTTGGTCCCACACGTGCGAAAAGCATTTGTGCGGGTGCTGGTGTTGCAGAAAATACAAAAATCAAAGAGCTAGACGAAGCTACTATTGATAAGCTTCGTGACGAAGTGGCTAAATTCACCGTTGAAGGTGACCTACGCCGTGAAGTCTCTATGAGCATCAAACGTTTGATGGACCTGGGTTGCTTCCGTGGTATTCGCCACCGTCGTAGCTTGCCTCTACGTGGTCAGCGCACTAAAACTAATGCGCGTACCCGTAAAGGTCCTCGTAAGCCAATTAAGAAGTAAACGGGGAGTAAGTTATGGCTAAAGCACCAGCTCGTAGCACGCGTAAGCGCGCTAAACGTCAGGTTGCAGACGGTATGGCTCATATCCATGCGTCTTTCAACAACACAATTGTGACTATTACAGACCGTTCAGGCAATGCACTAGCATGGGCGACATCTGGTGGTTCAGGTTTCCGTGGTTCACGTAAATCTACCCCATTTGCTGCACAGGTAGCTGCTGAGCGTGCAGGTGTTGCTGCACAAGAATACGGTCTTAAGAACCTTGAAGTTTTCGTTAAAGGTCCAGGTCCAGGCCGTGAGTCTGCGATCCGTGCTCTTAACGCTACAGGTTATAAGATCACAAACATTACCGATGTGACCCCTATTCCTCACAACGGTTGTCGTCCACCGAAAAAACGTCGCGTTTAATCGACGGACAGTTGGAGAAAGATCATGGCAAGATATTTGGGTCCAAAACTCAAACTTAGCCGTCGCGAAGGAACAGACCTGTTCCTAAAAAGCGGCGTTCGCGCAATCGATTCTAAATGTAAAATCGATACAGCGCCTGGTCAGCACGGTGCCCGTCGTGGCCGTCTGTCTGACTACGGTGTTCAGCTGCGTGAAAAACAAAAAGTTCGTCGTATGTACGGCGTTCTGGAAAAGCAATTCCGCAACTACTATAAAGAAGCTGCACGTCTAAAAGGCAACACAGGTGAAAACTTGCTACAGCTTTTAGAACAGCGTCTTGATAACGTAGTTTACCGTATGGGTTTCGCTAGCACTCGTGCAGAAGCACGTCAGCTAGTTAGCCACAAGGCGATCATGGTAAATGGTCAAGTTGTGAACATCCCATCGTTTAACGTTTCTGCCGAAGACGTGGTTTCTGTTCGTGAAAAGGCTAAGAAGCAAGCGCGTATCGTTGCTGCTTTGGAACTGGCTGACCAACGTGAGAAGCCAACCTGGATTGAAGTAGACAGCAGCAAAATGGAAGGCACTTTCAAGCGCGTTCCTGAAAGAACTGACCTGTCTGCGGAAATTAACGAACAGTTGATCGTCGAACTTTACTCTAAGTAAAGCTAACTAAAGAGGAAGCATTGTGGGTTCTGTGACTGAATTCCTAAAACCGAGATTAGTTGAGATCGAAAACGTTTCTCCTACTCGTGCCAAAGTAACTTTGGAACCACTAGAGCGCGGCTTTGGCCATACTCTAGGTAACGCCCTACGTCGTATTTTACTGTCATCTATGCCAGGATGTGCAGTTACCGAGGTAGAAATTGACGGCGTTCTTCACGAGTACAGCACCAAAGAAGGTGTTCAGGAAGACGTAATTGAAATCTTGCTAAATCTTAAAGGTTTAGCGGTTCGCCTTGAAGGTAAAACTGAGGCAACCCTAACTCTAGTGAAATCTGGCGCTGGCCCTGTTGTTGCTGGTGATATTCAGCATGATGGCGACGTAGAAATTACAAACCCTGACCACGTTATTTGTACTTTAACTGGCGAAGCTGAAATCAGCATGCGCATTAAAGTAGAAATGGGTCGCGGTTATGTACCAGCTTCTACCCGTCGCTCCTCTGAAGAAGATGATCGTCCAATTGGTCGTTTGTTAGTAGACGCTTCATACAGCCCAGTTGAACGTATTGCTTACAGTGTAGAGTCTGCTCGTGTTGAACAACGCACAGACCTAGACAAACTAATCATCGACATGGAGACGAACGGTACTTTGGATCCTGAAGAAGCGATCCGCCGTTCTGCTACTATCCTAGCTGAACAGCTAGATGCATTCGTAGACCTACGTGATGTGTCTGAGCCAGAAGCGAAAGAAGAGAAGCCAGAATTCGATCCGATTCTGCTTCGTCCAGTAGATGACCTAGAGCTGACAGTACGTTCTGCAAACTGTTTGAAAGCAGAAGCTATCCAGTACATTGGTGACCTGGTACAGCGCACTGAGGTTGAGCTACTTAAAACGCCAAACCTTGGTAAGAAATCGCTAACTGAAATCAAAGATGTTCTAGCATCTCGTGGTCTTTCTCTAGGTATGCGCCTAGAAAACTGGCCGCCAGAGAGCATCGCTGAAAAAGATTAATCAGGTTTTTATCAAACTGATTTGTAGAGAAGGATAAAACTATGCGCCATCGTAAGAGTGGTCGTCAGTTGAATCGCAACAGCAGCCATCGTCAAGCTATGTTCAAAAACATGGCCGGTTCTTTGGTCAAGCACGAAGTGATCAAAACTACGTTACCAAAAGCGAAAGAATTACGTCGCGTAATCGAGCCTCTAATCACTATGGCTAAAGAAGACAGCGTTGCAAACCGCCGTCTAGCTTTTGCCCGCACTGGTGACAAAGAGGTTGTAGGTAAACTATTCAACGAGCTTGGTCCTCGTTACGAAGCTCGTCCAGGCGGCTACACTCGCATTCTTAAATGCGGTTTCCGTGCTGGCGACAATGCCCCAATGGCATATGTTGAGCTAGTTGACCGTCCAGTTGTAGAAGCTGAAGAAGAAGCAGTAGAAGCAACTGAAGAGTAATTAATACTCGCTAAACTATACTGAAAGTATTAAGTTTATAGATAAAAAACCCCGTTAAAACGGGGTTTTTTTATCAGTAAAATTTATCGATGTTGCAACTGGTAAAATTTGTCGTAAAATCGCTTCTAAAATGTGGCATACATAATAGCAATAAACTTACGACGCTTTTGGGTCTTTATTAAAGGGTAAAGTAAAAATGAAAAATATCTCAGAGTTCGAGAAGGAAAATATACTTTTGTTATCTCAGCTTCAAGAGATGTGTGGCTATATGGATTTAATGGCAAAAGAATATGAGAAGCGTCTCGATGATAGCCCTAAAAATCAAGTCAAGAGTTCTGGTAACAGAGTCAGTAATTCGCAAGATTTAGATAAAGAGCTTGAGGCTAAATCAAAAGAGCTAGACTCTTTAAGGTTTACGAGTGAGAAAGCTCTTAGGCTCAATAATGTCGCAGCACGATATATTTCAAACATTTTTTCCAATTCATTAGCACTTAAAAGACTCATTAAAAGGCAAAAGGCAGCAATTAATGCATCTGGCTTTTTTGATGAAGAATGGTATCGAGAAAAGTACCTGTCTCAAGACATTGGCAAATCCCCCATTGAACATTACCTAATTGAAGGTTGGCTAATAGGTAACGACCCATCGGAAGAGTTTTCGACCATCAAATATCTTATTTCTAATCCAGATGTTGCAGAAGCTGGGCTAAATCCATTATACCACTATGTTAAGTATGGGGTTGTGGAATGCCGAAATAAGGACTGAGATATCAAAATAACTGAGACGGAGCTTTAAATTGACATCACGAACAAAAAATGAAGAGTGTGATCACACTGCAACAGAAGATTTACTTTTGCATTTAGAAAAAATGATATCTGATTTAGGCCAAGCTATAGCGGAGCAAAACTCTTTATTAAGATCGGTAAATGAAATTAAAGACCGTATTGACAATATTGAAAGTTTACTCATTGCAGGCTTCGGACACACTAAAAAGCAGTTAAAGACAATAGATTCTAATACCTCCTATAATTTTAAGGAGTTAAATAGCGAATTACCGACGCTTGTGAATCAACAAATTCAACTTAGTAAATTTTTTGAAAGTGGCGAAATTCCTTTAAGTTTTGAGGGTTGGACAATTGCACCTGATCTTGCTATTCGGCTTATAACTGACGTAACACTGCATAAGTTTGACGGTATTGTGGAATTCGGAAGTGGTTTATCGACTTGCTTACTCGCTAAATTAAGCAGTTCTAATCCCTGCAAACTTTTTTCATTCGAGCATCACAAGGAGTACTTCGCTAAGACCTCCAATCTTCTAGAAACGTTAAACTTAGATAGCAGAGTAAATTTGATTTATGGAAAACTGCGAAACGTAAGTTACGAAAATTTCAGCTATAGATTCTATACTTGTATTGCAACACTTAAGAGGATGGCCAAGGGACTCAATGCTAGCTCAAAGGTTATGGTACTTGTTGATGGACCACCCGGAAATACGAATAATAAAGCTCGCTTCCCAGCGTTGCCTTTAATTTTGGACTGCTTTCCTAATTGCACAATACATGTTTACTTGGATGATTTTAATCGTGCCCAAGAGCAGGAAATAATAGCGGACTGGGAGTCGATCTTGATCAGCAAAAATATCAAATTTGAGAAGGAGATAGTTGACCTTAAAAAGGGCCTATGTATTCTCAAGATATATAGAAATGAGCAACAGGGCATCGAAGATGAGCCATTATAATGCCAATTTAATAAACCATTTAGTTTCAGGCTTTGGGAAAGTTTTATCTGTAATTGAGACAAACAACACTTATGACGAAATTTTAGGCGAAAAAATAGACAGATTCGAATATAAATCTATTGTTAATAAAGCCGGAATGGTGAGTTCTGGAAATGCGATCAAGTTCTTAACAGAAAAAGTCAGCGAGATTTCAGTTCACATTTTACTTCAGCCTCATTACCTCCCAAAAAATGGATTTATTACTTTTGCTTCAACTGCGAACAACTTGAGAGAGATCGAGTTCTTAGAAAATTTAGTATCGAAGAACGAAAAGTCAATTAAGCGGATCAATATATCCGAGTGGATTTCTTCGCAAAGCAAAGTGAAGGTAAAAGACGACTTCAATCTTTTTCATGTCTTGAAGTCAGGAATTTTAGAGCAATTTACAAAAAAAGCTGAAATTAGAATTTCATCTTTGCATCAGTCTTACAACTATATTGTATTTTTTGTTCAAGCACTCTACAGTTTAAAAGCCTTACCAAGAGATTATAAGTTCGTCATAGCAAACGATCATTCACCAAAACCTGTAGCTTTTACGAAAGTTGCTCAATATTTAGGATTAGAAACAATTTACATCCAGCATGCTGAGGTTACGGAAAACTTTCCAGCATTAGATTTTGATTGGGCACTGCTTAGAAATTATCATTCGAGGAACGTGTACACGAAGCTATCCCCAAATAATACAAAAACCAAGATGGTTGTTGTTAATCGCGTTCTTGAACCTAAATCTATAATTGACGTAAGAGAGAGCTTAAGAGAATTAGTCAATGCTCGTTCATGTAATATAGTTATCTACCTAAGTTCTGTCTTTTGTAAATCTTCAGTAGAAAGACTCTTCAATAAGTTAATTTGCACTGAGGGGGTGGACTCAGTTTATATTAAACTACATCCTTCTACTAAAGACTTGAGTTTTTTCGAGAGTCTCAACATTCCTGTTGTGAACGAGCATGTGCTTTATCAACACATCGCTATTTGTGGAAACTCCTCTGTAGCAGTTGAGCTTCTGAAGAAAGGTAATCTCGTTTTTAACTATTTTAGGTTAGATAATATCCTTAGTGATTACTATGGTTTTGTCAAACAAGGTATTACATTCGAATTAAACGAGGCTGATCTAGGACGAAAGTTTTGGATGTCGGTGGATTTAGAAAACTTTAACAATGAATGCTGGTCACTTTATGACCCATCTGTTCTGACTCCACAAAACGTAATAGAAAGATTAAAAGTGCCCTTAATTACATCTATATTTTTCAGTGAAGAATTGCATGTAATAATGAGAGATTTTTCGTTCGATCGTGACATATTCGCATTCACTGAAAGATTTATACATCTCTGCCGAACTTCACAATGCCGTTACGATGACTTTTATCTTATTAAAAGGTTAGAAACTCATTTTTCCGAGCGTAATCCACTGCTTAGCTATTTATTTAAATTTGCTGATTTGACACGTATCGAATCAGTATTTGAATTTTGGTTGAATATTAAACTTATCGAATGGACAGGTTCAGTGCCGAGTCAAGAAGATTTAGTACTCCATATTGAATATGTAAAGAACTATGAGCTTTCAAGGGTATCCCGCAAAGCTCTTGGTTGGATGGAAAGTAAGTTGTTTGACGTTCTGGTTAGACATTCTCACCCGGAAAATTTATTATTCTTTTTAAAAAACGTACGTATTTTAAAAGTACCTTCATTGGGTATAAATAAAAAAATTGCCTATGTTAATTATGTAAAATTACATAGTGATTTTGAAAAAGGATTACATGAATTTTACAATCCGCGTCGCGCGTCGTTATCAATATTGGAGAAACTTAAATTTAAAACTCAGGCGGGGTTTGCAGCTGATGACTCAGTTAATTTTGACAATTTCAAGGATGCGGAGAGACTGTTTATCCAAGCTTTGCCTACTGTCAAAGATGAATTCTTAGATTCTGTCAGCGTTTTCTATGATAAAATCAAAAGCCGCGCCTGTTTTATTGATGTCAAATATTCGGAAGAGCAACGCCAAAAATTCATTTCATTAGTAATTGCGAAACTCCAAGACAGGAAGGGTTTTTCCTTTATTCGTTTGAGCGATGGTGAAGGTTTTATTTTTCATAATGAACACTCATCTTTTGATAGCAGTGATTCAAAAAATAGGCAGAGGCACTGGTGGGGGACTGAGCTTCCAAAAGCTGTTGAGGACGATTTAAGAACCGATTTGATAAACTCGGTAAAAAATGCTGATGTTTTGGGCGTACCAAGTGTCTATAGATTTATTCGCGATCATTCTGATAAAAGTGTCAGTCTTAAACAGAACCTTCAAGGGAGGGGATTACTCACGGTGTTAGATGGCGTTACGCGAATTGATAGCGATAGTATTCTCTATTCGGATGATAAGCTTAATATAGCTGTACTAAATAACATCGCTATCATTGAACAGTTAGCTTCGTATGCCAAGAAAGTCATCATAATAAATAGTGGTAGTTTGGAGGCGATGAATACTGCATTCGGAAATTCTTTCGAATTTGTTCATATTCAAATCCCCACACACTTCAAAACAGCTACGAACTCAAAGTATAAGTATACAAATAAACCACTTCCATTCGTTTATAAAACTATAGAGCGAAAACTATCGAAGGAATGTGTGCCAGGAAGTCTGGTTCTAGTAGGCGCTGGCGTAGCGGGAAAATCTTTTATGGACATAGCGAAAAAACATAATTCTGTTGGCCTCGATTTGGGCAGCGCAATGGATCAATATATTGGTGGTGAGATTCACTCACTGTTTTAACTAAATGGATAAATAATGTTTGATAATAAAACTATTTTGATTACAGGTGGGACTGGTTCCTTTGGTAAGAAATACACTCAAATTATATTAGAGAAGTATAAGCCTAAGAAAATTATTATATTTTCACGTGACGAACTTAAGCAGTATGAAATGCAACAGGTTTTTAACCAGCCTTGCATGAGGTATTTTATAGGCGATGTACGTGATCCTGTGCGTTTAACAGAGGCGATGGACGGGGTAGATTTTGTAATTCATGCTGCTGCACTAAAACAAGTTCCAGCAGCAGAATACAATCCCATGGAATGCATAAAGACAAACGTAAATGGAGCTGAAAATGTTATCAAAGCTTGTATAAAAAATAATGTCGAAAAAGTTATTGCGCTTTCAACGGATAAGGCCGCAAATCCAATAAATCTATATGGCGCAACAAAATTAGCATCTGATAAATTGTTCGTCGCGGCTAATAATATGGTTGGAGATAAAAGAACTCGGTTTGCTGTAGTAAGATACGGGAACGTTGTTGGATCAAGAGGCTCGGTTATTCCTTTCTTTAATAAATTAGTTTCAGAAGGTGCGACTGAAATTCCGATTACACATGAAAAAATGACTCGATTTATGATCACTCTACGTCAAGGGGTCGAGTTTGTTCTTAAAAACTTTTCGCGTATGCATGGTGGTGAGATATTTGTTCCAAAAATTCCTTCTATGTTTATGACCGAACTCGCTAAAGCAGTGGCACCAAACTTACCTCACAAAATCGTAGGTATTAGACCTGGGGAAAAACTTCATGAAATTATGTGCCCAGCAGACGACAGTCATCTTACATTAGAGTTTCAAGATCATTTTGTCATATGCCCAACAATACAGTTCGCTCACAAAGCTGACTTTGATTTTTCGATCAATGCTCTTGGTGAAAAAGGGCGTCCTGTGGTCCAAGGTTTTGAGTATAACTCGGGTAATAATGAGACATGGTTAACTCACAATGAATTGTTGCAGATGAACGAAGAGCAAAATCCTTAAGAGGTTCTTATGATTCCATATGGAAGGCAATCTATAAATCAGTTGGACATGGATGCAGTACTTGAAGTACTGCAGTCCGATTTTCTAACTCAGGGCCCTAAAGTTCCAGCCTTTGAAAGGCGAGTCGCCGACTACACTGGAAGTAAATTTGGTATTGCTGTCAATAGCGCCACCTCTGCGCTCCACATTGCCTGTCTCGCATTAGGCTTAAAAAAAGGGGACTTGGCATGGACCACTCCAAATACATTCGTAGCTTCAGCTAATTGTGTACTCTATTGTGGAGCAGATATCGATTTTGTCGATGTTGACGAAAGAACTTATAATATGTGCCCCGATTTGCTAGAGCAAAAACTTGAAAGAGCAGAAAAATTTGGCAAATTACCTAATGTTGTAATTCCAGTTCATTTCGCAGGCCAATCTTGCGATATGAAACGGATTTGGGAGCTAAGTCAAAGGTTCGGTTTTAAAATCATTGAAGACGCTTCACATGCAATTGGTGGAAGTTATCTAAACGATAAAGTCGGATCTTGCAGATATTCCGATATAACCGTTTTTAGTTTTCATCCAGTGAAAATAATAACGACAGCAGAGGGTGGAGTTGCGACAACTAATGACGAATCTTTAGCGGAAAGAATGGCGCTTTTCAGAAGTCATGGGGTTACTAGAGACACAAAGCTTATGGCTACTGCAGCTGAAGGGGAATGGTACTATGAGCAAATAGAGCTTGGTTTGAATTATCGTATGACAGAAATTCAAGGGGCTCTAGGTTTGTCTCAAATGGGCAAGTTAGATAGCTTTATTGAAAAAAGACACTTACACCGAAAAGCTTACGACGAATTGTTGAGTGAATTGCCTGTATCTACCCCATTTCAATCCAGTTATTGTTATTCTTCACTGCATCTGTATCCTATACGGCTTAAGCTTTCGAATATATCTAAATCGCGTGGTGAAGTATTTAAATATCTCAGGGTAAACGGGGTTGGGGTGAATGTTCATTATATTCCAGTTCATACTCAACCCTACTATCAGAAAATGGGATTTGAAAAGGGGATGTTTCCCAATTCCGAGCGGTATTACGAGAGTGCCTTGAGCTTGCCACTTTACCAGGATATTACAGAAGATGACCTTCAGTATGTTTGTAAAGTTTTAAGAGAGGGAATTGTGTGAAGCTCTGTATTATACCTGCGCGCGGTGGCAGCAAGAGAATACCAAAAAAAAATATAAGGAACTTTCATGGAAAGCCTCTTATATCTTATTCTATTTCTTCCGCACTTAGCGCTGGTTGCTTTGATGAGGTAATTGTTTCCACTGATGATGCTGAAATCAAAGAAATTGCTTGTGGGGCTGGAGCTGTAGTGCCGTTTATGCGAGAGCCCCAGCTTGCAGATGATTTTGCTACTACGTCATCAGTTATAAAAGATGCGATATTGAAACTTGAGCAAATAGGGATCCATGCAGACGATATTTGTTGTCTTTATCCAACGGCTCCCTTCGTAACTCCTAATAGTATTAATAAGTCGCATGCTGAAATGACTTCATATGGTGCAAGTTATTGTTTTTCTGCAACATCGTTCCCGTTTCCCATACAACGAGCTTTTTCAATTGATGCAAGTGGACATTCAAAAATGTTTTACCCTGAATATCAAAGTACGCGCTCTCAGGACTTGCCGGAAGCTTTTCACGATGCAGGTCAATTTTATTGGGGTAAAAAACAATCTTGGTTAGAAGATGTTCCAATTTTTGGGGCAGCTAGTAGACCATTCATACTTCCAAGATACCTTGTGCAAGATATAGACACTGAAGAAGACTGGAAAAAAGCGGAACTCATGTACTCTCTTTTACATGAAAGTGGAAATCTCTAGTGAAAGTACTTTTAAGAGTTGATTCTTCGATTCGAATTGGCACTGGTCACATTATGCGATGTCTGACGCTAGCGCACGCGCTAGCCAAAAAGGGTGTAGAAATTGTCTTTATCTGCAGAGATTTAGAGGGCAATTTAATAGAAAAAGTGAAGACGTCTGGTTTTAAGGTTCGAGTATTAGCTAGACCTGCTTTAACAAATAGGAAAGTGAAAAAAACTGCAGGAGTCGAGAAATATTTGGAGTGGTTAGAAGTTGAACAAGAAATTGATGCAAGTCAAACCGCAGATATTATTTCAATAGAAAAGCCTGACTGGGTGGTAATAGATCACTATGGAATTGACGAAAAGTGGCAAACGGTCATTTCTAAATATGATTTGAAGATATTAGTTATTGACGACCTATTTAACCGAAAACACATATGTGACATTTTAGTAGACCAAAATTACGGCTCTTTACGAGAAAAATACGAGGATCTCGTGCCAAAAAGTTGCCAATTATTTTGTGGTCCCTCATATACTTTACTTCGTTCAGAGTTTAAGTTGCAGAGAAGCTCTAGTCTAAAATATAGAACAACGAACAGTATTTCAACTATTATTGTTTCAATGGGGGGAGTGGACGAGTACAATTATACTGAGAAAGTAATTGACGCTTTGGGAGACTCGCGATTAGTTGGAAAAATCAAGGAAGTTATCATTTTGCTAGGACGGCATTGTCCCCATAAAGATTCTATTAGAAAGGCGGCAACACTAAGCCCACTTAACGTCAATGTTTTAGTCGAAGCAAATAATGTAGCGCAAATACTTTCCAAAGCAGATGTAGCAATAGGTGCAGTTGGCTCTACGACTTGGGAGAGGTTTAGCCTAGGTGTGCCCTCTATCCTTATGGTAATTGCGGCTAACCAAAATGACATAGCGAAAAGGTTAGTAGGCGATAAACTTATTGAATTGGCAGAACGAACTCGTGATATTCCTGCAATTTTACTCGCTCTATCAGAAAATAAGACAAGGTTAAAGTTTTTATCTGAAGAGCCTTCAAAGGTTATCGACGCTTTGGGAGCCGATAGAATTACTGAAAAAATGATTGAGTTAAGCGTCTGATATGAAAAAAACTGACTTTGAACCTGATATGATTTCATTTACGAAGCTATCGCACGAAAGAAAAAAAGAACTATTAAAACTGCGAAATCATCCAGACGTTCGAAAATGGATGTATAACTCATCCATAATATCCTTGGCTGAGCATTTAGAGTTTATAGATTCTTTAAAAGGTTCTTCTGATAGGCAATATTTCGCGATTTATTTAACCAACGAATTAATAGGGTCTTTTAATCTTAACTACCTTGATAGCGTTAGAGCTCTCATTGGTATTTACGTTAACCTAGAGTTAACTCAAAAAGGTCTAGGCGCGAAAGTTATAGCAAGTGCGATAGAACACGCTAAAGCTAGTGGTATTAAAGAGTTATTACTTGAAGTATTTAAAGAGAATGATAGAGCAAAAGCTTTTTATGAAAAATTTGGCTTTAAATTAACAGGCCAAAAGAAAATAAATGATATCGATGTTCTGTGCATGTCTAAAGTAATATAGTTTGGAGATTTTGTGAAAAACTTAAATATCAACGGTCGAGAGATTGGTAAAGGCCGTACGCCATACATAATTGCTGAAATGTCAGCAAATCATAATGGTAAAATAGAAAATGCTTTCAAAATAATCGATATGGCAGTTAGTTGTGGGGCTGATGCTTTAAAACTTCAGACATATCGCCCAGATACAATAACCCTCAATTCTACGTCACCTGATTTCATGATTGAGGGAGGCCTTTGGGATGGTAAGAGTTTATATGAACTTTATGAAGGTGCTTATCTCCCATGGGATTGGCATAAGCCCCTATTTGATTACGCTAAGACCAAAGGTATTACCATATTTAGCTCGCCATTCGATAATTCAGCGGTTGATTTGCTAGAGGACTTAAATACTCCCGCATATAAAATAGCTAGTTTTGAAGCAACTGATTTACCGTTGATAAAATATGTTGCATCGACTGGTAAGCCGATGATTATATCTACTGGTATGGCCAATGACGACGAAATAGAAGAAGCTGTATCAGCAGCCTATGAGGGCGGGTGCAAGGAACTCGCGTTATTACATTGCGTCAGTGGTTATCCCGCGCCTGCGAGTGATTACAACCTCTTAACTATAACCGATATGAGGTCGAAGTTTGGAGTCAATGTTGGCCTTTCTGATCACACTTTAGATAATACCACTGCGATAGCGAGCGTGGCCTTAGGGGCTGTCATAATCGAAAAACACGTAACGTTGAGCAGAAAGGGGGGGGGGCCTGACGATTCGTTTTCATTAGAAAAAGAAGACCTTGCTGCTCTATGTAGAGACTCGAAAACGGCGTGGTCGGCTATCGGTAGTATTGATTACGGTAAAAAATCAAGTGAGAAAGCAAATGTTAAGTTTCGTAGATCGCTTTATTTCGTCAAGAACATTAAAGCGGGAGAGGTAATTACGCCTGAGCACATCAGAAGTGTAAGACCTGGCTACGGTGTCGCTCCTAAATATTTCGAAAGTTTAATTGGTAAAATAGTTAAAAAAGATTTCAATGCTTGTGAGCCAGTAACTTTTGATGGTATCGCTTAGACCTTTTCAGTGTTACTTTGTCTTCAACGAGTGTGATGTTCAGCATCGCTGCTACTTTTGATGGTTTATGAGTTCTAAAACTTACTTTGACAGAGATTGGTACCTTGATGCGTATCCAGATGTCGCGGATGCAGGAATAGACCCTCAGGAACACTTTGAAAAGCATGGTCGGAAAGAGGGAAGGCTCCCATGTAGCTTACCCGCTATAGCGCTCGAGAAAGAGCTGTGGAGCAATGCTTTTTCACCGACCAAACAGTTAGAGCAATTGCAACAGCAAGCTGTTTCAAAAAATACTAATGCTGCTTATGCTTACAAGGTACTTTGTGCATTTTTTCTTTTTTCGAGTGAATATGAAAAAGCTTGGAAATATGCTAAAAAGATACTTACTAATCTCAATCTAGCAAAAAGGCTTTTCTATGAAGAAGAGCTTTTTCTTCTAATATTCTCTTCTGCATTTCGCATAGGAAATTTTGACATAGCTGAGAAATTAGTTGGCCGGAGAGATTGGCATGAGTCTGTTTCTAAAAGACTAGCAGCCAGTATGCTGACCATTGGAAATTGTAAACAAGTTATACTAAATAACGTTTTTTCTAATGCTAGTTTGTCTACTATTAACTTAGAAGGCAAAGGTGACAACGTGTTTGACCAACTCGACACAAGTCCTCGCTTCTACCCTGATTTTTCACCAATGAAATGGTTTTTTAGAAAAAAACTAGTTTCTATAATCATACCGGCTTTTAACTGCGAAAAAACGATCGAAACAGCTGTACGGTCTATTCTCAATCAAACATGGCGAAATACAGAAATAATTATCGTCAATGATAGCTCTACAGATAATACTCTAAATGTAGCCAATAGTCTTAGAGATGAAAACCCGAAAGTCCATGTTATAACTAATGATCAAAACTTCGGCGCGTATAAAACGAGGAACATTGGGGTCGAGGCTGCCTCTGGTGATTTTGTCACTGTGATTGACGCTGACGATTGGGCACACCCACAAAAAATTGAAAAGCAGCTTTTCCCTCTTTTTCTCAATTCGTCGCTAATTGCCACTTTATCTCATTGGGTGAGATGTGACAACGACCTGAATTTTGTTTCAATGCGGAATTATAACGGTTGGGTGCATAGAAATGTTTCGTCTTTACTTCTTCGAAAGGATTCTGTCACTATGCTAGGGGGGTGGGACGAGGTAAAAGTGAATGCTGACACTGAGTTCTATGAACGATGTCTTGCTAAATTTGGCCTATCTGCGATTAAGGAAATAATGCCAGGCATACCCCTATCTTTTGGAAGAGTACACACATCGTCTCTTACTCAAAATACAGAAACCCATCTGGTAACTCAGTATGGTGGGATTAGAAAGCAGTATATGGATTTCGCTCGAGTATGGCACAAGAATAGTTCAAACTTGAAGCTTTTAAGCGAACCGAAGCTGCGCACTTTCCCAGCACCTCCTAGCATGTTGCTAGGTCTATCTGAACCTTCATTGATAAGTAAAAACAAGGCGGGTTTTGATAAATGGAGCAAAGCACTTGACGAAAATTGGTATGGGCAAATCTATACTGATGTCAGTTCAATGGGTTTTGGCCTTCACGATCATTTCTGGGACAGAGGGGAGAAAGAAGGGCGATATCCATCCCCGTTATTTGTTCCCCAAGCTTACGCGTATAAGTTTCATTTACAAGGTACAGTTTCTCCGACTTGGCACGCGCTAAACAACAAAGATTGGGATTTTTCTGCACCTGTCTCGATATTGGGGTTTGCGAAGTGCCAAGGTTCAATTCATGTTGCCCTTTTTGGGCATTTTGTCTCTGAGAAAATTTTTGGTGCAGAAAGAAGCTTAGTTGATATGGCAAAGGCAATGAATCAATCTGAAATTGAGGTGACGCTATTCTTGCCTTCTTGCTCTAACGTTTCCTATATTGAAGAATTAAGACAGTTTGTAAGCAAAATAGTCTTCCTACCTTTACCTTGGGCGAACGGAAGAAGACAGCCGATAGAGCCAATAGCACAATATTTAGAATCAGATTTCTTAAGCTTTAGCTACGATTGCGTTTATGTTAACACACTTACACTAATAGAACCTTTGAGTGCGGCTAAAAAGGTGGGTATCCCAAGTGTTATGCATGTGAGAGAGCTCGTTGCTTTCGACCAAGATTTAGCCAAATTACTTCAAGAGTCACCGCAGCTTACTCATGAAAGAGTTATTTCAAGTTGCGATTATTTTATTGCTAACTCTCATGAAACAGCTCATTGGTTGAGAGAGCCAGAACGAACTTCCGTTATTTATAATTGTGTAGATACTCCTTCTTCGCAAGTCCCAATGCCCTCTGGCCCATTGAAAGTATGCATGCTGAGTAGTAATGTGAAGAAAAAAGGTGTAATGGACTTTTTCGAAGTAGCAAGCCTCTGCAAAGAAAGTCGTAATATTCAGTTTACTATTTACGGACCGATCACCAATGAAGTTATCATGGCGGCTCAACGATACCATGATGCTAATGTTATTATAGGGGGCTATGTGGAAAATTCTAAAAAGGCAATGGTTGAACACCATATAGTGTTGGCTCTTTCTCACTTTAAAGAGTCTTTTGGAAGAACGGTAGCAGAAGCAATGTCTTTAGGTCGTGTTGTAGTCGGTTATAAATGGGGGGCCGTGGGCGAACTTGTTGATAACCAATTTGGTATTCTTGTCGAATATAAAAGCACTACTAAAATTGCAGAAGCAGTGCTTAAACTGAACAACAAGCCTGAATTGCTAGCTTCGATAGGAGACTCTGCCGCTCAAAGGGCAAAAGAACTTTTTTCTCGCGACACCTTTGATAACAAGCTAGTAGAACAAGTTATTAAAATTTCAAAGAAATCAGCTAACATTAAGAGTTTTTAGCTATCAATATTAGTTCTATAGTAAGTATATCGAATTTCTTAATTTCTCAGTTTGCTATCTACTTACAAGTTGACGTCGTGTAGTGAACTAAGTTGTAGAAGATTAATTATGTCCTATAAAATCCATCCATTTTGGAGTGTGGAGAAATTACTTTCACCGGCAAAGAGTTCGCTAGGCCACCCTCATCGTAACGTTTTTATACTGTCTCACCATATTCCTAAAACTGCTGGAAGCTCTCTTAGAGTAGCCTTTCAGCAAGCCCTTGGTGTCAGGCGCGTTTACGGTATTTACGCGAATACTGGAGCAAGTACATTGTCAAAAGGAGCGGGAGTATGGGTGCCGTCAAAAGCTAAGGTGCTTCACGGGCATTTTAGTCCGCATAAAAATCAAACCCTAATATTTCCAAACGCAATCAGAACAGTTTGGGTTCGCGATCCTATTGAGCGTTTATGGTCACTAATAGGTCACCTTCTAGCGGCTAAAGAGAGGCATCCACACTACCTTTTGCTGAAATCAACGCTGCCAGAATCTAGCTTAAAGTCGCAAGAAAGCATCGTTAAGGAACTGATTTTAAATAATACCATAGAGCCGTTTACAAATACGTATACTCGATTTTTTAAGGATGTACCGATTGGCAAATTTAGCTTTATTGGCTCAAAACATAGATATGAAGAAGATTTAAAGAAATTGACGAATTTGACCGAAATTAAGTTAAAAACAATGCGACTAAACAGGCGAAGTAGTCAAGAATTTCAGATTCCTAGTAGTATTAAGCGGCTTGAATCATATCTGTTTCATGAATATGAAATTGTAGGTAAATTTTTATAAAACTGAAGAAGGGAACTCTAGTGGCGGTTTATTCAATAATTACTCAGCGAGTAGAGAACGCAACTTCACAGGTTACTCTATGGCATCTCGACTTTCCTTGTATGGACCAATACATTGATGGAGTGGAGTTAACTCGTGACGGGTTGTTATTCCAAGGTTGGCTATTGAACGAGAATGAAAAGTTAGCATCGTTGGTTATTTTAAATGGCGATGAAGTGAGAAACGTACCTCTAAATCGTCCTCGACCAGATGTAATTTCAACAGTTTTAGCACAAAATCCAGAAAATCATGATCTACTTTACTGTGGATTTTCCGTGAGAGTTAAGTTGAAACATTCGAAGTTTACGCTGGGTCTAATCGAAAATGGCACATTTACTGAGTTAATGAGTGGAGCAGTTGAAGGTAAGTTTCAAGTTTTAGAGGGTAGGGAAGGTTGGCTGTTCCTTGATAATGACTCCAATAAGAGTATTGAACAATATACAGGAAAACTTAAATTATCTCGCACAGCAAAAAATGCGTGGAAAGAGTACTTGGCATCATTAGATAATTTTGCCCGATTATCAGGGACTCCAGTTTGCTTGCTAGTCGCGCCCTCTAAAGAAATGATATATGAAGAGTACTATCCTTATCGCTTTTCAAAGAAAGCGCCAATACAAGAGTTAGTACAGTTAATACCAAAGTCGCTCAATTTTATATTACCAATAAAAGAACTCAAGAATTTAGAGCAGCGATCATTTAGGGTCTGCGATACACATTGGACGCTTCATGGTGCAAGGGTTGCCGCTCAATTGGTTACGTGTAAGTTATCTTTTAAAAGCATCTGTGAGACAGATATTTTCTCCAATGATGTCTATCAAAACAGGATGGCAAGCGGTGATCTTGGTTCAAAGTTGTATCCGCCTCAACTTCACGAAGAACAGAGCCTCATAAATTTTAATTACAGACGTTGTGTTATCTTTGACAACAATGTGGACAATTTTGGTCGCATCTTAGTAATGTTCCATCAGCATGCTATGCTTGATGGAACCTTGTTAATATTCGGTGCATCTTCGTCATATACTATGTTTCATTACCTCTGCCGTTTGTATACCTCTGTTGTATTTGTACACACGGCTGGAAACGTTGATAAAAATATTATAAATGCTGTGAAACCAGATTATATATGTGTTCAGACTAACGCGCGATTTGTAGTAAAAGCTCCTATATTTAGTGATTCAGTAGTTAAATACATAGAGCAGAAAAAAGAAACTGGAAGAACAAAAGCAGCATTTAAAGCTGAAATCATTCCAAGTAAATGTGCTAAATACATCGAGTACTTTGAGCAAATATCAAATTAAAAAAATGGGGGAATTCCTATTTAGTAAAAAAGTTTGGTTGTTTTTCGAAGTGTGTTTTGGACTATTTGGTGTTGATGTGAACCCTTTTAAAACTGTGGTATACACTTTAGAGAGGGGCTGACGATAACTGAATTCAAAGCGGGTACTCCTCATGAACAAGTATCGTTACATAGAGTCACAACGTGCAAAGATCTTGAAAAGCAGTGGAATAGCCATTTCTAGTAAATGTATTTCACTTGGACGTTCTGTAATACTTCTAAAGCTACAGATTTCATCATGTATCATCTCTGACAAAACAAAAAAGCGGCTTCGAATTCTGCGAAATTGCACAGCCGCTTTCTATTAAGTTGTTGATAAAATATTGGACTCGTTCGCAATAAGTATGCCACTGCTAGAGTTCTTCTCTACATTCTCTGATAATCTAGAGAGTTTTGGCCTTTTTGATTGTCAGTTGCATTTAAACTGAGTTTTATGGCCGGTACTGATTTATTTTGCTAAGCGCGATAGAGTGCATCTGTGCTTCATGGCTAGCTAGCTTTTACCCTCAACTTTTCAAACAAGTCTTGCAGAGATAAGGCGCCGAATTCTGCATTCATGTGAAAATGGTCATTACTATTGTGAATACTTTGCATGCCTCTTTTAAGCTTAACTGAACCTTTAGAATAATTTTGTGAGGTAAACATTTTGTCTACTATTGTGCAAGGTGGTTGATGCGCGAAAATTACTGCGCTCTCAGAAAACAGGCTCGAGCAACCGTTTATATAATGGGAATAGCATTTATCCAGTAGGCCTGCTAAGTGATAATAATCATATTCTGTGTCCCCCAAAACGCTGTCTGCGGGTAAGGGGTTAGGGGAGTAGGCAATAGGAGCTGTACTTATTTCCTGTAGCAGCTTAATTATTTGAATCGCATTACTATTATTTAGGATACCATCTAAAGCAGCTAGTAAAAAGCTATCTGAGATAAGTTGTTTGTCTCCTTCGCAATCTTTAAAGTATTCAAATGTTCTGTGCTCCTTCAATAAAGCTAACATGTGAACCAAACTAAACCCCATTCCTACTAGGATATAAGCATCCATATCTCCTGGGATGTGACGCATTCCATCAGATGTCCAACTCAAATTGTCGGCTAAATCAGTCTTAGTAGGAGTAAGGCAACCATTTTCGACTTTGAAAAATCGCATCGATGAAGCTGGTGAGCCAAAAAATGTTAACTCTAGATCAGGGTATTGATTTCTTATTTCGCTCCAACCTAATTTAAAGGCTGCTAGATGAGAGTTTCCTATTACACCAATTTTCATTTTTCTCCTCCGGCGAAAGCGTCTAACATTGCTTCTTCACAAATAGGCTGGTCGTCATCAGCTGGTTCATAATGGTCTTCACTTACTGAGTTATGCTCACTAAAAAAAATTTTCATCACTTCAGCAACCCCTTTTCGACTAACATTTCGTTTGTTATTCATGAACAAGGAAGGCCCCAAAAATGGCGTGCTAAATACCTCGTAAGATGGAAAGTAATCAACATACTTAAAGTTTCGATAAGCTTCATCTGCTACTGCTCTAAGAACAGACTTAGATCTGACAGAGGAAAGTAATACATGCTGATTTTCTGCCGTGGCCGTTAGTGGTACAGGGGAGACTGTCAAAATAAACTTCATTCCTTCATTAAACGATCTGGCTAATTTGAAAAATTCAGTTAGATCATTGTACACCTCCATAAAACTGAAGTTATGAAACCGGTATAGTTCGCTATCAAAGTTGCCTGCAATAGTGCCAGGTGCGGTCGGATAGACCAAATCATACTGTTTATTAACCCAAGTCTCTGTTAAACCGAGAGTAAATACAAACACGTCGCAATCTTGAAGTACAGATTTGAAACGCTTTACATGGTCCTCCCTCTGTGAGGTTACTTCATCTGGAGAGTTTAAGCCATTCGGCTCAACATTCGGTCTGAATGCATCATAAAAGCGACCTTTTTTTTCCCAAATGTAGCTTTCTGAGGGTGGAGATAACATGCCAAGAGCCTCTTTTGTAAGCTGAAGCAACTGTCTGGCAGTATATATATTCCCATGACGCGCAGAATAAAGACCATAGCCAAATTTATTTTCAATTTCGCCCCTAATTTGTATGGCTTTTGGGCTTGGTTCCTTGTCTATTACTGTATATCCATTTTTTCTTAAACCTTTCGCAATTTCCTGTGCAAAACAGCTACCAGCTGTCGCTATCTTCTTTCCATCTATAGAGAAACGTTTAGTATAAAAGTTGTTGAGGCCACCAACTGAATCAGGTATGGCCAGCTTCCAAAATTGTCGTTCAGGAAGGTTCAAGTAAGGTGAATTCATAAAATTTCCCGCAATAGTTTAAAGTCAGCACGTTATTTTTTAACATCCGTCTAATCGATCTTATCAAGGTTAAAGCTAAGTAGAGTAGAGAAAACTTTGGTTTTCGTTTTTTTTAATCTTCCCTAATTTAACATTAATCCTTTGAAAAGATTTGTCATATTATGCCCTCCTTTATGTATACTCAACAGTCAGCATAAATTTAAGTTAAATACCTTGTTGAAACTAGAAGTAACTAAAATTTCGATAAAGAAATAATCTGGAAATCTACGCTGAGTAAATTATTGTTTTGGGGCCTCTTGAAAATGTCTCACTACTTGAGATATTACTAAAAGGATTAATGAAGTTAGAGTACAAAGAATATGATTCTACTTGGGTAACTTTATTAGACAGGGATGGCGCAAACTAAAGCGCACTCGCAATGGGCTACTCACGTTGGCGTAACTCAATATAATGCACATCCGCATTTTTCTTCTAGCCTAGTAGAAGTGGCTCATAATGGTATTATCGAGAAATATGTCACGTTGCGAAAAGAGCTTGGCGAAAAAGGTTATACCTTTTCAAGTAATACTGACACAGAAACCACTGTGCATGTAGTTCACGATATGCTCAATGATGGTAAGTCTCTATTAAAGGCAGTTCAGAGTGCGGTATCGTATTTCGCCGGCGCGTACAGAGTTGTGTTAGTCGATAAGGGAGACTTTGACACAATGGTATTCGCGAGTTCAGGTAGCCCCTTAGTTATAGAGCAGAGTATGGGTGAAAATTTCATTGCTTCAGACCAATAAGCATTACTACCCGTAACGCGAAGTTTTATATGCTTAGAAGAAAGTGATGTAGCTAAGGTTACGCGCCGTGAAGTGACGATTTTCGACAAAGATTGTAAGCGCGTTGAACGTTAAGTTGTAGAGTTCACCGTAGAACATGATGCAGGTGATAAAGGCGTGTATCGTCACTACATGCTCAAAGAGATTTACGAATAGCCTTCAAGATAGAGTGGATAATGTTCACAACATTGACGCGCTATTTGACGATAGTGCAGAAAACGCCTTAAAATAAGTGATATATATGCAAATTATCGCATGTGGAACCAGCTATCACGCGGGCATGACTGCACGATATTGGCTTGGAGAAGATGCAAATGTTTCTTGCTCAGTAGAAATCGCCTCAGAGTTTAGGTCTCGCAAGTCTGCTGCTCACCAAGATAGCTCGTTTGTTACTATTTCGCAGAGCGGTGAAACGGCAGACACATTAGCCCCGTGGCGCTTGGCTAAAGAGCTGGGCTAAATGTCGGTACTTACGATGTGTAACGTGTCAGGCTCACCGTTAGTACGTGAGTCTGATCTTGCATTTATGACTCTAGCCGGTGCGGAGATTGGAGTTACGTCGACAAAGGCGTTTACTACTCAGTTAACAGCGCTTTTAATGCTTACGCTAGCGCTAGATAAATTTAATGGAAAGTCTAGTGAAAGGGCTAGCTCGGTCACTAATGCGATCGAAACCTTTCCTTGCAAGGTTGAGGAGGCTCTCAGCACTGCCGATGTTATCGAGACACTTGCTGAAGAGTTTGCAGACAAGTACCATAGTTTGTGCTTGGGGCGCGGCGCTCAATATCCGATTGCAATGGAAAGCGCTCTCAAACTCAAAGAAATTTCATATATTCACGCTGTAGCATCTGCTTCGGGAGAGCTTACGCATGGCCCTCTGGCGTTGATTGACGGTGAAATTCCAGTAACTGTAATTGCGCCGATTGTTTACACCGTTCCTCTGCTACTTTTCTCATACTACGTAGCATTGATAAAAGGCACTGATGTCGATCAACCTCGAGATCTTGCAAAGTCAGTTACAGTAGAATAGCACTAATATCTTGATAATCGGCCATGGCTTTTTAAGTTGTGGCCTTTCGTTTTTTAGGAAGTAAAAATGTCTCAAAAATATTTTGGCACAGATGGAATTCGCGGGAAAGTTGGCGAGTTGCCAATGACACCAGATTTCGTTATGAAGCTAGGCTGGGCTGCAGGTGTAGTCTTGGCGGCAGACGGTACAAAAGAGGTACTAGTAGGAAAAGATACACGCGCCAGTGGGTATATGCTGGAATCTGCATTGGAAGCTGGTTTGTCGGCTGCTGGCGTAAACATTGCTCTAGCTGGGCCTATTCCTACTCCAGCAGTAGCCTATTTAGCTTCGACTTTTAGAGCTGATGCTGGCGTAGTCATAAGCGCATCTCACAACCCATATTACGACAACGGGATTAAATTTTTTGGCCGTAGCGGGGCTAAGCTAGGCAGTGAACAGCAGCAGGTAATTGAAGAAAAGCTCCAGTATGCACTAGAAAATGGTATCGATTGTGTTGACTCAGAACGTTTAGGCAAAGCACGAAGAGTTGAAGATGCCGCTGGTCGTTATATCGAGTTTTGTAAAGGTACCTTTTCGAGCGAGCTTAGTTTAGAAGGACTCACAATTGTTGTCGATAGTGCCAACGGAGCAGCATATAAAGTCGCACCTAGTGTATTTGAAGAACTGGGCGCAAAAGTAATTAACATCGCCAATACGCCGAATGGCATAAATATTAATAATGATTGCGGTGCAACTTCCCTCAACTCGTTGAGTAAAGCAGTCACGACAAATAAAGCTGATCTAGGCATAGCCGTTGATGGCGACGCCGATAGAATCATGTTTGTCGACTCTCAAGGTGAGGTTGTTGATGGAGATGAGATTCTCTTTTTAATGGCTCGTGAAGCTAAGCAAGCTGGCTATAAAGGCGGTGTTGTCGGCACACTGATGAGCAACCTAGGCCTTGAAATAGCATTGAAAGAACTTGATATTCCGTTTGTTAGAACAAAAGTTGGGGATAGATATGTCGTCGAGAAACTTAAGGAAACTGGTTGGCGAATTGGGGGGGAAACCTCAGGACATATTCTTAACTTAGATTATGCATTTACTGGAGACGCCATTATCGCTGCGCTACAAATTTTAACCGTAGTAGTAAAAAGTGAATACTCCTTAAGTGAACTAAAAGCAGGGATGACAAAGCTTCCTCAGTGTATGGTGAACGTTCGTCATAACGATCTGGATTCAGTGCTTGATTTAGATGTAGTAAAAGATGAGGTCAGTCGCGTAGAAGAGGCTTTAGGTAAAAATGGACGACTTGTTCTTAGAAAGTCTGGAACAGAACCATTAATTCGTGTGATGATAGAAGCTAGAGATAGGGGGCTTGCTTCTGAGTTAGCCAATAGCTTGGCTGAAGTCATCAGAGAAAATTAAAAAGGAATAACTATGAAACGGAAGGGTATAATTTTAGCAGGTGGTTCTGGCACTCGATTGCACCCATTGACGAAAGTCGTGAGCAAGCAACTGATGCCGGTTTACGATAAGCCGATGATATATTATCCCCTAGCTACGCTTATGATGTCTGGGATAAGGGATATTTTAATTATCACAACACCAGAAGAGCAGAGTCGTTTCATTGAGCTTATCGGCGATGGGAGTGAACTGGGAATTAGTGTTCAATACGCAGTTCAGCCTTCACCCGATGGCTTGGCCCAAGCATTTCTTATAGGTGATAGCTTTATTGGTAATGATTGCTGCACGCTTATTCTTGGTGACAATATCTATTATGGACATGATTTAAAGCGCTCTCTGCAGAGCGCCCATAACCAAGAGCAGGGCGCTACTGTATTCGGTTACCATGTCAATGACCCAGAACGCTATGGTGTAGTTAGCTTCGATGATGACTGGAACGCGCTTTCTATTGAAGAGAAGCCTGCTGTTCCCAAATCTAATTACGCAGTTACAGGGCTCTACTACTACGACAACAGAGTTGTTGATTTCGCGAAAGAGGTAAAACCATCACCTCGTGGTGAGCTTGAGATTACCGATTTAAACAATCTTTATCTAAAAGATGGCGCTCTTAAAGTTGAGTTAATGGGACGGGGCTCAGCCTGGCTTGATACGGGCACTCTAGACTCTCTACTTGATGCAGCGAACTTTGTGGGCGCTATAGAGAAACGTCAGGGCTTAAAAGTATGTTGTCCGGAAGAAGTCGCTTTCAGAATGGGATATATCAACGCTGAGCAGCTAGAAAAGCTGGCGGCTCCACTTAAGAAGAGTGGTTATGGTGATTACCTATTGAAAGTACTTAAAGACAGAGTAAAAGTTTAACCTATATTCAAGTTATAGAAGGTGGCATTGCCACCTTTCTTCTTATATTCATTTGCACATTAGTACGGAAAGTAAATGCAAGTAATCAAGACAGATATCCCCGACGTTAAAATTATCGAGCCGAAAGTGTTTGGCGATGAGCGCGGCTTCTTTCTAGAAACCTTTCGTATCGATTGGTTTAAAAAAGAATGCGCAGATGTAGATTTTGTTCAAGATAACCATTCTAAATCACGCCAAGGTATTCTTCGTGGCCTTCATTACCAAATGGAGCAAACCCAAGGTAAGTTAGTACGAGTAGTTAGCGGCGAAGTGTACGATGTAGCCGTAGATATGCGCAAAGACTCACCAACTTATGGCAAATGGGTTGGAGTAATACTTTCTGCCGAAAACAAGCGCCAGCTTTGGGTGCCTGCCGGCTTTGCTCATGGCTTTTATGTCACCAGTGAATCAGCAGAGTTCGTGTACAAGTGTACTGATTATTACCACCCAGAGTCTGAGGTGTCGGTTAAGTATGACGATCCTACATTAAATATCGCTTGGCCGTTGGTAAACGGTGAGAAACCTTCGCTGTCTGGTAAAGACGAAGCGGGTTTAGCATTTGTAGACGCTCCTACATTCTAATTGTTATTGGGGCTTTTTTTGGGTAATAGCAATTAATGAATATTGTAATTATAGGCAAGTCTGGGCAATTAGCTTTTGAGCTTTCTCGTGAACTAGAAAATAGCCTGCACCAAGTTACGCTTTTTGGGCGCGATGATATTGATATTACAAATAGCGATATCATTGAAGCTTCTTTAGCTTCCCTATCACCAGATGTTTTGATTAACGCGTCAGCATACACCGCTGTCGATAAAGCTGAAGAAGACACTGAAGCGTGTAACGCTATCAATGCTGTTGCCGTTAAGAATTTGGCGATTTTCTGTAAAGCACATGGCGCCTTTATGGTGCATGTGTCGACCGACTATGTGTTTAACGGTCACAAAGGTTCGCCTTATTTAACAGACGACCCTATTGAACCTCAAGGTGCGTATGGCAAATCAAAAGCAGAAGGCGAAAAAGCACTGCTTGAAACATTGCCAGAGGCTAGCTGCTTAATTCGTACCGCTTGGGTTTATTCATCTCATGGCAATAATTTTGTGAAAACCATGCTGCGTTTGATGAGTGAAAAACCACAGCTTTCTGTTATAGACGACCAAATTGGTACACCTACCTGGGCCAAAGGGTTGGCTGAAGCGTGTGTATTGGCAGCTGAAAATAAAACAGCGGGAGTTTATCATTGGACCGACGAGGGCGTAGCAAGCTGGTACGATTTTGCTATAGCTATTCAAGAGCTTGGAATTGACAAGGGTCTACTCAGTAGTACTGTTCCAGTATTACCAATTCCTTCGAGCCAGTACCCAACCCCAGCGAAGCGCCCACACTACAGTGTGTTGGATAAACAAACTGCGCGCGAGGCATTTGCTTCGTGCAAGCCCACTCACTGGCGAAAGCAGTTGTCCGATATGCTTGATGAATTGAAAGCCTAAATGGACAAGATAGAATTATACTTTTGGTAAAAAAATGAGTAAAACAATTTTAGTAACAGGTGGCGCAGGGTTCATTGGTTCAGCCGTGGTTCGCCATCTTATAAACGATACAGGCCATACTATAGTCAATTTGGATAAATTGACCTATTCGGGCAATTTAGAGTCATTAACATCAGTTTCAAATAGCGACCGATATAGTTTTGAGCAAGTTGATATTTGTGATGCTGAAGAAGTAAAGCGCGTGTTCAATACGCACAAGCCCGATATTATTATGCACCTAGCGGCCGAGTCACATGTAGACCGTTCTATCGACGGCCCAGGCGAATTTATTCAGACCAATGTAGTTGGAACATACACCTTACTTGAGCAAGCAAGAGCGTATTGGTCAGCACTTGAAGGCGATAAAAAAGCAAGGTTTAAGTTCCATCATATCTCTACTGACGAAGTATACGGCGACCTTCCTCACCCAGATGAAGTTGAACCAGGCACAGAGCTTCCACTCTTTACGGAAACTACCCCGTATGCGCCAAGCTCGCCATACTCAGCAAGTAAAGCAAGTTCAGATCAGCTAGTACGTTCGTGGCTTCGCACATACAAGCTACCAACCCTTGTAACTAACTGCTCTAACAATTATGGCCCGTACCACTTCCCGGAAAAGCTTATTCCGTTGGTTATTCTAAATGCCCTAGCTGGAAAGCCGCTACCTGTATATGGTAAAGGTAATCAAATTCGCGATTGGTTGTATGTTGAAGATCACGCGCGTGCATTAGTGGTGGTGGCGCTTAACGGCGAGATTGGTGAAACCTATAATATTGGTGGCCACAACGAAAAGCAGAACATTGAAGTGGTGCAAACTATTTGCTCAATTCTGGACGAAGTTAAGCCAAAAGATAGCAAATACGCTGATCAAATTACCTACGTACAAGACCGCCCAGGCCACGATATGCGCTATGCCATCGATGCTAGTAAGATTGAGCGTGAACTAGGTTGGAAGCCACAAGAAACTTTCGAAAGTGGCATTCGCAAAACTGTTGAATGGTATTTAACAAATGAAGACTGGTGGAAAGCTGTCCTTGATGGAAGTTACCAAGGTGAACGCTTAGGTACTGGTAGCTAATACCCATACAAGTTTACAAGTGTTAAACTAATGAGCCGCTTTTATGTAAAGCGGCTTTCTTTATTTTTGAGGCTCTAAATCGTCTACATGAAAAAAATAGTAATGCGGTCTGTTCGCGCCGCCCTTCAATTAATTCCCAAAACTCTGAAAGACAAGCTTAAACAAAACGAGCGTTTAACTGGTTTGTATGTAAGGTCGGTAAGAAAATCTGGGCTATTTTTCGATGCTCCAACGCCTAAACAAACGCAGGCGCTATATAATCACTGGCTTGAAGTGAACGAATCTGCTTTTTCAAAGTCAGCAGGCAAGATCGATGGATGGCAAGCTATAGTATTTGGCACCGAGGGCCAAGGCGTAACTAAAGAAAAGCTTAAGGCGCTTGGTGTTAAAACTTGCTTTATTACGGGCGATATAGATAAAAGCACGTTAGAAGAGAATATTGCTAGACTGGATGACCAAGTTCCTACGTTATTACTTAACGGTGGTGATTCATTACAGGAAGTTGCTATTGGCCACCTATGTGATGCTTTGCAAAAAAGCGACTTAGTATATTGTGATACGGATGAACTTGATATTAATGGGGCTAAATCATCACCAAGATTCTTACCCGATTGGAACCCTGAGCTTCAATTCTCTACCGCTTATATCAATACTGGGGTAATGATTAAAGCAGCGCTGCTCAAGTCGCTACACATTACTAACCAAACAACAATTGCAGAAATAGTTACAGAGCTTTCCCTCACTACCCAAAGTTTGGCTATTGATCATTTGCCGCTGCCCTTGGTGCGCCAATCACCAGTTAAAAAAGGTGAGTCAAACACGCTAGAGCGCGTTAAAACAGTGATAGAAAAACATACAAACGCGAAAGTCGAACTAGACGAGCAATTTAGCGTAAACCGGGTATGCTGGCCTAATAGTGATCCCTTGGTAAGCTTGATCATTCCTACAAAAAATGGGAAAGCCTTGGTGAAAGCATGTATTGAGTCAATCCTAGAGAAAACCATCTACCATAATTACGAAATATTGCTGATTGATAACGGCTCTGATGAACAGGAAAGTATTGAGTATTTTAGCTATTTAAACACATTGGAAAAAGTAAAGGTTATTCGTTATCCAGCGCCATTTAATTACTCTGCAATTAATAACTTCGGTGTAGAACATGCAAAAGGTTCCATTCTTGGTTTAGTAAATAATGATATTGAGGTTATATCGCCTGATTGGCTAACATATATGGTTGGTCACGTTGAGCGGGAAAGCGTTGGCTGTGTTGGTGCAAAGTTGCTTTATTCCGATACGCGTATCCAGCACGCTGGTGTTGTTTTAGGATACGGCGGTGGTGCTGGGCATGCTCACAAAAACTTTCCGCGCTTTCATACTGGTTACTTAAAAAGAATCGTCGCTACAAACAACTATAGTGCGGTAACCGCAGCGTGCTTATTAGTTAAACGCACGGATTTTGATGCCGTAAACGGTTTGAATGAAAAAGACCTTTCTGTTGCCTTTAACGATGTGGATTTTTGTTTAAAGGTTAAGGGCTTAGGCGTTAATAATGTTTACTGTGCAGAAGCAGAGCTTTTCCATCATGAATCGGTTAGTCGAGGCTTAGATATTTCACCTGAAAAAGCGGCTCGTTTTAATCGCGAATTAGCTTACCTTCAAACAACGTGGAGCGACTTCATAGCAAATGATCCAGCTTACAATCCGAATCTAACGCTAAAGCGTGAGAACTTTTCGATAAGAAGCGCAGTAGAATTGAAAGAGTGTCACATAAGGCATAATTGATGCATACTGCATCAAACAGAGCTTTAATACACTATTAAGAGAATTAGGCGAGTTAGCCGTAGTATTCATTATTGTTTAAAATTACTATGCAATGATAGTAATAAAGCTTTAGTAAATTATTTGTACAAAACTGGAGAGGATTTAAATGGATAGTACTATGCAGAAGCTTAAAATAGCTGTAGCAGGCACAGGCTATGTAGGGCTTTCAAATGCAGTGCTACTTGCACAACACAATGAAGTGAAAGCGGTCGACTTAGTACCTGAAAAAGTCGAGATGCTTAACAACAAAAAGTCTCCAATTGAAGACAAAGAAATAGCCGAGTATTTAACAACGAAAGAGTTGAACCTTGTAGCAACGCTTGATGCGCAAGAAGCATATAAAGATGCTGACTATGTGGTAATTGCAACACCAACAGACTACGACCCGCAAACGAATTACTTCAATACTGGTAGTGTAGAAGCGGTAATCAAAACCGTGATGGAAGTTAACCCTGATGCGGTAATGGTTGTAAAATCGACCGTACCGGTAGGGTTTACCAAAGACGCAAAAGCCCGTTTTGGTTCTGACAATATTATCTTTTCGCCTGAATTTTTGCGTGAAGGGAAAGCACTTTACGACAACCTTTACCCAAGCCGTATTATCGTAGGTGAGCGTAGTGAGCGCGCGGAAGTTTTCGCAAAGCTGCTTCAGCAAGGTGCAATAAAAGAGAACATCGATGTTTTATTCACCGACAGTACAGAGGCAGAAGCTATCAAACTTTTCGCCAACACTTACTTGGCAATGCGTGTAGCGTACTTTAACGAACTAGATAGCTATGCAGAGCGTAATGGCTTAGACACTAAACAAATCATCGAAGGTGTCGGTTTAGACCCTCGTATTGGTAATCACTACAACAACCCAAGTTTTGGTTACGGTGGTTATTGCTTACCAAAAGATACCAAACAGTTACTAGCTAACTACAGTGAAGTACCTAACAATATGATTCAGGCCATTGTAGATGCTAACCGTACGCGTAAAGATTTTATCGCTGATTCAATTGTAAGCCGTGGCCCCAAAATTGTGGGTATCTATCGCCTTATCATGAAGTCTGGTTCTGATAACTTCCGAGCAAGTGCTATTCAAGGCATCATGAAGCGTATAAAAGCGAAAGGTATTGAAGTCGTAGTCTATGAACCAGTACTTAAGGAAGACGAGTTCTTCCGCTCTCGTGTGGTAAACGATTTAGAGGAGTTTAAGAAAATTTCTGACGTAATCGTAGCAAACCGTGTTACGGGCGATATCGAAGATGTACTAGATAAAGTATACAGCCGCGACTTGTTCAACGCTGATTAACCCAAGTTTGGGGTCAGAGTACATTTTTCCATGTAAATCAAAAAAGCCAGGTTCATAACCTGGCTTTTCTTAGTTAGACAAACTGCCTTACACTGCGTTTATATATCAGAACGCCCATATCTATCTGAGAAACGAACGATATCGTCTTCCCCTAGGTAAGCTCCAGATTGTACTTCAATTAGTTCTAGTGGAATCTTTCCTGGGTTTTCTAATGCATGAACCGCCCCAATAGGAATATAAACAGACTCATTCTCCGTTAGCATTTGCGTTTCATCGCCTATTGTCACATTAGCTGTACCTGATACTACAACCCAGTGTTCAGCTCTATGATGATGCATTTGAACTGATAGTTTTTCACCTGGCTTCACGGTAATACGCTTAACTTTAAAGCGTCCACCATTGTCTATTGAATCGTAACTTCCCCAAGGTCTGTAAACTTCGCGGTGAAACTCAAATTCAGGGCGCTTTTCAGCTTTCAAACGGTTCACAACGGTTTTGATGTGTTCTGCGTTTTTCTTATTCGCCACCATAACAGCATCTTTGGTTTCAACTACAACCACGTCTTCCAGACCAATAACTGCAACCAAGCTGTGCTCGGCGTTCACATAGCTGTTGGTGGTGCCTTCTAATAAGGTGTCGCCAGTAGTTACATTGCCATTCGCGTCCTTCTCTCCCGTCTCCCAGAGAGACGACCAACTGCCTACATCAGACCAACCTGCATCTAGTGTTACCATCGCAGCTTCGGAAGTTTTTTCCATCACTGCATAATCGATAGAATCACTTGGGCATGAAGCAAAAATGTCTTTGTCTACACGAACAAAGTCGAGATCTTTTTCGGTTTTTTCAATCGCCTTTTTACATACCGAATATATGTCAGGTGCGTGCACTTCCAGCGCCTTTAAAAATGCACTGGCTTTAAACATAAACATGCCGCTATTCCAAAAATACTCACCTGAACTTACGTATTGTGTTGCGGTAGGCATATCTGGCTTTTCAACAAATTCACTTACATCGAAGCCAATATTCAGCTTGTTTCCGGCTTTTATATAGCCGTAACCAGTATGAGGCTGAGTGGGGACAATACCGAAAGTAACTAACTTATCTTGTTCAGCTAGAGCCTGGGCTTCTTTAATTTTGGTACGAAACGTATCGCTATCTTTTATTAAGTGATCGGCGGCTAATACCAAAAGAACAGGATCATCCCCGTTTTCGCAAGCTTGAAATGCAGCAAGTGCAATAGCAGGAGCGGTATTGCGACCAACTGGCTCTAAAAGAATGTCGCTGTTATCGACACTTATTTGTCGCATTTGCTCGGCAACAAGAAAACGATGCTCTTCGTTACAGATAATAGAAGGTGGCAAAGACTCTATGCCATTGAGTCTCAGTACAGTGTCTTGAATCATCGTTTTGTCAGAAGTAAGAGACAGGAACTGTTTTGGTAAAGCGGCGCGAGACTTTGGCCATAAGCGGCTTCCGGTACCACCTGCAAGAATGACTGGCTTCATTTGAATTCCCTAGTTTTCAAATACATTTTATGCATCCAGTATACTGAGTTATGGGCGAGATAAAAATATTTCGACGTGGCTTTAATCGTTAGCCAAAAAAAAGAGCATTTAATTTTCTACTAGTTATCTTAATTATTGCTTAACAATAGGTTATATTCAGCCAGATAAATTCGAAGTCTCATAGTAAATTACTCTAAATACAAGGACGTTCAAAATGAACAAAAGCATTATTGCTATTGCCGTTAGTTCAACTCTTCTTGCTGCCTGTGGCGGTTCCGACGACAACAACCAACTACCAGTGCTGGTCGCTGACTCCGCGGTTACACTCAATGGTGACGCAGTATCTATTGATGCACTTGCGAATGATGCCGATCCTGACGGCGATGCTTTAACTATATCGGCAGTTGGAGTGCCAGATGTCGGTGAAGCCGCTATCATCAATAATGAGATAGTGTACACACCTACAGCGTTGGCGATGGGCGAAGTCAGTTTTTCATACGATGTAACTGACGGTGAAAACACAGTAAGTTCAACGATTACAATCACGAATCAACAGTCTGTTTCTATTTCGAGTATTGCAACCGATGCGCCTTTAGCGAATGCAGAGGTGAGCGCGCTCGATGCAGGTGGAAATGTAATTGCTTCCGTGCAGGCCGGCGCGGATGGTCGATTCACGCTTCCTATTACTGTAAGTGCTGCGCCCGGCGATTTAATTCTTAATGCAGTGGGCACGGAAGAACAAGCCCATGTAACGCTATCATCGCGAGTCGGTGACTTCACTACGATGCGTAACCTTAGCATCGAAAATAATACCGATGAACTTAACAGCGATCTATTTCCTGCAGGCAAAATAACTCATTTAAGTACGGCTTTGGATGTACTCTATTCGGAGTATAAAGAGAACGGCGGCGAGGGAAGCTTCGATACGTTTGCAAGTGAAGTGGACTTCGAAAAGGTTTTAGGATTGGCCAGCTTCATAAAAGTTCTTGCTGATAATAGCGAGTTCTCGGTTCCTGAAAGTATGAGCACCTTGTCGTTTTTTACTGGAAGCCTAGTCGATGCGCTAAGCACCATCCGAAAGTATGTTGATAGCATGGGACTGTTAAACGAAGACGGTACTTATGACGAGGCTTATGTGGAAGCAATTAATGCTGCCCGAGCAGAAACTCTCGAAGATGAATCGTTACAGCAAAATTTCGTAAATGCCGACATTGCGGGTGCGGTTTTTGCGACTTACTACCATTCAGAGCAGCAAGCTGGCAAGGGCATGACAGCGTATACGTTCAACGCGGACGGTAGCGGCGCAAAAACGTCTGCGGAAAATGCATTTAATATTTATTCAGATGAATTTAACTGGAGTGTTGTAGACGGAAACTTAGTTATTGATGAGCTTGATGAATCACTCATAGCTTATTTTGTGTTTCTTGACGAAGAAATCTATGATCGATTTGATGAAGAAACAGCTTCGGAGATTCTTAGTTATGTTCATGAATATGGCATTGAGTATTGGAAAACAGAGCGAACCACAGTGGGCGAGCGTATAGAATTGCTAACACAATCCGGCGGTCACGCACTTGCTGTGTTAACAACTACCACTGAGCTTTCCATCACACCGATGGATGACATACAAGATAAACCAACTTTTACTACCACCTACGAAACTACCAGCGACGTTAAGTACACCGACACCACAGCATCTACGTTTACCGTAACCGAGGAAGACCTGCTTGCATCACCTTGGGTATTTGCTTATCAGGGAAGTTATACGTATGACAAAGACTACTTAAATGAAGATGAGCGTACTGAAGTTGGTATTTTGAACGACCAGTTCACATTTAAAGATGATAATACCTTTACGTCTCTTGTTTTTGATGTGCAAGGAACATGGCAGCTAAATGATGGTGTTATAGACATTGAATTGGAAGATATGTCTTTCACAGTTACGCCCTTTAAAGCGCAGAATAATTTCGTGCTGGCGCTTTATGAATTTGACAATGATGGCGTAGCGATTAAATACACTGGCGATATGCACGCCATAGACTATGAGTTGGCCGAAGACTTCAGCATAGAGAGCTCATTACCTAATGTTTGGATGTCTTCTTACAATGAAGCACTTTTCGTAGACGGTGTACCGTTACCCGATGACTTATTTGCTTATTACTTTTACGCGGACGGTACGGCTGGGAGAATTTATTCCCATATGGAAGAGCCATACTTTGTAGGAGATCGTGAACTTTATAACTTCCAATGGACCGCAGACGACAACGAGGTCAACATCATTGGGTTACGCGAAAGTAACGCGTTTACTTTCAACAGAGAATACACTTGGAAATTACTGGGCTCAAAGCAAGAAGGTGTTGTTACAATACTTGAAATGCAGGCTAATAAGGTTGCTTATAATGATGAGTATACTGATTCTGACGATTTTGTTTTCAACATACTCCCTCGTTTGAGTTTCACCTTTAAATTGAACCTTGAAGAACAATATCCTGAATTTTGGGAAAATACAGACGTAGGTAGTTTAAGCGCGCCTGAAAGCCCAGCTGGCATTGCTCTGTCGTTTTCTTCGGAGTTGATAGCTCGATAGTTCAGTGAAGTAATGGCGCTAGTGCATTAAAGCTAGCGCCAACGCTTTTCAGTTACCGGAAACACCGACACAACCATCACTTTAAAGCGTTAATCAATCTAACCCCGTAAGCGGGAAAGTGTTCATCTTTCGTTAGTATTTGCAATCCTTCAGCTTGAGCTTGAGCAATCAGCATTCTGTCAAATGGATCGCGGTGGTGCATTGGCAACCTCCCCGCTTGCTGGCCGTGAAATAAATTGATAGGTAAGGCACTAAAACCTAACTCTTCGATAACCGACTCAATATCATCTGGTGCCGTAAGTTTTCCCAATTGCTGCTTTATCGACATTTCCCAAACAGACGCGGCGCTGATATAAATGTCGTTTTCAGTATTAGAGATATGCTTTTGAGCGTTATGACCTAATTGCTCATCTCCACTCATCCACCAAACTAAAACGTGGGTATCTAGTAAGATTCTTTTCATTACAAACCGAACATATTTGCTATATCTTCGTTAACCTCTTTTGAGTCGAAGTCTTCAGTAGCATGAACTTGGCCTTTGAATTGCCCAAAAGTTCGTTTTTTTGCTGTTTTATACGGCACTAGCTTCACTGCTGGTTTTCCCGACTTGGCAATAACTACTTCTTCACCGGCCTCTGCCCGTTCGACGAGCTGGGATAACTTGCTTTTTGCTTCATGCATATTGGCTTGCATTTAGAATTCCTTATGGGCTTAGCTAAACTTAGCTATAATAATAGTTTGAAAAAGCAACAGTTGCAATCGCGTCTTCTACTCAGTTCATATCTAACGCTTGTAACTCTAAAACCTGACAAGCAGCCAAAGCAAATACCTACCGTGTCAATGCTACGGTCCCCTTGAGCATTAAAGATCATTCACAAAAAACTTCCCAAATCCCAAAATCCAAAATAGAATCCGCACCAATTCAACCCCTGCCATTAAGCCTCAAGCTTACGCACACCCGGCGGGGAAGAAGCATGCTTTAAAATATTGGGGTCAGAGTACATTTCTTCCTCCAGTACGATCTGTCAATTTGGTTACCAAAATCAATAATCAGAATGTTGAGTTCATGCTACCTATTACATTACACCAGCATGATCATGTATTTGTTTTAGTTTGCTTTTATTAGCGGAGTCGTTATGAATAGGCTGCGTGAGCTGTCCAGTCAAGTGATGGATGTTTACCAATCTCTTTCCCAAGAATTCAGTGCATATCAATCTAGCCAGTCACTAAACTGTGTTGAGAAATGTGGTGCATGTTGCAATAACCCCGACATTGAAGTGTCGCCATTGGAGATGCTGCCTTTAGCACTTCATCTGTTTGATACAGGACGGGCTGAACAGGCGTTTGACGAGCTAGACAGCTACAGCGGCTTCGCCTGTAAACAATATCAACGCTTAAGTTTGGACGGTAAAGAAGGCTACTGCGGAATTTACGAATACCGACCTGGCATTTGCCGTATGTTCGGTGCAGCAGGTTATAAAACCAAATCTGGCGAAGCCACACTTTCGGTGTGTAAACCAATTAAGCAAGCTGTACCAGAGAAGTATGCGGCCGCGCTGATTGCTATACAGCCTCAGCATTTAGATATCTTAGAAAAGCGATTAGTGGATGATATTGCCGCAAATAGTGAGGTTCGAGTTACATCGACAAAGCCGCCAATGATCGCAGAAGGCAGACAAAAACTTGCTCAATTAGATTATGAATTGGGGGAAAGGCTTATGCCTATAAATGACGCACTACGTTTTGTGTTAGAAAAAATTCTAACACTGAGTTTTTATGCTCAAGATATAGATGGTGGTGTTGCTGCTTAAATTAAGTGGGGGCAGAAAATGTACTCTGACCTCCACCATTAAGTGCACTACGTTAGAATTCCGCGAGCGGCTTCTACGATTGCCTCACTAATAGTGTAGTCAGCACGGCTTTTGCCAGTAATGGCATAGTATCTCTCATTTAGTGTGCTTGCGTTACCAATACAGTGCACGTCATATTGCTCTTCTACGTGCTTTGAAATTGCCGATGGTGCGCAGAAAACACCGAAGTCTTCGCTGCCAAAAAGCTTAAGCAAAGCAGTATCGTCAAATTCAGCTACAACTTTGGGGTACAGCTGTTCTGTCTCAAGCCAACTTGTAAGTGCTTGCCGTATTCCTGAAGTATTACCCTGAATTAGCAACGGCATTTGATTTAAACACTCTGGAAAAGTCTGTTCTTCAGTAAGCGGTGCTCTAGCAAAGAAGCTCAACGAACTTTCGCCCAAGAAAAAACTATTGGCGCTTATTTGTGTACCAGGGGCTATGCCTCTGTCTGCTAGAATGAAATCGATGGCGTTAATGGCGAGCTCTTTCAACAGACCGTCGAAGCTATCCTCTTTTATCACGTATTTAACCTGTGAAAACCTACGCATGGTGGCATGCACAAAGTCGTAAAAAAGCACTTTTGGAATACCATTAGTAATACCTATCACAAATTCTTTCGTATTCACTTCATCGCTATTGTTAAGTATTTCAGCTAGTTGATTGCCTTTATGAAATATTTCGCTGGCATACTGATAACTTACTTTACCTCGCGCGTTCAGGTATAGGCGCTTATTTATTCTATCAAAGAGAGAATAACCTAGCTGATTTTCGAAGGTGCTTAGTTGCCCGCTTACGGTTTGCGGGGTAACGTGGAGTAATTTAGCGGCTTTCGCAATGCTACCCTCACGGGCAACAAGATAGAAATAATATAAATGATGGTAGTTTAGGTGATGCATACTTTAACAAGCTACTCGACTATTAAGGTATTAGGGGCAAGAAATGTACTCTGACCCCATTTTTTTCGATGAACTATTAAGAATATAACAGATTTATTCTAACTAACTATTGCAATACACTATCTAGCGTTGTTTTTGTACGATTAAAAACGGCGCGTCACTGATTTTTAAGCTAGCGGTATAATTGAAGACATAACTATGGCTAAACCAATTGATTTACGTAAAACGCGAAAGACCTTATTTTCGCTATTGAAACCAGAGGCTGGCTTTTTTTGGGTTGCTATCGCATACGGCGTAGCAATAAGTTTAATGACCCTTGCGGTACCTATAGCGGTTCAAACGCTGATTAACAGTATCGCCAATATCGGTTCAACTCGGGCAGTTATCATATTGGCCGTCATTCTATTTCTTACTTTATTTATATCTGGCGTATTTAGCGCGCTTCGTATGCGAGTGATGGAGTTCTACGAGCGTAAAGTGTACGCTCGACTCACCGCAGACTTAGGGTTAAAAACTATTCTCGCGCCCCACAGTTTTTTTGAAGGTCGACAAAACGTTAGCATTACACAGCGCTACTTCGACATAATGACTTTTCAAAAGAATATGCCGTCTTTAATGATTGATGGTTTCGCGCTTGTACTACAGATGCTGGTAGGTTTCACACTAGTATCATTCTACCACCCAGCGCTTTTCGCGTTTAATGTGGTGCTTTTACTTACCATGTATGCGGTTTGGAAAATTTGGGGGCGTGGTGCTAAGCGCACGGCTATTGAATTGTCTAACGCGAAATACGATTCTGCAAAGTGGCTACACGATATTGCAATTGCTCACGAATTCTTTAAGTCAGCTGATCATGTTGAATACGCAGGGCGCAGCACCGAAGGTTATATCAGTAACTATGTGAAAAAGCACAAAAGCCACTTTCACTACACCTTTTCGCAGGTGGTTATGTTTCTATTGATGTATGCCGTGGCGAGTGCTTCGCTACTTGGTATCGGTGGTGTTCTGGTTGTACAAGGCGAGCTTTCTATCGGTCAGCTAGTGGCTGCTGAGCTTGTGATGTCTGCTGTTTTCTTTGGGCTGTCTCGCTTTACCCAATATTTAAAACTTTACTATGAGTTATATGGCGCTGCCGAGAAGCTGGGTGGCGCTCTTGACATGCCGCAGGAAGAGCTCAATACGTCGGAACATATACCAGCTTCTTCTAAATTGGTGTTTAACGATGTTGAACTTAAACATGGTAATGATGCGTGCCACCTCAATGTTATCTTCGAACCTGGCACTAAGTATTTTGTTACTACTGATAAAAGTTGGGTACAGAAGCAGCTGCTAGGATTGTTGAAGCAATATGACCGCGTTAAATCGGGCGACATCTTGTTAGGAGAACTTAGTCTAAACGATTACGACACCCATGAGTTACGGCAGGCCGTTACCATTCTAGATCGTTCTTTAATTATCGAAGTTTCTGTAGAGCGCTACTTAAAATTGGCACATCCTCAGGCAACCATCGCGGATATTCGCGCTGCGCTTGAGGAAGTAGAAATGACCAAAGTGATAGATAGTTTACCAGAGGGTTTGCAGACTAAAGTATCCGTATTAGGGGCACCGCTGCAGCCATTGGAGTTTTTGTTGCTTAAACTTGCCGCCGCAATCATTGGTAAACCAAAGCTGCTCATTTTGAATCAGCACTTCGACGCAATACCGGTAGAGTTGAGGGCGCGACTTCTGCGACGCTTAAGTAAATATGATTTTACCGTCATGTATTTTACCAATATGCCACTGCCAGATTGTTTCGAAGGTGTGTTGCATCTGCACGATAACGCAACGGCAATGTTAAATGAGTATTCAAATGGTGAGTCACCGATTAGTGCTGCTAACGCAAGTGAGAGCAACACGGCTTCAAAGAACAATAAGGAGGGTGAGTAAGTGAATCACGCAGAACGTCGCTTTTTAGACAACATCACTTCATTGCCTTCATTGAAAGTGCCAAAGCTTCATCGTGTAATTACCGGAGTTATCATCTTCTTGGTGTTGGCAGCTGGATTAATTTTGTATTTCACACCATGGATCCAAACGGCTTATGGCACCGGTATGGTCGACTCGCTCGATCCTAAAGACAGAACCCAACCGATAAATGCGTTAGTTGATGGACAAGTAAAGCAGTGGCACGTAAGGGAAGGTCAACAAATAAAAGCCGGCGAGCCAATCGTTACGTTAATCGATATTGATGCGCAGCGACTTGAGAAGCTGCGATCTCAGCTTTCAGCAGCGAACTTAAAGAATCAAGCTAATGAAACAGCAGTAAGAAATGCTGAGAACAACCTGGCGCGTCAACAGTCTCTGCAAGAGCAAGGGCTGGTTTCACGCAAAGAAGTAGAACAGGCCGAGATAAAAGTGCAGGAACTGCGAGCAAAAGCTGCCGCCTCTGTTTCGGAAATTAATGAAGTAAGCATGATTTTATCTCGTCAGTCGACGCAAACTAAATATGCACCCGTTGATGGTACGGTTGTTCGGTTGCTATCAGGCGGTGTGTCAACGTTCGTAAAGTCGGGTGATATTCTTGGGCAGTTTATTCCAGCAGATGCGAAACGCAGCGTTCGCGTTACCGTGAGAGGGTTAGACGCACCGCTGGTTAAGCCTGGTGCAAAGGCGCGTTTGCAGTTTGATGGCTGGCCTGTTTTTCAGTTTAGCGGATGGCCGGGTAGTGCAATAGGTACCTTTGGTGGTGAAGTAGTGTATGTAGAGCCTGTTGCTAATGCTACTGGCGATTTTAACGTGTGGATTAGACCTGACGAGTCTGATATTCCTTGGCCAGCAGAAAGTTCTGCGCGTTTGGGAAGCCGGGTTAAAGCGTGGGTGTTATTAGAAGAGGTGCGTCTAGGTTACGAGATGTGGCGACAGTTGAACAACTTCCCGCCATTGCCAACGCAAGAGCCTACTACCGGTGGAGCCAAGGGGGCTGGGGCATCAATATGGTAATTCGAAGGTTTACATTAGCAGTGCTTGCAACGGTTGCGGTTATTAGCACTCATGTTTCTGATGCAGCAGCGCAAAACAAAAATACTAGGCAAGCACCATCAATCGATGCACTTATCCAGAGTATGGTGAACTATCATCCCTACGTTAGGGCGATAAATGAAGGAAACTATCAAGCTGCAGCCGAGTTAGAAATAGCAAGAAGCAGTTTTGATCCGTTTATAGAGCAGAAAACCAGTAGCCGCGTTAGCGGATATTACGATGGTACTAATTTAACGCAGCGCTTTTCTAATCCGTTCGAAGACTTTAATGGCTCAGTTTATACCGAGTACCGTATATCGGACGGTGATTTCCCGGTGTACGAAGCCGATTACGAAACCTTGTCTGGCGGCGAGGCAAGTGTGGGCATTGCCATCTCTCTACTTAAAAATAGAGAACTGGATAAGCGTAGAACGGAGTTAGCCAATGCAGGGCTAGCGACTTCACAATGGCAAGCGTTAGCGACAAGTTTAATTAATGACTTTGTTTACAAGGGGATTAGTGAATATGTTGCGTGGTACGAAAGCGCATTGCAGGTTAATGCCGTTACAGAGTTGCTAAACACCGCAACAGAACGTGAAAGAGCGTTGGTGACCCGCGTACAGAAGGGAGATTTAGCCAATGTTGTGCTGACAGAATTTAAAGCCAACATTTTGCAACAGCGCCTTTTGCTTGCCGAGCTTAAGCAAAAGCGAGACGCACATGCTCAAATGCTTTCTTTTTATTGGCGTTCACCTAAGGGAGATATGTTGATAGTAGATGAAGCGAACCCGCCGAAAGATATCAACTGGCCTTTCTGGGTTGGTAACGGTCAGCTTATGACTCTTCGCAATGCCCTTCGTAATCACCCTGAACTTGATGTGATGAAATTAGAACAGCAGGTGGTAAATAACAAGGCTGCGCTGGCTAGTAACGCGTTATTGCCGAAGTTAGATTTAAAAGCATCGGTTGCAAGAGATATAGGTTCTGGTCCGTCAAATTTAGACGGTACCGAAACAAAAGTAGGTCTGTCGTTTTCCTACCCTTTAGGAAACAGGAAGGCGAAAGCTGAACAAGCCCAATTACAGTCAAAGCAAAGAGAGCTAGAGCACAAGCTAACCTCTACTGAGCAAGCGATAACTCAGCGTTTTGAACAAGCGCTAGTTTATTGGGGGCAGGCGAAAGACATTGTTGCTCTTCAAAGTGAAAATGCGGCGCTAGCGAAAACCCTTTCTAAAGTAGAAAAAACACGTTTCGATGCAGGTGACAGTGATATGTTCGTGTTAAATGCCCGCGCACAAAATGAAATTAAGGCCCAAATAAAAGAGATAAAAGCGAAAGTGGACTTACTAAAGGCAGAACTAACCCTTTATAAAGAAGCCGCTATGTTGCATTCCTTTAACAACTGAGCTCTTTTGAAAACATCAAGTTTAATTGTGAAGTAGGCTTGATTGCTATCGCTTGCTGCTTGTTGTTAAAAAGCAGGTAAGGGTTGAAGATACTAGTACAGCTATAAACAAAAACGGCGTATTGAGTAAATCAATACGCCGTTTTTTTTAAAATCAATTAGTAGGGGGTTAATTGCCCAGTGCACTATTAAAGTCGTCTTCGCTTAGTCCGGCAGACATAGCGTATTCTTTTAACTTATCCTGAGATACACCCGCGTGTTGCGCAGTATTTAAAATACGCATTACTTGTTCACGCTGCTGCGCAGACTCTCTCACTGCCGTTTCAACTACCGTTTCTGCTTCGTTAGGAAACACGGCCAGAAGCGCATCCACTACATACTCACCAACAAAAGGAACAGCATTCAATGCGCTTGTCATGATATCGACAATCTTATTTGGATGTTCTTGCGATAATGTCTGAACAATACTGTCTGCTGCGTCAGGTTGAGTAAGCACGGCAACGCGTACAATCTCATCTAGCTCTTCAGGTGTTGAAACCGCAGCAGCCTGCACAACAAAGTCGACATAAGTCGGCTCTGCTTTTATCGCTAACTGAACAATGTTAGGGCAGCTACTTACTTCTTTCTCAATAGCCAGCTGTACAATCTCTTCAGTAGACGCAGGTTGTGCAGAGATAGCAGCAAAAATGATCTCTCTGTATTTGTCTGGATAGGTATCTAAAGCAATATCCACAATAGACACAATCTCTTGCGGATAATGACCAGCGATCGAACTGATTGCTCGGCCAACCGACATAGTTTGGTTTACTTGACGTCTTAAGAAGGCGGTTTGAAAATGATTTGACTCGTCAGCACTTTCTATATTCGCTGACGCGGGTGGCTGAACAGCATCATTTGAGGATACTTCTTGTGCCATTGCTGTATGACTAACATGAGTTGCTAGTATTGCCGCAGACAGCAGTGTAAGAGTTCGTAACATAAACCCACCTTTATAATTATTGCGTAGTCAATTTCTGACACCACCAGTATTAATACATTTATAAAGAACACAAAGCATAGGTCATTTACGCTTATATACATTCTTATACGTATTCCTTTACGCAAGCCTTAATATCTATCGCTAATATTAAGCATTAATATAATAACGGCAGGATCAAATACTACTTTAAGAACTACTACTTTATAGGATCTGAATTCCTATCCTATTAGTAATTAGTCCATATTGTCTACTAATTATCACATTTGAGCGAAAAATAGACGGTTAGTTCAGTTTTTTCAACTTTTTCAAAATAAGTGTTGACGTGAGCGCTCATTTCCCTAAAATGCGCATCCGCTTCGGGGGAAAAGCAAAACAGCAAGCCTTCTGAAGTAAGTCTCTACTACCTTTATAGGCCAGTAAAGACGGGAGTTTAGAAGAAACGCTTCAGAAAATAAATTTTCAAAA